>NZ_JBEYIL010000020.1:0-211550 GCF_040635845.1 Streptomyces sp. NPDC006872
TCACTGTCGGTGAGTTGCGCGCGCGTCACACCACAGTCTTATCGCACCGGTCCCCATCCCAAGCCACTTGATCACAACTAGAGACAGCCCCTAGGCCCGAGTTCATCCGCCGTCGACGGCGTCGGGGTGATCGGCGAGGTAGTCCTGCACGACCGACAGGAAGCTCGGGTCGGGCTCCAGACCGAGTGCGGCGGCGCGACTGCTGTCGAAGACGGCGGGCCACGAGCCCACGATGGCCTCGACGGCAGGGTCGGGCGTGATGGTCACCAGGTCGGCGACGGCATCGCCGGCCACCTGCCGCAGCGTGGCGAGCATCTCGGCGACCGAGACCGTGAGCGCAGGCAGGTTGACCGGCGCCGGGCCTTCCAGCCGCCCCGGCCCGACGCCGCGCTCGGCCTCCGCGATGCGCAGGATCCCCTGCACGGTCCGGCGTGGTGAGGCCAGGGCCACCCGCAGGTCGGGCCGCACCGGGCAGACTGCCGGGAGTCCCGCGAGCGGCTCCCGAACGATGCTGGACAGGAAGCCGGAGGCGGCCGCGTTCGGCCGGCCCGGCCGCACCACGACGGTCATCAGACGGGCGACGCGTCCGTCGAGGAAGCCGCGCCGCGTGCAGTCCGCGATCATCTGCTCGCAGATGAGCTTCTGCGTTCCGTAGCTCGACCGCGGTACGGGAAGGGACGACTCACTGACCACCGCGGGCAGGCTCGGCTCCGGGGTCGAACCATAGACGGCGAGACTGCTGGCGAACAGCACCCGCGGCCTCGGCCCTCCGGCGGCCGACTGTGCCCGGGCAGCGTCGAGCAGGGCACGGGTGGTGTCCACATTGGCGCGCATACCGAGGTCGAAGTCGGCCTCGCACTCGGCCGACACCGCGGCGGCAAGGTGGAGGAGCATATGAACCGGCTCCGCGAACACGTCGTCGAGACGGTCGATCAGGTCGCCGTGCACGATGTCCACGAGCGGGTTCGTCGCCACCACGGAGTCGGGCTCCACGATGCGGTCGACGAGCACCAGTCGGGTGATCGGTGTGCCACGCAACGTCGGCGTCCGCAGCAGTGCGCCGGTGAGCCGACGGCCCAGGAAGCCGAACGCGCCCGTGATCACGACCCTCACGTCATTCTCTCCTCGCCCGACGGTCGGGCCCCTGGTCCGACGGCGACGGCGAACTACCCACGCCGACACATCCGTCAAACGCCGAGCCGACAGACACCACCACTCTGTGGGGAGAGGACGCTCCGGACGGACGCCTCCGCAGGAATCAGTCGATCACGGCGGCCCGCCAGGTCTCGTCGTCGGCGTTCAGGAGCGCCTCGACGACGGCGGGGTCGGGCAGCGGGCCGTGGTCGGCGGCGACCCTCAAGGCCGAGGCCGCGGTGAGATGGCCCAACCGCAGGGCGCGGTCCACGGGCAGCTGCCGCAGCAGACCGCTGAGGAATCCGGCGGCGAAGGCGTCGCCGGCGCCGACCGGTTCGGCGACGCGCACGGTCAGGGCGGGCACGCTGTGGGCGGCGGTCCCCACGAAGGCGGTGGCGGCGCGGTCCCCGTCCTTCACGACGAGGACGCGCGGGCCGGACAGCAGGGCGCGGACCTGCTCGGCGTCGGTGATCCGGTCGCCCCACAGGACCTGGGCCTCGTCGAGGCCGACGAGGACGATGTCGGCCCGGTCCGCGAGCGCCCCCAGCACGTCGGCGGCAGACCGACCGGCCCACAGGGCGGGGCGGTGGTTGACGTCGAAGCTGACGGGCCACGGGCGGTCGGGGCGCAGCGCGCGTTCGACGAGGGCACGGCAGCCGGGCGACAGGGCGGGGGTGATGCCGCTGAGGTGGACGAGCGCGGCGCCCGCCACCGCCGGGTCGTCGAGCACGTCGGCGGTGAGGGCCGAGGCGGCGGATCCGGCGCGGTGGTAGCGGACGCGGGTGCCGTGCGCGCCCGGGTCCTTGAGCAGCAGCCCGGTGGGCCGCTCCGGGTCGGTGCGGACACCGCTGACGTCGACGCCGCCCGCGGCGATCCGGGCGCGGACGCGGCGGCCGAAGGGGTCGTCGCCGACCGCGGAGACCCAGCGCGCGGGGATGCCGTGGTCGGCGAGGTAGAGAGCGACGTTCGACTCGGCGCCCGCGATGTCGACGCGCAGCAGGTCGGCGTCGTCCAACGGCCCCAGGGGGTCGGGGGCGAGGGCGGCCATCGTCTCGCCGACGCAGACCACGGGGCCGGGGCGCAGTGGCCGATGGGTGCTCATGGCGGGCTTCCTAGAGTGTGTCGGCGCGGTACGGGGCGGCCGGGGCGCCGGGGACGTCCACCCGGACCGCGAAGACGGCGCCGTCGAGGGGTCCCGGGGCGGCCAGGCCGATCTGCGCGCTGGTGACGAGGAGCGTACGGCCGTCGGGGCCGCCGAGGCAGAGCCCCGCGGGCTGCCCGACGGGCAGGTCGACGATCCGGTCGAGGCCCCCGTCGGGGCGGTAGCGGTGGACCTGCCCGGTGCCCCAGACGGCGGTCCACAGGCAGCCCTCGATGTCGGTGGTCATGCCGTCGGGGCTGCCGGAGCCGAGGGTGACGAAGGGTTCGGGGGCGCCTGGCTCTCCGCTCACGGGGTCGACCGGGTAGCGGCGGATGACGCCCCGGGCGCTGTCGGCGAGGTACATGACGGTGCCGTCGGCGCTGAAGGCCGGGCCGTTGGGGATCGTGACGTCCCGCAGGACGCGGGTGACGCGGCCGTCGCGGTCCAGGCGGTAGAGGGAGCCCGCGTCCTCGGTGACCCCGTACGCCATGCTGCCCGCCCAGAAGCGGCCGTGCGGGTCGGCGACGCCGTCGTTCATCCGCATCGGCACGGGCGCGTCGTCCTCGGGGCGCGCGAACCAGTCGACGCGGCCCGCGGGGTCGATACGGCAGATGCCGGTGCCCGCCGCCGCGACCCAGTGACCGGGGCGCCCCTCCACCGGCGCCACGGCGCCCAACGGGCAGCGCAGTCGGACGATCGGGGCGAGCGGCGCGTCCGGCCCGTCGGGCAGGGCGAGCAGCCGGCCGGTGAGGATGTCGGTCAGCACGGCGCGGCCGTCCGTCCAGCGGATGCCCTCGCCCAGTTCGAGGCGGTCGCTCCCCACGACCACGGGACCGGTCACGGGCGGTCCTGGGTGCGGACGACGTCCAGGAAGGCGCGGGCGCGCTCGCGCAGGGCGGTGAGGTCGCCGCCCTCGGCGGCGTCGCCGATGAGGGGCGATCCGACGCCGACGGCAGTGGCTCCCTCGCGCAGGTAGTCGGCGGCGGCCGCCGCGTCCACTCCGCCGACGGGTACGAACGGCAGGTCCGGGAAGGGGCCGCGCAGGTCCCGCAGATAGCCGGGGCCCCCGGCGCTGCCCGCCGGGAAGAGCTTGAGGGCGTCGGCGCCGAGCCGCAGCGCCTGAAGGACGTCGGTGGGCGTCATCACCCCGACGAGTACGGGGAGTCCGAGTTCCCGCCCGGTGGCGATGCCGTCGCCGACCGCCGGGGAGACGAGGAAGGCGGCCCCGGCCTTCTGGGCGGCCCGGGCGTCGTCGGGGCTGAGCACGGTTCCGGCGCCGAGCATCGCGTCGGGGCCGAGCGCGGCACGGGCCCGCGCGATGACGTCGAGCGCGCCCCGCCCGGAGAGGGAGACCTCGATGAGGGCGACACCCGCCTCGACGAGGGTGAACACGGTGGTCAGCGCGGCGTCCGGGTCGCTGCCGCGGACGATCGCGAGCAGTCGATGGGCGCGCAACTCGGCGAGCAGGTTCATCCGACACCCCTTCTGGTGATGAGGATTCAAGTCTTCCGGTGGGTTCAGGCGCGGCGGGTCGCGGTGACGGTGAGCCGCCAGGCGACCTCGCCGGTCGATGGCACGACGGCGGTGTCGCCGTCGCCGGCCGCGGCCCGGTCGAAGACGCGGCCGAGCATCGGCTCGACGCCGATCGAGCGGTAGGGCGCGCCCCGGGGAAAGCCGCCGAGGTTGCGCCAGAGGGCGACCGCGACCGGTTGCCCGGCGGCCTCGACGGACAGGTGCAGCGTGTCCGCGCCGTCGTGCACGGACACCCGGGAGGTGAGGACGACCGCCCCGACGGCGCTTCCGTCGTCCGGTCCGAACCGGTCCAGCCGTACGCCGTCGACGCCGGGCCAGGCGCCGGCCACCCAGCGGTCGCCCTCGTCCGGGTAGAGCCGGGTCGCCGCCGGTCCGACGACGCCGATCCGGGCGGCGGGGGAGAGGGCCAGCAGGGCGTGGGCGGCCCACACGAAGCGGTAGCCGGGCTCGGCGGCGAGCCCGTAGTCGGCGACGACCGCGTCCGCACGCTCGGCGATGCGCCGGGTCAGACGGAAGTCGGGGCACTGCGCGACGTCCTCTTCCCCCGCCCTGCGCCACGGCCGCGACCAGGCGTCCCCGTGGTCGGGCAGTCCGCGCACGGTGGGCACGCACTCCTCCAGCCCGCCGGCGTCGGCGAACGGGTCGTCAGGCCGGACCACAGGGCGGCGGGGCTCGTCGCGGCGCCACAGCCACTCGCGGCCGCCCGCGGTCAGCGACGTCCAGCGCCCGCCGTGGTCGGGGTCGGTGGTGACGCGGACGGGCAGCCGCGTGACGCTCACCATTCGGCGAAGGAGCCGTCGGCGTGCCGCCAGACGGGGTTGCGCCAGGCATGGCCGGACCGGTCGGCGGCGCGGACCGCGTCCTCGTCCACGGCGATGCCCAGTCCGGGCAGTGCGGTGCGGTGCGCCTGGCCGTCGACGAAGCGGAAGGGCTCGGTGTCGACCAGGTAGGACAGCAGGTCGGCGTCCTTGTTGTAGTGGATGCCGCGGCTCTGCTCCTGGATCAGGAAGTTGGGCGTGGCGAAGGCGACCTGGAGGCTGGCGGCCAGCGCGATGGGACCGAGCGGGCAGTGCGGCGCCAGGTGGGCCCCGAACGTCTCGGCGAGCGAGGCGATCCGGGTGACCTCCGAAATCCCGCCCGCGTGCGACAGGTCCGGCTGGGCCACGGCGACGCCCGCGGTCAGCGCCGGGAGGAAGTCGGCGCGCCCGTAGAGCCGTTCGCCGGTGGCCACCGGCACGGACGAGGCGGCGACCAGCCCGGGCAGCAGATGTGCCTGCTCGGGCAGGACGGGTTCCTCGACGAACAGCGGGTGCAGCGGGGCTATCTCGTGGAGCACGCGCCGCGCGTTGGCGGCGCTGAAGCGGCCGTGGAAGTCGACGGCGACGTCACGGTGCGGGCCCAGCGCCGCGCGGGCGGCCGCCACGCGCTCGACGACGGCAGCCGTCTCGGCGGGGCTGCCGATCGGCGGGGTGCGCCCGGCGGCGTTCATCTTGACGGCGGTGAAGCCGGCCTCCACCTGGGCGGTCACCTCGTCCGTGAGCCGCTCGGGTTCGTCGCCGCCGACCCACGCGTACACCCGGACGGTGTCGCGGACCGGGCCGCCGAGCAGGGTGTGCACCGGCACCCCGAGGGCGCGGCCCGCGATGTCCCACAGGGCCTGGTCGAGGCCGGCGACGGCGCTGGAGAGGACCGGGCCGCCGCGGTAGAAGCCGCCCTTGCTCAGCACCTGCCAGTGGTCCTGGATGCGCAGCGGGTCCTGGCCGATCAGGTACTCCGCCAGCACCTCGACGGCCGACCTGACCACCTCGGCCCGGCCCTCCACCACCGGCTCGCCCCAGCCGACGACGCCGTCGTCGGTCTCGATGCGGCAGAACAGCCAGCGGGGCGGGACGAGGAAGGTCTCGACGCGCGCGATCTTCACTGTGACCGGCCGTCCTTCTGCTCGGCGGAGCCGTTCGCGCCCTGGGCCCCGGACGGGACGCTGAGCTTGTCGAGGTCGCGCGTGGCCTGGTCGAGCAGGGCGCGCATGGCGTGCTCGGCGGCGTCCGGGTCCCGGTCGCGCACGGCGTCGAGGACGGCTCGGTGGCTGGGGACCGGGTCCTCGCTGTGGGGGGCGCTGTGCACGAGCCGGTCGCGCTGGGCCAGGCCCGACTCGATGACCATTTCCATGCGTTCCAGCAGCTCGTTGTGGGTGGCGGCGAGCAGCGCCCGGTGGAAGGCGAGGTCGGCCTCGACGGCGTCGCTCGCGCCGCCCTCCTGGCCCATCGCGGTCAGCGCCGCCTCCAGTGCCTCGAGGTCGGCGTCGGTGCGGCGGGCCGCGGCCAGCCGTACGGCGGCGGGTTCGATGATGCCGCGGACCTCGCCGAGATTGCGCAGCAGCGCGGGGTCGGCGCCGGTGGCGGTGCTCTCGGAGAACTGCCAGCGCAGCACGTCGGCGTCGAGCAGGTTCCAGTCGGAGCGGGGCCGGACGAAGGTGCCGCGCTTCTGCCGGGCGTCGACCATGCCCTTGGCCGCGAGCACCTTGAGCGATTCGCGCAGGGCCGTCAGGCTGACGTCCAGTTCGCTCTGCAGGGCCGCCATGTCGAGCGTCGCTCCCTCGGGGATCTCGCCGCTGAGCACCCGGCGGGCGAGGGTCTCCACGGTCTGGCCGTGCACCCCGCGGCGTGCGTATGGCGTCATGTGTGTTGCCTTTCTTGCTGGTCGGTCGATGGCCGGAGCGGTCGGCTCCGTCAGGCGGAGTCCTTGGCGACGCTCCAGCCGCCGTCCACGAGCAGGCTGGATCCGGTGATGTAGGAGGCTTCGTCGGCGGCGAGGAAGGCGACGGCGGCGGCGACCTCCTCGGGGGTGCCGAAGCGGCGCGCCGCGGTTCCGGCGGCGCTGAGCTCGCGGTCGGCCGGCGGGACCCGGTCCCAGGCGGCGGTCAGGATCGGTCCCGGCAGCACGGCGTTGACGCGGACCTCGGGGCCGTACTCGACGGCGAGCTGGCCGCACAGCGACAGCAGCGCGCCCTTGCTCGCCGCGTACGCCGGATGGCCGGGGATCCCCCGGTGGGCGTGGACGGAGGAGACGAGGACCACGGCCCCCTGGTGCTCGCGCAGGTCGGGCAGTGTCGCTCTGACGCCCAGGAAGGCGCCGGTGAGGTTGACCGAGAGCTGCCGTTCCCAGGAGGCGAGGCTGGTCTCGTGGGCCGGTGCGACCGCCACCGTGTAGGCGTTGCTGACCAGGACGCCCACGGGCCCGAAGGTGTGGGCGGCGGTGATCACCCGCTGCCAGTCGTCCTCGCTCGCGACGTCGGCGGCGACGAAGAGGGCCGGGGACCCGTCCTTGCGCAGCCGTTCGGCGGTCTCCTCACCGCGTTCGGCGGCGATGTCGACCAGGACGACGGCCGCGCCCTCTGCGGCGAGGCGTGCCGCGGTGGCCGCGCCGATGCCCGACGCGGCGCCGGTGACGACGGCGACCCGGTTGGTGAAGCGGGCGGCTGCGTTCATGGGGTGGATCGTCTCCTGTTCGAGAGGGAGGTGGGGCGCAGATGTTCGAGAGTCGAGTGGGATGCAGATTCTTCCGCTGTCGTCACTGCCGGGCCAGGACGGTCAGCTCCGCGTCGTGTGCGGCGGTCCAGGCGAACGGCAGCCCCGAGTGGAGCAGGTACGCGCCGCTGTAGCGGGTGCCGGTGTCGGTGTCGGTGTAGACGGCGTCCGGCGGCAGGCCGCGCAGACGCAGTCGGGCGGCCCGGCCGGGCACCAGCGGCGCGCCGTCGAGCGGACCGGTGTTCCAGGCCGTCACCACCAGGCGGGCGCCGCCCGGCTCCTCGTACTGGATGCCGCAGGTCGGGTCGGCGGGGCTGCCCAGCAGGCTGACCTCGCCGTGGTGGACGATGTCGCGGATCTCCTTGTAGCGGGCGATCCACTCGGCGGCCTCGGCACGCTGCTGCGGCGTCCAGTGGCGGATGTCGGCGCCGATGCCCAGGACTCCGGCGATGGAGTTGACGAACCGGAAGGCGAGGGAGCGGGGGCGCGGGTCGAAGACGCCGGGGGCATCGGTGACCCAGGAGCTCATGGTGTGCGGGGCGTGCGCGTGGAGATAGCCGTACTGGATGCGCAGCCGGTCCATGGGCGCGGTGTTGTCGCTGGGCCACACCACGTCGGTGCGGGCGAGGGTGGCGTGCTCCACGCGGGCGCCGCCGCCGGCGCAGCCCTCGACGGTGACGTGCGGGTGGGCGGTGCGCAGGTGGTCCAGGACGCGCAGGTAGCCGGCGACATGGCCGGCGTCGAGGTCCTGGTGCTCGGGGTCGGGACCGGCCGGGTGGCCGGGGCGGCCGCGCTCGGTGGGCGGCCGGTTCATGTCCCACTTGAGGTAGCTGACGGCGTGGGAGCCGAGCAGCCGGTCGAGGGTGGCGATGACGAACTCCTGGACGTCCGCACGGCCGAGGTCGAGCAGCAGCTGGTTGCGTATCGGCGTCGCGGGCCGGCCCTCGATGCGGTACACCCACTCGGGGTGCTCGGCGTAGAGCCTGGAGCGGGGGCTGATGCCCTCGGGCTCCACCCACAGGCCGAAGTCCATGCCGAGGGCGCGGACGTCCGCCACGAACCGGTCGAACCCGCCGGGGAACCCGTCCGGGTCCGGATCCCAGTCGCCGAGGCCGGCGGTGTCGTCG
Source organism: Streptomyces sp. NPDC006872 (assembly GCF_040635845.1). NCBI lineage: Bacteria > Bacillati > Actinomycetota > Actinomycetes > Kitasatosporales > Streptomycetaceae > Streptomyces > Streptomyces sp. NPDC006872. Next base: position 8,463 of record NZ_JBEYIL010000020.1, read on the forward strand.
GAGCGTCCGGTGAACCAGCCGTCGTCGACGACGAAGAGTTCGGCGCCCAGTTCCGCGGCCGCCTTGGCGAGCTCCAGCTGCCCGGCGGCGTCGACGTCGAAGCCGGTCGCCTCCCACGAGTTGTAGAGGACCTTGCGCGGCCGGTCGATGCGCGCTCCGGTGAGGCGGCGCTCGTAGCGGTGCCAGACGCGGGCCAGCCCGTCGAGCCCGTCCGGGCTGAAGGCGCAGGCCAGCCGGGGCGTGACGAGGGTGGCGCCGGGGGAGAGGCGGATCGCGCCCTCGTGGGGCACCCGGCCGGCGCGCACCCGGACGGCGCCGCCGGGCTCGGCGTCGGCGGTGATCCGCCAGTTGCCCGACCATTCCAGGGCGATGCCGTAGGTGGGGGTGGCGCCCTCGGCGGGGGCGGCGGCGTCCTGGACGGCGAGCCAGGGGTGGTAGGCGTGTCCGGCCGAGCCCTGGGTGCTCTCCATCTCGAAGCGGCCGCGCTCCAGCTCCAGGTGCTTCAACTGGAACTCCTGCGACCACTGTCCGGCCAGGTACGTCAGCCGCGCGCCGCCCTGGACGGGCACGTTGACGGCGGCGGAGTCGAAGCGCTCCAGGCGCACCTCCTCCGCACCGGTGCAGGTGAGCTCCGTCCAGCGCAGGACGACGTCGGTGCCGGGCACCGTCTCGTAGCACAGCGTGGTGCGCAGGCCGAGCAGATCGTCGGCGAACTCCAGGCGCAGCGCCCGGTCGCCGTCCTGCGTGGCGCCGGTGAAGCACCACCAGCTGCCGCGGTCGTCGCCGGGGCGGGAGGCGATCAGGTCCGCGCCGGTGAACGGCCGCAGCCCGTACGGGATGTACTCGGCCGGGGCGGCGTCGGCGGGGACGATGAAGTGGGTGCGCCGCGACCAGTCGAGGGGCGACGGCCCGTCCTCGACGCCGTGCGGCCCCCAGGCGGCGAGTTCGGCCCAGCGGCCGTCGCCGCCGAGGGTGACGGCGTAGGTGGTGGTGTCGGTGCGCAGCAGCCACCGGTCGTGCGGGGTCACTTGACGGCTCCGAGGTTCAGTCCGGCCACGAAGTAGCGCTGGAAGCGGAGGAAGACGGCCACCGTCGGGGCGGCGGCGATCACCGAGCCGGCCGCGATCACGTTCCACATGGACACGTACTGGCCCTGCAGTCCGAGAAGGGAGGCGGTGATGGGCATCTGGGTGTCGGTGCGCAGCACCGTGATGGCCCACAGCAGGTCGTTGAAGATCCAGGTGAACGACAGCGCGGTCAGCGCGGCCAGCGCCGGGCGGGCCAGCGGCAGGATGATCCGCCAGTAGATCTGCCACGGGTTCGCGCCGTCGATGACGGCGGCCTGCTGGATCTCGCCGGGGATCGCCCGCATGAAGCCGTGCAGGACGAACACGTAGAAGCCGACGCCGAAGCCGACCTGCACGCCGATCAGGGCGTACAACTGGTCGTAGATGCCCAGCACTTCACTGAGCTTGGAGACCGGGATCAGCAGGATCTGCGGGGGCAGCAGGTTGCCGCCGAGCATGAGCAACAGCAGGACACGCCGGAAGGGCAGGTCGTAGCGGCTGAGCGCGAACGCCGCCATGGAGGCGAGGCCGAGCGAGAGCAGCACGGTGGGGAGGGTGACCAGCAAGCTGTTGATGAGGGCGCGCTGCTGGCCGCCGTCCACCCACGCCTGACGGAAGCTGTCGAAGGTGAACGAGTGCGGCCAGCTGCCGACGCCGTGCGCGGCGATGTCGTCGAACGTCCGGGTGCTGGTGACCAGCACGAGGGCGATCGGCAGCAGCCACAGCGCGGACAGCAGGCCCGCGGTGAGGTGGAAGCCGGTGGTGCGCAGGGCGCGGCCGTTGAGGGCGGGGCGTCGGGGCGCCGGGACCTTGCCGGGCCGGGCCCGGCCCGTCGGGCCCTCGGCGTCCTTGACGGGGGCGGTCGCGTCGGTGGCGGTCATCAGTCGGCCTCCCGGAAGGCGCGCACGAGGTAGCTCGCGATGACGCCGAAGGCCAGCACGAAGATGACGACGGCGAGCGCGGAGCCGTATCCCAGCCGCAGGGACTGGAACGCGGTGGAGTACATGTAGGTGCTCAGCAGTTCGGAGGAGTGGTACGGGCCGCCGCGGGTGAGCGCCCACACCACGTCGAACGAACGCAGCGAATCGATGACGATCACCGACAGGACGACCGCGTTGACGCTGCGCAGCTGCGGCAGGGTGATGTGCCGGAACTGCTGCAGACGGGTGGCGCCGTCGACCTTCGCCGCCTCGTACAGCACGGGGTCGATGCCCTTGAGGCCGGCCAGGTACAGCACCATCACATAGCCGACCTGGCGCCACAGCGCGGGCACGATGACCGCGTAGAGGGCGGTGTCCTGGTCGGCGAGCCAGGCGTGCTTCCAGCCGCCGAGGCCGATGCCCTCCAACACGTTGTTGATCAGGCCGTCCGGCTGGTACATGGCCTGCCACACCAGCGCGGTCGCGACCAGTGAGAAGACCACCGGCAGGAAGAGCGCCGCCCGGTAGAACGCGATGCCGCGCCGCTCCTGCTGCAGCAGCAGCGCGGCGCCGAGCCCGAGGGCGGCGGAGAGCCCGCCGAAGAGCAGCAGCCACAGCACCGTGTTGATCGCGGCGGTGCGGAAGACCGCGTCGTGCAGCATCTCGCTGTAGTTGCCGAGGCCGACGAACTCCGGGGCTCCCAGGCCGTCCCAGGAGGTCAGGGAGAGATAGAAGCCCTGGAGGGCCGGCCAGAAGACCCAGAACGCCTCGGCGAGCAGCGGGACGAGGACGAAGGCCAGGACCACCGAGGGCACTCGGGTGGCCCTGGGCCTTCGGGTGGAGCTGATCAGCGCCATGTTCACTGGCTCCAGATCTTCTGGGCGCTGCGCTGCCACGTGGTGAGGATGGAGCCGATCTCCTTGGGCTTGGCCAGGTAGTGCACCAGCGCGGTGTCGGCGGTCGGCTGGAGGGCGTCGCTGGAGTCCCGGTTGAAGAACTGGGTCAGATCGACGGCGCTCTCGATGAGCTTGCGCCCCTTGAGGACCAGCGGGGTGCCGGCGTCCTTGGCGTCGGGGTGCGTGGGCAGCGTGGTGCCGGAGCCGCTCTTGAGGTAGAGCTCCTGCGACTCGGCGGTGGCCAGGTAGCGCAGCAGTTCCTTGACCCCGTCGGCGCGCTTGGTGCGGGCGCTGGCGAAGAAGCCGTCGGTGGGCGCCTCCTCGGCGACCGGCACCTTCGGGTCGATGATGGGGAACTGGAAGAAGTCCAGGTCGCCCAGGGCGTCCTTGGGGGCGGCGTCGGCGAAGAAGGTGCCGATGAGCATCATGCCGGTACGGCCCTGGAGGAGGGCGGTGGTGGCGTCCTGGAAGGGGATGGCCGTGCCGTCGGGGTCGAAGTACGGGCGGGCCTCGTCCCACTTGTCGAAGACCTTGCGGACCTCGGGGTCGTCGAAGCGGTGCTTGCCCGCGAGGAGTTCGCGGTGGTACGCGGCGCCGTTGACGCGGATGTCGAGGTAGTCGAACCAGGCGGAGGCGACCCAGGGCGTGTCGCCGCCGGCGCCGAGGCCGATCGGGGCGACGCCCTTGCTCTTGAGCTTGTCGCACAGATCGAGGAACTCGTCCCAGGTCTTGGGCTCCTTGACGCCCCACTTCGCGAAGTTCGACTTCCGGTAGAACATGCCCCACCAGTAGTAACTGGTGGGCACGAAGACCTTCTTGCCGCTGGAGGCCGAGGTGCACAGGTTCTTCAGCGCGTCGGAGTAGCCGGAGAGCTCGGGCTTCTCCCATATGTCGTCGAGGTCGAGGAGCAGGTCCTTGTTGGCGTACGACTCGGCGACGGAGCCGGGGTACCAGCTGTAGACGTCCGGCGGGTTGGCGGAGGTGAGGTAGGTCGGCAGCTGGGTGCGGAAGGTCTCCGACGCGACGGTGTTGAGCTGCGCGTCGGCACCGCCGCGCTTGTCGAAGGCGGCGACGATCGCCTGCATCGCGGTCTTGGCCTGCGGGGAGGAGAGGTTGGACTGCAGGGTCACCGGGCCGCCGGACTTTCCTCCGGAGGCGGACGGACTCGAGGTGACGCAGCCGCTGAGCAGCGCGCCGGCGCCGACTGCGCCTGTTCCTACGAGGAATCTGCGGCGGGTGGCGTTGAAGGCGGTCATCTGTGCACTCCCTATGTGCCCACGGAACGGAGCTGAGGCCCCCTGACGGCCCGGCTCCGGTGCGGCAGGCACAGCCTGTCGCAGGGGTCCGGGCCCGTCAAGATTAATTACTAATTTATGCTGTCAGTGCTGTGCTGTGCGGAGCTCAGAGCTCGGTCTGGTGGACGCGGCCGTCCACCCCGCGGAAGGCGGCCAGCACGCCGCCGTCCGGTCCGGCGACGCCGCCGAGCGCGCCGTCGAAGGCGCCGCTGACGAAGTCGTTGTTCTTGCTCCAGCCCGCCCAGCCGCCGGACGCGCTCCAACTGCGCGTCCAGAGCGTGTAGTCACCGGCGCGGGCGTACAGGTGCACCGTGCCGCCGGAGGCCACCAGGGTCGGGCTGCCGCTGATCGTGCCGCCGAGGGCCGTCCAGTCCGACCAGGTGCCGGACGTGTCCCGGATCCGCGACCACACCGAGTCTTCGGAGGTGCGCACGGCCACGTGCAGTCGCCCGGCGTCGTCGACGACGGCCGACGGGCGTCCGTAGAACGGTCGGTCCTGCGGCGCGCCCAGCGAGGTCCAGTCGGCCGCCGGGCCGCGGGACCACAGCTTGCCGTCCGCGCCGCGGGCGAACAGCGTCCAGTCGTCCGGTCCCGCGAAGGCCGCGGTCGGTGCGTCCGTCAGCGTCCCGCCGAGGCTCTGCCAGCGGCCCCAGCGCCCGTTCGCGTACACACGCCGGTAGGCGGTGTCGTCGGTGCCGCGCACGAAGACGTCGATCCGGCCGCCCGCCGAGGCGTACGCGGCGGGCTGGCCGAGGAAACGACCCTGCGTCGGGCCGCCCAGCTCGGTGGTCCTGCCCCTGGACCAGTCACCGCCGCGCGCGGTCTGCGCGCGCAGACCGCCGTCCGTGCCGCGGGTGAAGACGGTCAGGTCGTCGCCGTCGCGCACCAGCGCCGGGCTCGCAGAGGAGCGGCCGGGCAGCTGCGCGCCCGGGGCGTCGTCGGCGCCGGTCAGCTTGAGGAAGGCGGTCCCGTGCGCGGGGACGCGCACCGTGTACGAGCCGCTGAAGGTCCCGCGCGAGGTGCGGGCCCGCAGATCGCGCACCCCGACCTTGCCCGTCAGGCCCGCGTCGGCGAAGGTCACCGTGCGGTCCTGCGCCTGGTCGGAACGGTTGAGCAGGACGACCGCCCGCTTGCCGGCGCCCGTCAGCACCTTGCTGTAGACGTCGCCCACGGAGTCGGTCGCCACGCGGGCGCCCTGGATGCCCAGCACGTCCTGGTCGACGGCGAGCATCTCGGGGTTGCGCAGGGTGTCGATCATCGACTGCGGCAGCGTGCGCGGGTCGCTGCCGAGGACCAGCGGCGAGGCCATCTCGGCCCACATCACGAACTGTGTGATGGACTCCTCCTCGGTCAGCTCATAGCCGCCCTCGGCGAGCTTGCGCATCGGGATGAGGTAGTCCGGGTCGTTCCAGTGCCCGGGACCCTGGGCCTCGGGGTGCCAGGCATTGGCGTCCATGCTGCGCAGGATGTTGGGCCACTGCCCCGCCGTCGGGGTGCCCCAGGCGAGGTCGGTGCCGGTGCGCCAGGAGTCGGCGGTGGTGGGCCCGTAGACGTACGTGTTGTGCGCGTCCTGCTCGGGGGTGTGCGGCATGCCCCAGTCGTCGGTGAGCGGGTTGCACAGGTTGAGCAGCATCTTCCGCCCGGACTTGGCGACGGCGTCGCTGAACCCCTTGAAGGCCGGGCCCGGGTCGAGCCCGGCGCCGATCCCGCAGAGGAAGTCCACCTTGATGGCGTCGACCTTCCAGTCGGCGAACTGGCGGGCGTCCTGCTCGTAGTGGCCGCGGCTGCCCAGGCCGCACCATTTGCCGCCGTCGTACTCGCCCGCGTCGGTGTAGATGCCGGCCTTGAGACCGCGCTGGTGAAGGTAGGTCACCAGCGCGGGGATGCCGGAGGGGAAGCGGGTGGGGTGGGCCACGAGCTGGCCCGTCTCCGGGTCGCGCGGCTGGTCCGCCTGCCAACCGCCGTCCAGCCAGACGATGTCGTAGCCGCTGTCGCGCAGCCCGCTGCTGACGAGGTGGTCGGCGACCTTTCTGACCTGGTCCTCCGTCGGGGCGCCGAGCCCGTAGTAGGTGTTCCAGCCCATGTACGGCGTGGGGGCGAGGCCGCTGTCGTAGTACTGCGGCGCGCCCTGGTCGTCCCCGGCGTGTGCCGTCGGAACGGCCGACCCGACCAGCACCACGGCGCCGAGCGCCGCCGCGGTCCGTCGCAGTCGCGCCGTCCCCGCACGTTGTGAAGCCACTGAAGTCTCCCGAGAGTTGAGGTGCTCTGGGCACGCTGCTCCGGTCGTGCCGGGCGCCGGTGCCACGGCGGAAACTGTGCCCAGGCCCCTCAACCCTGTCAATATTAATTGCTAATTAACTTAAAAACGCGATCTCACGGTGACGTAGACGCCGCTGGGCCCCGCACGGAGTCGTGCGAGGCCCAGCGGCGTCGTGCGGGTCAGGGACAGCTGACGCGGGTGTCGCCCGCGTCCGTCGTGCAGGTGTCCGTGTTGAGGCCGCCGTTGGCGGTGTCGTTGCCGGACACGTTGTCGACGGTGTTGAGGTTGTCGGCGCCGGAGTTGCCGATCAGATTGTCGTTGCCGGGACCTGCGGTGAGGGTGTCGTTGCCGGACCCGCCGTCGATGCGGTCGTTGCCGTACGCGCCGTGGACGGTGTCGTTGCCGTTGCCCGCGTTGACGGTGTCGTCGCCGCCGAGAGCGCAGATCACGTCGTTGCCGAAGGTGCCGGTGATGGTGTCGTTGCCGCTGGTGCCGACGCGGGTGCAGCCGCGTGCGTTGTTGACCGTGGTGGTCGTCGTCGCGGTGTTGTTGGCGGAGTTCGGGTCGGTCTGGGTGGCAGTGACCGTGGCCCGGTCGGTGAGGGTGCCGGTGGCCCGTGGCTCGGCGGCGACCGTCACGGTGGCGGCCGCTCCGGGGGCGAGGGTGCCGAGGGAGCAACTCGCGGTGGTGGCGGTGGTGGTGCAGGTGCCCGCGCCGGTGGTCGCCGAGACGACCGAGACGGCGACGCCGCTGAGCGTGTCGGTCAGGGAGACGTTGGTGGCGGAGGTCGTGGCGCTGTTGTTGGTGACCTGCACGGTGTAGGTGGGACGGTCACCGATGCTGACCGTGGTGGGACCGGACTTCGTCACCGACAGATCCACGCCGGCAGGCACCGGAGGGGCGCCGCCGCCCTCGAAGCGGGCCAGGGCGAAGTCGTTGCTCGCTCCGCCCCCGCCGGCGGCGACGATCTTCCCGTCCGTCTGGAGGGCCACGCCGCGGGCCGCGTCGCTGCCGCCGAAGTCCGCGGTCGCGAGACCGCCGGCGCCGAAGCCGGTGTCCTGGCTGCCGTCGGGGTTGTAGCGCCGGACGGCGAAATCGCCGCCGGGTCCGTTGTTTCCGGCGATGACGATCCGGCCGTCACCGGGCTGGAGCGCCACGTCCGTTGCTCCCCCGCCGGTGGTGAGCACCCTGCCGTTGCCGTCGAAGCTCGTGTCCAGGGCGCCGTTGGACAGGTAGCGGGCCAGAGCGAACCTGGTGCCGCTGCTGCCGGCGGCGACGATCTTTCCGTCGGGCTGGAGCGCGATCCCTTCCACGGACTCGTAGTCGCCGAAGTCGGTGCGGACGATGCCGTCGCCGTCGAAGGTCGTGTCCACGCTGCCGTTGGCGTTGAAGCGCATCAGCGCGAAGTCGAAGCGGGTCGAGCCGACTTGGCCCCCGACGACGATCTTCCCGTCGGGCTGCAACGCCAGGGCACGTCCGTCACCGCCCTCCTGCAGGACCGGCCCCGCCGGATTCGCGGTCACCGTGCCGTCGCCCCCGAACGTGGTGTCCGGGGTGCCGTTGTCGGTGAGGCGGAGCACCGCCATCTGGCCACCGGTGTAACCGGCCGCGACGATCCTGCCGTCTGGGTCGACGGCCACGTCGAGGGCCTCGGTCGGGCCGTCGAAGTCGGCGAAGACCCGGCCGTCGCCGCTGAAGGAGTCGTCCAGGGTCCCGTCGGGAAGGTAGCGGGCCACCACGAACCAGCAGCAGTTCTCGAACTCCCGCCAACTGCTGCCTGCCACGACGATTTTCCCGTCGGGCTGGAGAGCCACGGCGTGCGCCTCGCTCCACTGGAGGCTCGGGCCCATGTTGTTGATGGCGGTCGTCACCGTGCCGTCACCGCCGAAGTCGGTGTCCGGGGTGCCGTCGGGGTTGTGGCGGGTCAGCGCGAAGAGGCTCTCCGACGCCGATTCATCGACGGAAGCGCCGACGGAGACGATCTTTCCGTCCGTCTGCTGCACCGCCGTGTCATCGGCGCGATCGTCGCCGGTGAGGGAGGTGAGCACCGTGCCGTCACCGCTGAAGGCGGCATCCAGGCCGCCCGGGGCCGCGGCCGCGGTGCCGGGGAGGGCCAGGACGAGCGCCAGGACACTCGCCGCGACCGTACCGACCAGGGCCGGGAAGGACCGGCGGCGGCGATCACGGAGTCTCTGCCGCGCCGGTCGTACATGTGGGGTGAACATGCGCGACAGCCTTCCGCCGCCCGCACCACGCCGACGGCCAGCACGAGTGGCGTTGCACTCGCCGGACGCACGAATCCATCCGAGTGGGCGAGCGCGGTCGACACGGCCACGCAGGCCGTTGCGCGGGGCCACGGCGCGCGACGGTGCTCACCCTCGGGGCGGTAAGCCGTACACGGCGCGGTGGTGGGGGGCGGTCGCGGTGGCAGGGGCAGGCGCATGCCGTGTCCATGGGCGAACTCGTCGGGGGCGGACGGGCTAACGGCACCATGCCAACGGGTGGCGCGCGCAGGCCGACGCGAGTGGCGCGGGGAGATGCAGGGAGTACTGGACAGACACCCCCACCGCTCCGGGAGCCACTCGTGAAGACCGCCGCCGCGCCCTCGCCCGCCGTACCGTCCGCCCCCAAGCCCGTACTCCCGCTCAAGGTCCACGTGAGCGAAGTGCTGAGCCAGGACGTGGTGATGGCGGCCGGTATCCACGTGGTCGAGTCGAGCCCGGCCCCGCTCGCGGTCTTCCGCAATCCGTACACCAAGGCGGAGGAAGTGCTCGTGGTGAGCGAGGCGGGGAGCGGCACGGCTCTGCTGCATGTGTTCCCCGACGCCACGTCCTCGACGGGCTGGCAGGCGGTGAAGCTCTTCGACGCGCACACACCGACCGAAGTGGTCGTCATCACGGGGAAGAACCGGGAAGGCGAGTCCTTCGTCGAATGCTTCTTCCTCAGCCGTGGCAGCGGCTACCGCTCCGTGCTGCACTCCGACGGGACGTGGTCCGCACCGCTCGCCGTGCACAGCCCCGGGGAGGGGGACCAGCTCCGCGGCCTGAAGGTCTCCCACGCCGTCGGCCAAAGCGGTCTGTACCCCCTCGTGTACGCGGGCCGGGCGACGGGCTCGGGATGGGCCTTGTTCCCCGCCCCGCACTCCGTGTGGACGCGCCTCGATGAGAACGCACGGATGACCCGCGTGGGTGATGACCACTGGATCTCGGCCTCGGTCGTGAACGGCAGACTCATGACCAACCACGGCACCGTCGGCCATGTCGGCAACGAGTGGGACGTGGAGGTGCCGGGCTACCCACAGGTGAAACGCGTGGTGGCCGCCTACGGCGACTATCGGCAGGCCACGTTCCTGATCCTGCACGCGGATGACACCCTGCACCTGTGGATCTGCGGACAGCAGGGCCGGTCCTTGGGCATGTGTCACGTCGGCGACATGACGTTCCGCACCGCTGTCGCGCACCTGTGCGAGACCCCGCAGTCGAGTCAGATCCGCTGGGACATCTACGGCATCGACGAGAAGGACGTCCTCTGGGCGCTGCGCCAGGATCCCATCCAGCCCGTCGGCGGTGACGGAGCCCCGCGCTGGCTCCCGCCGACGCCTCTCGACAAGGGCATCGCAGGCGTTGCGGCCTCGGTCGAGCCCGTCGCCGCCCCGACGCTCTTCTCGTACGTCAAGGGTGTGAAGGGCCTCCGTATGGAGACCCAGGACCCGCACACCAGTATGTGGCACGAACATGACGTCCGCGCTCCGCAGGCACAGGCGTTCGAGGTCACCCACTACCTCGTCGAAGCAGCGGTCACCGACGCCACGGGCGCACCCCTGGCGAACTACCCGGTGAAGCTGAAGCCGGCGGAACACGCCTCCGCGTGCACGGTGACGCACCAGAACCGGGTGATCAAGATCCCTCGTCAGGGTGTCGACCTCCTGACCGACGCCTGCGGCAAGGTCACCTTCGGGGTGGCACCGAACGGGCTGGGCGCCTCCCTGCTGGAACTCAGCTCGGCAGATCTGGCGAAGCCGGTACCCATCCAGCCCGGCCACGCCGTCCACACCTACCTCTCGGGCCACGGGACGCTGCGCGAGACAGATCCGGGCGGCGCGCTGCCGACGTTCGACAAACAGGGCAACACGCTGAAAGACGCGAAGGGCCGCGACAACGCCCATCTGGCTCCGCTGGCCAACAAGAACCCGACACTCGCCTCGACCGCCACCCAGGCGATCCAGCGCACCGCACTCGTCGGCATGGGCAAGAAGCTGCCCGAGAACGCGGTCGGTGTGCGGTTCAGCCTGGGGTTGACCGCTTCCGGGTTGCAGGAGACCGACGGCGTGCCCTACCAGTGCGTTCTGCTGCACAACCAGGAGGAGCTGGACCTGGCCGTCGCGGAGGTCAGCCGTGAGGAGGAGGGGGCGGAGTACGGCTGGCTCAGTGACCGGTGGAACGACGTCAAGCACGTCTACAACGAGGTCGCCGACGGCGCCAAGCACGTGGCGAAGGAGGTCCAGCACAAGCTCAGACAGCTCGGCGGCGACCTGTTGCGGGCGGCCAAGAACGGTCTGATCGCGATCCACGAGGCGGTCCTCAAGGGAGTCCACGAGGTCTCCACCATCGCGATCAAGATCGGCAACGCGATCGTCAAGGGCATCAAGATCGCGCTACACGGTCTGGAGCAGGCCGCGCACTTCGTGGTCAACGTCTTCCACCAGATCGAGGCGTTCGTCGAGAAGGTCATCGCGTGGCTCAAGGCGCTGTTCGACCTCAAGGCCATCTGGAACACCAAGCGCGCGCTGGAAGAGGCCATGCGCAAAGCGCCGCAGGCGATCGCCAAGGCCACTGAATCGGGACGTCAGAGGGCGGCGACCTGGCTCCAGGACGAGAAGGGCAACGTACTCAAGAGCTTTGACACGGTGAGCCGACAGTTCTCCGGCAAGAGGATCTCCGAGTTGGCCGCAGCTCCCAAGGGCTCGTCGATCGGGAAGCTGCCGCAGAGCCACTTCACAAGCAACGCGCACCACAACTGGCTGATGGACAAGCTCCAGTCCGCCGGCCTGCCGGCCGCGCTGTCGGAGTTGTCGCTGCCGCAGCCCGTGGAGCCCGACGGCGCCGAGAAGCTGATGAGGGAGGTCGCGCAGCGGATGTCCACCGCCGGGCAGGAGTTGGAGAAGGGCGTGAAGGAGCTGGCCCCGGCCGTGCTGGACACGTTCCGTTCGTCGGGCGGAGTCTCCAACGCGGAACTGGCGGCGATCCTCGACGGCACGAAGAACATCGTCGGAGCCGCCTTCGACACCGGAACCGCCATCGTCGACCTGGGCGCCTCGCTCATCGAGTCGGGTATGCAGGGCTTCGGCGCACTGCTCGACGCCGAGATCGACAACGCCGTCATCAAAGAGCTCTTCCGGTGGCTGGCCGCCCTGTCCGGGAACTCGGACGACGACAAGGCGACCTACGCCGGGGTGATCGCCCTCGCGGCCGCGGTACCGGTCACCCTCATCTACAAGTTGGCCGAGGGCGTCGACGAACAGCCGTTCCCGCACGGCAGGCTTCCCGAGCAGAGCGCCCTCGGCATCCCGCAGTACCGCGCCTGCACCATGGCCGCGGGAATCCTCACCGCGGTCCAGGTGATCCCGATGTGCGTCATCGACTACCAGGGGGACGATGCCCCCTGGTGGCTGTCGCTCCTCAACGTGCTGTGGACCGGAGTCTCGGCCATGCTGACCTTCCAAGGGGTCGTCCTGTCGGAGATCGACACCTGGTCCAACGGGCTCAAGGCTGCGATGGGCGGTGTGATCGGCTTCGCCGCCTGCGCGGCGTTCCTCTGCTTCGCCCAGCTGAAACAGGGCTGGGGCGTGCTGAAGCCGTGGATGCCCCTCGTCATGACCGTCATCGGCGTGGCCTGCCTGGGCAACGTCATCCGCCTGGTCGCGCAGCAGGCGATCGACGGCGTCCACACGGTGGCCCAGTCCTTGCTGACCTTCCCGAACCTCTTCGCCTTCCTCAACTACGACGCGATTCGCAAGGGCCCGGAAGAGCCCATCGTCGCCGCGGTCCGCATGGCGATCGACATCGGCGGCAATGTGCCTGGCGGGATCATCATCGCCGCCAGGGCTTAGCGGTGATGGCGTGATGGCGTGATGGAGGGCCTGCGGGCGTGCGGGCGTGCGGGCGTGACGTGGGGTCGGGCCGGGGCAGGTCAGCTTGTGCGGCGGTGCCCTACTCCGGTGCCCGTGCCTCCGTGGCTTCCCGGGCTTCTGCGGCGACCAGGCCGGAGATGCCGAGGCCCGGCGCGTCGGGCAGCACGACCGCCGCGCCTCGGTACCGCATGCCGCCGACGACGGCGGGACGCCGGAGCCACCACACCGCGTCGAGGTCGCTCACCATGGTGGTCCCGTAGGCGGCCACCAGGCTGGCCGCGGCGCCGGTGCCGATCTCGCTCTCCAGCATGGAGCCGACGATGGTGCCCATGTCCTGGGCCCGCGCCACTTCGAGGAGGGTGCGGGCGGCGCTGAGTCCGCCGCTCTTCGCCAGCTTGACGTTGACCAGGTCCGCCGCGCGCCGGCGGATGACCTCCACCAGGTCGCGCACGTCGAAGACGGACTCGTCCGCCATGATCGGGGTCTCGACGCGGTCGCTCACCCAGGCCAGGCCCTCCACATCCCGGTAGGCCACCGGCTGTTCGACGAACTCCACCCCCATGCCGGCGTCCTCCAGCGAGCGGATGACCCGGACCGCCTCGCGGGGCGTCCACCCCTGGTTGGCGTCGAGACGGATCCTCACCTCGGGACCGACCGCCTGGCGGACCGCCGTCACCCGGTCGATGTCCATGGCCGCGTCCGTGCCGACCTTGACCTTCAGCACGTCGAAGCCCTCCGCGGCGCGGCTCTTCGCCGCGGTGGCCAGGCTGTCCACCGTGCCGACCGCAAGGCTCACGTCGGTGGGCACCACCAGCCGGGAGCCGCCGAGCAGTCGGACCAGCGGGACCCCGAGCCGGACCGCGGCGAGATCGTGGAGCGCGATGTCCACCGCCGCCTTGGCCGGCTCATTGCCGACCACGGCACGGCTGACCCTGCGACAGTTCTCCACCAGGTCATCGGCGTTACGACCGATGAGCAGCGGAGCGAAGGCCTGGGTGACGCACGCCTCGCTGGAGGCGAGCGAGGATCCGGTGACAGTCCACACCTCCGGTGCCTCACCGAAGCCGGAACGCCCGTCGCGGTCCACGATCTCGACGACGACGGTCGAGACATGGGTCAGCTGCGCCAGGGCAGTGACGAACGGCGTGTGGAGGGGAGCCACCAGACGGTGGACATGGACAGCGGCGATGGTCATCGATCAGCCTCGTTGACAACCCCGTTCCCCTGGAGCTGATCACCCGGGCTGTCGGGCTGCCGTGGCCTTCGTGCGTACACCTCGATCTCGATCTTCATACGGGGATCGGACAGGCCGCACACGAGCATGGTGGCCGCCGGCCGGACCTCGCCGAAATATCGGCGCAGGACCGGCCAGCAGGGCTCGAAGTCGACACGGTCGGGCAGGAGATACCGCACTCGCACGACGTCGGCGAAGGTGCACTTCGCCTCGGTCAGCGCGGCCTCGATGTTGCGCAGGCACTGCTCAGCCTGCTCCACCACGTCGTCGGAGATGGTCATGGCGGTGTAGTCGAAACCGGTCGTCCCCGATACATGCACCCAGTCACCGTCGACCACGGCACGGGCATAGCCGATCTGCTCCTCAAAGGTCGAGCCGCTGAGGATCGCACGTCGCTCCGTCATGTGCCGAACGCTAGGTGACCAGCGGAGATACGTCTAATACGGTCAGAAGCATCACCTGATATCTCTAGGCGTATGGAACGCCCCGAACTTCCCCTGCCCCAGTTGCACGCCTTCGTCGTGCTCGCAGAAGAGCTTCACTTCGGCCGTGCCGCCACACGCCTTGGCATCGCGCAGCCGCCGCTGAGCCAGCAGATCCGCCGTCTGGAAGACAAGGTCGGCCACGAGCTGTTCAGCCGCGAACCGGGACGGGTCGCCCTCACTTCGGCAGGCCGGGAACTGCTGCCCGCCGCCCGGCGGGCCCTCACCGACCTCGCGGACGGTCTGGCCGCAGCCCGGGCCGTCGGCAGTGGCCAAGCCGGCCGCCTGCGGATCGGCTTCGCCGCCTCCCTCGCCCTGACCGTCCTGCCCGGCCTGCTGCGCACGTTCCGGGAACGCTTCCCCGACGTGCATCTGGACATCCACGAAATGACCACGGCGCCGCAGATCGCCGCCCTGCGCGACAAGAGCCTCGACATCGGCCTGCTGCGCGAACCCCCTGCCGACGAAGCAGAGTTGAACTTCGAGACCGTACTGACCGAGCCCTTCGTAGCCGTCCTCCCGTCCACACACCCTCTCGCGGCCCAACGGACCGTTCCCCTCGCCCGGTTGGCGAACTCGCCCTTCGTGCTGCTGCCGCGAGCGGTGGGCCCGCAGCTGCACGATCAGATCACCGGCCTGTGCACGGCTGCAGGCTTCACGCCCCGGGTGGTGCAGAGCGCGGTGGAATGGCAGACCGTCTGCGCCCTGGTGGAAGCCGGCCTGGGCGTATCACTGGCTCCGGCGAGCATCCGACGCATCCGTCTCAAAGGCGTCGCCTTCCGCAGGATCGATGCCGGCACCGCCCGCACACGAGTCGCCGTCGCCTGGCGCAAGAACGACCGAAACCCCTTGGTCGCAAGCCTCTTGTCGACCATCAGCGAAGATCCGCCGGGCAAGCACTAGCGAGACGCGCCCTGCACGGGCAAAGCCGTGGAACCTCACGGTGCGGTACGCCAGGATGAGGGCGTGACGATGAACAGGCAGCCGGGCTCGTATGGGATCTGCCCGGTCTGCTTCTGGTGGCGCCATCGGAACACCGGCAGCACTGCTGTCACCAGCCGCCCCACAGTGCGGCGACCGCGTGACCGACGAGGAAGACACCCATCACCGCCACGAAGCCCGGGATCGCGAGGATGAGGACCATGACGAGCGTGTCCAGGACGCTGACACCCACCCTTGCGTCGCCGGGCCGCGCGGGGTCGTAGGCGACCTCGATCGGGTGCGTGCCACTGCCGGTCGTCCGGTAGGTGTAGCTCTGGCCGGTGGCCGTCGTGTACGTGTACACCCGCCACTTGTTGGTGTAGTGCGAGAACTGGGCCACGACGGTGATGCCGCGTCGTTTCAGTCGCCAGTCCCTCACGTTCGCCCGGACCCCGGCGTAGATCATGAAACACCCGGCGTACAGCGCGACCGAACCGCCGAGCAGCGCGGCCACCTGTTCCCCGCCCCCGGCCACGCCCACGGCCGCCACCAGCCCGGCATAGAACAGGGCGCCCACCGCGGCGACCGGTCTGCGCCCGGAGAACCATCCCCTGTTGCTGCCGGGCAGCGGACGCACGTCCACCAGCGACAGACCGTCCACGGGTTCGGCGTCACCGTCGGGCATCGGCAGCAGCCGACCGACCGCCTGCCCGAACGCGGCAGCGCCCGCCTCGGAGACACCCTCGACGCGGTAGACCACCGGCTCGGCTCCACCCAGCAGTTCGATCTCGACGGCGCGTCCCTCCGCCCGTATCCCCGCCATCGCCTCCACCGGTATGTGGAGCTCCTCGACTGACCTCCGCAGCACCACCACCTGACCATCCAGGCGGAGCGCCGTACGTCTCTTTCCCCGCAGAACCAGCGCGGCAGCCGTCGTCGCCATCCCCGTAACTCCCCCTCGACAGGCCCATCCCCGAAACGCGGCACATCCTAACCGGGCCGACCGGTCGTCGATCGGAAGGCGCAACCGGAATGGGCCGCAACCGGTGCCACGGTTCAAGCGCCTACGTGCACGTACGAGGCCCACTGGCCCGGTGCGTGTGGCATCTGTGCACGCAGACTGCGGACCGAGTGGTGGAGGGCCTGCGCGGCCGGGGTCGGAGCCTGGTCGGCGGTGTGGGCCATGCGGGTGTAGAAGTCCTCGGCCGCCTCCATCGCCACCGTGTCCTCTATGTTCCACAAGGTGGCGACCACCTGCCGGTAGCCGCTGAATTGAAGGGCGTGGGCGAGTGTGATCGCCTCGTCGGGGACGTCGGCTCCTCCCATGGCCGTATCGCAGGCGGAGAGGTAGACGAGTTCCCCGGACTCCCCGGACTCCCTGGACTCCTCGGGCCGGACGGCGGCGAGTTCGGCTACCGTCAGCAGGCCGTCGTGCAGATGAAGTCCGGCGCGGGACGGAGCCGCGAGGTCCTGGCTGCCGTGGCAGGCGATGTGTGCCCAGGAGTGTCGGGCTAGCCCGGAGCGGACGGCGTCGCGGGTGGCGTTCGGTCCGTCGAGCAGCGTGTGGGACTGGCTGGGGAAGAGCCGAGTCACCGTTTCGGCCTCATCGCGTACGCCGTGCAGGGAGCGCAGCCCGGGCGCTTCGGCGACAGCGACGGCGAGCAGCCCGGTTCCCCTGCCGCCCTGGCCCCTGCGGCCGACGTCGGCCCGGGTGGACGCGGCCGCCAGGCTGCGCAGCGTCGGGGTGTAGGAGCTGACGACGCGGTCCAGGACGCTGTCGCCGGGACGCGGCCGGTCCGAGCCTGGATCGGGGGGACGGCCTGCCGCATGGACGGGCAGCAGAGCGAGGGGGCCGGTGGGACACCACCACAGCCGGGGCCATGGGCCGTGCGAGGGGGCGGGGGAAGTGAGGCGCAACGCTGCCAGTACGGGAGCGGAGACCGTCTCCCACAGCCACTCGAGTGTGTCGAGGAGAGTCTGTTCGCGGTGTATGCGTGCGGCCATGTGTGCGGTCATGCCTGCGGCGCCGTCGACGGCTCGGTCGGCTTCGTGTATCGCGGTGAGAAGCCGGACAGCACGTGTGTGCGCGTCCTGGGCGGTCAGGTCGGGCAGCGGCACGACGCGCACGGCGTCCCTCGTCACGATCAGGGCGTCGCAGCGCAGAGTGCTGACGTTGACCAGGACCACCGGTCCGGGCAGAGCGGACTGCAGCTCGCGCAGACGCGGCCGGCGCAGGAAGTTCTCGAAGCCGGGCAGGCGGCGCACTTCTTCGATGAGCTCGTCCCATTCCTGGGCCGGTGCCATACGGCGGTCTGCGGCGTCGTGATGCTCCAGCCAGACGGGGCGGTAGGGGGTGCCTGGCGGAGGCGTACCGGCTCCGGCGCTGCCTGTCAGGGGTGGCACGGTCGGCAGGGCGGCGGCTGCCCCCGTGCCGTTCGGCGTGTCCAGTGCGGAACGGACCTGGTCCAGACGGGCGGCCAGCGCGGGTGCCGCGGCTCGCAGGGCGTCGAGTTCGGTGTGCTGTTCGAGCAGTTGTGACCACAGCACGGACCGGCCGCGTTCGAGGAGTTCGACGGCCTGTTCCGGAAAGCCCGCGGTCAGCGCGGCCGCGGCGCTGTCCTGGGCCAGACCGGCGCAGCTGGCGAGGAGTCGTTCGCGTTCGGTGCGGTCGAGGCCGCGCCAGGCGAGCAGCGGGAGCAGGTCGACGGCCGTGGCCATGCCTTCCATGGCCTGGGCCCAGTCCTGGCCGAGCCGCATGGCCAGCTCGGCCCACGAGACCGCCGCTCCGATCCGGTCGGCCACCGCTGCGTGCGGCAGCCGCGCCGCCTGCCGCCACAAGGCGATGGCCTCGGTCGCGCCGGCCCGATCGCCGGTGCGCCGGTGGCGCGCATTCAACAGCTCGGCCAGTCCGGACAGATGTCTGCCGTGCACCGGGCTGCCGTCCGGGCCGGCACCTACCGCCGCCCGTAAATGAGCTTCGGCTTCCCGCGCATCGCGGGCCCGGCCCCGGTGCTGGTACCGCCAGCGCAGCGCCGTACCCAGGTTGCCCAAGACCATCGCCCGCTCGGTGCCGCTGTGCGCCGCTGCCAGGGCGGCGCGGTGGGCTGCGATGGCGTCGTGCAGATCGGCCAGGTCCGCAGTTCGGCGACGGAGGGGTGTCCTGGCGCTCCGGACCGGTCCGGAGCGCCGCTCGCCTCGGCCGTCGCCGTGCTCCACCCGCCAGACCCAGCGGGTGAGAAGGGTGTTGCCCAGGTTCTGTTGGCATGTCGTGTACAGCGGGTGGTCCGGCGGGGTGGCGAGCACCGCTCGCAGGCCGGCCGTGACTGCCGCGTCGAGGTCGGCGGGGTCCGCGTGCCGGGTGAACCGCTCCTGGTGAGCGATGCCCAAGTTGCACAGGTACATGCCCCGACAGGGGTCGTCCGGGGCGGCGGTCGCCAGGGCCTCGGCTCCGGCCGCCACCGCGGTGTCGAGGTCGACGGAGTCGGAGGCGAACCGGTGGCGCAGTATCGCCAAGGTGCTCAACTGCGCCTGGCACAGGGCGTGTGCGGTGTCTCCTGGCGGCGCGGTCCGCAAAGCTCGACGGATCGCGGTGATGGCCTCGTTGAGGTCTGCGGCGTCGCCGCGGTGCTCGAACCGCAGGCGCAGAGCACGGGCGTGGTTGTTGAGCACTATGCCGCGCGCCGGGTCCCGGGCGGGGCAGCGCCGGAGCGCCTTGCGGCCGGCGTCGACGGCCTCGCTCAGGTCCTCTGCGGCCCCTGTCCGTTGGAAGCGCATCTGGAGCCCGCGGTTCAACTGGTCCAGACACTGCGGATGATTCGCGTCGCGTGGGTGCGAACGGCGCAGAGCCTCTCGGGCGGCCGCGATGCACTCGTCGAGGTCACGGAGGTCACCGGTGCGTTCATATCGACGGAACAGCGCGTTGGCCAAGTTGACCAGGACGGGCACGGCAGCGGGAACATCGTCCATCGAGGAGTCCGGGCAGTCGGCGCCGTCCGGATCCATGGCGGCGGCGGTCGAGGACAGGCCCATCGCGTCTAGTGCCGTCCACCCTGCCGCGATGGATTCGTCGAGGGCTTGCAGGGCGCCCCCGTGCAGGTACTGGGTCACCAGGACACCGCTCAGTGTGCTCAGGCACGCGGCGCGCACGGACATCTCCGCGGCGGCCTCCGTTCCCTTGCGCGCGTGGGCGACGGCCTCGTCCAGGTCGGCGCGGTTGCCCCGGCGTTCGTATCGGTTGCGCAACGCGAGGGCCAGGTTGTTGCAGGCCCCCGCGTACATGTTGTGGCTCGGCTCTGCCGCTCCGACGGCGTCCCGGCCGGCCCGGACCGCTTCGTCGAGGTCGGCCGGCGATCCGGTGAGCAGATGTCGCTCGACGAGAAAGCCGCACGCATGGGCCAGGAGCATGACGCGCTCCGGCCGACCGGCTTCGAGATGTCCTACTGCGGAGCGGACCGCGTCGATCGCGCCGTCCAATTCCCGAATGTCACCGGTGCGCCGCAGACGGGCCCGTAGGACCTCGGCCGTGTGGGCGAGGAACTGCGCGAGCGGAGGCAAGTCGGGTGCGTCGGTCGCCTGTTCGCGCAGTCGGACCGCCCACTCGGCGTGGGACAGGGCGCGGTCGAGGTCGTCCTGGGCACGGTGGAAGCCGGCCTCGGTCCCCGTGCTGCTGCCCACTTCGGCGCGCAGCAGGAACAGGGCGGAGGTGAGCTGGGCGGCGATTGCCCGCGGTCCCGGATTCTCCGCCGGCACGTGTGCGAACAGCGCTTCCGCAAGAGTCAGCGCCCGCTCCACCACCGGGAGCTCCCGCCGCACTGTGGCCTGTTGGTACGCGGCCATCGCCTCGACCGCGAGTCGGTGCAAGTCGTCGAACTGCATCCGTCCTGCCCCCCTGAGATCGCCGGGCTCGTACCTGCACTCACCGCACCCTGTGTCTCACACTCCTGTCCGGCCCTCGACCGCTCAAGGCTGCTTCTTGAGGTCCTTCACCGAGGTCGGCCCCAACTGCTTGGCGCTGGCGTACTCCGGCATCGTCATGGGCTTGTCGAACAGGAAGAACGACTGGTTCGTGCCGACCGTGAACTCCATGTACGCGTTCGTTGTCGCGTCGAAGCCGTAGTAGGCGTTGCAGGTGGACCCCGTCGTGTACGTGCCGTCCATGCCGGGCTGCGAGAGGACCGCGATGCCGCTGTCGGAGTGCTCCACCTTCTCCGTCGGAGTGAGCATCTTGCAGCGTGGCACCGGCAGGCCCTTCATGATGAAGTACCCGTACTCGCCCTTGGCGTTCTGGATGTAGACGTACGAGAGTTTGCCCCGCTTCCCCCACGTCTCGACCCACTGGTTGATCGCTTCGCGGGTCGGCGAGTACTCCATGCGGCCCGCCGGCTGCTGGGCCACGAGATGGTCGTAGTTGTCCTGCTTGGCCGCGTTCTCCTTGTCCTGGCTGGTGTCGCTGGTGCAGGACGTCAGGGCGAGGCCCACAACGAGCGCGACGACGGTGGCCAGGGCCATGCGTATGAACTTCTTCATGCGGTGCTGCCCTCTTCCCGGGATGAGATGGGGATCAGTTGGTGCACGTCGTGCGCTCGGCGGCGGTGTCCAGCCGGTACGGCAGATCCTTGTCACGGAAGGGTGCGCGGTGCTCCTGGGCGGCCTTCGAGTTGTATTCGTTGACCGACTCGATCCGCGTGGCCTTCAGCGCGGTGATCGACTGGTCGATCTGCGCCGTGCGAGTCTCCGAAGCGGTCTTCCGCTCCTCCTGGAGCGCCTGGATCGTCCCTTCGGCGTTCTGCACGGCCTCGCACAGATCGAAGAACTGCTCGTACGTGGTCTGACGGAACTCGCCCGAGGCGACGGTGTTCTCGCGCTTGTCCACCTCACCGCGGAACGGGGCGGTGATCCACGCCGCACCGCCGAAGGCGAACACCCCGATCACGTACAACACCGCCAAGCCGATGACTCCGGCGACGGCCCAAGCCCCTAACCGTGCCCCCTCGCGTACCTGCCCCATGGCCATATCCCCCTTCACAGGTGGTTCCGCGGCGTGGAACCACCTCCTGTCAAGGAGGACACGGCACTCGGTGAAACGGTTCCGCGGGCACGAGCGTCAGAAAGGGGCTACCGGGGCGGTCGAGCCACGGCCGACACACGGCCCAGTGGACGGCAGTCCCACCACACGCCGCCTCGCGCCCCGCGTCGTTGAGTGCATAGAACTTGCGCGGCGAACCCATCCCGGACGGCTTTTTGCGCGAGCGGCTGCCCGCCCGGGCCGGGCCACGGCCGAGGCTGCCGCCGGGAGTCGTCCGTGAACGGCGTCGTGCAGTTCGTTTCGGCGTGATCGTGCCACCAGGCAGCTGTACACCGTGTGTATACAGTGTGTGTATAGTACGTCGAAGCGCACGCGAGGTGCGGCAGGTGTGAGCGTGACCGCGGAGGCCAGGCATGGCGACGACCACGACCCCGGACGAGTTGGCGGAACCGAGCAGTAGCTTCGGTTCGTGGGGCACCACGATGACGGCGACAGTCGGCGGGATGCTGCTCGGCGTGTTCACCAACCTGGCCCAGGGATGGCTCCCGGGAGCCTGGAACCAGCTCGCCAACTCGGGCGCTGTCTGGTCGGCCGTCGCATTCGCCGCCGGAGCCCTGCTTGTCGAGCGGGGCACGGTGCAGAGGGCCGCGCTCGTCGGGCTGGGCGCGGAGGCCGGACTGGTCGTCGGGTACTACGGCTACGCCGAGTTCGGGCGCGATGGCATGGGCGCTCTGTTCTTCCCGCTCGTCTGGTTCGGCCTGGCATGCGTGGCGGGGCCGCTGTTCGGTGTCGCGGCGTACTCGTGGCGACGCGGCAGGGACGCACGGAGTCGTGTCGTCGGCCTGGCCGCGTTCGCCGGACTCTTCGGGATGGAGGGGGCGATGTACGCCTGGGACCTCCACTATGCGCCGCAAGCCTGGACCTGCTTCGCGGTGTTCGTCCTGGTCCCTCTTCTCATGGCCCGCACGCACCGGGAGCGTCTTCTCACCCTGGCGGCAGCCGTGCCCTGCGCGCTCCTCGCCTACGCGATCGTCGAACTGCCCCTCCAGGCGGTCTCCTCCTGAGTCCGTGCGGCCACGACCACGCTGCTGTTCAGTCCTGACGGACGCCCCGGACGATTCGGTCGACGACCTCCGCGGCCCGCTCCGGCTGCTCCTCGAACCAGTTGCTGAGGTGCTCCCGGACGGCCTCTCCGACACAGACCCGCACGTCGGGGTTGCTCAGTAGCCCGTGCGTGGCGCCGAGGAATTCGGGATGGTCGAGCTTGACCGACACGACTGCCGTGAGCCCCTCGCCGATCCGGTCGGCGCAGAGGTCGGGGTCCGTCGCGGCCGGCAGCCCCCGTTCCCGTGCGTACGCGGTGACCGCGGCCGCCACGCCGTCGCGGAAGCCGTCCACGTGTGTGCCGCCCTGGGGAGTGGCCAGGCTGTTGGCGAAGCCACGTATCCGCTCCTCGCCTGAGCCGTTCCACAGCAGGGCCACCTCCATTGTCCCCGCCATTCGCGGGTCCTCCCGCTCGAAGCCGATGACGTCCGGATGGAGGGCTGCGCCGGTCTCCGCGGCGAGGGCGGCCACGAAGTCCCGCACGCCGTCCGGGAACTGGAACAGCACCGCTCGGGCCGCGCCCGCCGGGCGTTCGTCGGTCAGGGAGATCCGCAGGCCCGGGTTGAGGAAGGCGACCTGCCGGAAACGCTCCGCCAGCACCGCGAACGAGCAGCGTGTCGTCTCGAAGATCTCGGTGTCGGGCCAGAAGACGATGGCCGTCCCGCTTCCGGTCGCGGGCCCGACGGCGGTGGGCGGGGCGACGGCGACACCGCGCGCGTACTCGTGCACCCGGCGGGTGCCCTCGCGCCGCACCTCGGCCGTCAGCCGGCTCGACAGGGCGTTGGCCACGACGAGCCCCATACCGAAAAGGCCCACGGCTGCGAAGCGTCGGCCACTGGGCTCGGCCTCGGCCTGAAAGCTTGTCAGCAGTGCTTCGAGGTCCGGGCCGTCGGTGTCCCCGGCGGCCGTGAACGCACCTCCCGGCCCGTCGTCGGCGACCCGCACGCCGCCGTCGGACATGAGCGTGACGTCGACGGAGCCGCACCGGCCGGCCAGGAACTGGTTCACCGCCCGGCCGACGACGTCGAACACCAGCTGGTGCAGGCCGCGTTCGCCGGTCGAGCCGACGTACATCCCTGGCCGCTTCCGAACGGCTTCCCGTCCCTCCAGCACCTCGATTTGGGCAGCGTCGTACCCCGTGCTTCGCCCACTCATGAAGTCCCCTCCCATGGTGTCCGGCAGACCTTCCCAGCCTAGGAGAAATCCAGAAAAGTGCCAGGTCAGAGCCGTTTCGTGGAGGTCGCAGACGGGCGGGTGAGGGCGTGCCGGGAAGCGGTTGACCCGGGGGCCGCGCGCCACGCCCGGAACGTGTCGGAGGGCCCGCCGAAGTCGCAGACGACCCCGCTCCGGACGCCCCTGAGGCCCCCAATTCGACGGACGGCAGGGCAACCGGGCGCGAACTCGGCCCGAGCCGAACTCGTTGGCGTCGATGTCATCGCGGTGGTGGCGGGCAGGGGTGACCGGGCGCCGCATGGCCTGCCTGGCTGCGCCTGCCCCGACGATGTCAGTCAGCCACGGCGGCACTACACGCCTCCAGGACGCGCCGGGCCCGTCTGACCTCGTCGTCCGTCACCCGGAAGACCTGGTGGTGCAAAGAATCCTGCATGTGCCGAGCTGCACACAGCGGGATTTCAGCTGCGGAGCGGGACGCCCAACGACTGTACGAGCTGGGTCACTTCCTCCCGGAAGAGCTTGTCCGGCCTGGTGGTCTGGGTGCGCAGATGGCCGTAGACCTCCAGTGACACCAGGCCGTGCAGGCGCCCCCAGATGCGCAGAGCGAGCGCGACGGCGGCGGGCGGCAGACCGGGGAAGTCCGCGCGGACCTTGTCGACGAGCCCGGCGTCGAAGTCGGACCACTCGAACTCGCTGCTCTCATAGAGGTGTTGAGCGTGCGGCCAGGCGGCTGCGGCCAGCGCGGTGAGTCCGGCGCAGACCCGGTGGGCGGCCTCCGGGGCGGCGCCTCCGTGCGGGGTGTCGTAGCCGGGAACGGGATCGCCGTAGACGAGCCGGAAGCCCTCGGGGTTGGCCAGGGCCCAGTTGCGGAAGGCGTCGGCCCAGCGCTGGATCCGGGTGGCCGGACCCTCGGCGGAGGCGCTCTCCCATGCTGTGTCCACGGCGTCGGCCAGCTCGGTGTAGACGTCTTTGATGAGCACGGTGACCAGGTCGTCGCGGGTGGCGAAGTAGCCGTAGATGGCGTTGGCCGTCATGCCCATCTCGCGGGCGATGGCCCGCAGGGTGATGGCCTCGGGCCCGCCCGAGGCCATCAACTCCAGCGCCACACTCTTGATTTCGGCCGTTGTCTCGGCCCGCAGACGCTCGCGTCGCCCCGTCGTGCTTCCTGCCCTGCTCGCTGTACCTGCCACCCGGACACTCTACAGCGTCACTGAAATCGAGTGCCGTACAGAAACTTCACGGCGTATAGTCACGGCACGGCGCGCAGTCGATCGTGTTGGCCGCGCCTTCCTATCCGCATGCACAGGGGAGAACCATGCACATCGGAGTCGTCGGGGCCACGGGGACCATCGGCAGCCGGGTCGTCACCGAGGCCCTCGACCGGGGGCATCACGTCAGGGCGTTGAGCCGAGACGCGTCGCGGCCGCAGGCCGACGAGAAGCGGGAGAACATCACCTGGGCGAGCGTCGACGTCCTGGACGCGGCGAGCATCATGGCCGTGCTGCCCGGCCTCGACGTTCTCGTCAGCGCCTACCAGCCCGGCAACGCCGCCAAGGACTTCGCGGACACCGTCCGGCGTTCGATCGCCGACCCCTCGACCCACTCCACCGTGGCGCGCGCCCTGCTGAAGGCGCTCGAGAGCCACCAGCGGACCCGGCTGATCGTGATCGGCGGCGCAGGCAGCCTGGAGGTCGAGCCCGGGCTGGTGCTCGCCGACTCGGACGAGCGCATGCACGCGACCCTCGATCAGCTCGGGCTGCCCCGCGCCTACGCGGCGGCGGCGCGCGGCGCCCGCGACGGCTTCGACGTCCTGCGCACCTCGAACCGGCTGTGGACCTACTTCAGCCCCGCCGAGGAGATCGCCCCCGGCGAGCGCACCGGCCGCTTCCGCATCGGCGGCGACCAGGCGGTCCGCGACGCGGAGGGGCGCAGCCGCATCTCGGCGGAGGACGCGGCGGTCGCTTTGGTCGACGAGGCGGAGCTGCCGCGGTTCGTGCAGCGCCGCTTCACGATCGGATACTGAAGCCTCGTATTGCCCAGAGGCCCGGGCCCGACGGTCGGCAGATCCAGGACGATCACCCGCGCGCCGCGCTCGTTGAGCCGTTCCGGCTCGCCGCCGGGTTGGGACGGTGACGTCCGCCGCGTCGCACGGCACGGCCTCAGCGGTGGCCGCCACACCGCTGAGACCGTGCCGTGCCGCAACCCCTCAGAGCGTCGAGAGCTCCTCCGCGAGCACGCGGAGTGTCTTCTTCGGGAACGAGGTCGACATGGCGGCCAGCGAGATCAGTGACGTGGTGCCGATCATCTGGAGGAGCTCGGTGTCGACGAGGGTGGGCGCGTGGGTGCGTAGCACCTCTACGGCTTTGGGGTCCGAGACGAGGGCGGCGAGCGGAGTGCGCAGGGAGAAACGGCCGGCGGGGTAGTCCTCGGGGCGGGGGAGCGGTTCCTGGGCCAGTTCGGCCTGGTCACGTTGCGCCCGCACGAGGAGGTGCTCCTCGGTTGCCGGGCCCTCGGCGGGCAGGCCGAGGCGTTCGTACTGGCTGGGTGGTGCGTCGCTCGCGTGCAGCAGGTCGAGGAGCAGGTTCGCCATGCGGAGCTCCGCCTCGTCGTCGACGATCGGCGAGCGCTGTTCCGGATCGGTGTGCAGGTCAAACAGGAGTGTGCCGAACTGGAAGGGGTTGAAGAAGGTCCGTCCGGTCACCCGCACGGTGCGCACGCCCTTGGTGAAGGAGAAGGGATCGGCGAGTTCGATGTCGGCCAGTTCGTCGGGCGTGAAACGTCCCTTCATGTGCGTCGGCATCAGGGTGTGCTCGAACAAGGGGGCGTTGTCCACGGACGCCGGCGCGCGCATGTAGACGTAGCGGCCGTCGGTGACGTTGACGTGCCCGCCGTGGATCCCGAACAGGCCCGCCTCGCGCACCGGTTCGTCGGCGGCGACCGGCAGGGGGACGCCCTGCATGTCCGCGGGCCGGTCCACGCCGAAGAACTCCAGGAGTGTGGCAGCGAGGTCGACGGTCTGCACGAGCGCCTCGCGGCGTGCGCCGGTGACGCCCGCCCTGGGGTCCCAGACGAAGAGCGGGAGATGGACCAGCTCGTTGTACCAGGGCTGCACGGACTTGCCCCACCAGTTCTTCTCGCCCAGGAGCAGACCGTGGTCGGTGTTGACGATCAGCAGGGTGTCGTCCCACATGCCGTGTTCGTCCATCAGGTCCAGGACGCGGCCGAGCGACCTGTCGCACATGGACAGCAGCGCCGCGTACTCCAGCCGGGCGTGCTGTACCTGGTCGTCGGTCTCGGTGACCTGGCGGTAGTCGGGCCAGTCGAAGTGCGGGCCGTCGTAGTCGTGCGGGTAGAGGTCCTTGTACTGCCGGTGGCTGAAGAACGGCTCGTGCGGGTCGAAGGTCTCGATCTGCAGGAACCAGCGGTCCTCGGCGTGGTTGGTGTGCAGGAACTCCAGACCGGCGTCGAAGGTGAGGGTCTGCGGGTGGCGGTCCTCGGTCTGCATGTACTGACGGTTGACCCAGTCCTGGCGGTAGCCCTCCTGTCGCATCTCCTTCACGTCCTCGGGCATGAGCGGTGCGGCGACGTGTCCCTTCCACGCGTCGCCCTCCTGGCCGCGGAAGAACTCCCAGGTGTTGTAGCGGCCGTGGTAGGTCGCCCCGCCGTCCTCCCAGTAGTGGGGATGGTCGCTGGCCAGGTGCGTGTACACGCCGCTGCGCTTGAGGAGTTCGGGCATGGAGTCGTCGAACGGCTCCAGCGGGCCCCAGCTGCGGTGCAGGAAGTTGTGCCGGCCGGTGTGGAGCTCGCGCCGGGCCGGCATGCAGGGCATCGAGCCCGCGTAGCAGTTGTCGAAGGTGACGGTCCGCTCGGCCAGCCGCGCGAAGTTGGGGGCGTGGGTCCAGTCGCATCCGTAGGGCGGCAGCATGTGACGGTTGAGGCTGTCGAACATCACCATGATGGCTTTCATGCCGGGGTGCTCCTTCGGCGAGGCGGCGGTCGGGTCGGTCGCAGGTGCTCAGACGTCCCGGGCGCACCGGAACCCGGTGTGGCCGCCGGCCCCGTCGGGTGCGCTGGCGGTGCGTGCCGCGACGCGGTAGCGGTTGCAGTAGGACTTGTGGCACAGGTGCGAGCCGCCGCGGATGACCTTGTCCCGGCCCTGCGCGGGGCCCTTCGGGTCGGTCGCCGGGTCGGCGGCGTGGTCGGCGGACCACCAGTCGGCGCACCACTCCCAGACGTTGCCGGAGGTGTTGTACAGGCCGAATCCGTTGGGTTCGAAGGCGTCGACGGGGGCCGTGCCGCGGTAGCCGTCGGCGGCGGTGTTCTTCGTGGGGAACGCGCCCCGCCAGATGTTGCAGCGGTACTCGCCGCCGGGGTCGAGTTCGTCGCCCCAGGGGTAGCGCCGCTGCTCCAGGCCGCCGCGGGCCGCGTACTCCCACTCGGCCTCGGTGGGCAGTCGCTTGCCCGCCCAGGCTGCGTAGGCGGCGGCGTCGTTCCAGGACGTGTGCACCACCGGATGGTCCCCGCGGCCCTTCAGTGTGCTGCCCGGGCCTTCGGGACGGTCCCAGCGGGCCCCGGTGACCCCGCACCACCATGGCGTGCGTTCCGGTCGCGGCGCGCCGCGCCGCAGCGCGGCGGGCAGGAAACCGGCGAACACGTAGGACCAGCCGATGCGTTGGGCCTCGGTGATATGGCCGGTGGCGTCGACGAACTCGGCGAACCGGTCGTTGCTGACGGCGTGGACATCGATATGGAACGGGCTGAGGCGCACCGGGCGGACCGGCCCCTCGCCGTCCTCGGGGAAGCCCTCGGTGTCGTCCGTCCCCATCAGGAACTCGCTGCCGGGGACGCGGACCATGCCGTCCAGGGAGCCCACGCGGCGCGCGACCGCCGGCACGATCACCGGCGGACCGGGCGCTCTGCCGCTGCGGGGAGCGCAGCATGCGGGGGGCGGGGAATCGCGGGGATCCATGGTGCTCGGCTCCTGGTGCGGGGGCGGATCACGAGAACGGGGGAAACCCTAATCGCTAAATTCTTTGATGTATAGATTTACGGTGTCGTAACTCGCCGATCACTCGCGCCGAGGTCCACGGGGTTCTCGCCCGGGCGCGTGTCGCTCGGCTCGCTCTGCGCGACCGTGCGGGACCTCGGTCGTTCCGCCGCCGCCAGAAAGGTCGCCGCGACGGAGGCGAGGCCGACCGCGGCGATGCCGAGCCACTGCGGCCAGGCCAGCCGCTGCCCGAGGATGAGGAGCCCGAAGACGGCGCCGGCGGCCGGTTCCAGACTTGTCAGCACACCGAACACGCGCGGCGGGATCCGGCGCAGCGCCTCCAGGTTGAGCGAGTACGGCAGCACGCTCGCGGTCACCGCCACCAGCGCGGCCACCCAGAGCACCTGCGGGTCCAGGAGCGCGGTCCCGGCGTGGGTGATGCCGTACGGGGCACTGAGCAGTGCCGCGATCAGCACCGCCACCGCCAGGCCCTGGCCGCCGCTGAGGCGCCTGGCCATGCGGGAGGAGACGAGGATGTAGCCGGCCCAGCAGCACGCCGCCACCGCCGCCAGCGCGAGGCCGCCGGGATCGAGCGGGATGCCGCCCCCGCCGAGCAGAACGACACCGCCGACCGCCAGGCATGCGGGCAGCAGGTCGACCGCCCGACGCGATCCGGCGAGGGCGATGGCGAACGGGCCGAGGAACTCGATCGTGGCCACGGCCCCCAGAGGGATGTGCTTCACCGCCTCGTAGAAAGCGAGATGGTGGGCCGCCAGAAGGGCCCCGGCGCCGATCACCGTCCACCAGGCGCCGCTGACCGAGGTCAAGGCCTGCCGTCGTGGGCGCCAGAGCAGGCACAGGAGCACGCCCGCGATCAGCAGTCGCAGGAACACGACGCCCGGAGCACTCACCTGCGGGTAGATGCGCGGTGAGAAGGCTGCGCCGAACTGGATTCCGCACACGCCGCCCAGCACCAGACCGGGCGCGGGTATCTTCCCCACGGCCCCGGAGAACCCCTGGGCCACGCTGTTCTGAGTCATTCCTCGTCCGAGTTTCGTGAATTTCCGTTGCCCTGCCGCGGGCCGCAGGACGCAGGGTCTGTGCGCGACCTGCTTCCTCAGTCGGCGACGCGCAGCAGCAGCTTGCCGGTCGATGTGCGTCCGCCCATGAGCCGGTGCGCCTCGGCCGCCTCCGTCAGCGGGAACTCCGCGGTGACCGGCAGGTTCACGGTGCCGTCGGTGACCTTGGCGAAGGCCCGCTCGGCGAGTGCGCGCAGAGCCTCGGGCGCGGACTGCGCGAGGGCGAGGATGGAGAAGCCGCCGACAGAACGGCCCTGCGCGTACAGCTCGGGCTGCCCGACCTGCCACGGCTCGGCTCCGCTCGCGTTGCCGAAGGACACCAGACGTCCGAAGACCGCCAGCGCGTCGAGGCCGCGGCGCAGGGTGTCGCCGCCGACCGGGTCGAGCACCAGGTCGACGCCCCTGCCGCCGGTGGCGCGGCGGACGCCGTCGGCGAAGGTGTCGGCGGTGAACAGCTCGTCGTAGCCGTGCTTGAGGGCGTACTCGGCCTTGGCGGCGGAGGAGGTCACGCCGTACACCGCACCGGCGCCCGCCGCCCGGGCCAGCTGCCCGGCCACGGTGCCGATGCCTCCGGCCGCTCCGTGCACGAGCACGGTCTCCCCGGCGCGCAGCCTGCCCACCTCGTGGAGCAGGGCGTGCGCGGTCGGCACCACGGTGGGGAGCGCGGCGGCGGTCCGCAGGTCCAGGCCCGCCGGGAGCGGGAAGACCGTGACCGCGTCGGCGACGACGACCTCGGCGTAGGCGCCGCCGCCGACGAGCGCAGCGACCTCCTGGCCCGGAACCAGTCCCTCGACCCCCTCGCCGACGGCCCGGACCCGCCCGGAGACCTCCAGGCCGGGCCGGAAGGGCAGTGACTGCACCCGGTAGCCCTCGGCACGGGCCTTGAGGTCGGCGAAGTTCACGCCGACGTACGCCGCGTCGATGGTGACCTGACCCGGCCCGGGCTCGGGGATCTCGGCCTGGACGACCCGCAGCACCTCGGGGGCGCCGTACTCCTGGAACTCGACTGCGCGCATATGCGGAACCCGCCATTCGATGAAGTGTTCAGGGCAGAGAAGTGTTCAGCAGAGAAGTGTTCAAGCAGAGAAGTGTTCAATGGGAAGCGAACACTGGGACTGTAAGATATCCATCGAACACTCGGCAAGCGGCAGAGATGCTCGGCGCGGCCCCCATGGAGGGTGCGCGTGGTGACGGGAGAGGCATGTCGAACCAGGCAGCGGGCGGTAGCCATCGTGCGGCACCGGTCCACACGGATCCCGCGGACGTGTCCGTGCTCACAGCGTTGTCCGCGGTCTCCGATCCTGTGCGCATGCAGCTGATCCGAGACCTGGCAGGCTCCGCCGACTGGACACGTAGCTGCGGCAGCTTCGACGTGCCCGTCGGCAAGGCGGCGCTCAGCCATCACTTCTCGGTGCTGCGCGGCGCGGGTCTGGTCGAACAACGCGACGAGGGGCCCAAACGGGTCAACCGACTGCGCCGCGAGGAGTTCGAGGCCCGCTTCCCCGGGCTGCTCGACCTGCTCCTGCGCGACGACGCCGAGTGAGCGGCCGGCCGTGCGCAAGTGTGTGCCCCGCCCGTCATGGCGCACACGCCGACATGCCGGCCCCATGGTGCGGGACCCACGGCAGGTCCGTCCGTCCCGACCTGACCGGACTCTCGACCTGACCGGACTCTCGACCTGACCGGACTCTCGACCTGACCGGACTCTCGACCTGACCGGACTCTCGACCTGAGCTGACTCCCGACCTGACCTGGCTCCCGAGCCGAGCTGACTCCCGACCCGACCTGGGATCGGCGAGTGTGCCGTGCTCGGAGTGTTCGTGGTGCCCGCAGCGGATCGGCAGTTGCCGCCCGCCGACTGCCGCAGGGCCTCTTCCGCTACCGGGAGACCGTCGCCGCACTGTCGACGCCATGCGCTTCGGCCGGCGGCCCGCACCCGCAGCCTGATCTCCGGCGTGAGTGGCCATGTCTCTCGGCGGTGTCCGCGCTCCGGCGGTGCTGCAGCCGCGCCGACTCCGAGAGCCCGGTCGCGCCGTGGACGGTCCCGACCTGCTCTGGAGGGGCGCGGTTCGGAAGATCGTGCGCACCGCTCTGGCCGTTAATTTTTTTGAATGGTAGATTTTCGATCGCTGAAACATCGCGGTCACTCGAGGCGGGGTCGCCGGGGCGTATCGCGTGACGCCGGGCTGCGTGCGCGGCCCCTTGCGGCGGCGAGCCGACAACTCATGGAGTCCACATGATCCGCACGTCCTTCAATGACGGCTGGCAGGTCCGGCCCAAGGTCAACCCCTTCGCCGAACTGGCCGGTCAGGTAGTCCCGTTCCGGCCGGTGACGCTTCCGCACGACGCGATGATCGGGCAGCAGCGGGCCGCCCCGGACGAGGTCACGATGGAGGGCGCGGCGGGCGCTTACTTCCCGGGCGGCGTCTTCGAGTACCGCAAGAGCTTCGCCGTCCCGGAGGAGTCCCGGGGAAAGCGGATCTTCGTCGAGTTCGAAGGTGTGTACCGCGACGCCACCGTGTACATCAATGGCGACTACGCGGGTCAACGGCCCTACGGTTACTCGCACTTCCGCATCGACGCCGACCGCTTCCTGCGCTTCGGCGAGGACAACGAGATCCGCGTCGAGGCCCGCGCCCACCGCGACTCTCGCTGGTACACGGGCGCCGGGATCTACCGCGACACCTGGCTGCTCGTCGGCGAGGTGGTCCGGATCGTGCCCGACGGGGTCCGGGTCACCACCCCTGACATCGACGCGTCGCGCGCCGTCGTCGAGATCGCGACGGAGGTGGCCAACGACTCGATCGAGGTTCACACGCTCCCCGTCGTCACGGAGATACGGGACGCGTCCGGGGCGGTCGTCGCGAGCGACGTGTCGAGGGTGACGGTCCTGCCCGGCGAGGCGGCTACCGTCCGCCAGCGTCTCTACGTCCCCTTCCCGGCCCTGTGGAGCCCCGAGGCGCCGACCCTCTACGACTGCCACCTGGCCCTGGGGGACGTGGACCAGGAGAAGGTCACCTTCGGCGTCCGCACACTGCAACTCGACCCCGAGCACGGACTGCGTATCAACGGCGAGACCGTGAAACTGCGCGGCGCCTGCATCCACCACGACAACGGCATCCTCGGCGCGGCGACCTACGCCCGTGCCGAGGAGCGCAGGGTCGAACTCCTCAAGGACGCCGGGTTCAACGCGATCCGCATCTCCCACCAGCCGATGAGCAAGGCGATGCTCGAGGCCTGCGACCGGCACGGCATGCTCGTCGTGGACGAGGCGTTCGACGTGTGGACGTCCGGCAAGACCGAGTTCGACTACAGCCTGAACTTCCCCGAGTGGTGGGAGCGCGACATCGAGGCGATGGTCGCCAAGGACGTCAATCATCCCAGCGTCATCATGTACTCGATCGGCAACGAGATCCCCGAGACCGGCTCGCCCTTCGGCGCCGCATGGGGCCGCAGGCTCGCGGAGAAGGTCCGCTCCCTGGACCCGACGCGCTATGTCACCAACGCCGTCAACGGCATGCTGGCGGTGCTGTCCGAGCTGGGCGCACTCCAGCAGCAGGTGCTGGAGCAGTCGGCGCAGGACGGCGCTGGCATCAACACCCTCATGGCCGACGCGGGCGACGCGATGAACGCGGTCAGCTCCTCGGAGCTGGTCACCGAGCGCACGGCGGAGTCCTTCGCCGTCCTCGATGTGGCCGGCATGAACTACGCCGAGGCCCGCTACGCCCTGGACCGCGACCTGTTCCCCAACCGGATCATCCTCGGCACCGAGACCTTCCCCACCCGCATCGACGGCAACTGGCGGCTGGTGAAGCAGTACGGCCACGTCATCGGTGACTTCACCTGGACCGGCTGGGACTACCTCGGCGAGGTCGGCATCGGCCGACCCCAGTACGTCAGCGAGGACGGGGACAGGCAGCAGCCCGGCCACAACGCGCCGTACCCGTACCTGGTGGCGGGCTGCGGCGACATCGACATCACCGGCCACCGCAGGCCCGCCTCCTACTACCGGGAGATCGTCTTCGGCCTGCGCGCCGAGCCCTACATCGCCGTCAGGAGGCCCGATTACCACGGCAGGACGTGGGCGGGATCGCCGTGGGCGTGGAGCGACACCGTCTCCAGCTGGGCCTGGCCCGGCTCCGAGGGGGCCCCGATCACGGTCGAGGTCTACAGCGACGCCGACGAGGTCGAACTCCTCGGCAACGGAAACTCCTTCGGACGACGGCCCGCCGGTCCGGAGCACCGTTTTCGCACCGAGTTCGAGATCGCCTACGTGCCCGGGGAACTGGTCGCCGTCGCCTACCGGGACGGAGCCGAGACCGGCCGCACCAGCCTGCAATGGGCCAACGGCCCCGTCCGGCTGAACGCCGAGGCCGACCGCGAGGTCATCCGGGCGACCGGCGGCGACCTGTCCTACGTCACCCTGACCCTCACCGACGCGAAGGGCACAGTCCACACCGCCGCCGACCGTCGCGTGTCCGTCGAGGTCACCGGAGCCGGAGTTCTGCTCGCCCTCGGCAGCGCCGACCCGTGGACCGAGGAACGGTTCGACACCACGGACCGCCTCACCTACGAGGGACGCGCGCTGGCCGTCCTGCGGCCCACCGGTCCCGGGAAGATCCGCCTCACCGCGACGGCCGAGGGATGCGACCCGGTCGACGTCGTCGTCACGGTCGAACCGCACCCGCACATGCCCCGCAAGGAACGATGACCATGATCGACCGTGAGTCCCTCGTCGGTCGCCATGCCGTCGAGATCACCCGCCCCGACCCCTCCCACGTGCTGACGGTCGGAAACGGAGACTTCGCCTACACCGCCGACATCACCGGCATGCAGACCTTCGTCGCCTACCACGACCAGTCCGCAGCCTTCGCCGAGCAGCGCCTCGCCGTCACCAACGCGACCATGTCGAACTGGGGTTGGCACTCGATGCCCAACCCCGACGGATTCGTCCTCGACGATGCGATGTCGACCTACCACACCGCACGCGGGCCGGTGCAATACCCCGACAAGTTCGACATGGCCTCGATGATGAGCGGTGAGCCGGCCGAGGAGTTCCGCGCCGGAGCCTGGCTCCACACGAACCCGCAGCGGATCGACCTCGGACGCATCGGGCTGCTGCTGCGCACCGCCCCCGGGGCGGAGCCGGAGACCTGCCCCGAAGCCCTCGCGAACCCACGCCAACGGCTCGACCTGTGGTCGGGCACGCTCACCAGCAGCTTCGAGTACGCCGGTCAGGAGGTGAGAGTCACCACGGTCGCCGACCCGCACCACGCGCGAGTCGCCTTCCGCATCGAGTCGAAGCTGATCGCGAGCGGCCTCGCCGGCGTCGTCCTGCGGTTCCCCTACGCCAGCGACGGCTTCTTCCAGACCTCCGACTGGGCATCGCCCGACCGGCACGAGTCGGTACTGGAGAGCGCGGGGGAGCGGACGGCCCTGATCCGGCGGGTGCTCGACGACACGACCTACGCGGTCCGAACGGACTGGAGCCAGGGCATTCTCTCCGCGACAGGGGAACCCCACGAGTTCGTGCTGACCGGCTCGGCGGACACACTGGAGCTGGTTGCCGGATTCGCTCCCGACGGCGACCCCGGCAGCGGCACGTTCGCATCCGTGGCCGACACGGCCGCAGCGTGGTGGCGCGGCTTCTGGACCTCGGGCGCGGCCGTCGACTTCGCGGGCAGCACCGATCCGCGGGCGGCGGAGCTGGAGCGCCGCGTCGTGCTGTCGCAGTATCTGACCGCCGTGCACGGCTCCGGCGCGCTCCCGCCCCAGGAGTCGGGACTCGTCGCCAACTCCTGGGGCGGCAAGTTCCACCTCGAGATGCACTGGTGGCACGCGGCCCACTTCGCCGCCTGGGGCCGCCCCGCGCTGCTCGCCCGCAGCATGGACTGGTACCTGTCCATCCTCGACTCGGCGCGGAAGACCGCACGGCGGCAGAGCTACGAGGGCGCCCGCTGGCCCAAACACGTGGGCCCCGACGGCCGGGAAAGCCCGTCGGACATCGGCGCACTCCTCGTCTGGCAGCAACCACACCCCCTCTACCTCCTCGAACTGCTCCACCGCGCCCGACCAGAGCACCAACGCATGGAGTTGGTCGCCCGTTTCGCCGAACTCGTCGAGGAAACAGCCCGGTTCATGGCCTCCTTCGTCGAAGAGCGCTCCGGCACCTACCACCTGCCCGCGCCCGTGATGCCCGCCCAGGAGTTCTACGACGCGAAGACCACCGAGGACCCCA
Source organism: Streptomyces sp. NPDC006872 (assembly GCF_040635845.1). Classification (NCBI taxonomy): domain Bacteria; kingdom Bacillati; phylum Actinomycetota; class Actinomycetes; order Kitasatosporales; family Streptomycetaceae; genus Streptomyces; species Streptomyces sp. NPDC006872. The sequence continues at coordinate 44,274 of NZ_JBEYIL010000020.1, forward strand.
CCTTCGAACTCGCCTACTGGTGGTACGGATTGGAAATCGCCCAGTCCTGGCGCGAACGCCTCGGCCTGGAGCGGAACAAGCACTGGCAGCACATCCAGGACCACCTGGCCGCACCGCACCAGAGGGACGGGCGCTACACCGCGACCGCGACCGAGCCGTATCTGCGCCGCGACGACCATCCCTCGCTGCTGTGCGCGCTCGGTGTCGTCCCGGCCGGCCCGCTCGTCGACGCGGCCACCATGGAAGCAACCCTCGTCGATGTCCTGGACGACTGGCAGTGGGACACCGCCTGGGGCTGGGACTTCCCGGCCATGGCGATGACCGCGACCCGCGTCGGCCGCCCCGACCTCGCGGTGGACGCCCTGCTCAGGGACACCCCGAGGAACACGTACTCGGCGGTCGGCCACAACCCGCAGTTCGGCAGCCTGCTGCCCCTCTACAACCCGGCCAACGGCGGCCTGCTCGCCGCGGTGTCCCTCATGGCCGCCGGCTGGGACTCCGCCGACGCCGACTGTCCCGGCTTCCCGCGCGACAGCAGTTGGCATGTCCGACACGAGGGCTTCATCCGCTGGCCCTGACCGTCCGCGACCCTCCGCGACCGTCCGCGACCGTCCGCGACCCTCCGCGACCGTCCGTCCCCGCCCGACCACCCCCGAACGAAAGAACCTGAACATGGCCACTGGTGAATGGAGCCCCGACGAGATCCGGAATCTGGTCTCCCGGCTCACGTTGGAACACAAGGTCGCCCAGCTCGCCGGTCTGAGCGCCGCCGACCTGTTCACACAGTCGGAGGCCGGCCCCGCCGTCGAACCGCTGCGCATCAAGGACATGCGTCCCCACGGCGTGGGACATCTGTCCCTGGCGTGGTTCCTGGGCCATGACGCCGATAGCATGCGCGGACTGCTCGCCCAGATCCAGTACGTCGTCCGCGAGGTCTCCCCGTTCGGAATTGGCGCGTTGGTCCACAACGAGGGCATCAACGGCTTCCTGCACGCCTCCGGTTCGCAGTTCCCCACCGCCTGGGCGCAGGCCACGACCTGGGACCCTGAACTGGTCCGCAGGGCCGCGACCGTGACGTCCGCGCACATGCTCGACGCCGGGATCCAGCTGATGTTCTCCCCGGTCATGGACATCAACCGCGACCCGCGCTGGGGCCGTGTGCACGAGACATACGGCGAGGACCCGGAGCTGGCCGCGCAGATGTCCGTCGCGTTCGTGCGCGGTGCGCAGTCCGAGCCGGGTGTCCTGGCGACCGGCAAGCACTTCCTGGGCTACGGATCCTCGGAGGGCGCCCTCAACCAGGCGGCGACCCAGCTCGGACGCCGCGCCCTGGTCGACGAGTACGCCGAGCCGTTCCGCCGCGCGATCACGGAGGCGGGCCTGAGGTCGGTGATGAACTCCTACAACGAGATCGACGGCGTGCCCGCGGCCGCGAACCGCTGGCTGCTCACCGACTTCCTGCGCGAGACCCTCGGCTTCGACGGCCTGGTGGTCAGCGACTACGACTCGGTCGACATGCTCCGCACCCACCACCGCACCGCCCGCACCGCAGGCGAGGCGGCGGTCCAGGCACTGTCCGCCGGCCTGGACGTCGAACTTCCCGGCAACGGCAACTACGCCTCCCTGGTGGAGGAGGTCACCGAAGGGCGCCTGGACGAGAAGGTCGTCGACCTCGCGGTGGCCCGGGTCCTGGCCGTCAAGGCCCGCGTCGGACTCGTCCCCGGCTTCGGCCCGGCCCCCGCGCCGGCGGTGCGCCCGGACCGCGAGGAGGCCGCCGAGGTCCGCCGCGCCCTCGCGGCCCGCGGCATGGTCCTGCTCCAGAACGACGGCATCCTCCCGCTGACACCCGGCGAGCGTCGCATCGTCGTCGTCGGGCCCGCCGCCGACGAACTGCGCATCCACTTCGGCGCGTACACCTCCGTCTCCAACGCCGAGATGCCGCTGGGGATGATGGCGGTCATGGAGGGCAAGGTGCCCGGCGTGGACCCGGCGTCCTTCGTGTTCACCGACATCTTCCAGACCCGCATGCCGGGCATGGACCCCGTCTTCGAGGGCGTGGCCCGCGAACTGCACCCCGAGGCGCTCACGGTCCTGGACGCCCTGCGGGAGCAGGACGCGAAGATCGAGTTCGTGTCGCTGGGCCGGTTCGAGAAGGAGGACTCGCTCGACGCCGCCACTGTGCGCGCCGCCGTCGCGGACGCCGACCTGGTCCTCGCCGTGCTCGGCGAGCGCACCGGGTGGGTCGGCAACAACACCGCCGGCGAGGGCCAGTCGACGGCCTCGCCCTCCCTGCCGGGTGACCAGGAGGATCTCCTGGAGCACCTGGCCGCCACGGGCAAGCCGCTCGTGACCGTGGTCGTCTCCGGCCGCCCGCTGCTGCTGCAGAAGGCGGCATCGGTCTCCCACGCCGTCCTGCTCGCGCCGCTGCTCGGCCAGGAGGCGGGCACCACGATCGCGCACACCCTGTTCGGCCTGATCAACCCCAGCGGCAAACTGCCCAGCACCTTCCCGCGCCACCTGGGCCAGATCCCCCTCTACCACGGACACCACCACGGCAGCGGCTACGGACACCCCACCGGCACCCGGCACGGCTACGGCGACCTCGACACCCAGGGCCCTCTCTACGCGTTCGGCCACGGGCTGTCGTACACCACCTTCGAGGTCACGCTCGACGAGCGGGAGGACCGTCCGGCGGTCGAACTGGCCGACGGGATGATCCGGGCCCGGCTCACGGTGGTGAACACCGGGGACGTGGACGGCGAGACCGTCGTGCAGCTGTACGCGCGCGACGAGTTCGCGAGCGTCGTCCGCCCGGTGCGGCAGCTGATCGCGTTCGAACGCGTGGGCCTCGCCGCGGGGGAGAGCAGGACCCTCGTCGTGGAAGCCCCGGTGGAACGGCTCCACTACACCCTGACCGACGGCCGTCGTGGCATCGAGCCGGGCGACGTCACCGTACTGGCCGGCCTCGCCGCCGACGCACTCCCCTGCGCGGCGACGGTGACGGTCGGTCAGACCTGTCCGATCCGACCCTGACACGGGCGGACAGGAATCAGATCGGCCGGTCGGCCGCCGGTGCCTGACACCCCGGCAGCCGACCGTGTCGACGAGACGGGGCGGGCGTGCCACCTGATGGGCGCGCCCGCTTCGCCATGCCATGACGCCGGCGAAACGGCGCAGCCCGCGCGTGGCCGATTTCCGCAACAGTGCAGGCCATAGGGCCTCTGCCGGACGAGTCGTGTGAAGTACGGTCTGACGAGTGACGGACCAGCGAAAGCCACGAGGCCCCCGAGTGACCAGTCAGCGAAAGCCACGAGGCCCCTACCGCAAGAGCGCCGAGCGGCGGGAGCAGATCCTCCAGGCCGCCTACGAGGCCATCGACGAGCACGGCGAACGAGCCTCCCTGCAGGACATCGCCGACCGGGTCGGAGTGACGCAGCCGGCGCTGACGTACTACTTCCCCACGCGTGACGACCTGCTGCTCGCGGTGCTGGAGCGGCGCGACGTGATGGGGAAGGCCGCGAGCACCGGCGCCGCCGTGGAGGGCGCGAGCATGGTCGAGGGCATGGCGGCGAGCGCCCGGCACACCACCAACCATCCCGGGCTGGCCAAGCTGTATGTCACCCTCTCCGCGGCGGCGACCGACCCGGAGAGTCCTGCGCACAGTTACTTCCACGACCGCTACCGCACGATCGCCTCCGAAGTCACGCGCGACTTCGAGGAGCAGCAGCGGACCGGGGTGATCCGGGCGGACGAACCGGCCGAGCACCTGGCAAGGGTGGTGCTGGCGGTGCTGGACGGCCTGCAGATCCAGTGGATGCACGACCCCACGGTGGACATCGCCGCGATCGCGGAGACGTTCACGCGGATGCTGGCGCCTTCGGCCGACTCCGGGCGGGAGGAGAAGGCCGCCGACTGACCGGGTTCGCCTCCGGCATCAGGAGCAGCGCGAGTTCGAGGCGCAGACGACCCGCGGGAGTAGTGAAGGAGAAGCCCGGATGGGACTCCGCCCGCGCCGGTCGGGCGGCGATGGGGATGGGGATGGGGATGGGGATGGCGGTGCACGGACGCGGCGGCCGTGCGCAACGAGCCCGTGGTGCACAACGTGGCCGGCACCTCCAGAGTGTCCGCGCCGTGCGGCAGGGCCGCGAGTGTGTCCAGCGCCGTCACTCCCCGATCCCGGTGATGTCCTCGTGTGGAGCCCCTCGTGGCCTCGGCCGGCTTCGACGAGGTGTCGGAGCCGGCCGAGAAGGCGTGGGGGGGCCGTGTTCAGGAGGCGGGGCCGTCAGGCCGCTTGGCCGACCTCTGCCTCCTTGAGGCTCTTGGCCTTGGGGATCAGGAGGATCAACAGGGTGCCGACCGCGATCACGCCGGCGAACAGCAGGAACCCCTTGCTGTAGCTGTCGTCGACGTAGAAGGCGGTGCCCTTCATCACGTTGCTGTTCTGCGCGACGAGTACGAACGCCACCTGGGTCATCACACCCTGCAGGACGCCCTGCATCATGTTCTGCGCGCCGTTGCCCAGCGCCTGCTCCTCCGGCCTGACCGACTCGATGACCATGATCGGGACGAGGGCCACGACGATGCCCATGCCGACCCCGCTGAACACACCGATCGTCATGATCTGGGCGACGCTGTGGTGGAACTGGGACATGAGGCAGACGCCGACGGCCACCAGGGTGCCGCCGATCCCGAGCAGCAGACGGGAGTCGAAGCGGCGGACGAGAATGCCGGTCGCCACCGAGACCGCGATGAGGAGGACACTGTTGGGTGCGCCGACCCAGGCGTTCTTGGTGGCGGTCCAGCCCAGGCCGTCGGACAGTCCCGGGATCTTCGGCATCAGGATGAGCAGGTTGAGCACCGTGCCCTGGGCGAAGATCGCGCCCATGATGAGGCTCGACACCAGGAACGTCGACCACACCCGGCGACGCCCGAGCAGGGTGATGGGGAACATCGGGTGGGCGACCTTGCGCTCGACCAGGACGAACCCGATCACCGCCAGCAGGCCGAAGCCGATGAAGGACAGGGTGTCGCCGCTGGTCCAGCCCCACTGCTGACCCTTGCCGACGCCGTAGATGACGGACGCCAGACCGCCGCCCAGCAGGGTTCCGCCGACCCAGTCGACCGGGGTGCGGGGCTCGCGGACCTGGCTCTCGGGCACGATGAAGAGCAGGGCCAGGAGGCTGATCCCGGTGGCGATCACCATGAACCACAGGACGCCGCGGTAGCCGAAGTCGTCCAGGACCCAGCCGGACAGGAAGGGTCCGCCGAGGGCGAGCACGCCCATGCCGCCGCCGAGGAATCCGCTGGCGGGACCGACCAGCTTGGGCGGGAAGACGTCCCGGGTGAGTGCGTAGACCAGCGCGATCGACGGACCGTAGAAGCCGGCGATGGCCCGCCCGACGAGCAGGGTCTCGAAGTTGGTCGAGAGGGCGGTGACCAGGTCGCCGACCAGGCCGAGCGTGGTGATGACGATCAGCAGGCGCCTTGTGCCGAACATGCCTGCGCACTTGACGATGAACGGCGTCGAGAAGACGCCGACCAGCAGGCCGATCTGACTGAACCAGGCGATCTCGGTGGTGTGGTAATGGACCGCGATCTCGGCCTGCGCGTTCGACCCCATGAGGCCGATGAGGCCGTTCAGTTGGGACGCCCACAGCAGCGCGATCAGGATGAGTGCGAACCGTGCGCCGAAACCGGACTTGCCGGTCTCCTCCTCGCGCTCCGGTGACTCGACGTTGAGTGTCATGCGGCACCCGGCCTTCTGTGCGGATGGAGCCCTTGTGCTCCCAGCGCGCAGGCTAGCTCTGAATTTTTTTGAATGGTAGATTTTCAACACGGAAACATTTCTGTGACCTTGAGGTGGCGCACATGCAGCAGTTCGACACCGCGGCCCTCTCCCTGGAGGAGAAGGCGTCCCTGCTCTCGGGAGGGGACTTCTGGTCCACTCAGCCGCTCGACCGGGCGGGAGTTCGCGCGGTGGTGCTGACCGACGGCCCGCACGGCATCCGCCGGCAGAAGGCGGGCGCCGACCATCTGGGCTTCCATGCGAGCGAGCCCGCCACCTGTTTCCCGCCGGCCGTCGCCGTCGGTTCCAGCTGGGACGCCGAACTCGCCGCCCGCATCGGGGAGGCCGTTGGCCGAGAGGCCCGCGCGCACGGCGTCGACGTCGTCCTGGGCCCCGGCGTGAACATCAAGCGCTCCCCGTTGTGCGGACGCAACTTCGAGTACTACTCCGAGGACCCGCTCGTGTCCGGGGCCCTGGGCGCCGCCTTCGTGCGCGGCCTGCAGAGCCAGGGCGTGGCGGCGAGCGTCAAGCACTTCGCGGCGAACAACCAGGAGACCGACCGGATGCGCATCAGCGCCGACGTCGACGAGCGCACCCTGCGCGAGATCTACCTGGCGGCATTCGAACGCGTGGTGACCGAGGCGCGCCCGGCCATCGTCATGGCCGCCTACAACCGCATCAACGGCGTCCCCGCCGCGGAGAGCCGCCGGCTGCTCACCGAGGTTCTGCGGGAGGAGTGGGGCTTCGAGGGGCTGGTGGTCTCGGACTGGGGCGGCGTCGGCGACCGGGTGGCGGCCCTGGCCGCGGGCCTCGACCTGCAGATGCCCGGTCCGGACGCCGTCCATGACGCGGCGGTCGTGCGGGCGGTGCGTGCGGGCGGCCTGGACGAGGCCCTGGTCGACGCGAGCGCACGGCGGGTGGCCGCCCTCGCCGGACGGGCCGCGACCCCGGACGCCGAGTCCGCCGTACCCGCCGCCGAGCACCACGCGCTGGCCTGCGAGGCGGCCGCCGACTGCGTCGTCCTGCTGAAGAACGACAAGTACACCCTGCCGTTGGCGGAGGGCGTACGCCTGGCCGTCATCGGCGAGTTCGCCGCGAGACCCCAGTTCCAGGGCGGCGGCAGCTCCCTCGTCGCCGCCACCCGCGTCGACGCCCCGCTGGAGGCGATCAGGGCTCTCGGTCACCCGGTGACGTACGCGCCGGGGTTCACGACCGACGGGACGGGCGACCCCGAGGCGCTGCGCGAGGAAGCCGCCCGAGCCGCCTGCGGGGTCGAGGTCGCCGTGGTCTTCGTCGGTCTGCGCGGGGACACGGAGGGCTCCGACCGTGAGCACCTCGACCTGCCCGCCGACCAGGTGGCGGTGGTACGGGCGGTGGCGGCCATCGCCCCGCGCACGGTGGTCGTGCTCTCGACCGGAGGCGTGGTGTCCCTGGAGGGCTGGCACGACGACGTCGACGCGATCATGGCGGGCTGGCTGCTCGGCCAGGCCGGCGGGGCCGCCCTCGCCGACGTTCTGACCGGCGCCGTCAACCCCTCCGGCCGACTGGCGGAGAGCATCCCGCTGCGCCTGGAGGACAACCCCAGCTACCTCACCTTCCCCGGTGAAGCGGGCCATGTCCGCTACGGCGAGGGGGTGATGGTCGGCTACCGCCACTACGAGACCGTCGGCCGCGCCGTCCGCTACCCCTTCGGACACGGACTGAGCTACACCACCTTCGAGACGGAAGAGCTGACGGTCGACGTCACCGACGACGACACCGCCACCGTCCGGGTGCGGGTGAGCAACACGGGCGAGCGGGCCGGCAAGCACGTCGTCCAGGTGTACGTCGCCACCAGTGCCGGGCGAGTACGCCGTCCGGTGCGCGAACTGCGTGCCTTCACCAAGATCTCTCTGGCGCCGGGTGAGTCCCGCACGGTCGAGCTCCCGCTGGAGCGACGGGCGTTCGCCTACTACGACGTGGAGGCTTGCCGCTGGACGGTGGCCCCGGGCGAGTACACCATCCAAATCGGCGAGAGTGCCGCTCGTGTCGTCGCCGAACAGAAGATCACCCTCGCCGGTGATGCCGCCGCCACCGCCCTGACCCTCGACTCCGCGATCGGCGACTGGTTCGCGCACCCCGTCGCGGGTCCGCTGCTCCAGGAGGCTCTCATGGCCGGGGCGACCGAGGAGCAGCGCCGGCAGGCCGAGGCCGACAGCGACCTCATGGAGATGGTCGCGTCCATCCCGGCCCGCCAGTACCTGCACTTCCCCGGCGTCCCCGTGACCACCGACGACCTGACCGAGATCCTGGAGGCGACCCGTTGAGCCGCACCCCCGACCTGCGCCCCGACCTCCTGGGGGACGCCTCCACCGCACCGCACCAGATCGAGGGCGACAACATCACCAGCGACTGGTGGCGGACGGAGCAACAGAGCCAGGGCGAGCTGAAGACCGGGAGGTGAGAGCGGACATCGCTCACGACCGATGAGCGCGCTCAGCCGAAGGGGCGGGCCGGACGATCGCGTCCGGCCCGCCCCTTCGAGTGTTGTCCCGGTAGTCGTCAGGAGTCGGCGGACGGCGGCATCGCCATCGGGGTGGCCGGCACCGGGTCCGGGTCGGGAGCGTAGGTGAAGCGCGTGACCAGGGCGTCCGTGCCCAGTCCCTCGACGCCGATCACCCGGCCGGTGAAGCCGCCGGCCACCTCGGTCGACAGGTACCGTCCGTCGATCGCGGCGAGGGTCTGGAACTCGCCGTCGGCGAGATAGCCGAGGTGGATGTCGTCGGGTCCCTTGGCGAAGCTGTACTGCTGCGTGTTGGCGACCGCGCGCAGGGCGAGCGGGTGGTCCGCCGTGATGCCCTCGGCGGTGGCCAGCACCTGGTCGAACGGGCCGACGACCGCGCGCGCCGACACGGTTGTGCCCTGGCGTTCCACGGCGGCCCAGTGGGCGTCGTCGATCCGCACGACGAGAGCCGCGTCGCCCTGGGGCAGGGTGGCGGTCGCGGTCCAGGAGAAGTCGCGGGCCCGGACCGCCAGGAGCCGCTCGGCCTCGCGGCCCTCGGGCGTCCGGCCGGCCGACAGGCGCAGGCCCGCGCCCGGGGTGGGAACGGCGAAGGAACGGGGGTCGGCGCCCGGCGCGATCCAGCGCGGGTGGAGCCGCTCGGCGTCGAAGTCGTCGGTGAAGGCGGTGGGCGCCTGAGGGACGTCGTAGCGGTCCTCGACGATCAGGGGCCAGTCGTCGACCCAGTCCACGCCGGTGAGGAAGGTCTCGCGGCCGTTGACGTGGGACTCCGGGAACGACCCGCGCGGCCGTACGCCCAGGTGCACCATCGCCCAGGTGCCGTCGGGCAGTTCGACCAGGTCGCCGTGGCCGGTGTTCTGCACCGGGTGCGGGGAACTGCGGTGGGAGAGGACCGGGTTGGCCGGGTGCGGCTCCCACGGTCCGGAGGGGGAGTGCGAGCGGGCGACGGTGACCCCGTGCCCCGGTCCGGTGCCGCCTTCGGCCACCAGGAGGTACCAGTAGTCGCCGCGCCGGTACAGGTGCGGGCCCTCCACATGGGCCAGACCCGTGCCGCTCCAGACGAGGCGCGGCTCGCAGAGCAGCTTGCCGGTGGCAGGGTCCACGGTGGCTTGATGGATGCCTCCCGGGAACGCCCAGGTCAGGTAGCAGGTGCCGGTCTCGTCCCAGGCCAGGTCGGGGTCGATGCCGATCGCGCCCGTCGTGTACACGGGCTCGCTCCACTCGCCCGCGGGGTCGCTCGCCCGGACGATCAGGTGACCCTTCATCACGTCCTCCCGGTTCGTGGTCACCATCCAGAACTCGCCGTCGTGGTAGCGGATGGTGGGCGCGTAGATGCCCGCGCTGGCTCCCTCCCGGCCCAGCCGCACGGTGAACTGGCTCGGCCGGTCCAGGACGTTGCCGATCTGCTCCCACCGCACGAGGTCGCGGCTGTGGAAGATCGGGACCCCGGGGAAGTACTCGAAGCTGGAGTTCACCAGGTAGTAGTCCTCGCCGACACGGCAGACGGACGGATCCGGATGGAAGCCCGGGATGACCGGATTGATGTTGATGGTCATGTGCGGCCCTTCGATGTGCGGTCGTGAGGGGTGGCGGTGTCGCGATCACCCTAGCCGCTAAATTCTATATACGTTAGATTTTGGATGACGGGCATGACCGGACGCTCGACCACTCCACGGCCTCGCCGCCGCCCGGCTGCGCCAGGTCGGCGTGGGGCCGATCCTCAAGCGCCGTTGAAGTGTCAGGAGCAGACCTCATGGGCACGACGTGTCTGTTCCGCGGGGCGATCGCCGCCTCCGGCATCCTGATGCGCCCGGACGGCCCCGACGTCGCCCGCGCCGCCGCCCGCCTGTTCACCGCCCGGACCGGAACACCGGCCACCGCCGCCGCAGGGCGGGTTCACGTGCGTGCTGTGGCGTCCCGCGAGGAACAGAGCGGGGCGGATCCGACGCAGGCCGGGCGATGCGGCCCGGCAGGGTCCCCGTGCCGGCCGAGCCGGTCGGAGCGGGGTCTAAGCCTTTTGCGCGACGTCTGCGGTGACCGTCTCGGCAGGCGTCCCGGGTGCTGAGGCGGCCGCGCGCCGCCGGGGGAGGAAGGAGGCCAGGAGCAGGGCGAGGAGGGCGGCGCAGCAGCCGATGGCCATGATCACCTTGAAGGAGTCCTCGGAGGGCAGGGCGTGGCCGCCGAAGTCGATGGTCATCTGGGAGACGACGACTCCGCAGGCGGCGCTGGCGAGGGAGCTGCCGATGGAGCGGAGCAGGGTGTTGACGGCGTTGGCGGATCCCGTCTCGGAGACCGGCACCGCGCTCATGATGAGCGTGGGCAGGGCGCCGTAGGCGAAGCCGACGCCGGCGCCGACGATGCAGGAGACGAGGACCAGCTGCCAGATCTCGCTCATCATGAAGATGTTCAGGGCGTAGCCGGTGGCGACGATGACGGCGCCGATCATCAGCGTGTACTTCGCTCCGAAGGCCTTGGAGATCTTCGAGGACAGGGGGGCGGCGATCATGACGACGAGGCCCTGGGGCGCCAGGACCAGGCCCACGGCGAGCAGGTCCTCGCCGAGGCCGTAGCCGGTCTGCTCGGGAAGTTGCATGAGCTGCGGGACGATCAGCTGGAGTGCGAACAGGGAGAAGCCGAAGGCCAGGCCGGCGAGGTTGGTGAAGAGCACCTGGGGTTTGGCGGTGGTGCGCAGGTCGACGAGTGGCTGGGGGGTGCGCAGTTCGAAGAAGCCCCAGGCGAGCAGGACGATCACGGCGGTGGTGAAGAGGCCGAGGGTGGTGGCGCTGCCCCAGCCCCAGTCGCCGCCCTTGGAGATGGCCAGCAGCAGGGCGACCAGTCCGCCCGCCAGGCCGATGCCGCCGAGCAGGTCGAAGCGGCCGCCGGTGCGCACCTTGGACTCGGGGACCAGCGTCACGACGAGCACGAGGGCGAGGCCGCCGAGGACGCCTGAGGTCCAGAACAGGGTGTGCCAGTCGAAGTTGTCGGCGACGAAAGCGGCGATGGGCAGGCCGATGGCGGCGCCGATGCCGAGCGAGGCGCTCATCAGGGCGGTCGACGAGCCGAGCCGTTCGGCGGGCATCTCGTCGCGCATGATGCTGAGGCCGAGCGGGATGACTCCGGCGGAGAGGCCCTGCAGAAGGCGTCCGATGATCATCGGTGTGAGGGAGTCGCTGAGTGCGACGACGAACGAGCCGGCGGTCACCATCGCGAGGCTGGTGAGGAGCATGCGGCGCTTGCCGTACATGTCGCCGAGGCGTCCGGCGATGGGGGTGGCGACGGCGGCGGCGAGCAGTGTGGCGGTGACGGCCCAGGCGGTGTCGGAGGCCGAGGCGTTCAGGTACTTCGGCAGCTCCGGGACGATCGGGATCACCAGGGTCTGCATCAGCGAGACCACGATCCCGGCGAAGGCCAGCACAGCCACGATCACGTTCGGATTCGGGGGCGCGGACGCGGTGGTGTCCGCGGGGCGGGTGGGCGTGTCGGACATGGCTGGTCTCCGTCTGAAGCAGGCAGATGTGGAATGAACCCGCCAGCTTTAAATCAACGGGTTGATTTAAAATCTACTCCGAGGGGTGGTCGGGTTCAAGTCGGGCCGACTGAATCCGGCGGGAACACTGCGTGGAGGGATCGTGGAGGAGGGCGGCCTGAACCGGCCGTGCCATTGCGTACGCTTTCGTCGTTCGACCTCGCCGATCCGGTCGAGGATCCGCGACGGCCTGGGGGACGGGCCCTCGCGGATCGATGCGATGTCCCGAAGCGGTGGTGACGATGTCCGGTAGGACCAGGCGGGACGAGCAGGTCAGCGCGACGCGGGAGGCGCTCCTGGAAGCGGCGGAGCGACTGTTCGCCGAACACGGCGTGCATGCGGTCGCCAACCGCCAGATCAGCGAAGCCGCCGGGCAGGGCAACAACGCCGCGGTCAGCTATCACTTCGGCACCAAGATCGACCTGGTGCGCGCCATCGCCCGCCGGCACGCCGAGGGGATAGAGGCCGGCCGTGTGCGCATGCTGTCCGACATCGGCGACTCGGCCGACCTGCGGGACTGGGTGGCCTGCGCGGTCCGTCCGGTCACCGAGCACGTGGAGAGCCTGGGTACCCCCAGCTGGTACGGCCGCTTCATCGCCCAGGTCACGGCCGACCCGGCCCTGCGCGCCGTCACGACCGAGGAGTTCGCGGCCGCCTCGCCGTCGGTGCAGAAACTGCAGGAGGGCCTGAATCGCTGTCTGCCCGACCTGCCGGCCGAGGTGCACGCCGAACGCACCGCCATGACGCGTCATCTCGTCACGCAGATGGTCGCCGAGCGCGAGCGAGCTCTTGCGGGCAACGAGCCGACTTTCCGCGCCAGTTGGCGCGAGGCGGCGAACGGCCTGGTCGACGCCATTGCGGCTCTGTGGCAGGCACCGGTCACACGGGAGGACTGATCGTCGGCCCGTTCGGCCTTGCGCCTACCGCATGCTTCCGGCATACCGTAACGATCACCCGCCGTCACGACCCGACGCCAACCCCAGAACCTCAGGAGCAGGCGGATGTGGGGGTGCCGTCGGGGTCGAGGCCGTGAGGCCAGCGTCTATGGAACTGTCGTTGCTGCGAACCGCAGTCGGCTGCCCGTATGTACAGGCGTTCGGCACTGTCTGGGTCGCCGAGGTATTCCCTCACCTTGCCGAGCAAGGTGAGGGCCGTCGAATCGCCGGCAGCGAGCGCCTTGCGGTACAGGCTGTGCGTCAGAGTCTCGTCGTGCGGGTCGGCGGTCACGACGAGCGCGCCGAGAACGCCGGCTTGGGCAGCACGGTCGGTGACCTCAGCGGCGTGGTCGTGGTGCCCGAGCCGGTGGAACACCTCTGAGAGGTGGAGCAGGTCGTTGCCGAACCCGGCGTCGATCGCTTCCTGATAGCAGGCCTCGGCAGCCTCGTGCTGCCCGGCTTCCTTGTGGATCCTCGCCAGGAAGATCAGATCAATGGTGGCGCCGGCATCGATCGCTTTCCGGTACAGCCGGGCGGCGGCTTCAGGGTGGCCGAGATTTTCCTGAAGCCGCGCGAGCGATCCCAGACAGCCGATGGCGCCCTGGCGGACGGCCTGCCGGTAAAGACGCTCGGCTTCCTCGACGTCGTCGGCGCGCTCGTGCAAGGCCGCCAGGAACGTGTATCCGGCTGCGTCACCGGCGGCGATGGCCTGCCGGTAGAAGTCCTTGGCTCCAGCCGGGTCATGGGCGTTCTCACGCAGGGTACCGAGCCTCAACAGGCCGTTGGTGTCACCGGCCTCGACGGCCTGACGAAGCAAGTGTTCGGCTGTGTGCTGGTCCGCAGCCCAGTCTGCAAGATGGACCAAGGCCGGTATGGAACCCGCTTCGGCAGCCCGCTGGTACAGACGATTTGCCCACTCGAGGCGGTGGCGCAGGCGGGCGGCGAAGCCGAGATTGAAGAGTTCGTCACCTCGGTCGAAGTGCGTCAGAGCCGCCTGCCAGAACGAGGCGGGCGGGCACATCGCGCGACGGGTGAGCTGGCCGTGATGCCGGAGATAGTCGGCCAGATCCACGACGCCCGGCAGGGCCCCCATACCCGTGGGCTGGGGCACGTCCGGCAGAGGCACGGCGATCTGCTTGATCAACGCGCGGCCGTAGGCGAGTGCCTCGGTGAACCAGTCGGCGTCGGCGCGGGCCCGTTCGGAATCCGGGAGGTAGCCGGGCGCCGCCTCCCGGAGGAAAGGCAGCGGCAGCGGGCCGTCGACGCCGAGGCGACGGGCGTCCATGGCTGCCTCCATGAGGGCCCGGCCCAGCCGCCCGTGCCTGCCCGAGGGGAGCTCGTAGTGCCGGACCAGATCCGGTCCCGCGGCCAGGTTCTGCGTCACCGTGCTGCCCAACTGAACGGCTGTGGCCAGCGAGGGGTCCTGTTCGCCCATACGGCGGGCGGCGTGGAGGTCGTCAACGAACGTGTCGGGAACGCTGATCAGTCTGGCCTGCGCCAGCAGTCCCCTGGCCAGGCGATGGTGGTCTGCCGAGCTCGTCGCCGGAGCAGCGGTCAGGGCCTGATGGTGGACGGGCCATAGCGTGGCGATGACGATGAGGGGACCGCCCGCATCCAGTCTGCGAAGCAGCGCGGCTGACAAGCGCTCGCCGAGCGGGCCGGCGAGATACACCTGGGCCTCGTTCAGCCACAGCACGGTGCCCGCAGGGAGAGCGGGAGCGTCGGCGTCAAGGAGTTCGGCCAGCCCGGCAGCATCGGCGGGAAAGACCAGGTCGAAGGTGTCGGGGACGACGGCGCGCATGGCCTCGAACGCGGTGCGGGTCTTGCCGGTGCACGATTCACCGACCACTGTCACCAGCAGGGGAGCAGCTGACGGAAGGACCGCGGCACGCAGATGTGCCTGGAGCAGCGCGTCGTGGGCCCGTGTCACGTAATGGGGCAGCACAAAATCTTGATCACGGGCGGCGTCCGGTGCTGCGGAGATGGCGGGGTGCACGCCCAGCCTCTGCGCGCTCCACGCCCGCACCCGACGCGGCCGGTCCACTCGCCCCGCCGGCCCCGGCCCCTGAGCCGTGTCCGTGTCGCGCAGTAGTTCCTCCTTGCCCGCCGCCTCCCGCCAGGCCGGCCACCGATGCGGCTGCAGCAGCCCGCTGTGGAAGGGACCGAGCTCCTGCGGGGACAGCCGGTGCCGTTCCTGGCGACGGCGAACGGCCGTGATGAGACTGGTCACCAGATGCATCAGCTCTGGTTCTGCGGGCACGTGCTTGCCGTTGACCCAGTCGCTGATCCGCTGGTCGCTGATCCGCCGGTTGGTGATTTCGACACCAGGCGGACGCCGACGCTCGTTTGCCGCTTGGGCCGCCTGCTTCTGTGTCACTTCCGCAAGTTTGATCAGCTCTCGCAAACGCGTTCCGAGAAATTCCCTCGCGCCCTGGTCCCTCTCCGCCTCCACCACCGTCCGACATCCCTGCCCGCTCGCCGATGCCCGGAGCCTCCTCCGGATCCGGACCGGAATCCGAAGCTAGCTCTTCCAACTGCGGCGATGTGCCTGTTCGGGGAAAGCTCCCTCGTCCGATCCCGGCGCGCTTCGGCGTACTGGTGTTCCGCACAGGTAGTGCGCACCACACTCCCACGCATCGGAGCACCCATGAGTCTCAGCGTCCTTGTCAGCGCACTGGGCGGCATCGTCGTGCTGTGCGCGGCTGCCGCCCGCGTACCCGCAGCCCTCGCCGACCTGCTGCGTGCCTGCATCCCGACCTTGCACGCGGCGCGAGAACTGAAGGATGCCTGGCGCAGCGACACCACCTTGGGCTCGAGCCATGCTCCACGTCAGTCCGAGCATCCGCTGCCGCGTCCCGCGCGACGCCACCAGGACGGTGACTTCCACCAAGGCAACATGGACGGCGATCAGGCCGCCCGTCGGCACCGATCCGGTGAACCCACCTGACGTGTCAGGTTCCATCCGACCCCATGGTCGGGATCGCGGCGGCGAACCTGGTGCGCACCGACGTGAAGCGGGTCGGCGGCGCGGGTGACTTCGGGGCCGACGTGACGCCCGAGCCCCCCGTGCGCTGAGCCTCGAACTACGACGACGGCTGCACCGACCACCGCAGGCTCGCCACTGGATACGCCCGCTGCGCACGCCGAGCGCAGCGGTGTCCGGTTCTCGCCAGTCCGCGGTAAATGCCTGGACTGAGAACCTCCCCTGACGGGAAACTTCCGACTTCCGAACCTCCGGGAGTGTGATGGGCACAACAGACATGCGAGGGCCGACGCCGGGCAGGAGCGCGGTCGTTCTGGCACTGCGCCGCTACTGCCGGGAACTGCTGCGACTACGACTACTGGCCCTGCCCGCGCTGCTGCTGCCGGCCGTGGGCAACATCGGCATCCGCTACGTCGCCCCCTTGCTGATCGCCAAACTGGCAGGACAGGCCGCCGACGACGGCGGCCTCACCCTCACCTCGGCGCTGCCGTACGTGCTGGGCTTCGGCGTGACGCTGCTGCTCGCCGAGGCCGTGTGGCGGGTCGGGCAGCACTGCCTGAACCGCGTGGACGCCCTCGGCATGGAACACCTGTACGTGAGCGGCATGGACGAACTCCTCGCCAAGGACGCGGCATTCTTCCACGACAACTTCGCCGGCTCCCTGACCAAACGGGTGCTGAGCTTCGGCAAGCGCTTCGAGGACTTCGTCGACACGGTGACGTACCGGATCGTGGGCAGTCTCATCCCCCTGGTGTTCGGCGCCGCCGTGCTGTGGACCTACGAACCGATGCTCGTCGTCGGCCTCCTGGTGATGATCGCGCTGACCGTGGTGGCCGCGACACCCCTGATCCGTCGTCGGCAGAGGCTCGTCAACGACCGTGAGGCGGCGATCGCCCGGGTCTCCGGCCACGTCGCCGACAGCCTCATGAACATGGAGACCATCCGGGCGTTCGCGGCCGAGCGGCGGGAGGCCGACGAACACCGCAGCCGTGTCGCGGACTCCCGGCGCCTGACGCTGAGGTCGTGGGACTACGGCAATCTGCGCGTCGACACCCTGATCGCCCCCATGTCCGTGCTGACCAACGTGCTGGGCCTGTTGGTCGCCATCGCCTTCGGCGGCCCGGGCCAGGGCGTGGAGGAGGTCGTCGTCGCTTTCACCTACTACTCCAACGCCACCCAGATCATGTTCGAGTTCAACCAGATCCATGGCTCTGACCTGCGGAAACGCGGCTCTTACGGGGTAATCTAGGCGTCTCTTCGAGGTCTGCGCAACCCACTTCGAACACTGCCGCTCGAACACTCGAACGAATTGTGAGCCAGTCGAACCTAGGAATTGAACCTGTTAGCGCAACCTTGCTTACGTCACTGTGCGTATACTCCGATAGGAAGCTAGCTTCGACGGCGCGGCTAGCCAACACTCAGTTTGACTCGCGGTAAACATCGCGGGCAAGATCGCATGAAACTTGCCGCCACACGAAAGGGCAACCCCCATGCCGGCCCCCCGGAAGCTCCCTGATCGGACGGTCCTACTCGACCTCCGCACCAAGGGTGCTACTTATGAAGAAATCGCCGAGATGTACGACGTCACGCCCGGTGCCGTGTACTGGCAGCTCCGGGACGCGGGCGGCACGAAGAAGCGCAACGACCACCGGCGCTACCTTCCGTGGCGCGTGAAGGCCGAGCACACGCATGCGCGGCCGGCCACGATGCTTCGCTTCCTGAGTCGCAGGGAGCAGGGCGAGACTCTCCCCGAGGCCAAAGACCGGATGCTGACTAAGTGGCTCGCCGAGGTCAAAGAGGCTGACGTTGTCGTGTGCTACAGGCGCGAGCAGGGCCCGAACCCCGCGAGCCCCAATGGTGGCTTCTACTACTCGAAGCGTCGCCCGTCTGACGGGGACAACCTGATTCGGGTTGATGACGGCGAAGCCGACGACACGTCGAAGGTGCCGCTCCCCTCTACGCCGCGCACCGTTTAAACAAATATCTACGCGTGTTGCGCATCCGGGCCGTCCCCAATCCAGCGGGGGCGGCCTTTCTGTGATGTGAACCTAGCATTTGACTTCGCCAGGGGGTCGGGGTGAGTATTGACATGTCAGCGAGGGAGACACGGAAGAACCGGCGAAGGGTCGGGGACGTGCCGCCGAGCTATTCACATACTCCCGGCAATGCGAGGAACCTTGACGCTCAATTGCGAGGCCAGCCCCGATAAGTACTTCAGCGAGTCTCCCGCTGTAATCACCGCGGCTAAGGCTGAATGCCAGAACTGCCCGGTACAGGATGAGTGCGCCGAATTGGGTCAGAATGAGGCCTACGGCGTATGGGGCGGCATGACGCCCGAAGAGCGAACTAAGGCCAGACACTTCCGAGAAATCCTTTTTGAAGAGTTGGTGAACTCGCGAATCCGCCGCATGCAGAAGGGCGGCGCTTCGATCTCCGCCATGGCCCGCGAGCTGGGGCTTCCCCGTAAAACCCTGGCCGACCGGCTTCGTCGCCTCACCGAGCTTGCCGCGTAGTAAGTGACCGACGAGTAGGCAATTCGATCACAAGACGGTAACGAGGGGAACCCCGGGGTCGTCTAGTTGTATACGGAACCTGTCACTCCGCATAGGATTCCGTTACCGGGCTATCACAAGAAGTTCACAACCCCACAGACGGCCCGGCACCCTCACGCTGCGAAATTTTCGGGGATTCACGATGCTGGTAGATAGCTCGACGGGTTTGGACCTCAACAATGCTGGGGTCAACCTACAGGGCGTGGATATCCTGATGGATCTCCCGCAAGTTCTGTCCGTGGCCAGAGTGCGCTACGAAAACGGGACCCGCATCGAAGTATCCTGTTGCGGTTCCTCGCTCGATGCGGGCGACATTGAAGCCGTCCGAAGCCAAATCCCGATGCACTCGATGCCCCTACAGGGGTGGCCGAGCGAGACTCTGGGATGCGGACATGAGGATGAATACACGACGGCGTATTGGATCTTCGAGTAAGCGTCGCCGCACAACTTCATAGACGACAAAGGGGCACCAGGCCGGGTGCCCCTTCTCTTTGCCCTGAAACTAGCATTTGGAGAAAAGGTGCCTGCCTTCGACGCCGCGAAGACCAACGCGAAGACCTTCATCGACCTCGACGGCCAGGACGTCAACGTCCGGCCCGTGTGGGAGGAGGGAGAGCAGCGTGTAGTGGTCGAGCTTCAGATCAACGGGCGCGAGTGGGGCGAGACGGAATCGGCCACGATCCGGCTCTCTCCCGGCATCATCCCGCAGTTCACCGACGCGATCCTATGGGCGGCCCTTTTCGGCGAACTGGCCAACGTGGCCTCTGGCAACCCGTCCGTCCGGGGTGAATGAATGGCGGGCCCGATAGCTCACCGGTCCGTCTCTCAGTACGGGACCTTTGTCCGATGTGGCGAGGCTTACCGCCTCGAAAAGGTAGCCAGGGCCCCGCAGAACCAAGCCGCATGGTTCGTCCAAGGAACCGCTTATCACGAAGCGGTCGAGAAGTGGGAAAAGTCGAACCGGGCCTACGGGCCCGATGTGATGGCCGAATGGTTCGAAGAGGCTTGGGACCGCGAGTATGCGGCGGCCCTGGCCGTCGAACCTGACACGGCCCGTTGGCTCACCGGTGGCGTGACGAAGCCCGCCAACGACATCAAGAGGCGTAGAGAGCGCGGTCGAGACCAGGTAGAGGCGTACTTCGAATACGCCATAGAAGCCCCCGAACGCATCTGGGAACCGGTCGAGGGCATGCCGGCCATCGAGCTTCCCTTCACGGTCAGCTTCGGCGAAGTCGTCGTGAAGGGCTACATCGATCAGGTTGTGATCTACCCGGACGGACACCTTCGGGTCCGGGACCTGAAGACCGGAACGAAGCTGCCGGACACGGCATTTCAGCTAGCGGTCTATGACCACGCCATTGAAGACATGTTCGGCGAGAAGGCCGGATTCGGCGATTACTTCATGGCGAAGAACAACGCCCCTACGGAGCCTTGGAACTTGCAGGACTACGACCGGGAGAAGGTCACCCGGTGGTTCCGCAACATGGACCGGGCCGTGAAGCTCGGGATCTTCCTTCCCAGTCCTGGCGACGCATGCCGGACGTGCACGGTACGACGCTACTGCGATTTCAACGGCGTCGACCGACGCCAATACCCCTACGAGGAGATCACGAATGGCTGAGATCAGCGCAACTCTCAAAGCCCACGGCGGACATGACGCCACGTGGGTTGTCATCAAGGCGGAAACCATGGCCGAGTTGACCGACCTTCTGACGAACTACAGCCAGTGCGGCATTTCCGCTCTGGTCGGCGAAGCCGTCACCATGCTCCGCGCGGAAGAGATCCTCGGCGCGCAGCTCGGGGCCCGCCCGGTCGAGCACCCCGGACAGTACGACGCGGCCCCGCAGGGAGCCCCCCAGAGTGGCTATCAGGCCCCCGCGGCCTCTTCGGCCGGCCAGGCCTCGACCCCCCACGGAAACCCGCCCACGTGCCCGCACGGCGTGAAGCGGTTCATCGAGAAGCCCTACCGCAACAAGCCCGGTACGTGGCGCGCGTGGAGCTGCCCGGCCCCGCAGGGCACGCCCGATCAGTGCTCGCTGGAGTTCATCAAGTAGCCAACTCCCTTACTCCCATTGGCAGGGGCGCGACTGCCAGGCCATACGGCCGCCCAACGCGCTTTTCTCATGCCCAGAAACGGAGCCTGCCCCTTGTCTATCGAAGCCCGCTTTCGCCGCTTCCACACCGACAACCCTCACGTCCTGGCCGAGCTTGAGTACCTGGCCCGGACGTGGTTCGAGGCCGGTAAGACCACCATCGGGATCGGATTTCTCTTCGAGGTCTGCCGATGGCAGCGAGGAATCAAGACGAACAGTCACGACGACTTCAAAATTAACAACGACTTCCGGGCCCACTACGCCCGAATGATCATCGCGCGTAACCCCGACTGGGAGGGACGCATTCGCGTCCGCGCTCTTCGCACCGCCTGACAGAGGAACGCCCTTGTACACGATTGTTCGAGCTAAGGGCGATTCCGGGAAAACGGGCGAACCCCTCCCCACGCTCTTCAAGACCTTCGCCGCAAACACGGTGCACTTCCGTCGAGGACAGCTCACCATCATCTCGGCGGCCCCCGGTGTCGGTAAGTCGGCCCTTTCCATGGCCCTGGCCCTGCACGCGCGCGTACCCGCCTTCTACTTCTCGGCGGACACTGACCCGCAAACGATGTTCATCCGGTGTGCCGCGAACGTCTCGGGCTGGTCGACGCGGGATATCGAGAACGCCCTAGAGAAGGGCAACACGACGGCCGTAGAGGCACAGCTAGACGGCCTCGATCACCTCCGGTGGGACTTCACCGCCACGCTCTCGATAGATGACCTAGAAGCCGAACTGAAGGCTTTCGCGGTCACCTACGGCATGTGGCCCGAACTCATCATCGTCGACAACCTCTCGAACGTCGTCCCGGACGCGGACGGCGACAGCAACAGCTATGTCGCCCTCGAAAAGGTCTGTGAGTACCTGCACGAACTTGCCCGCATGACGGGCGCGTGCGTGGTGGCCCTACACCACGTAAAGGGCGACTCGAACGACGGTAATAGCCCGGTGCCCATGTCGCAGATCAAGGGACAGATTGGCCGTGTTCCGGAAATGATCCTCACCCTTCACCGGATAGGTGACGACTCTTCCCGACAGATGGGTGTGTCCGTAGTCAAGAACCGTACGGGAAAGGCTGACCCGTCCGGACAGATGATCCTGTATTTGGATGCCGATATGGAAAGGATGCGGCTCGATGGCTGAATACCCCGGTATCTGGGATGACACGACGAAGCCCGTTGACGAAGACCGTGCGGAACAAGACAGGTTCGTAGCCGGCCGAGCTGACATATGGCACGCGGCCCGCGCCATGCTCTTCAAGGCGGGGGAGCTTTCTCCGCAGCCTGAACAAGTCGTAGACCTGGCCCGGTTCCTTGCCGGGGACGGCAACGGCTACTGATGTACGAAGTACGTGTAAACGGTCTCCCGGCCCCGCAGGGCAGCAAGCGGCACGTAGGCCGGGGGGTCATGGTCGAAAGCTCGAAGAAGGTCAAGCCGTGGCGTGAAGCCGTGGCCGCCGAAACGGCAAAGATCGACTTTGAGGACTGGCCCTTTGTGCGGGTGTCCGCATGGTTCCTGCTGCCGAGGCCGAAGAGCCATTACCGGTCCGGCCGGTACTCCCACATTCTGAAGCCGACGGCTCCCCGGTATCCAGGGAAGTACCCCGACCTAGACAAGCTGTGCCGGTCCACCCTCGACGCGTTGCGCATGGGCGGGGCCTATCAGGATGACGCGCGCGTTGTGACGCTGCACGCCTTCAAGGTGTTCACCGAAGCGGGCGAAGAGCCTGGGGCCCTGATTCGCCTAACGGAAGCTCACCTTTGATTCCGCCACCCCTTCGAACCTAGTATTTGGAACGTAAGGGAGGGCGTATGGAGAAGCCCCCGATAGCGGAAGTGCTAGAAGCCTACGGAGCGACTGACGTTCCCGAAGGTGCGCGCCGAAAAATGAAGTGCCCGTTCCACGAGGACCGAAATGCATCGGCTTCCGTAAGCACCGACGAAAACAAATTCCGGTGCTTCGCGTGCGATATCTCGGGCGATTCGTTCGATGTGATCGCCGATCAGGAAGGATGCAATGACTTCAATTGTGCCCGATCCTGCGCTGAAAAGCTTCTTGGAAGAAGCTACGGCCAGGTACGAGGGGGAGCTAGCCCGAAGCCCCAACGCCGTAGCGTATTTGAAGAGTCGGGGCCTGTCCGAGGACAGCGCAGCCTTCTACAGGCTGGGGTACGTAGAAAACCCCTTGCCGGGGCATGAGACGGCCCGAGGAATGCTCTCCGTCCCGTACCTCACCCGATCCGGTGTGGTCACGGTTCGCTTCCGGCGACTTGGCGACGGCGACGGCCCGAAATACCGGTCGGTCCCCGGTGACCCGCCCCGCATCTTCAACGCGAACGCCCTGCTGATTCCCTCGGATCACGTCGCCATCTGTGAGGGCGAATTCGACGCCATAGCCGCGACCGAGGCCGGAATACCGGCGGTCGGAATCGCCGGTGTGAGCGCATGGAAAAGCTACTTCGCCCGATGCTTCAAGGGATATCGGGCCGTGTACATCCTGGCCGATCAGGACGATAAGGGCCAAGGAATGGAATTCGCCGAGAAGGTGGCCGAGCAAATCAAAAACGCTCGAATTAGCCCCATGCCAGCCGGACATGACGTGAACAGCTTCGTCCTGGCCCACGGGCCCGAAGCCCTGCTAGAGCAACTGGAGATCAAGACGTGAGCCCTTACGAATTGCGCGGGCGCTTCATGGACTTCATGGGGCAGTGCACGAACAGAATTCTCACCGTCGGGGCTGAGCAGTACAGCGACGGCGATACGCAGAAGTTCGAAACCATGCCCATTCTCGGGCTGGTCCAGTACGCCAGAGAAGAAGCTCAAGACCTGGCCGTTTATGCGGCCATGCTCGACATACGACTTTCTCGACTCGAAGCCCTGCTTCGATCGCACCCCATTCAGTAAGAGGCCGCATTGAAGCGCATCGTCATCCTGTCCGACATGCAGATTCCCTACCACGATCGTAGGGCCCTGAAGAACGTGCTCGACTTCATCGGGCAGTATCAGCCGGACGAAGTCCATTCGGTCGGCGACGAAGTCGACTTCCCGCAGATCAGCCGATGGACTCGCGGCATGGCGGGCGAGTACAAGGGCGACCTTCAAGCGCACTGCGACGCGTTCGAGCGTGTCTTCGGCCGGCCGATCCGGGCCGCGTACGGCGGGCCCGTCCACTTCGAGCGGTCGAACCACATGGACCGGCCCCTTACCTACGTCCGCACGCGAGCCCCCGGCCTTATGGGCCTGAAGGCCCTCGAAGTGCCGTCGCTCCTGAACTTCGAGAAGTACGGAATCCAGTGGCATGAAGAGCCGTACGAGGTGGCCCCGGGATGGCTCATAGCCCACGGCGACGAAGGGGCGTCCTCGCGGATTCCCGGCGGTACCGCTATGGGCCTGGCCCGTAGGTGGGGCTACTCGGTCGTGTGCGGCCACACCCACAAGCTCGGACTTCAGCATGACCACACCATCGTGAACAACCGGATCACGCATCAGCGTTACGGCTTCGAAGTCGGAAACCTGATGGACATGAAGCGCGCTGGATATCTCCGCGCGGGACACGCCAACTGGCAACAGGGTTTCGGAATTCTGTACGTCGAGAAGAACCGAGTAACGCCTGTTCCGGTCATTATCCGCCCGAACGGCAGCTTCGTTGTTGAGGGCAAGACTTACGGCCAGAAGGCCGCTTCGCTGAGCATTGCTGACGGCCTGAAGGCCGCGTAGGGGGATACGAGAATGGCTATTGACTGGCTGAAGTTCCAGAAGGTCGCTGACGCGGTCGCGAAGAAGGTTTCCTTCGAATACCCCGGTATCGAGGCCGAGGACATTCGACAAGAGCTTCTTCTTCACACGGTCGAGAATCAGAAGCACTACGAAGACAACGAATACCCGGACGCCCAGATACGGATCCGCTACCGGCAGATCGCCACCAGCTACGCGGGCCGCGAGCGGTACGCGTACATCTATCACTCCGCCGAGTACGTTTACACGTCCCCGGAGATTCGCGCCCTGTTCGAGAAGGCCTTTTTCCAGCCGGAAATGTGGGAGAAGCCCCCGACGAAGGATGACGGAATCTCGGTCACGGCGGGGGGAACCGTAGTGGCCCTCTGGGACCTTGACCGCGCTTACGGGAGCCTGGCCCCCCTCGACGCCGAGGTGATCGAGAAGCGGTACGCCAGGGGCGACGCGCTCACGAGTGCCGAACACATGCGGGTCTCCCGCGCTATCGACCGGGTGACCCGGTTCCTGAACAACAAGGTGGTCAAGCGGCAGTCCGAGGCCAAGCAGCACGACGGCCCGCAGCTTCGACCGGCCTACTCGGCCGCCAACTAGTCCAGGGGGAACAGAAGTTGAGCATCACGACGAAGAGAACCGCCCCGGTGCGGGCCCTGGCCGTCTCGGCCGGCCTGGCCGTCCTAGCCGCCGTCGCCCTGGTGGCGTGTGACGCCGATTCCGCGTGTGCGTCCACCGGTACGGGTGCGCGCGTTCCCCGGCCCGCCCCGGCCCCGCGCGTCCCCACCCACACGAAGCCCTACAAGCCCTCGACGCCGAAGAGCACGGGTGGCAGCACGACGGTTATCCCGGTCCCGGTGTACATCGAGAGCGGCTGTTGAAGATCCTCGTAAGCGGGTCCCGAGACTGGACCGACGCCCGGAAGATTCAGGAAGAGATCTTCCGGGCTTTGTACGAGACGAAGACGCCGCACGTCGAAGCGGCCCTGATTCACGGCGCGTGCCCCACCGGGGCCGATGCCCTCGCCGATGCGTACGCCAGGGAAACCGGGATGCACATACTCAGCTTCCCTGCCGAGTGGAAGCTGTACGGCCGCTACGCGGGCTACCGGCGGAACGTCGAGATGGTCTCGACCATCCCTGACATCTGCCTCGCATTCATCCGCAACGGAAGC
This sequence comes from Streptomyces sp. NPDC006872, assembly GCF_040635845.1. Classification (NCBI taxonomy): domain Bacteria; kingdom Bacillati; phylum Actinomycetota; class Actinomycetes; order Kitasatosporales; family Streptomycetaceae; genus Streptomyces; species Streptomyces sp. NPDC006872. The sequence goes on from NZ_JBEYIL010000020.1 coordinate 69,545, forward strand.
CGCGGAGCTTCCATGACCGCCGACTTCGCCGAGGAGGCGCGTATCGAGACCCGGAGGTTCCTCGCATGACCAAGCTGGACACGCCTACCGTCGTCGAGCTGGTGGCCGCCGCCACGGCGGTACACACCCTCTTCGAGGCGTATCAGGCTGCGGGCTTCACCCGTACCGAGGCCCTGGCCCTGGTTCGAGATTCGGTCCGCCCCGTGGGGGTGGCGCAGTGATACGCGTGATCATCGACAACCCGCACGCCTGCTACCCGAAGTTTCCCAGGGTGATCGAGGCCGAGACGGAAGAGCGGCTCGAACAGCAGATTGCCCGGTGCCTGTCCGGGATGAAGGGGCAGTACAGCCCAGCGAAGTACGCGAAGACGACCGTGACCCGCGTGCGCGGTACGGAGAATCAGACGGCCCGGTACGTCCTCGGGGCCGCCGGTGAGTGAGCCCGAACGGATAGTCGTCCTGGCCGGAAGCCTCGCCCAGTTCCGCCTCTGGTGTCGGGAGGCCGGCCACGACCCCAGGTCGCGGCACATCACCTACGCCCGAGACTGGACGACCCTGCGGGGCCGCCCAGGGGCCCGCGTAGTCCGTACCGGCACCTGGCACCTACGGCCCGACCGGGCCGCCCTCGAAGAGGCTGCGAGGTGGCTCGAAGGGGCGCCCGCGGATTCCATCCGCCATCCCTGATCCGGTAGCCTCTGAGGTGCGTTCCATCCAAGCCCTTCTTCTCGCTGACACGGTCGAAAGGCCGGGACGTGCGGCCCCCGCTTCGGCGGGGGCCGTTTTGCGTTGCCCTGATACTAGCATTGAATCCATCCCGTTTAAACGTTGCGCGTCATTCCAAATGCTAGTAACGTTCTTCCTGTCAGCGAGACGGAGCCCCAACCGGGGGATCCGATTAGGAAGGGAACGGACATGGCCCGCGAGATTACCCGCGAAGAGTGGCTTCACCAGGCGATCGAGGCCCTTCGGCCGCGGTTCGAAGAGATCGGCTTCCCCCTCCCCGAGAAGCTCCACGTGTCCGTCGGATTCGGCTACGGCGCGAAGCGCGAGAGTGCAACGATCCTCGGTCAGTGCTGGTCGACCCTGGCGAGCGAAGACGGCGTCAACCACATCTTCATAAGCCCGGAGATGAACGACGCGGCCCGCGTCCTCGACGTCCTGATTCACGAACTGGTGCACGCTGCCGACGACTGCAAGAGCGGCCACAAGGGAGACTTCGCGAAGCACGCGAAGAAGCTCGGACTCACCGGCCAGATGACGGCCACGGTTGCCACCCCCGAGCTTGCCGAGCTTCTCGCCGACCTGGCCAAGGAAATCGGCCCCTACTCGCACGCCACCCTGTACCCCATGGGCAAGCCGATCCGCAGGCCGAAGGGCGAGACCCCGGGCGAAGAAACCCCGGAAGACCCCGAGGACACCCCGGTTCACTCGGGCCCGAAGAAGCAGGGAACGCGCATGGTCAAGGTGGTGTGCAGCAAGGAATGCGCGTGCGGCGGAATGATCCTCCGCACTACCGCTAAGTGGCTCGAAGTCGGGATGCCCTTCTGCCCGAAGGGAACCGAAATGCAGATCGGCTGACAGCCCAACGGGGCCCCCTTCGGGGGGCCCTTTCGCGTTCCCGGAGACCGCCGCGAACCTAGCATTTGGAACCTGTGTTTAAACGTGCTACGTTTCTCTTGTCAGCGAGAAGCTTCGGGAAAGCCCGAAGCGCAAAGCGAAGGGGAATCCAATGCAGAACGCCACCGCCATCAACCCGATCGCCATCCGCACCTACGCGACCGCCGAGGCTGGCATGGTCGCTGTGGGAATGACCGACGGAGAGTTCTTCTGGCTTGCCGACCTGAACGGTAACCGCATCTCCGAGTTCGGAGGCAATCGCGCTCACTGCACCATCTTTGCCAAGAGGGCGTTTGGCCGCCTGGCCTAGTGGCCAGGAAATCCCCCGCTTCGGCGGGGGGTTTCTTCGTTTCCTGGAAGCTATAACTTGAAATTCTGTCGGCCCAAGTGCTAGGTTCCCAATGTCAGCGAGAAACGGCCCGAAGGGCCGGAAGGGAAACCTGTGCAGAACACCGATCGAGCCGCCGCCGCCATGGTGGCCGGTATCGCGGCCGGCGCTTTCACCCTGTCCTACGAAGCTCTTCGCGTCGTCTACCTCGACAGCACTCAGAACGACGATCTCAGCGTCATATACCCGCTGATCGTCGAGGGGTTCGTGACGGTCGCCGTATGGGTCGCCTACCGTCTTCGAGACTTCGGATGGCGGGCCACGGCCTACCCGTGGATTCTCGCCGGTCTCTTCTTCGCCTACAGCCTTTGGGCGAACTCCCGACCCGAGACGGTTCCGGGCTACGTGACCCGGGGCGTGCCGTCCCTGGCCGTCCCCCTGGCCGTCCACCTCTTCACGCACATGGTGAAGCGCAGGGGGCCCGTACAGGCCGAGCTGGTGGTCGAGGACGAAGAGCTTCCGGCTGACGCCCCGTGGCCCCTCTGGGAGCCCCCGGCGGTACAGGCGGCCATGTTCTCGACGAACGCCGTTGTGGCGAACTCGGTCACGGACTCGGGCCCGCTCATTCGCCGTTGGGCCCGCACGCAGGGATTCGAGGTGAAGGACACGGGCAGGATTCCTGAGCACATCCTTCAGGCCTACGCGAAAGCGCACGGCGGAAGTCTCGTCACTCCGTGACACGTCTCGGATGGTGCATGACGGGGCACCATGGCGGTTGCCCCGTCCGCACGATAAGCGGACTATGTTGCGGCTGTAGCTGTCACGCTGGTAAAAAGTCAAACATCATCGAATTTCCGAAGAAGGATGCGAGCATGGCGCAGAAGGTTGAAGTAACCCTGATCGATGACATCGACGGGAAGGCCGCTACTCAGACGATCCTCTTCGCCCTCGACGGGAAGACTTACGAAATCGATCTGAGTGACAAGAACGCGTCGAAGCTTCGTGACGCCCTGGCCCCGTTCGTCGGGGTCGGCCGCAAGGTGGCCGGGCCCCGACGGGCCGTTCGCCGTCTCGGCTCTGACAAGTCCGTTGTCGACTCCGGATCGATTCGTGAATGGGCCCGAGAGAACGGCTATGAGGTGAACGACCGTGGCCGCGTGCCCGCGAACGTCCGTGAGGCGTACGAGAAGGCCACCGCCGCGTAGCGGCCACCAGCTCGACCAGCAGGCCCCCGCTTCGGCGGGGGCCTTTCTGCTGCGCACGTTGTTCGCCCAGAGTGAACGGTGTCGCTGCGGGGTGACTGCATGGCCAGGCGTAGTGACCAGGGCGTTTGTGACGTGCTAGCCGTCGCGGAGCGCGTAGAAGATCAGGGATTGGGTGTCGATTGAGTAACGCCCCGAAAACACTGCTAGCTTGCGAAACGGGGCGCTACAACGGCCAGTGCATTAAGGCCCCTTGACATCAGTGGGGCCGCCCGCATCGTTTCCTAGGCGCGGCAGGCGGCCCCGCTCACTGCCCGTGCTGCAAAGACAGGAGACGGAACTCAGTATGCCCGCACTCAATGATGAGCCGAAGTTGCCGGGGCCGATCATCGGTGCCGTGATGTACGTCGGGGCCCTCGGGGCTGGTGTCCTTCTGGTGATCAGCGGTAAGGCGAACCCGGTTGAAGCTTCCGGCTTCGTCTCGCCGTTCCTGGTCATCTTCGAAGGGGTGAAGCCCCGGCGCTAGCCACCAGCTCGACCAGCAGGCCCCCGCTTCGGCGGGGGCCTTTCTGCTGCCCTCGAACAGCCCTCGGCGGCCCCGTGGGGCCCCGCAGGCTCGACCTGGCCCAAGCTCCCCACCGGCCCCGCGAACGGCCCCGTGAGGCCCGCTGGTTGCCCCTGCCCTCCCGGGCCGGCCCCCGGGCGGAACCTGAGATGTGAACCTAGATCTGTATCGCGTGTAAACGCGTGGGCTGCATCACCAAAACATAGGTTGCGCGATCATTCCCAATACTAGTAACGTCCGTGGCGCACGGCGTGATCTTGGCCGTGGCCGCGCACGACGGCCCAACGGATGGCACCGGGGGGAGACGACATGCCAAGGGAGAGCGGCCCCAGGAAACCGCCCTGCGGCCCCCGTGTGACAACCGGGGGAGTCCAGAACGTCAGCGGTATGAGAACGGCTCCGCTTCACCAAAAGACCGACCCCGTTAGCCCCGGGAGGTAGAGAACGAGAGGCTTACCGAAGTAGCTAGACGGATTGGGTGAAGGCAGGCCCGGACCAGTGCTCTCGCAGAGAGAGCGGGCATGCGGCCCCCGGAGCTAGCTACACATACCCGGCCCTGCGGCGAGGCTAATTCCCTCAATGCCGGTTCTGAATAGTGACGTACCGACTCGGGCGTACCGGAGTTCAGATCCCCTCTTGAAGTGAGCAACCTCCATACGTGGGGGGCCTATTGCTTGCTTCAAGGGGGGGTTCACAAGCTCCCCCCAATCTGGGCACCCGGAGCCTGAGAAAAACAGCAAGACGAAAGACAACAGCAACAACCCAACCGCCCGAGCTGCTAGACAGCGATTCCAAATGCTAGTAACGTTCCCCCTGTCAGCGAGAAGAACGGCAGGAAGGGACAGGACATGGCGAAGGTAAGGCGGGATCCCGAAGGACTGGCAAAGGCTATCGAGGCTGTCGGCTACCGAGTGGAGAAGCGAACCCATGGATGGCTCTGCTTCCCCCCGGATCTGACGAAACCCGCAGAATGGATAAGCCGGAACACTAACGGCCGAGGGCAGAGGAACAATGAAGCCGTAGCTAGGAGATTCGGGGCCCTGTAGCCTCGCTGGGGGGTCGGAGTGATCCGGCCCCCCTTCACCGTGTCAGCGAGAAAGAAGGCATAACTATGCAGGAGTATCAGGCCGTTGTGCGAGTGAGGCACCGCGGATTCGATCTGGCCGTGAACCCCTCGGCCCTCGACACCGTTACCGGAGTGCTCAGCGAATACGGGGCGACCGCGCAACTCTGGCCGGACGTCAGCGAGTGGACCATGACCGTGCGCGTCCCGACCCTTTGGGACGTGGCCCCGGTGGCCGGCCGGGAAGTCCGGACCGCGTACGCCCTGGCGAGCGTTGACGCCAAGGTTGTGCGAGTCGACGCGTGGAACGTCGAGGAGTGGGACACGGCGCAAGCCGAGGGGTCCGAGAGCGTCTGACCGAGGGCCGGGCAACCGGCCCTTTCCCTTTGCCTCGAAGCTAGCATTTGGCAAACCCGTTTAAACGCGCTACTGTCTCTCTTGTCAGCGAGAAACCGGGCCGAACGGTCCGGGGATGAAAACTCAAGAGGGGAACGCAATGAAGGTCTTTCGAGTCGGTGGAACGACCGACCAGATCACCACTTGCGAACTGTGCGGGCTCGAAGAGCTGAAGGGCACGGTTCAGATGATCGAGCTTGACGCCGACGGGAACGACTCCCTTGACCACTACTACGGGTCGAGCTGTGCGGCGAAGGCCGCCGGATGGACTCAGAAGGCCGTGAACATGGCGGCCAGGGCCGCCGACAAGGCGAAGAAGGAAGCCGCGGAAGCGGCCCGCCGGGAAGCCGAGTGGGTCGAGTGGAAGGCTCGCGAGAAGGCTAAGAGCTGGTGGCTTACCGAGAACTACGGAACCGCCGACCTTGACGAAGCGGCGAAGATTGCGCGAATCAGCATCGTTCGTCTCTCCTGCGCCTTCCAGGATGAGTACGAGCGTTGCCAGTAACAGGAAGAAGGGGCGGCCCATGCGGGCCGCCCCTTCTCTGTGTTGCCCCTGCCATCACCCACGGGGGGAGGCGACGACCGGGGCCGGCCTGAGTGCCGGTTTCAGTTGGCGCCGTTCTTCCGCTTCTTCCCCGAGGACGAAGCCCGGTGTCCTCCGTCCGGGGTGAACACCCGCGAAGCCATGGCGGATTCATACAGGTGCTCCGCGATGGCCCGCGAGAGCGCCATGCCCGTAGCGGCTTGGACGAACCCGAACTGGCCCGAGGGATTGGCTTCCAGGAACCACCACGTACCGGAAGCGTCGACAGCGAAGTCAAAGGCCGCGTACTCAAGCCCAAGCTGAAGCATCAGCCTCTCGACCTTCTTGATGAGCCCCTGGCTCATCCTCACAGGCTCGAAGCGAAGATCCTCCTCAGGCACCGCCCGCCAATCGAGCGATCCACCCCGGGACGTGACCTTGCAGGGGAAGAGCCGTTCCCCGATCACCGTGAGGCGGATATCGTGCACCTTCTCCACGGGCTGTTGGAAGTAGTGCACGGCTCGACGAACAGCGTCCGCGTCCGCTTCGATCTCCTCCGCCGTCACGATGCGAGCGGGCACGAATCGCTCGCTGTGGCCCGTGAGCGTCTTGCAGACGGCCTGCCCGCCATGCTCGTCAGCGAACGCGACCGCTTCCATGGGATCGTTCGTGTAGATCGTGCGAGGAGTGCGAAACCCGAGCATCGCCGCTTGCTTCAGCTGGCCCGGACCGGGCTTGGCTGCTGCGGATTTGAGCGGGTGATTCACCCACACGACGCCTTCGAGCCCGTATAGGAGGCCCTCAAGAACCGCCCGAGACTCGCCCTGCGCCCACCCTTCGGGGGCATCTGGATGCCACCAGAAGACAGACACGATCGAGGCTGAAGGCGTCGTTCGGTGCTCGTCGGAAATGATGAACCGCAGGGGATCTTCATCGGCGTACCCCGTCAAACGCAGTACGCCAGGCTTCACCAGGTCGGCAGGATTGATCCGGTGAACGTCCGTCCCGCGGTTGTCGAGTTCCCGAACTACGAGATCGGCGCTGAGGTCGCCGGGCGCAGCGACGACGAGCACTGTGGGAGGCAGGAGCATTGTCAGTCGTCGTCCTTCTTGTGGCCCTGGGCGTTGTGGGTGTAGGACGGCCCGAACAGCATCCCCAGGGCGTTGGTGAAGCCGCCGTCCTTCTTGACCGCCTGGGCGTCGTGCTCCTCGGCGACGTCGACCACCGCGTCACCGCGGAGAGTCACGTTGAGCTGCCGGGACCTGTCGTACGTGAAGGTGGGCGTCCGGTCGACGGGGGGCGTCGGGGACTCTACGAGGAGCGCAAACGGCGCAGTCGTCATGGTGACTGTCCTTCCAGGTAGACGAATGGAGCCTAGCGCGTGCAAGCCCGCCCCGGCCGTCCATCAAGGTCACGGCCGGCCGAGGCAAGAACAATCCCTCACCCGCTGTTGTCGATCACGGAACCCGTGAGGGAGTCATGCCCTGCCCTGCCGGGGCTGCTCGATCGTTGGGAGACAACCGATTCCTTGAATCCGACAGGACAGGAGTTCAGATCGATGGTTCGAGGTGGCCGTGAGAGCACTGGCGGCAAGCCACTGTATTCCGGTAGCCGCAGGTCGGGCACCCGTCGAGACCCGCACACTCCGGGCACCGGTATTCCCTGTGCCCGAAGCACATGCCGCAAATGGTTGCTATGGAAAGCCACCACTCATGGAACGTAAGCGGACCCGGCTCGTATCCGCGACGGCCCGCCCGGGGGCGAGCTATGCCGTTTGGGGACATCGGTCACCCCCCGGCCCGATGCGTGCACTGCCGGATGTTGCGGGCCGCCTCGAACCGCGCCGACGCGTCGCCGGCCGATGCCGCGCGATCGAGCTTCGCCTTCTCGTCGGTACATCGGGCGCAACCGCGCTTCGGCTTCGCCTCATACAGCCAACTGTCGAGATTCAGGGCGACCACCGGGCCGGGAAAATTCTGCGCCTTCATACGCCTGCCCCCAGAGCGGAGAGCGGGCGACGTAGAACCACCGGCGAAGGATGCGGATGTTTGGAGATCTCATGGTTGGTGCGCGCCACGACTTCCGGGAGCCGCGCGGCACGCGCGTCCTCCCGCGAGACGGCCTGAACTGCGCACGCGTGACACCCCTCAACCGGCACCGGCTCTAACGCCGAGTCCTGGGCACCTACCGCTTCGGACATGTCCTGTCCCCTCGCTGACACCTGGCATCCGAGATACTCCGGGCCAGGCGGCGAACCCAACAGGGACGTCCCGTCCCCCTTTTCGGGGCTTAGGTGGTCACCCCGAGGAACTCGGCGAGCTTGCGGAGACCGGGCGGTCGGTTCGAGGTCGCCCACAGATCGGTCACGATGGCCACGGCGAGCGTGTGATGCCGCATCCATGCCGGGGCAATATCGCGGAGCCGCGTAAGGGCCTTGACGGCCCCCTCGGCGTTGCCGAGGTCGGTGTGAGCGCGGGCAACGTCGAGGAGGAGCCAGGTACGCCACGACGGGGGAGTGTCGCCCGATAGGCGCATGCCCTTCGCCAGGGTCAGGGCTTCCTCGGGGCGGCCATGCTGCACGGCCAGGCGCACGCGCTCAATGCGCACCGAGGAACGGCTGAAGACGCTCACCATCTTGCCGTCGACGGGCGGGGGGAGCTTCGCGAGACGCTTCGTAGCATCCTCGGCCGTCTGCATCATGTCCGAGGCTTTGTCGTAGTCCCCGCTACGGGCCGCCGAGGTCGCCGCGGACATGACCAACCCACCCCATACGCGTACGCCCTCGGCCGTCGAGACGCTCTCATTCTCGATGCGATCCGCCGCGTAGACGGCGACATGTTCAGCATCGCCCAACCGGTTCTGTCTCTGGTAGTTCCACGCAACCGAGTTGGTCACCATGGCCCCCAAGAGGGGGTCCGAGGACTCCGACGCCGCGTTCATGGCTCGTTCGAGTGCGGAGAGAGCCAGGTCAAGCTTCCCTAGACGGATTGCCAGATGGCCGGCCAACTGAAGGGATTTCCCCAACGCGGCCTGGCCCTCGGCGCGTTGCGCCGAGCTGCCCACGGACGAAGCAAATCGCGCATCGTTCACGATGCCCGGAAGAACCTCCATCAGGGCCCCGAACTCGGCGTCATGGTAGAGCGTCCACGCTGCGGAGATCTCTTTGCGGAGGAGAGGCAACGTGAGCTTCTCGACCCCGGACGGGTCCGGCGGGGGCATGAACAGAGGGGGCATGACCGCGCGGCGCAGGGCGACCAGCTGAGGCGGGTCGGCTTCGCCGTTCGAGGGCACTCCGGGAGGGTCGCCGAGAAGGCTCGTCAGCTCGACGCCGAGGCCGCCCGCCAGGCCGTGAAGCGTCGGCAACGCGGCCGAGTGTCGTTGCCGCTGTTCGAGCTTCTTCACCACGTCGACTGACACGCTCGACCGGTGCGCTAGTTCCTCTTGCGTGAGGCCAGCCATGCGGCGAAGCCGCCGAAGCCGTTCCCCGAGATGCTCCGCCATGCTTCGAGGGTAGCGGCCGGATCAAGGGCCCGCGGGCCCGTGTAAACGGTCCGCACCAGCGGTCCCGCAGGCCTAGGCTGTCCAGTCGATCAGCGAGACGCGAGAGCCTCGGGGGCAAGCCAGTGATCATCGCCGAACCCTTCATCGGGTCAAACGACATGTGGAGTGCGCTCATCGGGGCGGGGGTCACCATCGTCGTTGGGGTCGCCGCCCTCTGGGGTGCCCTCTATGTGGCGAAGCCGAAGCGTCGAGTTTTCTGGGCGATCCAATCTGATACGCCACTCATTCCGCACGGGGCCGCGAGATCCTCGGTCACCGTGCTGTCCGGCACCAGGACACTTGCGAAGCCTCGACTTGTTCGGTTTGCCCTCAAAAACTCTGGGCGGCGCGATGTTGCAGAGTCTGATTTTGCGAGCGGGGACGACTCGCTTACATTCGATTTGAAGAACCCGATTGTTTCAATCATCGAAACGACGGTGGAGCCGACTACAGCGCCGGTCCCAGGAATCGACTTCACGGGGTCAGTCCTTCGAATTAAGAAGGGCCTCATCTCAAGTGGGCAGGCAGTAGAAATCTCGGTTCTCGTAGATGGTACTAGGGAAGAAATGTCATGCAGGACTTCCCACCTTTACGAGACGCCGACTAAAAGAGTTCACCATGAAAAATTTTCCCCGTTCTTCAAAAGGACGATCTCGGCAGTTTATGTCGGAATCATGGCCTCCGTTCTTGCTTTATCGATTGGTAAGTGGATTTTCGCCGCTCTGGAGGATATGATCAATAACAAATAGCCGGAACGAAGAAATTCCCCCCACACCCGGAAGGGTGTAGGGGGTTCGCGTAACCGTAGGCATGCTGACGGGCCGCGCGGAGGCATGGCGGCCCTACCTCGGGCTACTGGTCGTAGGGCGACGGCTCCAGAAGGGCAGACAGGGTCTTGCCGTTCTCGACACGCTGAACAACCTCACCGCCGAGGCCGAGAAGAGCCACGGCCAGGCCAACCTTTCCGCTCTCCTGATATGCGACCGCGAGACCGGCGAGGATGACGAGAAGCGCGTGAACGCGCGCGGGGGAACTCTTCAGGTACTTCACGGGGGTACTCCCTTACTTGGTTACAGAGAAGCCGTACTTCTTACCGAGGGCGGTAAGACTGGCCTTGCCGGGAATGCCGTCGTAGGGACGGCCAACACGAGAACGCTTCTGCCAAAGGGCGTAAGCCTTCACCGTGGTCGATCCGAAGGAACCGTCTTTGGCGTAGCGGGCTTCGAGAAGCCCTTCAGCCTTCAGGGCCGCCTCGACAAGCTTCGTAGCCGCCGGGCGCGAAGCGTGCCCCTGCGCCTTACCAGGGTCCGTGTTCGCCGCGTCGATGATCTGAGAAAGCGACACCTTCGGCTTTACCGGAATGGTCGCCTTGATCACGTCAATAACCGTGGCCTTCTCGTAGGCCGGACGGCCAAAGCCGAGAATCGTCGAGCGGTAGCGGGTCCGGCGGTAAACGCCGTCGCCGTTGGACTGGGAACCGGAGGTACCCGCCGAAGTGTTGGCCTCGATCGTCGCAACAGCAGCGCCGGCCGCCGACGCCTTCTCGACGACACCCACGTGATCGGCGACGCCGTCACCGTCCCAGTCGAAGAACACGATATCGCCAGGCTTAGCCGCAGCATTGCGCGAAATCCATTGACCCCGGGCCTTGAAGAAGTTCACGTGGGAAGGGCAGTAGGCGAATCGGCCAACGACGTCGAGATTGCCCGACTGTTCGGCCCAATAAGAAACAGCCATGTCACAGTAGGGGTTGTAGTTCAGGCCATACCAGCGGCCGAACTTCGTATCGTTATCCTTCCCTTCCTTGAAGCCGAGATCAGCAGCGGCGAACTTCAGGAGAGCGGCGGCGGTAGAAGCCATGGCGGAGCACCTTTCGGGCATGAAAAAACCCCGCCCGGAAGACCCGGAACGGGGTGAACGAATATGGGGAGACGGCTAGGGGAGAAGAGCCTTCAGTTCGTCGTGCTGCTGCACGACCAGGGCGCGAAGGTCAGCGATAGCGGCCGTGCCGGTCGCCATGCTGATCAACATCTCGCGTTCGGACTCCAGCCGCAGAACACGGCTCGTCAGCTCTTCGAGCTGCATTTCAAGACGATCAGCGCGAGCCTTCTGGGCTTCCGCCTCGCCCTTCCAAATCTCGGCCGTGGCGTTGTCCGCATCGGACCGCACACGCACGTACGCGGCCCCGAGGGCCCCGAGAGCGGCTATCGCCCCGAACGCCCAACCGGCAATAGCAAGGAAATCCATCTTCTTCCTATCCCGGTTACAGAGCGACCCAACGGGCCGCCATGCTCGGGCTGTTGTAGTTGTTGTAGGGGACGACCGTTGCGGCCGTAGTTCCCGTGGCCAGGCGAGTCTGAGTCTGCATTTGCAGTACGTCACCCGCAGCGAGGCGAAGCCGTCCACGAGCATGGGCGACCGTTACCGATCCCGCAGCGATCGGGCGGCACGAAGTGACGCCGACTGGGGTTCCGTTCAGGTAGAGAAATACGTTCGTGTTCACATGGCCCGGCGTATTCGCAGCCGTGTTAGTTGCGGCGGTAATCGTCACGCCGTAAGACCAGTCCAGCTCATACAAGCCGGGAGTCTGAACGGATATCTTGTCCGCCGAAGTGGCTAGATCAACCATGCTGTCAGTGTCGAACTTCTCAAGAGAGAAGTTATGCAGCACACCACTACCGTCAGTGGGAAGAGCCGAAGTGCTAGCGGAACCCCAAACCATTGCCAACGGCGGATTCAACAGCCAATCGAGAACCGTCTTCGTCGCAGCATTGAGCTTCGTCGAGGTGACCTTTTCACCCGCCGTAAAGGTCTGAGTTGAAGGAACAGTTGCCATGCGGATTCACTTTCTGGACACAAAGAAGGGGCGGCCCGAAAGCCGCCCCTTCTGCCGGACCTACCAAGCCAGAACGGCCGTATCGTCGAGGATCCCTAGCGTCTCGTCTTCCATGACCCATACGTCGGCGACCGAGGCCGGCGAGAGAGAAAGAACTGTTACCCACTCGGGAGTTACACCGTTCGCCACGGCGGATGTGCGGACGGCTTCAACGTAGAAGTCCATGGACGCGGTTGCGGCCTGCGGGGCCATGTCGGCAAGCCGAATCTTGTCCCCCACCTCGACGCCGAGAACGACCGGGAACAGGGCCGGGCAAGACGTCGCTTCGAGGGTGACTTCATCGCACCGGGTCACGGGGTTTGCGTACCGGTTGACGTACCAGTAGCTACTGTTCGTGACTTCCTGGTCAGTCGACGCGTGAAGCGTCACGCTCTTCTTCTTCCGGCCGTAGGCCGCAATGGAAGCCGTGTCGCGAATGATGCCCTCGGCACCGCCAGGGCGTGTAAACGCAACCTCGTTCACAACCCTGTCTTCGTCGACCAGGAACTCTAGGTCGGTCAGATACGGAAACCCTGAAGCTTCCCCGAGGGTGTACCGAAGGGGGCCGCTCTGTCGCCGTCGCCGGTTGTGATAGGTGAGCCGCCCGTCTCCGTCCATGAATGCGTATCCCGAAGCGTCCTCGGCCGAGGTCTGCACGACTTCGAGAGCCGTCGTTCCCTCCTCCCAATCGAAGCCGAGGATCTCCGACACCGGAGAGTCGAGAACGGTTTCCCCGGTATATCCGGCCATCTTCACTACGCGGGAAAGCCGTTCGACTTCGGTCTCACGGTAGATGCCGTAAAGCCCGTAGTCGTTGGCGCCGATGTAATAGCTCATGTCGCCCTCGGACAGGAGCGACCGCGACCAGATGGCCAGGTGGCCGTACCGGCCGTTAGCGAAGTCCTGCGCGTACGTTCCGCCGAGGTTGCCCCCGAACGTCATGAACTTCGGTTGTCGAAGTTGCGTCGCGACCGCAGGGCCGTCGAGATCTCCCGTATAGCCCTGCGCAACGTCGTTGATGGTCAACAGGCCGTTTCCGGCCTTCACGCTCAAAGTGATCACGCTCCCCTTCGAGGTGGAGAGAGTCTCGAAGGACGTGATCGAGTGGGACGTTCCCCCGGGGTTGGCCCCGTTGTTCGGGAACGCGACCGTTGCCGTGACATAGCCACTGCTGTCTAGCGACAGCTCGACCATGCGGAAGCCACCCGCGTCCGTCGCCCGGAAGAGCGAAGCCGTGTTGCCCGAGGCCGGCCGGACCGGCAGGCACCAGAAGCTGACGGCGAATTCATCCGCAAGCGTCGGGAACGCGTATGCCCCGCTGTTCGTGGCGTCGACAACCGTCCCCTTGTTGGTCGCGATGTTGGCCAGGGACCACGACGTTCCGTCGTCGTTCGGGACGACCGAAGCGGCCCCGAACGCGGCCGTAGCCGCCCCGTACTTCGAGGCCCTCAGGACGGCCGGACGGGTGTCGTCGGCAAGGTTCTGCGCCGAGCTGGCCCCGGCCCCTTCAGTGAGCGGCCAGTAGCCCCACGGGGCCGAAGACAGGATGTGTTGCCGCACCGGGCGCTGAAGCTCGGTCGTGCCCAGCACGTTGAAGCCGTCGACCGCAGAGACGGAGATCTCCGAGGTAAGGCCGTTCATCTTCACCGGCCACTTCTCGACATAGCCCGAGAAGATCGAGCCGCCGGGCGTCCAGGTGGAAGCCGCGGAACCCTCTTCGAGCTGAAGGCAGTCAACCGCGCCGGACACTCCCGAGGCGGCACCCGTGGTGCCCAGCTCGATACCGGCCAGGGTGACGCCGGAAGAGGCAGCACCACCGGCGACGCCGGTCACCGTCCAGTACACCCACTGACCCGAGACGGGCGTGATCGTGGCCGCCGAAGACGCGCTGTGGAACGTGCCGTCATCCTTGTACCAACGGATGCGCGCGGCCAGGTTGGCCGCCGTCGAGGTGGTGGCCATGCGGTAGAAGCCGGACGCCGTATAGGTCTGTCCGGCCACAACTCGGGCCAGGCCACGGGGGATTAGCCGCGTGCGGCTGAACGTGAGCGTCCCGGTCCAGTAGCCCCACTCTTGGGTTTCGACCCAACCGCACCGGACCGAAGAGTTGAAGGCCGTGACGCCGTCGCCCGCCACCGCGAAGCCGACCTGAAGGGACCCGACACCGGCCCGCGAGAAGCTCGACGTGAAGGCCTTCGTTTGGCCGGCCACATGCGAGACCTCGAAGTTCGCGGCCGTCTGAGACACGTCCCCGCCCGTGCTGGTGTCCTTCGGCATCAGGTTGGCGGTACGGACGCGCACGCGGCGTCGAGGAGTCACGTTCGGCCAGTAGGGGGCCCGCTCGAAGACTTCACCCTTCGTCCGGGCGAACGTCACCCCCGACTTCCCCTCGGGCGCACTCTCGACGTACACCCACACTTCGAGGTACACGGCCCCCGCCGGGGCCGTCGAGGTCGACGTGAAAGCGCGCTGCGAAGAGTCGACGGCCCAACGGTCCACCCCGGACACGTAACTGATCTGCGAATACGAGGAGTTGAACCACTGCCAGTCCACGCGGGCAATGACCTGCTTGCCGTTCGTGTAGCAAGTCCGGTTGAACACATAGGACTTGCCCGGAGTGATCGGCGTAGCCGGAATGGAGCCCGGAGACCAGGGGAGAGAAAGGGAAGTGAGATCGGTCGTCGAAACCGACTTGTAGCCGGTCCCGAGTAGATCCTTCCCGATTGTCTTCTTCTCGGGCGTGAACCGCCCGTCAGAGTTGTCTAGAGTGAGGTCGAGCGTTCCCGCCTCAATCCGGTCGACTTCGTACGAGCGGCCCCGCTTCACATCGAACGAGGAAACCCACGGGGTCACGTCGGACCACGCGTAAGAGGAGGAGTACGGGCCTCCATCAAAGGCCACCTCAACAGTGACCGGGGGGATAGTCTCTCCCGCCATTTAGAGGCCCGTCCTTCCGCCATTTCGCTTACCTTGACGAACGATCTCGTCTCGGATCGTCCCTGCTATCGACTTCGCTAGAGCCTTCTCGGCCGTCACGTTGCCCTGAACGGTCACGTGGACCGTGGGGGACGCCGCCGAGCTGGTGGCCGCAACAACGGCCGCTTCACGGGCTAGAGAACTGTTAGCGAGACGCCCCGTCGGTCGCGTGCCCGCGAGCGCGTTCACCGCGTCCTGAACGGCCCCCTGCTGGTCCTCGACGCCGAGGGCGAAGCCTTCACCCGTGAAAGCACCCTGGGCCCGGAAGACCCTCGAAGGGGACTTGATCCCGAGCTTCTTCTTCAGGGTCTTGACCATGGACTCGGCCATCTTTGTGATAGCCGTTGTGAGGCTCGACTGCTTCGACTGAAGGCCCTTGATGAGGCCCTCAGTTGCCGCAATGCCCGCGTCGTAATAGTTCGAGGCCGCGAACGTGCCCAGCTTGCTCGACTCGCTGCCAAGGCTGGCAAACGTCGAGTTGAGTTGGGATATCTCGCCGACTCCAGCACTCAGAAGGGCTTCGGCCATCTGGCCGCCCTCTTCGGGGCCGGCCTGCGCAATCTCGTTGATGATGCCGCGCCCGAGGCCGCGACTTGCCAATGCGGCAAGGTTCTGCCGGAAGCCGATGATGCCGGAAAGCTTGCCCCTCAGGCGGGACAGGACTGCCGAAGCCGAGTTGTCGCCGTACTCCGAAGAGTCCAGAGCCCCCATGAAAGAGCCGAAGTCCCTTGCCTTATCGGCGATAGAAACGGCAAGCTCGGACTTCGCAGTCTTGAGACCAGCAAGCTTCGCATTCGCCGAAGCGATATCGGAGGCGATAGCTTCGCGCGACTTCGCGAGACTGAGAAGCTTCGTGTTCTGCTTCGAGACGTACGCGTGAAGACTGTCTGCCTTGCCCTTCGATATATACCCGGCCTTGAAAGCCTTTGTGATGTACCCCTGAAGCTTCACGGAGGCGGCCTGAACGGACTTCGAGCCCCCGAGCATGCCCTTAACGAGACCCGCCGTCACCCACTTACCGATTTCCGCCATGACGCGGGAAGGCGAGTGAATGCCGAGAGCCTTCTTAATCGGTCCAGGAATTTTATCGATGATGGACTGCGCCGCCCCGACAACGGCCCCCAGGGAACCCTTAATGCCGTTGACGAGACCCTGAATGATGTTCTTGCCGATCGTCTTCAGGGTTTCGGGAAGGGAGGTGAAGAAGCCCTTGATCTTCCCCGGAATGGCCTTCACCGTGCTGTATAGGCTGGTCACCTTGTCCCGCACGCCAGACACGAGAGACTGGAAATGGGTGACGAAGAACTTCCGGATGCCTGCGGCACCGTTGGAAGCGGCCACCGTGAGTTGCCGAACCTTGCCGGTGAAGAACGCACGAATTCCGTTCCAGATCCCGACGAAGAAAGTTCGGATGCCCGTAAGGCCGCTCTTCCAAAGAGTCAGCAGGCGCAGGACGCCGCCTCGCAGGATACCCACGATCGAGCCGTAAATGTATACGCGGAACGCGCCGACAATGGCATTCCAGATGCCGCCGAAGACGTTCTTGATCCCCGACCACATGAGCGACCAGTTACCCGTGAACAGACCCTTGAAGATCTGGAAGACGCCCTGAATCGTCTGGAACACGCCCGAGACGAACTGAGCTATTCCGCCGAACACGTTCTTCACGGTGTCGAGAAGGAAGCCGCCGAAGATCCCCCACAGGAACTTCACGACCGTCACGAAAGCGGTAAAGATCGCCTTGACGTACGCGAAGTAAGAACCGAGGGTCGTGCCGAGCTGCACCAGGACCGGTTGCCAGGTGGCCCAAAGATCCTTGAAGAGCGGTACGAGAGTTCCGCGGAAGAAGCCAGAGAAGTCCGAGAGAAGGGGGCCGGCCATGTCGACCAGGCCTTGAATGCCCTCGCGCACGGGCGCAATGGCAGGCTCCAGCGCATTGCCGATGCCGCCGAAGATGGAAGAGAAACGATCGCTTAGTTGCTGGCCCTTCGTGATGACCGTAGCAAAGGCGTTCGTGAACCCCATTTCCATTTTCCGCTTGAAGCTCTCGACTTTCGCGGAAGCGTTGTTGTTCATGGTGTCGGCCATGTCGTTGGCCGCACCCTTGACCTTTCCGAGGGCCGCTACGGCCTTACTCGGGTCAATCTTGTTGATGGCAACGCCGAGGTCTTCACCGGCACCGCCGAAAAGGTCCGTAACGGTCGTCTGCCACTCGGCACCCTTCAGGGTTCGGAGCTTGTCAAAGACCTGGTCTAGCGCGGCCTGGCCCTCGGCCCCGCCCTTCGTGAACTTCTTAGTGAAGTCGTCGGCATCGATCCCGAGTCGTTTAAACGCCGTCGAGGTGGTTTCCGATCCGTCGACCGCCCGAAGCGTGAATTCCTTGATAGCGTCAGCGACGTTATCCGAATCGCGGGCACCGCCCTTGATTGCCTGCGTGATCATGCCTATTGCCTGCTGGCCGGACAATCCCATCTTGGCGAACTGCGGCGAATACTCGTTAATCGTGTCGAGAAGATCGTCAGCTTTATTAGCGCCGTTCTGCATGCTCTTCGTGATGACGTCGAATGCTTCGTCAGCGTTCTTCGCCAAACCATTGGTGAGCATCTGCGTAACAGCGTTCGTGATCCCGCCGACTTCGAGATCAAACGTTTCTGCCAGGGCGGCAACCTTGTTGGCGACCGGCTTGAAGTCGACCGAGTTGACAGACATGTTCAGGTCCTGAGAGACCCGCTTGACGATCTCGCCCGCCTCGGCCGTTGACTCGCCGAAGCCGCCCACGTACAGGTCACCGGCCAACTTGCCGGCCCGGCCCGCGTCTTCGCCGGAAAGCCCCATCTGGGCGGCAAGCTTGGCCCGGTTGCCTATCTCGTCGAGGCCCTTCGAGAAGCCCGCCAGGGCGGCCAGGGGGAGGGCCGCGAGAATGGCGGCCCCCATGCCCGCAAGCCCGGCCTTCAGGCCCTCGAACTTTCCCCCCATGGCTCCGACGGAGTCACCCGCATTGGCAGACGAATCCGCAAGACCATCAATGGCATCCTGCGCGGAGTCAGCGTTTCCGACAATGACAACGCGAAGCGTCCTGGAATCGCCTCCCACTTCGGTTACCCCTTGCTTGCGTTGAATTCATTCATGTACTCGCAGAAGGCCCGGTATTCGGCGGCTGTAAGCCGTCGAACTTCATCGGGCGTCATGCGGTAGAAGCGACAAAAGGCCGCACGGTCCTTCAGTCGCCGGTCTCGTCGTTTCCCTGGCCGTCCGAGGCCACCAGTTCGAGAGCGGCCACCTTGACGTTTCGCGCGTCCTGAAGAGAGAAGTCAGGCTTCTCGACTCGCTGAGTAATCCAGATAAGGGCCTTCAGGGCCTTAGTCGGAATCTGCGTCTGAAGCTCCGGCCGGCCGTCCGCGTCGAGAACCTTCTTCCCAAACTCATCGCGAACGGGCTTCGGCTGAAGAACGTCATAGAGCGGAGAACCAACAACGTCCTCAAAGTCTTCGAGGTCGCCAATCGTCAGAACGTCGGGGTCGATACGAAGGGAAACGGTCTCGGGGGTGCTGGTGCTCATTCTGGAAATGCCTCCGCCATCAAGCGATCAATGTTGTTTCGGTACTCCGCGATGAGCTGATCGCCCTTCTCGCGGATAGTGGGGTGAAGGAAGTAACCGGGGCCCCCGGACCAACCCGAGAACTGGTTTCCTCGCCATTCCTGGAAGCCGCGGGCAATGCGGCCCGCACGCGTACGCCGTACCGAACCGAACTCGGCACCGAGCGCGAACGATTTCCGCTTGCTTCCCAATCGGACCGCCGCATAGTTCTGCGTCTTGGTAGCTCGAAGGGATTGAGCGGCGGATGCCTGCTGCCGAGAAAGGCCCGAAGCCTTCTCTCTAGCCGCATCGGCCAGCTTGTCAGCGGCCTGAAAGTTGGCTTCCTTCACTTCCTGCCGCACGCCGTCAGCACCGGCACGCGCAAGAGCGCGGGTGAACTGGGATAGGCCTTCAATATTTCCGGCCAAGCCTTCAACAGCCATATCCAAATCCCCCCGCGTATAGATTCCAAATGCTAGGTTCAGGCCAAAAAAAGAAGGCCTTACGTCAGAGCCTTGTAAGTGATCGTCACCGGGGACGCCGTACCGTCGGTCAGCGCGATACCGGAAAGATCGTGAGTGAGAATCTCGACGCCGCCTGCAGTGACCGGACCTTCGTCGAACCGGGCGAAGGGCATCTGAACCTTGAACTGAGTGTTGTCCGGCCCATCCCAAAGAACGGTTATATCGGCGACAGCCCCACTCGCCACGGCCGCAGCAACGCGGTTCATCTGCGCGGTACCGCTGAACTCACCCTTGATCGACCACTCATACTTGCGAAGGTCGTTCTCTAGCGGCTCACTCTTCTTACCGCCGTTCTTGATGAAGTAGCGGTCATCCTTCAGGCCGTTCGAGGCCTTCAGCGAGAAGTCAGAGATATCGAAGGAAGAGGCGGCCACGGTCACCGTGCCGCTATTGAAGCTGAAGAGCTTCGTGTTCGCCACGAACGTCGGGGTGGCCGCCGCGTAAGCGCCGGTACTGGCACCGACGGTTTCCTTCGCGAAGTCCATCGTGAGAGACAGGGTGAGAAGCTCATCAACCGCGTTGGCGATCTCCCATTCGCGAACCTTGCCACCCTCGTACGTGAAGGGAATCAGGGCCCCGAGGTTATCGACGCGGCCAACCTGTGCCGTGAACGACTTTCCGTTCAGGTCGCCGAGGGTCGCCGTGTGCGTGGTGAACCCGCCGGAAGGGGCACCCGAGGCGACGCTGCCCATCATGTGCTTGAGCCAGAAGTCGAAGCCGCCGGAAAGAACTTCCAGCTTCACATCCCCTTCGGCCCCCTTGGGATTTACGGCGAAACGGTCCGATCGAAGGGCCCGGGAACCGGCCCGAATTGCTTCGGAATCGATCCGCTCGTACTTCCCTTCGATGCCCTCGGACTGGAAGGCGTAGAACTTCGTCGGAGCAACGGCGGTGCCGTAGGTAACCTCGTCGACAACGCCGAAATACTGGTCAAAGATCGTGGCCATTACTTAGCCGTCTCCTTCTTCGCGGGAACTTCCTGCCAACCCTGGCGAAGAAGAGCAGACGCAATCACAGCGTCGGCAACCTCGACAGGCTCACCCTGAACGGCCGTAAGGCCGAGGGCGGGAACATCAACGGCCCCTTCCGGGCCGGGAAACACAAGAGTCTTCAAAGCCTCGCCTTTACGCGGACAACGGTTTCTAGCTGGCCCTCAAATGCCTGATCGCCGGGGAAGCTCATCAGCTTCTTCGGAACGAAGTCGGTAGCAATGACCGACTGAACGCCGAGGGAGGGATTCGCCTTCATGGCGTCCTCAATCCCTGCGGACATGGTCTGAAGCTCTCGCTCGACCTCTTCCGCAGAACCGCCGCTCATCTGGCAGTTCAGAACAACGGAGACTTCGAACGTCTCTTGACGGCTCTTCAGCGTCGCCCAATCCGAATCGGACCACATGACTTCGCCGACGAACACCCAACGACGTTCGGGGTTGCGGGTCGGGAAGCCCCACGTGACCTGATAGCCGGCCAACTCGGGCCGCGCCTTGATCAGGTCCCGGATAGCCCCCTTCACCTCGAATGCGTTCGTACTCACCTCGACACCCCGAACACGTCGTTGAAGACTTCGTACCGGTACCGCTTCAAAGTCGCGTCGACCTCGGGGATGCCGGTTTCAGAACCGCCGCGACCGGGGGTCGCCAACGTGAAGTTGCCGCCCTCGGCGGCCACGAAGGACGTAGCCCGGTCGGGGATGCCGGACCGTTCCGCGGTAAGCAGGGAGCGGAGACGGATCAAGCCCGCGCGCTTCACGTCCTCGGGGGCCAGGACGAAGCCGTAAGAGAGCGTGACCGTGAACCGGTCGCCGTCAGGAAGCTCATACGGGGCACGAAGGAAACCGAGACCATCAACGGTCCAGCCGCTCACGTCCACGGGCCCGGAGGGGCCGTCAACAGCCGCGACGGCCGTCACGTCGAGGTGCCCGAGATACAGGGTGCGGGTGCCGTCCGCCTCGACCTCGACGCGCGTCACGCGCGGGGTGAAGCTCCGTCCCGTGATCCGCTCGAACTCGGCCTCAACAACGTCTCTGTAGTGGCGCACTTCGCCCGCCGGGAACCGGGCCTTATCGGCTAGGTCCATGTCCGACCCGCGCGCATCGGGGATGCTGAACAGGAAGCCGCCCACCACCTCGAAGGTGGTCTGATCGGCGGCCACATCGGGGGCCACCCAAGAGGCCGTGTAAACGCCCTGGGGGAGTGAAGGCACCGACACCGACCAGCTGTCATCCGAGCTGGTGGCGGGGCCCGTGTAAACGGTGTCGCCGGTGGCGTCCCGTACGGTCACTGACACGGCAGGGACGGCCAACACGTCTTCGTCGTCTAGGAGTGTGTGCCGCAGCGTGGCGGCCCTACCGGTCAGGAAGCGCACGGTGACCCCTAGACCGACTTCCGCGGCCTACCGGGCCCGCGCTTCTCGGGTGCGTCTACGGTGCGCGTCTCGCGCGTCTCAGCAGCGGCGCCGGCCACCAGCTCGGCCCGCGAGTCGTTCAGCAGGGACACGGCCAGGCCCTCGGGAAGCTCGACCACTTCGCCGACCGCGGGGAACGGCTGAAGGTCGAGAAGCCCCGCACCGGGGGCAGTGATTCGGACTCTCATAGCTCTCTCTGGGGAAAGGGAACGGCCCGGCCCCCGAAGGGGCCAGGCCGAGGAGAAACGTTTCTGCTTATGCGGTAACGGTGAGGGACTTCACCGACGCCAGGTCGAAGAGATCACCCGAACCGCGCCACGTGACCTTGAAGGCCACAACGTCACGGTCGTAGCCGTACTCGTCGGACCGCACGACACGCAGGTTCTTGACCTGGCGAACGAGGTACTTCGAGGGGTCGCCGTAGGTCACAACCTTCGCGCCAGCGCCGGAAGTTACGACGTTCGGGTCCGTGATGACCGCGCTGCCCAGGATCGTGTCAGGGGCCCCCGCAGTGAGGGCCGGCTGCCAAAGGTAGCGGCCGTCCGCGTCCTTGAGCTTCCGCAGGGTCAGGACCGCAGTGTCCGAGGTCATGAAGACCGCGTTCCGGCGGTACGGCTTGAGGATCGAGTGCTGAAGGTCGATCAGGTTGTCCGTGCTGATGCCCGCCATGTTGGCCGCGTTGACCGCGCCCGTAGACCGGGTGATCCAGCCGAACGGCTTGCCCGAACCGTTGCCGACCAGAAGATCGGCCATGACCTTGTCCGCGACCGCTTCGCCCGCGTCCTCGGCGAGAATGCCGAGGATGTCAAGCTGAGAGTCGTCGATGATCTCGGTCGTGGCCTCGACGATCACGCCATACTTGTAGCTACCGATGTTGGTCTTACCCCAAGCACCGTCGCTCTTCCCGTACGCCGCGTTCTCGGCCACCTGCGCAGCGGTAGGCCGCGCATTCTTGACCGGGTACTCAAGCGTCTCGCCCGAGCTGGTGGTGACCGTGCGGGCCAGGCCGAGGAACTCCGACCGGACGCGCATAGCCTCGATCACCTGGGCAACGAATGTGTTCGGGGCAGTGTTGCCCGCGTTCGCCGCGGTGCCCACGGTCGCCGTACGAATGTCGAAGTCCGCGCCCGGAAGCTCACCGCGCGCAACGGCGCGAAGCTCGGCCGCTTCGTCGCGCTCCTGGCCGCGATGCTGCGGGTTACCGGGAACGACCAGACTCCCCGCGCGGTCGGCCAGGGCGCGAACCTCGGCCTCACGCTCGCCACGCTCAACAGCGTCACGGGCCTCGACCTCGGCCGCGCGAACGTCACCGTCGATCCGCTCGACGCGCTCACGCTTCTCAGCGTCGGACAGGGTGGTGTCAGCCTCGACAGAACGAATCTCGGACACCAGGTTTGCGCGCTTCTCGAGCGCAGCAGTAGCGATAGCGGCGAAGTCCACCAGGTTCTCCAAATGCTAGGTTCAGGGCAAAAAAAGAGGGAGCGGTGAACGCCGCTCCAAATGCTAGGTTCGAGGCAAAAAAAGGGGCCTAGAGCCGCAGCGCACGAAGGGTAAGCGCGAACGCTTCGTGATCCCGGTCGTGCAGATCGAGGGAGCGGGACCGCGCCTCTACAGGCTGCGGAACCTCGACTTCGCCCCGAATGGCGGCCCGGATCGCATCCGGCGAGTCAAGCCGCCCAACAGGAATGCCGCGCTGCTCTGCGAGTAGTTCGAGCGCGCGGGACCCGACACCAGAAGTCGAGTCGTTGTAAGCCGGGTACGTGACCGGACTAACGTCGAAGAGGCCAACTCGGGTGAGAGTCCGAAGCGGGAAACCGTCGTCGTCCTCGGCCCAAGAGTCGCCATCGGCCTTCACGCGGAAGCCGAAGCTCGACTGTGTTACGTCGCCGCGTTCCATGGACACTGCCAGGTCCCGCGCATACGACGTGTCGGGCATCGGAACTTCGTAGTGAAGGCCAGTCGAATCCTCGGAAAGGAGAAGCGTTCCGCTTCGGTTCCGGCCGAGAACCATGTTCGGGTCATGGTTGTAAAGGGCCCGAATGTCGTCCTGTTCGATAGCCTCCGTGGTCGCCCCATTGGCGACGCGTTCCCGGAATCCTCCGAGATTCTGAGAACGGGCGTCCCACTTCAGCGCGTAGCCGTAGAAGGTGAACGTCCCGCCTTCGGATCGAGTCTCGAACTCAGTCGGTACCGTCCTGCGTTCCAGCGTCATCCTTGTTCCCTTGATCCGTTACGTTCGGGTCTTGTGTGTTTGGGTCCGCGTTCGGATCGGCGGGAGGAATCGGCGGAGCAACCGGCGGTTGGCCGGCCGAAGGCTTCCCTTCCTTCGCGGCCTTCTCTTCCTCGCCGACAACGCCGAGGTTGAGCGGCCGGTAGAACCGCTGCCCGAGCTTCTTCGGGAGCGGCCCGAGGTCTTCCATTGCCCGGACTTCATCCGAGTTCAGGAAGCCGTTCGTAAGGCCAAGCTGATAACTCTCGTACCGGTCCTTCGTCTTCGCCCGAAGTCGGGCGTCGACGTTGAAACGGATGTACTGAAAGCCCGGCAGCAGGAACGTCGAAACGGACTGCTCTATGCGGACGATCCAAGGCATCAGCGTTTGGTCAACGAAGAATTTGTTCTGTTCCTCAATGCCCGTGCCCCACGTCGAACTGACCGTTGAATCCACCAGATACGCGGGCACGCGGTAGAGAAGCGCAATCTCGGACTTCTGGAACCGGCGCGTTTCGAGGAACTGTGCTTGTTCCGGGCTGATCGTGATCGGCTTGAAGGAAGCCCCACCAGTCAGGACACCGACCGAATGGGAGTTCTTCACACCCGCATGCGACTTCCGGAACATGTCCCGAAGAAGCCGCGCTTCATCCGGGCGCGGCGTACCGGGATGCTCGATGACACCGGCCATCGTCGTTCCCTGCTCAAAGAACCGGGACCCGAATTCCTCGGCCGTAAGACCGAGCCCGATAGCCTCTCGCGCCATGTCGACGGGGGAAAGCCCCCGACTGCAACCCGGCATCGTGAACGCAGCGATATGAAGAACCTGGGACCGATCGAAGGTTCCCTGAACGCTGCCCTGATCGTCCGACACCTGATACTTGTTGTCGCCTAGCGGGCCCTCGACGATGCTTACGGCCTGCGGATGCAGGCAGTACAGAGCCGCGACTTCGCCCCGGTCGTTCCGCAGCGTGTAGAGGAACGCGTTCCCGTCGGTCAGAAGACTGACGACGACCCGAAACCAGAAGTCGTAAGACGTCTGGAAAGGGTTCGGCTGTCGCACCCAACGGGGCGACCGCATCGGGTCTACGCCTTCCCGTCGGCCATCCTTCAGCGTGTAGTGATCCACGGGCAGGGATGCCACGGCGTCCCCGATCAGGGACTGACAGGCGTAAACCGCGATCATCTGAAGGGAGTTGCGTCGGTTCACCTTGCGCCCCGAAGAGGTGCGCGTGGCCAGGGCTTCAACGTTGCGGTCCCAGTCGCCAACCGCGCCGCTCACGGCGGTACGCAACTCGCCGATGCGTGTAAACAGGCTCACCGCTTGCCCCCGTCCGTGGCGTGACCGATCAGCCCGAGGCCAACGGCCAACGCGAGATGCCCGAGGGGGCGCGCAACGTCATAAGCAGCAACAACGGCCATGCCGAGGCTGCCCACCTGAAAGACGTTCGGGACAAACGAATTCACGACGGAACGGAGGAGGCGGCCCACGTCGGGCCGTTCCATGAATCTCCTAATCGTCGTCTTCTTCTAGGAAGAAGTCCTTCTGTCGACTCGGCGGAGTGAGCAGACTTTCTAGTTGCTCGTCCGTGAAGTCGTCGTTGAAGTTCACGAAGGTCACGTGAACCTCTTCCTCGACCGGAATGGCCGTAAGGAAGAAGGCGTTTGCCAGAGCCGCAATGCCGTCGATCTTCTCGCCCGACTTCGCCTTACTCGGCTTCACCAAACCGTCGCCCGTAACGTCCAACTCGACGTTGTCAGCCATCCAGCGAAGAACCGGGTGACCGCCGTGGCGAAGCTCCCTGGCCGCGAGAGCGGCTTCAATCGCCTTGCTCGGGTCGTTCAGCCTGGCCGCCGATTGCGGCACCTTGACGGCCGTAAGGCCGTTCTCTTCAAGCTCGTTGACAAGCTGAGTGGCGTTCCATGGGTCATAGCCGAAGAACCGAATGCGGAAGTCCTCGGCATCCTTGGCGACGTGCCGGAAGATGGCCTTGAAGTCCGTTGTCGGACCCTCGGTCACCGTCAAGTGGCCGTCCCGTTCCCAGACTTCGAAGCTCGACTTCATCGGGCCCCGCCGGTCGATGGCCGGCCGAGGAACCCAGAAGTGCGGAACGACCGTCCAGCCGTCCGCCTCGGGATCCGTCGGCGAACCGGGGAACAGAAGAACCCACGCGTTGAAGTCGCCGGTTGCTGCCAGGTCGATACCCGCGTAACAGGGGCGGCCCTTCAGCCGGTCCCGGTCCACCTTCTGTGAACCGTTCTCGTCCCAAAGGTGCATGTCCAACCAACGGTTGGCCTGGCTAACCCACTGGTTAAGGCGGAAGACCCGGAACGCGTTCTGCGCGGTCGGCTTCTCGGCCGCCTCCATCGCTTCGGCCCGCAGGTTGTTGATGTTCAGGAAGGAACCGAGGGCAGGGTTAGCGAGATACCAACCGGTCCCCTTCGGATGCTCCGCCGAGGGCGGGGCCCCTTCGTCTTTCCAATCCCAGTCGTCCGGCACGTTCCGTGCGAACACGAATCGGGCAGGGTCGAGGTTCTGCAAGTCGCGGACGCGTAGCGAATGCTCGTGCTCTTCGAGGGCGAACGCGGCCGTGCGGTAGGCCGCGGTTGTTGCCGCAATCATGATCGGCTGACGCCGCGTACCGAATCCCTGCCGCATCGCGTCCCACAGGTGCCGGTCCCGCTGCGTAAGAACCTCGTCGAAGAGAACCATCGAAGGGTTCGTTCCGAGGGCACCCGCAGCGTCACCGGGCAACACCTGATAGAAGCTGTTGGTTTTCCGGTCGATGATGCGCTTCTTAGAGTCGATGATCTCAAGCCGATTCGAGAGAATCGGATTCAGCTCGACCATGCGCTTCGCCGTGCTGTACACCAGGCCGGCCTGATCGCGGTCCGCCGCGACCGAATAAACCTCGGCACTCTCTTCGCCGTCGCCCACCAGGCCGAGAAGCGCGAACGCGCTAAGAAGTTCCGACTTCCCGTTCTTGCGGGCCATCTCCAGCCACGCAATGCGGTACTGCCGAACGTATTCCTCGTACTGGTCATCCCACATAACCGTTCCGAAGAGCGGCTGAATGATCTCGGCCTTCTGCCAGGGATCGAGGATGAACGGGTCCCCCGCATGGCGGCCCTTCGTATGGACAATCAGCTTCTCAATGAAGTTGATTGCGTGCGTGGCCTTCTTCTCGTCGTAATGGAAGAAGCCCTCACGCGGATCGATTGGGCCGAAGGGGGAGCGGATAATGTCGCTCACGCTGCCCCCTCCGCCGTATCGTTCTCTTCACGTGGAATAGAACGGTTACGGAGCCCAATCACTCACACGCGATTCCCCTTCGACGAATTGCAGCCGAGGTGTGCTAGCTGACAATTCGCGGCCACGTGCCCCGGTGTGCCAGGGCCGTGCGACAGGGGAACGATGTGATCGAGGGAAGCCGAAAGAGGCTTCGGGAATCGGATAGCCCGGTCGACAGGGTTCCCGCAGAGCTGGCATATCCAGCCGTTCCGCCGGAACACAGCCGCGCGAGAAACCTTCTCGTACGGAACGCCCCACTCTTCGCAACGTCGCTTCAGCGCGTACTCACGGCGAGACAGCCAACCCTTACCGCGTCTCCGCCGCGCCACCTAGTTGCGCTCCAGCACAAGAGTGCTTTCCTGCGTCGAGCTGAACTCTCCGTACCAAAGCTGAGACATGACCTCTCGGCCGGCCGCCGCCGCGAACACGCGGTAAGCGTCGATCACGGCTGTCGCCTTCTCGTCGAGACTGGTCGACCGCTCGACACCCGCCGGAAGCTGAAACTGAATCTCGAACGTCTCGTCAAGAGCCATCCGGTAGCTACGTGTGGTCTGCGTGTAAGGCATGAGATCCCCCGCTGTTTAAACGACGTGCCCGATAGGGCGCACTGCGGGATTCGAACCCGCGTTACCGCCCGGAAGGGGCGGAGTCCTAGCCGCTAGACGAAGTGCGCATTCCATCCGTCCCCTGATCAGGGGGAGTTTCAGGAAGAGGGGAGCTACCCCACTGTGGGAGCCGATGGATTCGAACCATCAACCTTCGGCATTTCACGCCGACGCTCTACCGATTGAGCTAGGAACCCTTGTTGCATTTACCCATTCGGGCTACTTTCGGTTGCGCACTCTGTTGGCATGACGGAACATGCCAACATGACGCAGAAAGTATTTCTATACACAACCGATGCGGTGGCAGGTATGCAGATTTCCACCACGTGGGGGCTTCACTTCCTGGAATCTTTCGCAGACAGGGCGGCTGACGTGATTGAGGAGTTCAAGGAATACGTTGGACAGAGCACCGAAGCCAACGCTGTCCTCGGGGTGCGGATTGAACCCATCGCCACAGTACGAAATGAACACATCCGCGGAATGTCGCGCCACGGCGCTAATGCGCCCGCCCATGATATTGTGGGTAGCTCTGTGGGCTATCTCATTTACGGCAACCCGGTCCTTCTTGTATAGGAACCTTCAGGGGAGTACCGGGGGAGCCTCGGCTGCCCTTCGAGCCTCAACCCCAGTACTCACCCCATGGGCCCCGTAAGGGGCCAGATTGCCCCTTACGGGCTAACCAGAAAGCGGATGCAGCATCCTGCGTCTATGGTGCTTCCATGGAAATTTCATACGCGATAGCGAGCGGATTGTTCGACGAGTGGGACTTGGGAACCGTCCCGGCATGGGTCGGCAGTATCCTGACCGGCGGATCGTTGCTTTTCGCAGCTATCACGTTCTCGCGCAGCAGGGGAGATGAGAAGCGCGCACAGGCAAGCAAGGTGGGTGCGTGGGTCAGCCAGGAGGACGACGACGAACCCGCATCATTCAAGTACATCTTGAACGTGTCTAATACGAGTGACGTTGGCGCTTACGAGATCGTGGTCACAGACCCGGAATCGGGCGAATTGCTTGCCGTCATTGAAAAATTGGAACCGAAGAAGGCGGAGCGGATTGAGATGGTCCGCGATAAGAATAGCTGGAAGAAAAGAACGACCGGAATGCATCTCATTCGCTCGTCAGCCGGGAAGGTGGACAGAGTCAAGCTCCGGATGCGCGACACGCCCGTTGTGCTTGAGCTACGGGACGCGCTAGGGCGGCGATGGAGAATCGACCCCAACCGGAAGATCACGAAGGTCAGGCACGGCATGGCTTTCAAGAAGGTCCATCCCTTTATCGACCATCACATCCCAGTCCGCGGGGAGAAGCGCAGTCCTTCAGCGGCTCAAGAGAGCAACGACAACACCTGAGCATCGGGGCCATCCTCAGACTTAGGGGCCACAGAGAGCCGCGTTCGGTCCGAAGGAGACAAGCCGAAGCGGCTACCGAACTTCAGCATGAGATCAGCCGCGTCACGCATGATCTGAGACGCGGGATTCTTGACTAGGCCGCCGTCGCGGCCGGCCACAAGAGGGCCGTACTCGGCCAGGGCTTCCCTGGCCGCATTGAAGGACGCCCAGGATTCGCAGTAGGCCACCAGATAAGCCCGATCGACCTTCGTCAGAAGGCCTAGGCTGTCCAACTCGGGGACGATCCGGCCCCACTCGGCGAGAGCCTCGCCCTTCAGATCGGCAGGGGGCCGAGGGGCTCCCCTGGTGGGTTCAGGCTCCGTCGTGAGCGTCTTCTTCGAGGGGTTGCCGCGAAGCTCTGTCAGCTTCGAGGGCTTCGGGGGCGGTCCGGGCACGGTGCAACCTCTCTAAAGTCGGAATTCCCCTTTCTGGGAAATAGCTTGTGCATCCAACGCGGAGGGATCCGCGCTGGTCAGATGCCTTGGCAGGTGTTCGCTCCGCCATCCGGAGGGATCCGCGGATTCCCACCAGTTCGGGCCAACCCCCGCACGCTCACGCCGAGGGAAAGACGCGGGTGCGGAAAGGGATGGCTCCAGAGTTTCAGATCCCCCCTCTCGTCAGATCAGCCGAGATTCTGAGCCAGGAAGCTTGAAAGTTCTTCGTCTGGTGTGTTCTCGGCCCTCTTCGGGGCCGCGTGCAGTCCCTACCGGTTTCGGCACCAGGACGTCACGCAAGTCTGGGGGAGTGGTCGAGCCGTGAAGGCTCGAAGCATGGTGGGGGTGGCTAGTACCGCAAGCCTCTTCGGTAGTCGTTCTCTCGTCTCGTGTTGCACGAGCGGCATAGGACACGCACGTTGTCGAGCGTGTTCATGCCTCCCTCTTTGAGGGGAACGATGTGGTCACCGGTTAGGTCTTCAGCGGTACCGCAGAACGAACAGTAAGGCTGAAGCCTTATGGCTTCTGCTCTTACCTTCTGCCACTGATAGTCATAGGCACCCGCACGGCGGGTGTTCTTACTCTTGTGCTTACGGGGTGGAGTAGTGCAGTGCGGGCACTGCGTGCCCAGCGGATAGAGCTTCTTATGTCGTGAGCACATTGAGTACGGCATAGCGGGGAACCCCTCTTTCCGGGGTTTCCCCGTCTAGCTTTCATGAGTAGTAGAACTGTTAAAGCCAGGGCTTCTAATGCCCTGGCTCTAGATGAGTCCTTATATAGAGCACCCTTCAGGGTGCTCGTGCTAGGTAGCTCTCTAGCGTTCGCTACCTAGCTATCTCTCTAGCTAGATCCCCCGATCCCCCCGGCTTCCGTTCGCTCCGCTCTCTACAGCCGACCCCCTTACCCCCTGACTGTCGCCAGGGAGAGAAGTGTTAGCGGGCCCGAGGCCCCACATGTGGCCCCCGACCTGGCCACCTTTGATTCCGCCAGGGGAGCGAACCTAGTATTTGGAACGTAGTCAGGGCGACGCCGAGGGGGCGTCGACCAGCAAGAGAGAGAAGGCCCCGGTGTTCCTTTCCGCCCAGGATGTTGCCGCTTCTAACCGCTACGTCGAGAACGGTCCCGAGGACCGTGACCCGGTCTTCAAGCACGGATTCGCCGCGCGGCTCGATGTGGCCGGGGGGATCCTCCGCTACTCCACCACCAGCAACCCGCCGGCCGAGAGTCGGAGGCGGGCCGCTCGTGCCATGGCGCGTATCGCCGTGTCCGGTAACTAGCATTTGGAGAGCCTCGAATGAACCTTCAGAAGGCCCTCGAAATGATCGCCCCCTTCTCGGGGCTCCCTCACTACGACGTAGCCGTTGCCGAGCTTTACGTAGCCGACGGGCGCGGAAAGAAGCCGCTCCGCGAAGCCGCCTACCGGATCCGGGACGCGTTCGTTGCCTACGAATACGCCGTGAACTACGGCAAGCCCGATGAGGAGGTCTACGCCTGATGGGCCTCTTCTTTCTCGGCCTCTTCATCGGTTGGATTCTCTTTTCCTGAAAGGTAAGCACAAGTGAGCAACGACGACATCCTTGCGGTGAACATCCCGATCGATCTCTCGAAGCTTCCGGCCGAGGAACGCCAGAAGGTCTATGCCGACCTCTTCCACACGACGACGGAAGAGCGGATGCAGCCGGTAGCGGTACCGAAGCCGGTAACCGATGCAGACCTGAAGATCGCTCTCCGCACGGTCGCCGTAGACAGTCCCGGCTACGTCTACGAATCGCCGGAATGGATGGAGCCCGGAACGAACCGGTGCTACTACGTACACCGCGCCAGGGAGAATGAAGACCTTCTCGCCCCCGGCTGCATGGTCGCCTACGCCCTGAACGCCCTCGGCGTGCCGCTGGCCGCCCTGAAGGAATGGGAATCCTGCCCCGCCTCGGATGTGGTGGCGCACTTCTTCCCGCAGGCCACCGAAGAGACTCTGTACGCCTACAACCGGGCGCAGAGCCGTCAAGACATCGGCAAGCCGTGGGGCACCGCCATTCGGGGGCTTGGCCTTTGAGCAACGGGCCCTTTGCGGCCCCTCGAATCCTCGAACTGTGCGCCGGATATGGCGGGTTGGGGATGGCCGTAGCGGCCCTAACGGGGGGTGTCGTCACGTGGGTTGCTGACAACGACCCCCACAAGTCCCTGATTCTCGAACGGCGGTTCCCTGGGGTGCCCAACCTCGGGGACATCACCCTTATCGACTGGCTAGAGCTTGAGAGCCAGGGAGTAGACATCATCACGGCCGGTTTCCCGTGCCAAGACATTTCGAATGCGGGGAAGCGGGTTGGTATCGAAGGTGCGCGGTCGGGAATCTGGGCGAACGTTGCTGAAGCCGTTCGCGTACTTCGCCCGAGACTCGTCTTCCTGGAAAACGTCTCCGCTATCCGAAGTCGAGGAATCGACCGCGTACTCGGGGATCTGGCCGCGTGCGGGTATGACGCGGTCTGGACGTGCTATCGAGCGTCCGCCGCTGGTGCCCCCCACCACCGTGATCGGTGGTTTCTCGTTGCCGCTCCTGCCGACCCCGACGGCCGCTGACGGACGCAGAGGGCCCGACTTCGCGAAAGCCGACCGGCCCGGAGCCGGTGGCGATGATCTGGTCACGGCCATGGCTCGACTCTGGCCCCGAGACCGGACCGAGAAGCTCTTCAAGACGCCCACGGCGAATCTCGGCAAGAACGGTGCCCCCCAGCATCCCCAGAAGCGGAAGCAGGGCGGCCACGGGCCGACCCTCGAAGACGAGACGTGCTTCCTGTTGAACGTCGAGCCGGGCTCCGACTACGGGGGTGACTTCTCGCCCTCGGAATGGTGGGGCGACTTCGCGCCCGCCGTGCGCCGTTGGGAAGTCCTCACGGCCCAACCGGCCCCCGTACCGATCGAGTACGGCCCGCGCGGCGGCGTCCGCCTGGCTCCGCGCTTCGCCGAGTGGCTCATGGGCGTCACGTGCGGATGGATCACGAAGGTTCCGGGCCTGGACCGAGGCCACCAGCTCAAGGCCATCGGGGACGGCGTAGTGCCGCAACAGGCCTTCACGGCCTTTGCCCACCTACTCGGCGAGTTGGAACGGAGGGAAGTTGGAAGCGTCCGCGACGCTGCCTAGCGAGGAAATGGCCAGGGCCGCATACAACGCCCTGGCGTTCCTCCCGGCCCGCAGCATGGTCAAGACGGCCCGCGTAGAGGTGAGTTCGGCCGGCCTGCGGTTCACGGGAACGAACGGGTACGCCATCGGCCAGGACGTGTGTCCCGTCGAGGACTACATCGGCCCCGAGGGGGGCCTGACGGTGCACGTTGACCGGTCGGTTCTCGCCGACCTCGACAGCGCGGGCAGGAAGGACAAGAAGGGCTTCGGCCGCTTCGAGCTGAAGCCCCATGACGGCCTGATCTTCCGCCCTGGCAACAACGACGTACCCGCGACCGGACAGGACGTGTCGGCCCAAGCAGACGACCGGCTATGGGAGATGCTCGACAGCCTGTTTACACGCCTCGAACGGAAGACGCCCGCGCTCCCCGAGCTGGTGGCGTTCGACGCGGCCCTTCTGGCCATGTTCTCGAAGGTCAAGGCCCCGAAGGTCAAGACGGGCGACGCGAACCTAGACCGGTGCCTAGACATGTACGTCTACAACTCGAAGGAACCGATCCTGGTCAAGATCGGCCCGAGCTTCCGGGGCGTGATCATGCCGATAGACCGGGACGTACACGAAGAGAACGTTGGACCCGATGGCCTTTGGTAGATGCCCTACGTGCGGGCCCGCCGGCCTCGAACGGCACCCGCGGATTCCTGGCGTGTGGCGTTGCGACAACTGCAAGGAGCACCTGTTGCGCGAGATCGAGAGATGACGAAACCCCCGGCCCTGTTGGGTCGGGGGTTTCTATGCGTTGGGCCCTACTGGTCTTCGGGCTTCCAATCCTCGATCGCCACAACCGCGTGAGAGCCTCGACGGGGCTTCTTCGGCGTGGGCGGAGCCTCATCACTGCCGACTTCGTACGCCTCGACAACGGGGCCCTTGTGCACGCGGCAGAGCGCAACCGTCTTCGGCTTGCCGTCGCGCAGGATGACGAACTCTTCCGTCTCGTCCTTGCTCCCGCACGCCTTCGTGTCGCACCTGATCGTGATGACGACTTCCCTAGCCACCGCTTGCCCTTCGTTCGTCGAGAGTGACGATCTTACTCGGATCCACATCCGCGGTGAGGAACGGTTGGCCCTTCATGATGCTGTGGAATTGTTGCCGTTCGAGGTTCAATCCTAGATAGTGCTCGGTCGTCTTCACGCTTGCATGATTCAAGGCCGCTTGCACGATCCGAAGGGCCGCATCGTGGCCGCTGCTCACGCAGTCGTCGTAGAGGATGCGGGCGAAGGATCGGCGGATGGTGTGCCACCCGTCGCCCTCTTGAAGGTCGATCTCGGCCCCCTCGGCGATCGGGGCCAGGAGGCGGTTCGGGCCGGTGATCCGACTCTCAGGGTTGTACTGCCCTGCGGGCATCCTTCCGCCACCCGTCACCCATCTGCGGCCATGGAACGCAGGGAACAGGTAGAAGGACGCTTTGAGCTTCCCGACCTGGCCCGTGTAGGCGGTAAGCCAGTCCCGAAGGGCCGCTTCGAGGTCCGAGGCGAGTGGGTAGGTCACCTCTTGCTTCGTCTTCGGCAGGTACACGTACAGCTCGGACTTGCTGAAGCTCACGTCTCGAATGCGCATGTACAGGGCTTCCGAGATGCGCACCCCGGTACAGGCGACGAAGCAGATGAGGGCGACGTCCCGGGGGTCACTGGCCGTCGCGATCAGTTGCCGAAGCTCCGCCCGAGTCATGCGGTAGCGGTTGCGGTTCACCCTTGTCGACTTCTCGCGGATGCCGTCGAGAAGGAAGTCAGGGGTGTACTTCGTCCATTCGCGTCGGTGCATGAAGGACAAGAATTGCTTCATGTCGTTGCGGTACTTGCCGAGCGTCTGGGGTTTGCAGGTGTCCGACAGACCACCCGGGCCGTACCAGAAGTCTTCGATGTGATGGGCCCGGATGGTGCCCGTGTGGCAGTCGTTCACGCTCCGCTCGAAGCGGCGCAGGAGGCTCGCGTAGGCGTAGGCCACATCCCTGGAGCCGGAGGCAGCGGCACGCTGACGTATGAAGGTTTCCCTGGCGAAGCTAAGTTTTGGCGTAACAGTACGTGGCATGCCGACTCTCCGGTTCCAAGGCTGACTCGCCGCCATCAGTGCAGGTCGAGGCAGTACCTCGTATTCGGATACTAGCATTGAACCTATGTTTGAGTTCAACCAGATCTACCGGCGTCTGGAAAGCTCGATGACCGAGGCCGCCCAGTTCACGGAGCTGCTGCTGGATCCGCCCACCGTGCTCGACCCGACGGAACCCGAATCGCTCGCACCACAGGACACCGGAATCCGCTTCGAGGCGGCGACCTTCGCCCACGCGGGCGCGAAGCCGATCTTCCAGGGACTCGACCTGGACGTGCCCGCAGGCGCACGGATCGGTCTGGTCGGCAGGTCCGGCGGCGGCAAGACCACACTCACCCGGCTCCTGCTGCGGATGTCGGACATCGACGACGGACGCATCCTGATCGGTGGTCAGGACATCAGCCGCCTGCGCCAGAGCGACCTGCGTTCACTGATCGCCTACGTCCCGCAGGAACCCGCCATGTTCCACCGCAGCCTGCGGGACAACATCGCCTTCGCCCGGCCCGGCGCCACCGACGACGAGATCCACGCGGCGGCCGCGGCCGCGCATGTCACGGAGTTCGCCGACCAACTCCCCGAGGGCTTCGCCACCCTGGTGGGGGAGCGGGGAGTCAAACTCTCGGGCGGCCAGCGCCAGCGCGTCGCCCTCGCCAGGGCCATCCTGCGCGACGCCCCGATCCTGCTGCTCGACGAGGCGACCAGCGCACTGGACTCGGAGAGCGAACTCCTCGTCCAGGACGCGCTGTGGCGGTTGATGGACGGACGTACGGCCCTCGTGGTCGCCCACCGTCTGAGCACCGTCGCCGGCATGGACCGTCTTGTCGTGCTCGACCGTGGAAGCGTCGTCGAGCAGGGCACCCACCAGGGGCTGCTCGCGGCGAACGGCGCCTACGCCAAGCTGTGGCAGCACCAGTCGGGCGGCTTCCTCGGCGAGAGCACCGAGTCGGCCCCCGGACGCCCGGTTCCAGGGGCCGGTACCAGCGGGGAGCCCGGACCGGCCGACCCGGCGCCGGACGGGGACCGCAGGATGTCGTCGCATGTGCGTACGGGCACCGGGTCCACGTGACCGAGTCGGTTTCCGGACATCCTCGACCGCAGGCGACGTCACGCCGACAGGTCTGTCGCAGGCGGCAAAGTGCGTAGCGCCGGGTCAGCCGGCGCTGTGCTCACGGTGAAGCGTTCCGGCTGCTCCGGGCTACTGCTCGTCGTCCGTGGCAGCGTCCCAGGTCGGCAGGGCAGTCCCGGTTGCGGTCGTGACCTGAAGAACGTGGCATCCCATGAGGTGAACGGCAGCGAGCAGGCGCCGGCGAACCTGTTCCGTGTCTTCGGGTGGGTAGCCGATCCGGATCTCGGCAGGTGTCCGTTCTGCCACTGGACGCCGTTGTACCCGCTCGTGCCGAAGGGGGTCCGAAGGTAGAGGAAGTCGCAGAACTTCCCCCAACCGTACGTGCCGACAAGCCACTTGTAGTCGTCAGGCAGCCGAGTGCCGAGTGCGGTCTCGGCAGCAGTCCAGTCCCCGTGAGCGTCGATGGGGGCGGTCGGCGGCGTCACGAGTCGCGCCAGGCCGGCAGGCCCGGTCACGGCAGGTCACGCAGTACGAGCGCTTCGGCGAAAGGCCTGCCGGTCCGGCGCGCGTACGCCATCCGCTCGCGTACCTCGCGCAGGGTGCGAGGCCGGTAGCCGGGTCCGCAGCAACAGCTCTTGTGGAAACGCACGCCCGCGTTCAGCAACACCGAGAGTGTCCGCCACGCCTCGGTGTCCCGCCGTCGGGGCACAGCGAAGGCCGACCCCACATGGATCAGCGGTTCCGCACACCGCGGGCAGATCCGCCGTTGATCCCCGCCGTGAGGCTGCTTGTACGAGGCCCGGCAAGGCAGGCAGACGTACGAGGTCTTTGCATGAGCCATGCGCACAGAGTAGGCACCACCCGCGAGGAGGTCGATGTGATTACCGGCCCGCAGCGAAGGGCGGGCGTGGCGGCGATGCGGGACAGTTTCTTGATCACTCCCGGGTTGTAGCGGCCAGATCCGTCTTCGTGGCGGAAGTGCCGGCTCACAGCTGCTGACGGGTGGATTTGGGGGCGGGCGTGAGTCCTTGCGCCGGTCGCGGTGCGGTCATGTCGAGAAGGAGCAGCGCGTCGTGGTCGGGGGTGCCGGGTTCGGCGGTGTAGACGCCGATGCGCCGGCCGGGGGTGCCCTCGACGTGCAGGGACTGGGAGGTGAGGGTGAGCGTGCCGACCTGGGGGTGGTGGAATGGGCACGACGGCACGCGACTACGCGCGTTCCTGCCAAGGCGCCACGTTCGCCCCCGGCCTCGCAGCGCGCGGGGCTCACCGCGGTGGCTGAGCCGTCATGCGCCTGTCGTCGAGCCGGGGCGGACGATCATCAGGACCACCACGATCAGCCAGGCGAGGGCGAACAGGCCGGTGATCGTCGACAGACGGGGCAGCCGGGCGATCAGGGACTCCGCGGCGGTGGGCGTCTGTTCGGGGTTGTCGAGCTGGGTGACCACGTCGTCCTGGGTGCCGAGCACCGCGATGCCCAGCAGGACGGCGGCCACCGCTGTCAGAGCCATGGAGGCGATGAGCCAGGCGCTGTCCATCACGCCCATCACCTGGGCGGTGCCGACACCGAAGGCCGGCACGGAGACGCCGGCCACGGCGTAGACCCGGCAGATCCGGTGCAGCAGCAGGACCGAGCCCTTGGCCGACTGCCGCTCGGGTCCGTCGGTCAGTGCCTGGCGCGCGTAGCGGGGGAACAGGCTCGCCGCGATGGTGACCGGTCCGATGAGCAGGATCGCCGCCAGCACATGGACGCTGAGCAGGAATTTGGCCATGGCGGTGTCTCCTATTTGACAGGTCTTGTTCGGTGCTCAGTTCGTGGGCGGTGCCGGTGTTGACGGCTGTGCTCAGCGATCAACACCGGCTGTTCGGGGGGACGTTGTTCGGCCAGAAGCCCTGGGGGCGCCTCACACCGTTCCGTTGACGTACCGCTTACGCTTCGGCGGACGTCCGGGGACTGTGAACCTTTTGGCGGACGAACAGCGCCGCGGGCACGGCCATGACGATCAGTACGACTCCGCCTATGACGTTGCCCAGGTGCACGGCGTCGGTGAACGCCCTCGGTACGGCCGTTCCCACTATGCGGGCGAGCGATGCGGGGAGGCCCGTGGCACCGCCGCCGTGTGACGCACCCTCCACGATCCTGTCCGCCTGCGGCGAGGGGATGCCCGCCTCGACGAGACGGTCATGCAGGTTCCGGGGGAAGCGGCTGGTGACGATGGTCCCGAGCACACTGGGGCCGAGCACCGTTCCCAGTTGACGCGCCATGTTCACCGCTGCCGCCGCCATGCCCTCCTGCTCCGGCGGGACGCTGTTGACCGCGGCAGCCGTCGAAGGCGCCGTCAGCAGACCCGCACCGATGCCCGCCACGAGCATTCCGGGCCACATCGCCCCGTAGCCTCCCGAGGCATCGGTCGCGAGCAGCGCGAGAGATCCGACTCCGATGAGGACCAGGCCCGCGGTGATCAAGAGCGTGAGGCCGACCCGATGTGCCAGCACCCGGGCGGTCACCGCGGTGACCACGAGGAACGTTGCGAAGAGCGGCAACAGGCGCACGCCGACGTCGAGGGGAGTGGTCTGTCCCACACGTTCCATGTAGAGCACGCTGAGCAGGGCGACCCCGACCAGTCCGAAAACGCTGATGGCGGCCACGCCCATGACGGCCGAGAAGGAAGCGCTCCGGAAGAGCCTCAGGTCCAGCATGGGGTCGGGGTTACGGAGTTCCACCCGCACGAACAGGAACAACGACACGGCGAAGACCACATACATGGTGATGATCGGCGCCTCGGTGTATCCGGTGGAGCCACCCTGAATGATCGCGTAGGTGGCCGAAGCCGTCATCACCGTGCCCAGGACGAGGCCCGCGAGATCGGGCTTGCGCGTGGGGTGTCTGGATTCGGCCACGAAGACCGGGGCCAGCAGGAGGGCCGCGCCGGCGATGACGATGTTGGCGATGTAGACGGCGTGCCAGGAGAAGTGTTCGAGCAGGGCTCCGGCGAGGATCGGGCCGATGGCCAGGCCCACTCCCGAGCACGCGGCCCAGATGCCGATCGCGGCGGTGCGCTCGTGCGGGTCGGGGAAGGTGGCACTGACGATCGCCAGGCTCGTCGGCAGCACGGCTGCTCCGCCGAGGCCCGCGATCGCCTGTGCGGTGATGAGCATGCCGGCGCTGTCGGCGAAGACCGCGACCACGCTGCCGGCCAGGAAGACGGCGGCGCCCAGGCTGAACACGCGCCGACGTCCCACGAGGTCGCCGAAGGTCCCGGCGGACATCACGAAGCTCACGACGGCAAGGCTGTACGCGCTGGTGATCCATACCAGCGTGCTCGCACCGACGTGCAGGTCGCTCTGTATGTCGCCCAGGGCCGAGATGGTGGAGGTGACGTCGACGAAGGCCATCATGACGCCGAGGCAGACCACCAGCAGGCCGAACCAGCGGGCCCGCCCGCTGCCGGCGGCCGCGGCGGGGGAAGCCTGGGCAGGACCGGACTCCGTCATCGGACGGCCACCGCCTTTTTCTGCGATACGCCCAGCGACACCACAGCCGCGGCGGCCATGAGGGCCATCGCTACAAGCCACGCGTTCCGATAGGTGTCCAGAGAGGCTCCACCGGAGGCGGTGCCGAGCATGGCGACCAGAATGCTGATGCCGACGACCGAGCCGATCTGAGTCGCCATGGTCACGACTGCGCTGCCGGTGGCGGCCTGTTCGGGGCGCAGACCGACCGTCGCGGTAGAGACGACGGTCGGGAGCGCCAGGCCGGCGCCGAACCCGAAGAGCAGCCAGCACGGGAGGATTCCGGAGGCGTAGTTCGGCTCGTCGTGCAGGAGGAAGACGAAGAGCAGGATGCCGACAGAGGCGATCGCACTGCCGATCGCCGCGATGACACCGGCCGGGATCCGGAACCGGCGCTGGAGGGTCTCACTGGCGGTGGCAGCCAGCGCGAAGCCGATCGGGCCGGGAAGGCTGGCGCATCCGGTCTTGATGGCGGAGTAGTGCCAGTGGCTCTGCAGCCAGAGGATCGTCGACAGCAGGAGGCTGGCGAACGAGGCCAGTTGCAGCATGCCGGCGAGGTTCGCCGAGGCGAAGATCCGGTCACGGAAGAGGGAAAGGTCGACCACGGGCGCCTCGTGCCGTGACGAGCGGAACAGGAACGCCACCAGTCCGACCACTGCGACAGCCAGAGACGAGACGACCCGGGTGTCCGACCAGCCCCAGTCGGGCGCCTTCACGATGCCGAGAGCCAGGGCGCCGACCATGACGATCAGCAGGACGCCGCCGAGCAGGTCGGGGACGCGCGAGTCCTGTTCGTCCTTGACGTCGGTCACGAGTCGGGCGGCCAGCGCGATGGCGAGCAGTCCGACGGGAATGTTCACCAGGAACAGCCACCGCCAGGAGGCCTGGACCAGCAGCCCGCCGAAAATCGGTCCGCACACCCCGGACAGCGAGCCCGCGGTGAACCAGATCTTGACATACCGCTCCACCTTGTCGGCGGGGGCGCTCGTCAGGACCAGACCGAGGCTGGCGGGGGTCAGCAGGGCGGCGCCCACGGCCTGTATGGCACGGAAGACGACCAGCATCCATACGTCGCCGGACAGAGCCGCGCCGAGGCTCGCCGCTACGAAGACGGCCATGCCGAGAAGGAAGCCGTTCTTGCGTCCGAAGCGGTCGGCGAGCCGCCCCGCAGGGACGAGAAGGGCGGCGAAGACGATCGCGTAGCCGTTGAGGACCCAGCTCAGGTCCGACAAGGAGGTCGAGCCCACGCCCTGCCCGATGTCCGGCAGGCCGACGTTGGTGATCCATACGTCGAGCTGACCGAGGAAACTCGCCATGGCCAGCACGGCGAGGATGAGAGCCGGACGGGTCGAGGAGCCTCCGCCTCCCCTCTCAGTTCGTGGAGGGGCCATCTGATCTTGCGAAGACATGCGTCTGATCCGTTCCGTGGGCTTCGTGGGATGCCGTGAGTGAGTGGCGGCAGAG
Source organism: Streptomyces sp. NPDC006872 (assembly GCF_040635845.1). Classification (NCBI taxonomy): domain Bacteria; kingdom Bacillati; phylum Actinomycetota; class Actinomycetes; order Kitasatosporales; family Streptomycetaceae; genus Streptomyces; species Streptomyces sp. NPDC006872. The sequence continues at coordinate 110,322 of NZ_JBEYIL010000020.1, forward strand.
TTCTGGACCGCACTGTCAGGAACCCTATGAAGTTCTGGAACGACATGTCAAGAATGCCCGCGTGGCCTGTGAACCGGCCCCGCGGACGCCTCCGGCTCCGCCTTGTGGCGGAACAGAGTTCGGTATTCCTGGGGGGAGGTGCCGAGGTGCCGGTGGAAGGCGGCCCGCAGGGAAGCGGGGGCGCCGAAGCCGGTGAGGCGGCCGACCTGCTCGACAGGCACGGCGCTCGCCTCCAGCAGTTCCCGTGCGCGGTCGATGCGCGCGTCGGTCAACCAGGCCATCGGCGTGGTGCCGGTCTCCTCGCGGAAGCGGCGGATGAAGGTCCGCCGGGACATGTGGGCGTGCTCTGCCAGGTCGTCGACGGTGAGCGGGGCCGCGAGGTTGTCCAGCATCCACTCCCGCAGGGGAGCGAGCTCGTCTCCGTCGGCTTCGGGGCGGAACTGTTCGATGAACTGCGCCTGACCTCCCCGTCGCCGTGGCGGCGCGACGAGGTCCCGTGCGTGTGTGTTCGCCGCCGCGGCGCCCAGGTCGGTGCGGATCAGGTGCAGGCACAGGTCGATCCCCGCCGTCACGCCGGCGGACGTGAGGATGTCGCCGTCGTCGACGTAGAGCTGGTTCGGCAGGACATTGACCTGCGGGTAGCGCCGTCGCAGTTGCTCGGCCTGCCGCCAGTGCGTGGTGGCGGGACGCCCGTCGAGCAGTCCGGCCGCGGCGAGGGCGAAGACCCCGGTGCAGATGGAGACGAGCCGGGACCCCCGGGAGTGAGCCGCCCGCAGCGCCGCCGGCAATCCGGCTGACAGGGGCGCGTCGATGTCGTCGTAGCCCGGGACGATCACGGTGTCGGCGTCCTCCAGTGCTTCGAGGCCGGCTGTGACAGTGATCGCGAAGCCGGACCCTGGCACGGGTCCGGGCCCGTTCTCGGCGCACACGGTCAGCTCGTAGTGCGGGTCGGTCGAGAAGATCTGCGTCGCGGCGCCGAATTCAAGCGCGAGCACACCGGGCAGTACGAGCACGGCGACATGGTGTCTGTTCTTCATGGTGGCACGACAGTAGCGTTGGTTGGCATCCGTGCCACTTTTCGCGCGAGATCCGCTCTCATAGCGTCAAGTCATGACGACCGACACCCCTGCCCTCTCGAACGGGCTGCACGGCGGACTGCTCGCTCTCCCTTCCGGGCCACTGGTCGAGGCGAGCCTCGCCGCCGCCCGCGCCGCGGTGCATCCGTCCGTGCTGAACCACTGCGTCCGCGGCTTCTACTGGTCCCGCCTGTTCGCCGCCCACAAGGGGGTTCTGTACGACGCGGACTACAACGAGGAACTCCTCTTCGCCGCCAACGTGCTGCACGACCTGGGAACCGGGCCGGACGCACCGGGCCTGCTCCGGTTCGAGATCGAGAGCGCCGATCTCGCCGCCGCCCTGCTGACCGGCCTCGGCGCACCCGCCGGGGATGTCGACAAGGTCTGGGAGGCCATCGCTCTGCACACCACTCCGCAGATCCCCGAACGAATGGGGCTGCTGACCTACCTGACCTACGAAGGCATCTGGATCGACTTCGGCAAGAACGCCGATCTCGTGGCCGAGGAGCAGAGTCGGATCCATACCGCGTATCCGCGGCTTGAGATGGCCCGCCATCTGGCCGAGGAAGTCCTTGCCCACGGTGCCCGCTCCGAGACAGCCGCACCTCCCTATGCGCTCGCCTTCCACCTTGCGCAGGAGCGGGCAGCCGACGGCGTCACCACCATGGAGCGTGGCGTGGTCGGCGGACCGTGGGGGGAGTAGCGAAGAGCCCTCACGCCCGGTGTCACGTACCCCTTCCCCTTCCCATTCCCTGTGTAAGACGTTCCTGGCTTCCCGAGAAAGCCGGGGAATCAACCATGAAAGCGGAGTCGAGCAGTGTCGGATTTTGCGGAGTTCACGTTCCGAGCGCAGCCGGGTTTCGATGAAGCGGTGGCTCGGGAGATCGTCACCGGTTCGATTCCCGTCAGGACGATCGTCATGTACTGCTTCGACCCCCGGGCCGCCGGGGCCGCACAAGCGGTGGCTGATCACTTCGGCGACGAGGTCTACCCCGGCGAACTTCTCCTCGACGGGACCGGCCGGAAGATCGGCTCCACAGCGACGGTGTTTCCCCTGATCGTCGGAGGTGGGCGCGCGGCCGACGCTCTTCGCTCGATCACGGTCTCCCAGCACCTCTTCGGAGTCGAGCGAGTTGTCGTCGTACACCACTCCTTCTGCGGCGCCACCTCCTTCACGGCGGAGGGAATCACCTCTGCCTGGAAAAATGAGCAGCACTACGACATCTCGTCGTTGTACGACTGGGACGGAATCGCCATCGCCGACTTCGAAAAGTCGCTCCACTACGACGTGAGTCTGATCCGCAACAGCCCGGGCACCCCGAAGCACGTGGAGATCTACGGCCTTTTCTACGACATCGATTCCGGCGAGCTGACCGAGATGGTCCGCGACGTTCCCGCCGAGGTTGCGCAATAGCCCGGGTGCCGAGAGCACGGCGGCGTGAGGGTGGCCGACCCGGCGGGGTTCAGGGTGAGGTTCACGTCATACCCGGCCGCGTCCAGGGCGACGTCGACGTAGTAGCGCAGGCGGGCGGCTTCGGCGCCCGCGGTGCGCGCCGTCTACGACGCCGACCCGAGCTTCGCGTTCATGGACTCGAGCTTCCCGGACGCCCTGCATCAGACGCTGCACGTACTGCTCACGGGCCTCCTCGTCCGTAGGTGAGTCCGTAGGTGACACAACCCGGTGGGCAGCAGTCCCCTGTGAAGTCGGACGCTCGGTCGGGTGCGGGCACTCAGGGCGTGGCGGCCGGTACGTCGACCGATACCACGGAGACGGCCAAGGCGAAGTGCCCAGCGGCGACAAGGCACTTCGCCGCCGCTGCGCTCGGGTCGGACTGCCGCTCTGCTTCGTGGAGCGAGAGCAGTCCGGACAGCACGGCCGAGTCGGTTGCCTCGTCGAGGATCTGGTCCAGCGTGAACTCGCCCGTCTTCGCAAGTTCCTGGGCTCGCTCGACGGCCTGTGCCGGGTCGTCCAGCAGGTCGGTGAGGAAGTCGGCGCCGATGTCCGCCGGTACGCCGGTCGCCCGGGCCGGGACTTCTTCCGGCTCGGTCGTGGCGGCCCATCGCTCGGCGTCCCGAGCGCGTGCCGCGTCCACCCGGGTACTGGCGGACCGACTGAGGCCGGCCGGCAACCCGAGCTGCACGGGGACGTCGGGCTGCGTGGGCGGGGCCTCGGCGAGCTGCCGGTACACCTCACCGGCGGCTTGTGCGCAGTCGGCGATCAGTTCGGCGAGGGTGGCCGGCAGCCAGACGTGCCGATGCCGGCGTGCGAGCGGCCCCGTGCGGCTCGACTCCGTGCGGCTCGGCTCCGTGGAGCTCGGTGCGGGCATCAGCGGAGCCTCAGTGCCTTCATGACCCGCAGGCTCAGGCTGATGAAAGCCGCGTACTGCTGATCGTCCATGCCCATCGACGGGGCCAGCGGAAGTATCCGCTGCGTGGCGACGGTCTGCGGCTCCGTGTAGTTGAGGATGCCTTCGCGGCCGTGCCGACGGCCGAGTCCGGACTCCTTCATGCCGCCCATCGGAGCCCGGATGCTGCCATGGGCGGATGTGTAGCCTTCGTTGACGTTCACGGTGCCGCTCTGCAGCCGGGCCGCGATGCGTTCACCGCGCCGGGTGTCCTTCGTCCACACGCTGGAGTTGAGGCCGTACGGCGTGGCGTTCACTCGCTCGATCGCCTCGTTTTCGTCGGTGAAGCGGTACACCGATACGACCGGTCCGAAGGTCTCCTCCGTATGGACGGCCATGGTGGGCTCCACGCCGTCCAGGATCGTGGGCTCATAGAAATAGGGGCCGATATCAGGACGAGGCTTTCCCCCGGTGAGGACTGCGGCCCCCTCGGCGACGGCTTGGTCGACATGCCGGGACACCGTCTCCAGTTGGCGCCGGCCCGCCAGCGAACCCATTCCGACCCCGTAGCTCAGCGATGTGCCGAGGGTGAGCGCCTTTGTGCGTCGGACGAATCGCTCCAAGAACGCAGCGGCGACCGACGAGTGGACGAAGATCCGCTCGGCCGACAGGCACAACTGGCCGGCCGAGGAGAAACAGGTGCGAACCGCTCCCTCGACCGCCTTGTCCAGGTCCGCGTCGGCCAACACGAGCAGGGCGTTCTTGCCGCCCAGTTCGAGTGACGCGCCGACCAGACGGGCCGCCGCACGGGCTGCGACCTCCCGGCCGGTGCGAACAGAACCGGTGAACGCGACGTAGTCGGCCCGATCCACGACGGCGGGCCCGACGACCCGGCCGTCGCCGATGACGATCTGCCAGACGTCGGCCGGCAGCCCGGCCTCGATGAGCTGCTCGCGCGCCCACAGCGGCGTCAGGGCGCTCTGCGTATCCGGCTTCGTCACGACGGCGTTGCCGGCGACGAGCGCGGGCAGCGCGTCCCCCAGGGAGAGTTCGAGGGGGTAGTTCCAGGGGGCGATCTGCCCGACGACGCCTCGCGGGTGATGCCACTCGGTGACTTTCGTCAGCACCGGATACGCGCCGAGGTGTCGCCGCGGCCGGAGGTATGCGGGGGCCTTGCGCCCGTAGTGCCGGGCCACCACGGCGACTCCCTGCACTTCCTCGTGTGCGTGCAGGCGAGCCTTTCCTGTCTCCACCTGGATCAGGTCCATCGCCTCGGCCTGTTTGTCCAGCAGGATGTCGTGAAATCGGAGAAGCACTGCCGCACGCCTTCGAACCGAAAGCGAGGCCCACTCGCGCTGGGCCTCCCGGGCCCTGCTGAACGCCACCTCCACATCGTGGGCTGTCGACTCGGGCAGCTCCGCGACAATCTCGCCCGTCATGGGGGTACGGCTCACGGTACGGCCGCTGCCCTCCACCCCTCGTGTCAGTCGAAACACCAGGTCAGAGGTCACTACGTCGGCCGCCGTCCGGCCGCTTTGTGCTGCAGCGGGGTTGGCGTCGCTGGTAGCGAGGTTGTTGGTTCCGCCGTGCGAGGACATGCGTCTCATCCGTTCTGCGGGATTCGCGGGATGCCGCGAGCAACGGACACCAGGGTTCTGGACCGCGCTGTCAGGAACCGTAGGAACTTGTGGAACGGAATGTCAAGAATGCTTGTGGGGCCTGTAGGCTGGCCCCCATGGGGCGCCCACCAGGATTCAACAAGGACAAGGTCGTACAGGCCGTCGAGCGACAGTTCCGCCGTACCGGATACGCCGGTACCAGCGTCGACGACATCGCCAAGGTCGGCGGGCTGGGCCGCGGCAGCCTCTACGCCGCCTTCGGTGACAAGAGCAAGCTGTATCTGCGGACGCTGGAGGCGTACTGCGACCGCACCGAGGCCGCCTGGGCGGCCGTGCTCGACGGCCCCGACGACACCGCGCTGGAACGGCTGCACGCGTATCTCGTGACGTCGGCGCGAACTGTGCACGACGACCCCGACGGGCTCGGCTGCATGGTGACCGGCTTCGTCGTCGAGGGCGTCGACCACGACCCGCAGGCCGGTGCCCGTGTCAGACAGGCCCTCGGGAGGATCGAGGGTTCGCTGACCGGGTGCGTTCAGGCCGCGCAGCGCCAGGGCGACCTCGATCCCGAGGCGGACACCCGGGACGTCGGTCACCTGCTCATGGCGGTCAACCGGGGCATGGAGGTGCTGGCCAGGGCCGGGTTCGACGTGGTCGCGCTGGAGCGCGTCGCCGATCAGGCGTTCGAAGGGCTCCCGCTGACGGCACAGGCACGGTCCCGGTCCGATTCCCGGCAGGCGTCCCGCCCAGCCGTCTCCGACGCTTCCTGAGTGCTCCCCGCTCGAAGGCCGTAGTCCGCTCAGCGTTCTGCGGCGAATGACTCGACGTAGGCCAGGGCCCCGTACAGCGCGTCACGCAGGGGTGTGGACTCGCCGGCCGCCTGGTCCAGCAGTGCTCCGCCCTGGAACGCGGCGGTGAGCAGGTGGGCGAGCGCGGCCGGGTCGGCCTCCGGCCGCAGTTCGCCGCGCTCGCGCATCTTGCCGAGGCCGCGCTTGAACAGCTCCTGCCACCGCTCGAAGCCGTCGGCCACCGCGTCCCGGTGGGAGGGCTCGGCCTTGACGACCTCGGCGGCCAGCGAGCCGAACGTGCACCCGCCGCGCAGCATGTCCTGCGAGGCGATGTAGGAGTCGGCCCACCGGCGCAGGGCGGCGAAGCTGTCCAGCTCGCCCAGCTCGGGCGCCTGATGGCGGGCGACGATGCTGTCGGCCTGCCAGGCGAGCACCGCGCGCACCAGGGACTCCTTCGTGGGGAAGTGGCGCGTCAGCTGCGAGCCGCTGACCCCGGCGGCCTCCCGGATCTGCTCGTTGTTGGTGCTCTGTGCGCCGTGTTCGTAGATCAGCTCGGCGGCCGCCCTGACGATTCGTTCGCGTGTGGCCAGGCCCTTGGCGGTCAGCTTCTGGCCCGGCGCTCGGCTGGTGGTGGTCATGGTCACCATCGTACCGCAAAAAAGGGCTTGACAACCCATTCCGTCGGGTGTTCCCTGGAGGCAGATCAAGAAAGGGCTACCAAGCCCATTCCTCTGGAGAGGTGGACGGGATGTCCGCACAGGCTGCACCGCAGGCGGTCGCGACGACACCGCGCACCGGCCCGGCTCCGGCCGTCGCCGAGGTGGGTCATCCGCGCCGCTGGAGCATCATGGCGGTGCTGGGTGCCGTCGCCTTCATGGCGCAGCTCGACTTCTTCGTCGTCAACGTCGCCCTCGACGGAATCGGGCAGTCGTTCCCGGACACGGGCGTCGCGAGTGTGTCGTGGGTGCTTTCGGCCTACGCGATCGTCTTCGCCGCCGTGCTGGTGCCCGCGGGCCGGATCGCGGACCAATGGGGCCGCAAGAAGATGCTGCTGTCCGGAGTGGCGCTCTTCACCCTCACCTCCGCCGTCGCGGCCGCCGCACCCAGCCTCGGCGTGCTGGTCGGCGCCCGTGCCGTCCAGGCCGTCGGCGCGGCGATGATCGTGCCGACCTCGCTCGGCCTGCTCTACCCGAGCTTCCCCAAGCGTCGGCACACGCTGGTGGTCGGCCTGTGGGCGGGCGTGGGCGCGATCGCGGCCTCGGCGGGCCCGCCCGTCGGCGGACTGCTCGTCACCCTCGACTGGCGGTGGATCTTCCTGATCAACGTTCCCGTCGGGATCGCCACCCTCGTCGCCGGCGCGCTGCTGCTGCCCGAGGTGCGCCGGCCCAAGGGCGCCGCTGTGCCGGACCCGGCTTCCACCCTCGCACTGCTGCTGGCCGTGAGCCTGCTGGTGCTCGCCACCGTCCAGGGGCCGGGGTGGGGCTGGACGGACATCCGCACCGTGGCCCTGTTCGCCGCAGCCGCCCTGGCCGCCGCCGCGACCGTGGAGCGCACCCTGCGCGCCAAGGCACCGGTGATCGAAAGGCAGTTGTTCGCCGGCAGACCGTTCACCGCCGCCACCGTGGCCCTGTTCCTGTTCTCCGCCGGCTTCGCCATCGTCCTGCTCGGCACCGCCCTGTTCCTGCAGGAGGTCTGGCACTTCAGCCCGCTGCGCGCAGGCGTCTCCATCGCCCCGGCCCCCCTGGCCTCGATCGCCTTCGCGATGAGCGCCGGCCCCATCCAGAGCCGCTTCGGACGCACCGCCCCCGCCGTGACCGGCACGCTGGCCATGGCACTCGCCGCCGGTTACTGGCTCGCGACCGTGCACAGCACCCCCGACTACTGGGGCGGCATGTTTCCGGGCCTGATCCTGGTCGGCCTGGCCGGCGGCCTCGCCCAGGCGCCGCTCTTCGCCACCGCCGGCACCCTCGCACCCGAACGCGCCACCACCGGTAGCGCCGTACTCAATATGAGCCGGCAGATCGGCAGCGCCGTGGGCGTGGCCCTGTTCGTCGCCCTCACCCCTCAGGCCACGACCACCGGGTTCGACCATGCCTGGTGGGTCCAGGCCGGCGCCGGACTCGCCGCGGCCGCCGCACTGCTCGCCCTCCGGCCCCGCCGCACACCCTGACCACGGGGTCGCGGCCATCTCGAGAACCCGTCAACTCCCCCTCGAACAACGGAGATCACCACCATGGAACGCAACCTTCTCGTCATCGGCGCCACCGGCAAGACCGGCGGCCACACCACCGAACTCCTGCTCCGGCGCGGGCACCGCGTCCGCGCACTCGTCCGCGGTCTCGACGGGCGCGCCGAGCGGCTCGCCGCCCTCGGAGCGGACGTCGTGGAAGGCGACGTCCTCGACCTGGACTCGCTGGCCCGGGCGACCAAGGGGATCGACGCCCTGTACTTCACCTATCCGATCGGCTCCGGCCTGATGGACGCCACCGCGAACGTGGCCCGGGCGGCGGAGGAGAACGGCGTCCAGGCGATCGTGAACATGTCGCAGGTGTCCGCCCGTCGCGACACCGCCAGCAACGCGGCACGCCAGCACTGGGTCGCCGAACGCCTTCTGGACCACTCCCCGGTCCCCGTCACCCACATCCGGCCGACCTTCTTCGCCCAGTGGCTGATCGACACCTGGGCCGACGGAACCGGCGAACTGCGCCTGCCGTTCGCCGACGGACGCCACGCCCCCATCGCGGAAAGCGACCAGGCGAAGGTGATCGCGGCCATCCTGGAAGACCCCGCCCCGCATGCCGGTCAGATCTACCCGCTGTACGGAGCCGAGGAGCTCGACCACTACGAGATCGCCGAGAAGATGTCGCGGGCGCTGGACCGTGAGGTCACCTACGTGCCCATCGAACTCGACGAATTCGCCGCCATCCTGCACGGGCGCGGCGCGCCGGACCACCTGATCCAGCACCTGCTCGCCGTGGCCGTCGACTACCGCAACGGCGTCTTCGCCGGCACCAACGACCTGGTGAAAACGATCGGCGGCAGCGACCCCCTCGACGTCGAGGGATTCATCGCCCAGAACCGCCCGGCCTTCGACCTGCCCACCACTGCCTGACCACTGCACTGGAGAACACCATGAGCGTCTGGTTCATCACTGGATCGTCCCGGGGCTTCGGCCTGGAGATCACCCGCGCCGCCCTCGCCGCCGGTCACCAGGTGGTCGCGACCGCGCGGAAGGCCGAAACCGTCCGCGAGCAGTTCCCCGACGCCGGCGACGCACTGCTCACCGCGGCGCTGGACGTGACCGACCCGCAGAGCATCCAAGCGGCCGTCGACGCGGCGGTCGAGCGGTTCGGCCGGATCGACGTCCTGGTCAACAACGCCGGCACCGGACTGCTCGCCGCCGTCGAGGAGTCCGACGACGCCGCGGTCCGCGCGGTGTACGAGACCAACGTGTTCGGCCCGCTCGCCGTCCAACGCGCGGTACTGCCGGTACTGCGGCGCCAGCGCTCCGGCCATGTGATCAACATCAGCTCCATCGTGGGCTTCGCCACCGCGCCGGGCTGGGGCATCTACACCTCCACGAAGTTCGCCGTCGAGGGCTTCACCGAGACCCTCCACACCGAACTGGCCCCCCTCGGCATCCACGTCACGCTCGTGGAACCGGGCTTCTTCCGCACCGACTTCCTCGACCCCGCCAGCCTGCACACCGGCCCCGACGCGATCGACGACTACGCGCCCACCGTCGGCGCGATGCGTAGGGCCGCCGCGAGCCTGAACCACGCCCAGCCCGGCGACCCGGTCAAGGCCGCGCGCGCCATCGTCGAGCTGGCCGCCGCCCCCCAGCCGCCTTTGCGCCTCCCGCTCGGAGCCGACACCCTGCAGGCCTTCGACGCCAAGCTGGACGCCTTCCGCAAGGAGATGGACGCCTGGCGGCACGTCGCCCTCACTACCGACCACGACTAGGACGTTCCCGTGACCGCACAACAACCGTCCGCCATAGCGGGCCATTACCGGCAAGGCGACCTGCGCCGAAAGATCGACGAAGCGCTCGACCGCCTCTACCCGGGGCAGGCCACGCTCACCACCGACGACCTCCACGGCGTGGACGAGTTCCACACCGGCGGCCATCCGGCGACGCGAGAGCTGGCCGCACACCTGGAGCTGAGCGCGGGCCTGCGTGTCCTGGACGTGGGAAGCGGCCTGGGCGGCCCGGCCCGGCATCTGGCCCAACACGCAGGCGCCGATGTCACCGGCGTGGACCTGACCGAGGAGTACGTCGACGTCGCGCGCCGGCTCACCGATCGGGTGGGCCTCGCCGACCGGGTCCGCTTCCAGCAGGGGGACGTGACCGCACTGCCCTTTGCCCGGGCGAGCTTCGACCGGGCCTGGATGCTGCACGTGGGCATGAACATCGAGGACAAGGCCCGCCTGTTCACCGAGATCAGCCGCGTCCTGACCGACACCGGCCGCTTCATCGTCTACGACGTCATGCTTCTCGGCGATCCCACCCTCGTCAGCTACCCACTGCCGTGGGCCTCGGAGCCCGAACACAGCTTCCTGGCCCACCCCGAGGAATACCGTTCGCTGCTGCGCAAGGCCGGGTTCGACATCGTCGCCGAGCACGATCACCGCACGCAGGCCGTCCAGTTGCTTCGCGCAGCGGGCGACGCGCACCGCCGCAACAGCACGCCGCACCACCCTGCGGGTGGGGACATGCCTCCGGCCCCGATCAACGTGGCGATGGGCGCCGACGCATCGACCAAGGTCGCAAAGGCGCTCCAGAACATCGAGGAAGGTCTCCTTGCTCCGACCGAGATGGTCTGCCGTCTCCGCTGACCTCACGAAGACCGCACCTGGATCGGCGTCTACCGCACCATCGTCCGTTCGTCCTTGAGCCTCTCCGGCTCCGGCTCCGACTCAAGGACGAACGGACGGATTCGGGTAGCGCATCCGGTATGCCGATTGGCATACTCTGAGGTATGGCAGACACCAGTCTCAAGATCGACGACGAGACGCGGGACCTCTTCAAGGCCTTGGCCGATGAACGCGGCATGTCCATGAAGGAGTACCTCGCCGACCTCGCCCGGCGGGAGGAAACGGCGCGCCGCCTGGAAACGGCAACCGCGGCCTTCCGGCGCGTCATCAATGAACCCGGTCTCGTGGAAGCGTTCGATGCCGAGTTCGGCGGACTTCCGACGGTACCGCGCGACACCTCGCGGGCGGCCTGACCTGTGCCTGGTCCCGAACTGCACGTCGACTACCGGTGGTTCTTGGAGCGTCAGGAAGAGCTCCTCCCGGACGACCTGACCGTGAATGACTTCTCTGTCCTCGTCGGCATGGCCGCCCGTCACCGGGTCGACCCGCCCCGGCACGACCAGCACCCGGATGCCTGCTGGCGGGCTGCCGTGTTTCTGGAGGAGTGCGTTCTGCTACGCCCTCTCCCCGCCCGCAACGAGCTGTTCGGCTACGGCGTCGCCATCGCCTACCTCGAGGCCTCCGGGCAACGGGTCGACACGAAGTTCGAGCTGTGGCGAGAGCTGATCTACGACATCCGCGCCCTGCGCGTGGACTCCTATGAAGTGGCCGATCGTCTGCGCTCCTGGCGCACCACCGGCTGAACAGGACGGGATGGGCGCCTGACCTTGTGCCGACGCCCCACGGGTGTGTCGGGTGAGCCCGCCGTCAGACGGTGACCCGCTGCCGCTCGTCCGGCAGGGCGTGGGTGACCAGGGTGGCGCGGCCGTCGGAGGAGTCGGGGCGGCGGCCGGAGGGCTGCTTGGGCCCGTGGCTCCGGTCCCGCGGCCGGACCGGGCAGTTTTCGAGAAGCGTCGGTGACCCGGCCGCCCCTACCGTCGAAGACGTGAACTCCATCGACTTCGTCACCCTCGAGGTGGCCGACACCACGGCCGCCGCCCGCTTCTACTCCACCGCCTTCGGACTGGACTCGTCGCCCGTGCGTCTGCGAGCCTCCGAAGCCCCGACGACCGGCTTCCGCGGTTTCACCCTGTCGCTCGTGGTGTCCCAGCCGGGCGACGTCGACGCCGTCGTCGGCGCTGCCCTCGACGCCGGCGCCACCGCCCTCAAGCCCACCTCGAAGTCGCTGTGGGGCTACGGCGGCGTCGTTCAGGCCCCGGACGGCACGATCTGGAAGATCGCGACGTCGGCGAGGAAGGACACGGGCCCGGTCACCCGGGACTTCGACGAGCTCGTGCTCCTGCTGGGCGTCGAGGACGTGAAGGCCGGCAAGCAGTTCTACGTCGAGCGGGGCCTCACTGTGGGTAAGAGCTTCGGCGGCAAGTACGTCGAGTTCGCCACCGGGTCGGGCCCCGTGAAACTGGCTCTGTACAAGCGCCGCGCTCTCGCCAAGGACGCGGGTGTCTCCGCCGACGGCACCGGATCGCACCGGCTCGTGCTCGCCGGCGCCGCCGGCCCGTTCAGCGACCCGGACGGGTTCGTCTGGGAAGCCACGGCCCCTTGATCGCCACCGAGCGATCAGGCGGGCTGCAGTGAGTCGAGCCAGTGCAGGAGACGGGTGCCCTGGCGGGTCATGAGGTCCGGGTCGCGCAAGGCGTTGGCCAGGAGCGACATGCCCTGATAGCCGGAGACGAGCGTGACGGCGAGGTCGTCCGGGTCGGGCAGGCCCAGGGCGCGGAACTGGTCTGCGGTCCACTCCAGCAGGTGCCGGATCACCGTGCCGGCCTCCGCGTCGAGGGTTCCGTCGGCGCGTTTGTCGAGTTCGACGGCAAGGGTGCCGGTGGGGCAGCCGTAGCGGGCGGCGACCTCGCGCTGGTCGACCCAGCCCTTGATCAGGGCCTTGAGACGGTCGCGCGGGTCGGGCAGCTGGTCCAGGAGGCCGGTGAGCTCGTCGAGGTGTGCGCTGTGCTCGGAGAGGGCGGCCAGCACCAGCTCGTCCTTGGTCTTGAAGTAGTAGTAGACGTTCCCGACGGGAACATCGGCCGCGCGCGCGATGTCGGCGAGGGTGGTGCGCTCGACGCCCTGTTCGTGCAGGACCCGGGCCGCCTCGGTCGTGAGTCGTCGGCGTTTGTCGGCCGCCCGCGCCCTGGGCTTCACTGAGTCAGTCACCCAACTAACTATAGACGGGCCCCGGTGTTCCCGTGCTACGGTCCAACTAAGTCAGCCGACTAACTTATTTATGGAGTCGCAATGATCGTGGTGACAGGCGCAACCGGCAACATCGGACGGACCTTGGTGCCCCTGCTGGCCGAGGCGGGCGAGGACGTCGTGGCCGTCTCGCGGCGGCCTGAGTCCGACGGGCTCCCGGCCGGGGCCAGGCGCGCCCAGGCCGACATCGGGAACAGCGCGAGCATGCGGCCCGTCCTCGACGGCGCCGACGCCTTATTTCTCCTGCTGGGCGGCGAGCTCAACGGCCACGGCGAAAGCCCCCATAGCCTTCTCGAGGTGGCCCTGGATGCCGGGGTCAAGCGGATCGTCCTGCTCTCCTCCCAGATCAACTCCACCCGCCCCGAGGCGCTCTCCCACACCCGGCTGCGCGAGTTCGAGTCCGCCGTGCGCGCGTCCGGAGCGGACTTCGCGATCCTGCGCCCTGGCGGCTTCGCCTCCAACGCCTTCGCCTGGGCCGAGTCGGTGCGCACGAAACGCACGGTCTTCGCTCCGTTCGGCGACGTTGCCCTGCCGGTCATCGACCCGGCCGACATCGCTGCGGTCGCCGCAGAGGCATTGCGCGCAGAAGGGCACGTGGGCCGTACGTACGAACTGACCGGGCCCGAGGTCATCAGCCCGCGCCGGCAGACTGCGGCGATCTCCCGGGCCCTGGGCGAGGAGGTGACCTTCGTGGAGTTGTCCCGCGAGGAGGCCCGCGTCCACATGGCGCAGTTCATGCCCGAAGAGGTCATCGGCGGCACCCTGGACGTCCTCGGCGTCCCACTGCCGGCCGAGCAGGCCATCAGTCCCGATGTTCAGAACGTCCTCGGCCGACCGGCCAATCACTTCGACGAGTGGGTCGCGCGCAACCTGCCGGCCTTCCGGTAGAGCCCCCGCTCGGGGCGCGCGGAAACAACGCGCGCCCCAAGCGGCCACGGCTCAGATGCTTGAAAGCGACGGCCGGCGCGAATCCCATACGGAGTTCTTCCGACAAGGGCGCGCCCTCTGGCGACCCGCCTCAACTGCTCCTAGGATTCGAGGACTTCGCACCCGGAGGCCGACCGTGGTCGGCGTGCTGGCGCGACGGACGAACCGACAACTGCATAGGCGCGCGACTGGGGGAAGCCGGTGGGAGTCCGGCGCTGACCTGCAACCGTGTGCGGCCCCGGTGGGCCGCGAGTCGGGGTACCCGGAGCGTGCCGCGTGTACCGCTTCCCACTGTCATGGTCTGCAGCGCGAAGCCGAGAGCTCTGGTCCGGGTCTCGCTCCGGTGGCCGGTCCGCTTCCTCGGTGCCGGGCCGTGGGCCGCCCTTACCAGGAAGGCTCAGCCTTGCAGCGCATACCCGCACGACGTGGCCTGATCACCGTGGCCGCCCTCGGTCTCGCCCTCTCCTCCGCTCCCGCCGTCGCCCACGCGCACGACACCTCGGACACGAACGCCCCGGTCAAGGTGACCTTGACCGTGCAGGGACCGGACGGCCTGCTCTTCAAGGGGAAGATCAGGACGAAGGGGCATGAGGTGACCACCACCACGGGCGGCACCCACAGATGCGACGGGACCAACGGGGGCGCCAACCCCACCGCCGTCCCCACCCCGACGGCCGCACTCGACGACGCGGCCCGTAAGCGGCACTTCACCTGGGACGGCACCTGGTACGCGTCCTTCGACGACTACTCGGTCGACACGATCAAGGACGTCGGCGGTGGCGGGGTCGCCTACTGGAACATCTCGGTCAACGGTACGTCCACGCCGGTCGGCGGCTGCCAGTTCAAGCTGAACGCCGGGGACAACGTGGCGTTCACCTGGACTGCATTCTGACCGGTCCGGCCGGTCCGGCCGGTCCGGCCTGTCCGTCGGGACGGTGGGGGAGTGGACGCGCCTCGGCCGCCGTCACCGGCTCCCCGGCCGGTACACCGTGCAGGACATGCGCCAGCACCTCGGCCCCGCGCACCACCCTCGGTCCGGGACGGTTGAAGTAGGACGGGCCGTCCAGGATCCAGACCCGGCCGGCGCGAACGGCCGGCAGTTCCTCCCACCCGGGCAGCCCGGTCAGCAACTCCGCCTCCTGGAGGGTCCGTTCGGGCGGGAAGCCGCAGGGCAGGACGAGGAGGACGTCCGGGCGGGCGGCGCGTACCGCCTCCCAGGTCATCGGCTTGGTGTGCGCGCCGGGCGCGGCGAGGAGCGGTTCGCCTCCGGCCGCCGTGATCTGCTCGGGCACCCAGTGCCCGGCGGGCCACAGCGGGTCCAGCCACTCGATCGCCACCACCCGGGGACGGGGACGGGCTTGCCCCGCGACCGCCGCGCGGACCCGCTCCAGGCGGGCAGTCAGCTCGGCCCGGCGCTGCTCGGCGCGTTCGCGCACACCGAGGAGCGCTCCGACGGTGACGAGGCAGTCCAGTACGTCGTCCAGCGTGCGCGGTTCCAGGCTCAGGACGCGGGTGTCGGCGTCGAGGAGTCGTACGGTCCGGCTGACCCTGTCGTAGGAGACGGCGCACACGTCGCACAGGTCCTGGGTGAGGACGACGTCGGGGCGCAGGGCCGCGAGTGCCTCGGTGTCCAGGGTGTAGAGCGATGATCCGGAGTGCGCCGATCCGCCGACGGCCTCGGAGATCTCCCGACTGGTCAGTCCGTCCTGGTCGAGGTCCGCGCCGGTCACGACGGGGACGGAGGCCACCTCCCGCGGCGGCCAGTCGCATTCGTGGGTGCGGCCGACGAGCTGCGCGGACAGTCCGAGTTCGGCGACGATGTCGGTCGCGGCGGGCAGCAGGGAGACGATGCGCATGCCGCGACCCTACGACTCCGTCGCCGCCGTCAGGCGCCCCAGCGCACCGCGATCGTGTCGCCGACCCCCACGGTCGTCTCCCGCGCGGCGGTGGTGAAGGCCGAGCCGTCGATGCTGACCTTCCAGGTGTTCGCGCCGCTGTTCGCGGTGCCGTTGAGGGAGGTGACGGCGCCCGTGCCGGACGACGGGGTCACGGCGGTCACACAGCCCGACGGGGTGGCCGCGCTCACGGCCGCGTCGAGGACGGCGCCCAGCGTGGTGGTCGCGCCGGTCGGAGTCAGGGCGACCGAGCACACCTTGAGGGCGCCGGTTCCGTCGTCCACCGTCAGGGCCAGCCTCGTCGCCGTACCGGAGGTGAGGGAGGACTCGCCCACCCACTGCGGCGCACCCGCGGTGACCGGGACGGGTGGCGCGGAGGTGAAGCCGCCGCCCGCGACCGCGCGCAGTCCGTCGATGGAGGCGTACGCCGACGGGCTGGTGTCGCTGGGCAGGTACTTGAAGCCGCCGCCCGGGTTGAACTGCTGTGCGATCAGGAAGTCGACCGGGGTCTTGCCCTGGGAGGTGAGGAAGTCGCCGGTCTGCGGGTTGACACCGCAGGCGTTGAGGCCGGAGACGGCCCAGCCGTTGGAGTCGGTGTTGACGCCGAACAGGGCGTTGAAGGCCCCGCTGCTCGCGACCAGCTTGCTCTTGAGGAACGCTTTGGCCTGCACGAGGTCGGTGTCCGTGTTCGGTACGCCCGAGACGCACAACGCCGCCATCGCGGCCCCGGTCATGTCGATGTCGCTCGCCGCCGCCAGCTGGGTCGCGTTGCCCTCGGCCTTGCTGTAGTTCCAGCCGCCGTCGTTGTGCTGGTTGGCGCGCAGCCGGGTGATGATCGCGTCGCGCAGGGCCTGCGGGACGCGGACCTGGCCCGCCGTCGTCCTCGCGCCGTTCAGCGCGAGCGCGGCGAACACCGTGGCGTTGAAATTGGCCGACGGGCCGAAGTAGCCGGTCTCGGCCGTCTGCCAGTAGCCGTAGACGTCGGCGATCAGGTTGCGGGAGGCGGAGACGCGGGCCGGGTCGATGCCGGCGGCGTAGGCGTTGAGGGCGGCGCGCTCGTAGTCGGTGACGACGGGGGAGGCGGACGGCCAGCCGCTCGTGGAGAGGAGGTTGCGGTAGACGGTTCTGGCGTTCTTGCTCGTGTCGCCACCGGGCGTGACATCCACCGCGGCGGTGCCGGCGGCGGCGAAGGCGCTGAACGCCCACTCGTTGGACAGCCCCGACCCGGCGTACGAACCGTCCGCCGCCTGGAGGGACTTGAGGTAGGTGACGCCGTTCGTCTTCGAGGTGGCGATCTGGGCCGGGGTGGCGGTCGCCGCGGCCGGCAGTGTGGTCAGGGCGAACGCACCGAGTGCGGCGAGGACCGTGACGGCGCGACGACGGGACATCTGAAGGGACATGGCCTGCTCCTGGGACGCGTGGATCGGCTTCCGAAGGTGCTGCACCGTTTGGGCATTCGGGCTCGGCACGGCCTCCGCCGTCCCACACCGCTGCGCGTCAGCCCCGGACTCCCACCGGGTTCCCCCACTCGGCAGTGCGGGACGGTACCCGACCGGCACACCCGTGGCCAGGGGACCTCCGGACAACTCTCGCGGCGACCTGTGGAGCACCTTGACGCTCTCTGTGAACCATGTTCAAATCCGGCTGATACGCAAGGAGTTCCAGGGGAAGCCGGTCGAAATCCGGCGCTGACCCGCAACCGTAGGCCCGGTACCGCCGGGCGAGCCGGAATGCCTGGAGCGTTCAACAGCGAGCGTTCAACAGCAACAGACGCCGTCGCGGACTACGGCGTGGTGCGACCAGCTCTCGTACGCGGGGAAATCCCCCTGCGCCGCGAGGGCCCTCAGCCACGTTTCCGTCCCGCGCCGGACAGGGGACGGAGGAGGGGCCGCGGTGAGGACCGAAGAGCGAAGAGACAGGTGGACGGGCACAAGACCCGCTCCCTGGACGGCACTTGCCGCAGCGCTCCTGGTGCTGATGGCCGCCTGCGTGACGTTCCTCACCACGACCGCCCCGGCGGCGGCCGACCCGGTCGGTGACTGCACCGCGACCGAGGGCGCGATCGTCGCCGTGGACTTCGGGCCGTTCGGCGGCACGGTGGAACGCGGCTGCGACACCACCCCCGCCACCGGCTACGAGCTGCTCCACGAGGGCGGCTTCACGACCACCGGCACGCAGCACGACGGCCCCGGCTTCATCTGCCGTATCGGCAAGGGCACTTCGGGCACGCAGTACCCGACCGCGGACAACGAGTCCTGCGTCCTGACCCCGCCCGCCACGGCCTACTGGTCGTACTGGATCGCCTCGCCAGGCCAGGACGAGTGGACCTACAGCCAGTACGGCGCCATGGACCGCAAGCTGAAGGACGGCGACGTCGACGCCTGGGTCTACGGCGGCACGGACGTCGGCGGCAGCACGGGCAAGCCCACCTTCGGCCCGGACGACGTCCGCGCCGGCGGCACCGGCACCCCCGACCCGGGCGGCACGCCCACCGGCGCGCCCGGCCAGGTCGACCTGACCGCCGCCGCCACCTGGCTCAAGGGCCGCCTCACCGACGGCGAACGCATCGTCGACGACGGCGCCGACACCCCCGACTACCTGCTGACCACCGAGACCGCGTACGCCCTCGCCGCCGCCGAAGGCAAGAGCGCCGTCCTCGACAAGGTCGTCGCCTTCCTCGCTGCCCATACCGGTGACCACGCCTACCCGAACGGCGCCGACCAGGCCCCCGACGCGACAGCCGCGGCCCGTCTGGCCCTGCTCGCGGAGATCACCGAGCAGGATCCGCACGCTTTCGGCGGCCACGACCTCGTCGGAGACCTGACGAAGAACGTGTGCGCGGCGGGCCCCGAATCCGGTGAGCCGACCCCCGGATGCACCGCCGAGGGCGACTTCCGGGGCGCCACGTACACCGACGGTCAGGCGCTGTCCGTACTGGCACTGCTGCGCGCCGGGATGACGCCACCGACCGCCGCCGTGGACCGCCTCACCCGACTCCAGTGCAACGACGGCGGGATCACCGGCATCCTCATCCGCCCCGGCGAGTACTGCGACGGCGACCCCGCGACCACCGGGCTGGTCGCCCTGGTACTGCACAAGGCGGGCGGACACGAAGACGCCCTGACGAAGGCCCGCACCTACCTGACGAAGTCCCAGCGCGAGGACGGCGCCTTCCCCGGCTACACAGGCTCCACCACCGGCAGCGTGTACGCGACCGCCCATGCCGCCCAGGCGTTGCGCGCCCTCGGCGACACGAGCCGCGCGGACGCGGCCGTGGGCTGGCTTTCGCGGCAGCAGCTCGACGGCGGTGGCTTCGGCTTCGAGGAGGGCGCCACCGATCCGGCCGTGTACCCGACTCCGGCCGCCGTCCTCGCGGGCGCCGGCACCAGCCTGGTCACCCTGACCACGAAGAAGACGGCCCCGACCGAACCGCCCACCACACCCGCCCCCACGCCGACCCCGTACGACGGCCCCGACCTGAAGAAGGGCGTCTCCTACCTCACCAGCGCCGCCAACCTCAAGCAGGGCCAGTACTACACCGCCGGACGCGGGACAGCCCGCGCCGACTTCGGCCTGACCATCGACGGCGCCTACGCGCTCGCCGCCACCGGCCTGAACAACGCCAAGCTGCGCGGCATCGTCGACTTCCTCGACCACGGCGGCAAGGACGGCGAGGGCCGCACGGTCGACGACTGGACCGGCATCGGCACCGCCTACGCCGCGGGCGGCTCCCTCGGCAAGGCCGCGCTGCTCGCCGAGTCCGTCGGCCGCGACCCGCGCGACTTCGCCGGCCATGACCTCATCGGCGCGCTCGACAAGGCCGTATGCACGAAGGCGAGCACGGCCCCCGACCGTTCCTGCGCCGCCAAGGGCGCCTACACCTATGCGCCTTCGGTGTTCTCCCAATCCCTCGCCGTCATCGCGCAGTTGCGCGCGGGGGAGAAGGCGGCGGAGCCGCTCACCTATCTGGCGGGCCTCCAGCAGGACAGCGGGGCCTGGCCGAGTCTGATCCCCTCCACGAACGACTCCGACGTCGACTCCACCGCCATCGCCGCCATGGCCCTCGACCTGGCCGGCGGCGACGAGACCGACAAGGCCGTGGACAAGGCCCTTGCGTGGCTCGCCGGCAAGCAGTTGGCGGACGGCGGTTTCCCGGGCGCGGCGGGCGACTCCGTCAACTCGGCCGCCCTCGCCGTCCAGGGCCTGTCGCTGGACGCCGCCACATACGCCGACGAGATCGGCAAGGCGCGGAAGTTCCTGGCCTCGCAGCAGAATTCCGACGGCGGGTTCAACGTGGCCAAGGAGGGACAGCGCGGCTCCGACCTGAGGGCGTCCACCCAGGCGGTCGGCGGCTCGACCGGCATCTCCTTCGCCGAGCTGGAGCGGAGCCTCGCCGGTACCTCACCGCAGCCGACGCCGACGCCGAGTCCGAGCGGCAGCGCGCCGGACATCGTCACCCCCGGTGACACGAGTGGCGGTGGTGACGGAGGCGGTGGCGGCGGTGCTCTGGCCTTCACCGGTGCCCAGGTCGGAGCCCTCGCCGCAATCGCCGCGCTGCTGGTGCTCATGGGATGGCGCACGGTCGTCGTGACCCGCCGCCGGGCCGACGCGGGGAGCAGACGATGATCCTCGCACCCCTGCTGCGCACGGCGGGCGCGCTCGGCGTGACGGCTGCCGCCCTCGCCGCGACCACCGCCCCGGTCGCGGCCGCCCCGCAGCCCATGGGCCGCTGCACGACATCCACGGGCGTGGTGCTCGCCGTCGACTTCAGTCACTGGGGCGGCCCGATCTACCGCTCCTGCGGCACCACCCCGACCACTGGCTACGAACTGCTCAACCAGGGCGGCTGGCGCACCACCGGCACCGGACACGACGGCCCGGCGTTCATCTGCCGTATCGGCTACAGCGGTCACCGGAGCGGCAAGCAGTACCCGACCACCGCCGAGGACGACTGTGTCCTCACGCCTCCCGCCTCCGCCTACTGGTCGTACTGGCACGCCGATCCGGGCGCGAAGGACTGGAGCTACAGCCGGCTCGGCGCCATGCTCTACAAGCCCGAGCCGGGCAGCGTCGACCTGTGGATCTTCGGCGGCACCGACATCGAGGGCACCGAGGGACGGCCGAGGGTCACCCCCGACCAGCTGCGCGCCCACAACACCCGCCCGCAGGGAGAGGTGGGCGAGCCCGCCTCCACCGACAAGGCGCCCGCGCTGCCGCCGGACGCCGACACCGGCCCGGCCCCCGAGCAGCCGAAGACCACGTCCCCGAAGCCGCAGCCGCAGCCGACGAAGCCCAAGCCGAGCACATCACCTTCGCCGACACCGAGCCCGGCGACCAGCGCCGCGAGCACCCCGTCGGCCGTCGCGCCTCCCCACTCCGGTCCCACCGTCGTCGACGCCGCCCCCGCCGCCGACGCCCGGCACGACGCCGGCTCGATCACGCCCGCGGTCACCGGTGCCGCGCTCGTCCTGCTGATCGGCGGCGCGGCGGTGTTCGTGGCGCGCCGACGCCGTCGTACCGAGTGATCGCGATGGCTCGTACGACCGTGACGGCGCCCACCACCGGGTCCGACCCGGCACCGGACCCGGGCGGGCGGCGGCTGCCGCGCATCCTGCACCCGATGGCCTGGTGGGTGTGGGCCCTGGCTCTGGCCACCGCCGTCAGCCGCACCGACAATCCGCTGCTGCTGTTCCTCGTCCTCGCCGTCCTCGGGTACGTCGTCACCGCGCGCCGCACGGAGGCGCCCTGGGCGCGCGGCTTCAAGTACTACCTGTACCTGGCCCTGACGGTCGTGGCGATCCGCGTCGTCTTCCGCGCCGTCTTCGCCACCGGCATCACCCCCCGCGACCACTTCCTGTTCTCCCTCCCGCGCCTCCCCACCCCCGACTGGTACGCGGGCATCGAGATCGGCGGCCCGGTCTCCCTGGAGGCGCTGCTGTCGGCTGCGACGGACGGACTGCGGCTGGCGTGCATGCTGTGCTGTATCGGCGCCGCCAACACACTCGCCAACCCCAAGCGCGCGCTGCGCGTTCTGCCCGGAGCCCTGTACGAACTCGGCGTCGCCGTCACGGTCGCGATCAGCGTGGCGCCACAGCTCGTTCAGAGCGTCCAACGCGTCGCCAGAGCAAGGAAGTTGCGCGCCGGACGGACACAGGGCATGAAGGCACTGCGCGGCATCGTGGTCCCGGTCCTGGAGGACGCCCTGGAACGCTCACTGAGACTGGCCGCCGCCATGGACTCCCGGGGCTACGGCCGCGCGGGCACCGCCACCCGCAACTCCCGCCGGATCACAGGTGCGTTGATGCTGCTGGGCATGTGCGGCCTGTGCGCCGGAGCGTACGGACTGCTGGACGCGACCGCGCCCGCCTTCCTGGGCCTGCCCGCCATGGGACTGGGCGCGGCGCTGTGCCTGGCGGGCCTGCGGCTGGGCGGCCGACGCGTCACCCGCACCGCCTACCGCCCGGACCCCTGGCGCCTGCCCGAGTGGGCAGTCGCCGGCAGCGGAGTCCTGTCCGCCGTCCTGCTCCTGAGCAACCTCGGCTACGACCCCGCCCAGCTCAACCCCACCTTCTACCCGCTCACCTGGCCCGACCTGCCGCTCGTACCGACCGCCGCGATCCTCCTCGCCGGCACGGCAGGCTTTGTCGCACCCCCACCTGGAGCACCGTGATCACCTTCGACCAGGTCACCATCCAGTACGACGACGCCCCCGAACCCGCCCTCCGCGACGCCGACTTCACGGTGGACGAGGGCGAACTCTGCCTCGTCGTAGGACACACGGGCGTCGGCAAGTCCACGCTCCTCGGCGCGGTCAACGGGCTGGTGCCGCACTTCACCGGCGGCACGCTGTACGGCCGGGTCACCGTCGACGGCCGCGACACCGCCCACCACCCGCCCCGCGAACTCGCCGACGTCGTCGGCGTGGTCGGCCAGGACCCGGTCGACGGCTTCGTCACCGACACCGTGGAGGACGAACTCGCCTACGCCATGGAACAGTTGGCGGTGCCACCGGCCACCATGCGCAAGCGCGTCGAGGAGACCCTCGACCTGCTCGGCCTCGCCGACCTGCGCCACCGCGCCCTGTACGAACTCTCCGGCGGCCAGCAGCAGCGCGTCGCGATCGGCTCCGTCCTCACGGCCCACCCCCGGGTCCTGGTCCTCGACGAACCGACCTCCGCACTCGACCCGACGGCCGCCGAGGAGGTCCTCGCCGCCGTCACCCGGCTCGTCCACGACCTCGGCGTCACCGTCCTCATGGCCGAGCACCGTCTCGAACGCGTCGTCCAGTACGCCGACCGCGTTCTCCACCTGCCCGGCGACGGCCACGCCCGCATCGGCGCACCCTCCGACATCCTCCGTACGTCCACGATCGCCCCGCCGATCGTGGAGCTGGGCCGCGCCGCCGGCTGGTCTCCTCTCCCGCTGTCCATCCGCGATGCCCGCCGCACCGCCGCGCCCCTGCGAGCGCGATTGGCCGACCGTGCCCCGGCTCCCGTCCGCCCGTCCCCACCGGGGGACCGCCCGCGCCTGCTCACCGCACGGGGCGTCACCGTCACCTACAAGGGGGTTCCGGCGGTCCGGGAAGTCGACCTCGATCTGCACGCGGGCGAGGTGACGGCCCTGATGGGCCGCAACGGCTCCGGCAAGTCCTCGCTCCTGTGGGCTCTGCAGGGTTCCGGCCCACGCCGCGCCGGGACGGTGGGCGTCGCAGGCGTCGATCCCCACACGGTGTCCGCCGCCCGAGCCCGCACCCTCGTCGGCCTGGTTCCGCAGACCCCCGCCGACCTGCTCTATCTGGAAAGCGTCAAACAGGAACTCGACCAGGCCGACACGGAATCAGGTACGGAGCACAGCGCTCGCGCGATCCTGGACCGGCTCGCGCCCGGCATCGACGACGCCACCCACCCCCGCGACCTGTCGGAAGGGCAGAAGCTCGCCCTCGTCCTGGCCGTCCAACTGTCGGCCGCACCGCGGGTGGTGCTCCTGGACGAACCGACCCGCGGTCTCGACTACCGGGCGAAGACCGCCCTGATCGGCATCGTCGACGCCCTCGCGGCCGAGGGCGGGGCGGTCGTGATCTCCACACACGATGTGGAGTTCGTCGCCCGGGCCGCCGACCGCGTGGTCGTGATGGCGGAGGGGGACATCGTCGCCGACGGGCCGACCACCGACGTCATCGTCTCCTCACCCGTCTTCGCGCCGCAGACGGCGAAGATCCTCGCCCCGCTCTCGTATCTGACGGTCGGACAGGTCGTGGACGCCCTGCCGGCGGCGAGCGGCGAGGGGGCGGCCCCGTGACCTCACGCGCGGCCGTGGCCATCCGGCTCACCCCTCGCGTCGGCATCGTGATGACGCTGGCCGCCTTCCTCGGACTGGTCGCGTTCCTCTGGCCGTTCGTCGTCGCCCCGGGCACCTTCGGCTCCCACTACGCACCCCCGCTGATCTTCGGCGTCCTGCTCCTGCTGGTCCTGTGCGTCGTACTGTCCGAGATCGCCGAGGGCGGCATCGACTCCAAGGCACTGGCCATGCTCGGCGTCCTGTCGGCCGTCAACGCGGCCCTGCGCCCCCTCGGCGCCGGAACCGCCGGCATCGAGACCGTCTTCTTCGTCCTCGTCCTCGCCGGACGCGTCTACGGCCCCGGGTTCGGCTTCACCCTCGGCTGCACCTCGCTGTTCGCCTCCGCGCTCATCACCGGCGGAGTCGGCCCCTGGATGCCGTACCAGATGTTCGGATGCGCGTTCGTAGGCATGCTCGCCGGGTTCCTCCCCCGGGCGAGCGGCCGACGCGAGGTGCTCATGCTGGCCGTCTACGGCTCTCTCTCCGGTTACCTGTTCGGCTTCCTCCTCAACCTCTCCTTCTGGCCGTTCTCCCTCGACCCGAACAGCTCCATCGCCTATCTGCCCGGCCTGCCCTTCACCGAGCAGTGGCAGCGCTACATCGCCTTCGACGTCGCCACCTCGCTGGGCTGGGACACCGGCCGAGCCGTCACCAACCTCGTGTGCATCCTGCTGGCCGGTCCGGCGGTTCTCACCACCTTCCGGCGGGCGGCCCGCAGGGCCCGTTTCCGTGCCCCGGTGCGCTTCGCCGCGGCCCCGGACAGCTGCGTCCGAACCGCGCAGGGACGAAACCCGCCACCAGCACGGCCAGGACCACGCCGACCGCGACGGCGATCGGCCGGACACTGCCGGTGAGCCCGTAGGCACCGACGCCGCAGCCCACGATGAGAACGCCCCACACCCAGCCCACAGCGGTGGACCGCTCGGCGCTGCGGCTGGACGAAGGTCTGCCCGGCGCTCGCCGGAGCGTCCGGGCGCGGCTGCGATGTCGTCGAGGGAAAGGCCGTGGTCGGCGGGGTGAACTGAGCGGCCCGGTCTACAGCTGCCACCACCAGGCTTCGAGATCGTGGTGATCGGCGAACTCCACAGGGACGGCGTAGGGCGACCGTTGCGCGATGGGCAGGGCATCGGTGCGGCGGACCACGGCGCGCAGATCCTGCACGGCCGGCGTTTCGGCGAGTTCGGTGACGTCGAAGGGGCAGCCTGCGGGGCCGCGGAGGAGAGTGTCGCAGCCGAACGCGTACCACATGCCGATGAGTTCGCGGTCCTGTTCCTGCTCCGCGGCGACAGCGACCTCGCGGACCACTTCGATCAGCGGGGTCCGGCGGGGTGGGGCGGCGTCGGGACCGTGGAGTTCACCGGCGGCGGCCATGCGCCGCCACAGCTCGGTGTCGGCGTCGCAGTAGAGGAACGGGGGGTCGACGTAGCCGTCTTCGAGCCAGGACTCGTAGCCGTCGAAGTCGGGGGACTCCTCGTCGAACGTGCGCAGCCCGGTGAACTCTGTCAGCGCGTCGAAGTACGAGGACCTTGCGGCGTGGTCGGGGTGACGGTCGACCGGGAACCGGTATGTGTAGCCGCGGCGCAGCAGGACGTCCATCACGCGGAAGTGCGTGAACGAGCAGTCGTAGCCGCTCTGGAAGTCGTACAGGGTCGCGAACCAGTCGCGGACGCGCGGGTCGTGCGGCTCGGTGTGGCCGTCCAGGACGATGACCGAGTCCGCGATCAGGTCCTCGATCTCATGCTCGGACATCGGATTCTCCTTGCTTCGAACGACAGACCGGTCAACCGCGCATGCCCGTATCCAACCAGCCGCCACTGACACCCTGTCCCGACACGACAGCCTCACCAGGCCCTTTACACAGCCGAGGGGAGTCTTCGGTCGCCTTCCCCCCCCGGCTAGTCTCACCGCATGTCACTCACTGTTGATCAATTGACCGGGTACGTGGATCGTGAGCTGGACACCGATCTGGCGCGCTGGTTCCCCGACGAGCCGCGGGTCGAGATCTCGGCGTCGATACGCCCCGTCGAACCGTTCCTCGCGAAGCTCCCGCAGGACGCCGCGACCGTGCTGGCCGCTTTCGACCGCAAGGTCCGATCGGGAACCATGGCGGACTTCACGGATATCGATGACTGGTCCTACGGCTTCGACTTCGCAGCCAACGACTGCGACATCCTGGACTCCGACTATGCGACGAAGCTCTCCAGCGACGATGTGTGGTCCCTCGGCGCCGACGGCGGGGGCAACTACTACGTCGTCCTCACCAGCGGTCGGATCGCGGTCTGGTTTCACGAAGAGCAGGTCATCGAAGCCGACACCCAGTACGACAACCTCGACGTCTTCGTCTGGTCGATCGTCCGGTACCGCGCTGTACGGGCCGGCGCCCTCGACCTGGCGGCGGTCGAAGCCGACTTCCGGTCCCTGGCACAGCCCGGGGCGCTGGCACCGGAGATCGGGCTCCTCGCCTATATGTCCTGACGCCGACCGTAGCCTGTGCCCGCCGGCAGGGAGCTGTCAGGGCAACGAGTTCTGTATCGACTGAGCATTCTCCGAGCCCGGCTGTGCCGCACACGCGAAACTCTCCCCTGTCGTAGGGGCCCAGGCCCTGAAGTCGGTGGGGCGGGCTACAGTCGCCGTCCTGTCCATTCTTCTCCCCGTCCCCCTGAAGGTGTCAGCGCCATGCACTCCGAACTGTTGGGCCTGTCCGGATACGAGGTTCTGGAAGTCCTCGGCCAAGGCGGATTCGCCACCGTGTACCGGGCGCGTCAGCTGGCGGTCGGACGGGAGGTCGCGCTGAAGGTGGACAGCCGTGTGCTGGCGGGCGCGCGTGACCGGCAGCGGTTCTTGCGCGAGGTCACTGCCGCCGGCCAGCTGTCGGGCCATCCGAACGTGGTGGCGGTGTATGACGCCGGAGTCCTCGCCGACGGCCGGCCCTACATGGTGCTGGAGCTGTGCCCAGGAGGATCGCTCGGCGACCGGCTGCACAAGCAGGGGGCGTTTCGCGTCGAGGAGGCGCGAAGCATCGGCGTGCGCATCGCCGACGCGCTCGCCGCGGCGCATGCCGCCGGAGTGCTGCACCGTGACATCAAGCCGGGAAACATCATGGTCAACCAGTACGGCGAGGTCGCCCTGGCCGACTTCGGACTTGCCGCCATGCCTCGGCCCGGTCAGGAACTCTCGGTCACCCGTGAGGCGCTGACACCCGCGTACGCCCCGCCGGAGGCATTCCGCCTGGCCGATCCCACGCCCGCGGGGGATCTGTACTCCCTGGGCGCGACCGTCTACGCCCTGCTGTACGGCCGCCCGGCGCACGCTCCCGAACAGGGCAGCCTCAGTCTCGCCGAGGTCATCGTGCGGCACACCTGGCCGTTGCCCGACGTGCCAGGTGTGCCCCCGGCGCTCATGGCAGTCCTGCGGCAAGCCATGGCCGCCGATCCGGCCGACCGCCCGGCCAGTGCCGAGGCCCTGCGCGACGCCCTGGCCGCGGCCGACCTGCGTGCACCGCACAGCACGTCGTCCTCGACCGGCCTGTCGGCCACGCCTCCGGCGTCGGTCTCCGTGCCGCCGCCGCCGACCGTGGCCGGGGTCGAACAGCGCGGCGGCCGACGGCGATCGACAGTGCTCGCGCTCGCGGCGATCGCAGCCTTGGCGGTGGTCGGGGTCACCGCGGTTCTGGCGGACGGGAGCGGTTCGGCGTCGACGGGATCCGACCACGGCTCCGCCGGAAGCACGACGTCGCGGGCCTCGCAGTCGGCCACGCCAACCTCCGCCGCCACCGACTTCAGGGTGACGACCACCACCGAGGACTGCCCCGCGGCCGCGGTGCCCGGGGCCGACGCGCGCTGCACCGAGACAGCGGAGTGCTGGGGCGGCATCGTCGCCATCTCGGGCATGGTCACCGTCAACCGCTCCGACTGCCTCGTCGAGCACCCCTGGGAGACCTTCGCCATCGCACCGCTGCCCGCCGACGGCATGACCATCGACCAGCGGGAGCTGGCCCGGCACCCCACCGTGCGCAAACTCTGCTCACGCGACGTCCTGGCCAAGTCCCGGCTCGGCAAGGCACGGGACATCGCCCTCGCGGACTGGACCATCGACGTCGTTCCGCCGTCACAGCTGTCGTACGCCGACGGCCTGCGGGTCTATCGCTGCGTTGCCACCGTCGTCGGCAAGGAATCCACCGAGGCCTACTTCCGCCCCCGGTCGTGAGGCACGAGCAGGCGAAAACAGTTGGCGGGCGTCATGCCCCGACCTGCTGCACGGTGATCTCGTACTGGTCGACGGCCCCTTGCCACTCGGCCACCAGCGGACCGTTCTCCTCCCAGGACTTGCGCATGCTGTAGAGACAGAGGGCGATGTCGTCCGAGCCGGGGTCGCCGAACGCGCGCAGGTGCGCCCGGATGCCGGGGTGCTCCACGGCCGCGATCGCGGCCTCCGTCTCCGCGTCGGCCTTCCCGCTCGGCACGAGGCTGTCGGGGCCCTGGCCCATGCCGGTGGCTGCCCGCAGGGCATCGAGGAGCGTGCCGTCCGAGACGATCCTGGCCCGCGTCAGACACCATGCGTTCTCGGGCGGACCGGATGACGTGAGGTCGACCCCGTGACGTGCCGTCAGACGTGCCAGATCGACGCCTCGGACCTCCGGCAGTCTGCCGGAACCGGCCAGATCGACAGCGGCCAGCTCTTCCTTGAAGGCAGCCGGGAACTCCGCAGCGTAGATGTCGATCTCGAACAGCGACCGGCTCGCGTCGAACCGCAGCGCCGGGTAGCCCACCTCGTCGAGCAGCAGCAGGTTCTCGTCGGTTGTCGTCTCCCGGCCGGCGAGGGCGGCCGGCTCCAGCCAGGCGGGATCCGTGTTGGACCCGGTCTCGTAGAGCCAGTTGCCGCTGTAGTAGACGGCGTATTCCGCACCGGGGTCGAAGTCCGAGAGCGGGCGGCCGAGCAGGACGCCGAAGGCCTGCGTCAACGATCGCTCCCAGTCGTCGTGGACGGCGGGGGTGGAGAGGGCGGACATCACGTGCGGGCTCCCGAGCAGTGCGACCGCGTGCACGACGAACGGTGTCCGCGGCCTGAAGACAGAGTCGGGAACAACAGTAGGCACACCGACTGACAGCATGCGGAGCCGGCTGCCAACCGGCCGGGGCCGGCGGTCAACTTCTCTGCGCAGGCAGCCTCCCCGGCGCAACGCCCGAACGCCGACAGCGGGCGGACTGCCGTGTCGAGCTCGCGATGCGCCTCCACGCGGGGACGGCGTCGAGGTCGTCCCGCCGAGCCCGCCGGCGGAGCCCCCGCCGCCGCCGAGGCGCCGGAGGCCGACGAGCACGACGAGGCCTCGAACGGGTCGCCGGTCACCGAGGAGCCCTCGGGCCCCACCCCCGTCCAGGTGACCGCCGCCGGCGGACTCCGCAGCGCCGCCGCGGCCGTACTCAGTGCGGGAGTTCCCGCCACCGGCGCGGTGGGTCTGCCGGGAGCCGGTGCTCACTGCCACCGATTACGGCGGCGTCGTCACCCACCTGGTCACCGAGGACGGCCGCTGGTTCACCGTCGCCGACGTCAAGCCCGGCAAGCCGGTGCACCGCGGCCCCGCCCGACCCGCCGCCACGGCCACGCTCGGCTCCGGCAGGGAGGTGCGGGCCACCCCGCTCGTCGGCCTATCCTGGGCTGCCGGCCCGCTGGCCGTAGTAGGCGCCCCGGGGGACGGTCTGCTCGCCCGCGAACCGGGCCCCGGCACACCGGAGGACCGACCCCTGATCCGTCTCCAGCCCGCCGACAGCCAGGAGGCGATCCTGCGACTCCCCGCGGACTGGCTGGGCCGCGCGGACCTCGGCTACGACCCCCTCCGGGGCGCGCACTTCCCACCGCCGGAAGCCCTCCCCGCCGTGTCGGCCCTCGCCGACTCCCCGCTGTGGCGGATGCGCCGGCTCGTCGAACTCGCCGTCGCCGGAGGCCGTCGGGCGGTCGCCGAACCAGCCCGGGGCGGCGACCGGCAGGGCAACTTTTCTCGACTTGGAGATGTCATGAACAATGCCTACTCGCCCGTCGAAGAACTCAACCTCCTGAAGGACTTTCAGGACAAGGTCGGTTACGAGAACTTCGCCGGGGGATTCGGTCTGACGGAATTCGGAGACATCTCCGGCCTGGTCGCCGGCTGGTCCGACGCCCGGGAGTTCACCGACTGCCTGCTTCCCTTCGCACAGGCCACCGGCGGCGGCTCGTTCTACGCGCTCTGGAAGATCGACGACCGGCCCGATCCGGCCACCCTGCCCGTGGTCGTCTTCGGCGACGAGGGCGGGGAACACGTCGTCGCCCGGCACCTGCGGGAGTTCTTCCAACTCCTCGGCTTCGACGAAGAGATCAGCGTCGACCACGAGAGCGCCTACTTCTACCGCGACGAGGACGAGCCCCACACCGACTCCCACGAGGAGTACGTGGCCTGGCTCGACCAGCACTTCGGCCTGCCGGCGGCGGAGGACCCCGACGCCGTCCTCGCAGCGGCGCAGACGGAACTGGGACAGCGCTTCGCGGACTGGATCCGCCCCTTCCTCCCCTGACCCCACCCCCAAGACGATCGAACGAGAGGTAAGTCCCATGCACGGAGTGCCGTTGACGGAACGGGTCATCGACGTGGTGCGCTGCGATCCGGCAGCGAGTGCGCTGCCGTATCTGCTGCCGTACGTCAACGTGCCCTGGGTGGAGGGCGGAGTCCCCAGGCCGATGGCCGAAGACAGGCTCGCGACGGCGGTGTTCCCGTCCGGGCGTCCGCTGTCGCCCAGCCTGCGCGCATGGCTGGCCTACGACACCAGCCTGCTGGAGCGCCACGGCTGGTTCACTCCGGACGGCGGGTTCGCGCCGCGGCCGCTCGACCGGCTGGTCGGGGACGAGATGGGCGAGTTCTGGGGCAAGGAGTTCGCGTGGCTGTCCGGACGCCTCTCCGAGTGCTTCCTCCTCCCCGGTGGGTCGGACTCACGACGGATCCTTGCCGTCACCGAGCCGGACGGGGAGGGCGAGTACCCGGTGTTCGCCCTCGACCTGGACGACCTGCCGTACCTGGGGCTCATGTACCCGGGCTTCGACGTCTACCTCGCCGACACGGCGGACCTCCTGAGCCTGCCCGAACGGGAGACCTACACCGACCTGATCGGCCACCCGACGTACGGGCCCCGGATGCGCCGGCACGCCGCCCAGTGCTTCGCGGGAGCGGACTGCGTGGAGTACCCCTTCGAGTTCGCGCCGGTGTACGCGGAGCTGCACCCCGAATCCGGCCAGGACAACACCGAGTGCGGGCCGTCGTCCTGACCTTGCGCACCGTCCTCGTCGGACTGCCGGACGTCGAGGACCGTGTCCTTCACCGGCCCACCGGCGGCGTCCGTGATCGGGGCGTCCACCCACAGCGGGATTCCGGGCAGGCCGTCGGAGATGTCGCTGCCGTACGCGACCTCCGGTGAGCGGGGTTCGGACGCGGTCGTCGGGCATCTCGGCCAAGCTCGCGACAACCTGTTCGGTGAGCCGGGTCGACGTGCCCCCGGTGGTGGCGGGGCCGCACGGGCCAGGCCGGACCCGGGCATGCCCAGGTCGCTCAGCGAGGTCGACCCGCCCAGCGAGGCGATCAGGTCGGGCAGGCCACTCGCGGCGTCCGGCACGTCCAGGGCCTGGGCGACGTGGCGCACCACGTCCACGTCCGCGGCTGCGCCGTCACCGGGACGCGCTGCCATGACCCGAGCGATCGGCCATCATGGCCGGGTCTCCAACGGGGACGGGGGCGGCCACTCGTCCACGACATGCGCGCTGTTGGCCTGCCGCGCACCGAAGTCAGGGCGCTTCGGGGCCGTTGTCAGTGCCGGATGGCACCATGCGGCCATGAGCGGCGATTCTTTCAACTGGCACGAGTTCCTGGGGCGTTGGCAGGACGAGTGGGTTCCGCGCGCGGATGAGGGCGCGGACGACGGCGGGCAGACGGCCGTCCACCTGGGCAGGCCCGGAGCGGGCGAGTCGGCGATTGCCGCGGCCGAGGAGCGGCTGGGGCGGCGGCTGCCGCCTTCGTACCGGGAGTTCCTGGCCGTGAGCGACGGGT
This sequence comes from Streptomyces sp. NPDC006872, assembly GCF_040635845.1. Lineage (NCBI taxonomy): Bacteria > Bacillati > Actinomycetota > Actinomycetes > Kitasatosporales > Streptomycetaceae > Streptomyces > Streptomyces sp. NPDC006872. The sequence goes on from NZ_JBEYIL010000020.1 coordinate 142,496, forward strand.
GGCACGTGGATCAGACGGCCGGGGTCTACTGCCTCGGCGGCGTCGCGGAGATCGGCTGGTTCGGGGATCCGTTCGACATGACCCCGCTGTACGAGGAGAGTCTGGGCGACGACCCGGGCGAGGCGGAGGTCCTGCTGGCCGGGATGTGGCGGCGGGCGCTGCGGCTGGAGACGGACTCCGACATGTCGTACGCCCTGCTCGACCCCGGCGACACAGACCAGGACGGTGAGTGGGCGCTCTACGTCTACAAGGGTTGGGGCGGTGAATACCCGGACCGTTACCCGTCGTTTCGCGCGTACCTGGAGGCCATGTACCGCGGCTTCCACTCCGACCGGGCGCAGCGAGCCGACTTCGTGAACGCGACCACGCTCGCCCAGGACGCCCATGTGGAGGAGGCCCGACTGCTGGCCCTGCGCGGACGGTACGAGGAGGCTCTGCCCCTGCTCGAGGAGGCGCTGTCCTTCGGACGGCCGCACAGCGCCGTCCTGCTGAACCAGCTCCGGCATCTGCTGGCCCCGCGCAACTCCCGGGATTACGGCAGCCTGGTGGCCGATCCGCGCTACCTGCCCGAGATTCTGCCTGTGCAGGCCATGACGCCGGCACGAGGCGAATGGCGGCTGGGCGGGGACGAGCACTGGCTCGGGATGATGGCCGCGCGCGGGGCCGCCCGGGAGACCGTCGAGACCGTGCTGGGCGCGATGCGGGACGGCGTCCATCGCTACACGCCTCCCGGCCCGTGGGGCCGGGCCGTCGCCGAGGCCCGGGAGGCGGCCGGCTGGGGGGCGACCGACGCCGCGTGGCGGATGCTGCGGGATGCGCTCCCGCTGTGGGAGGCGCCCGGGCCCTCGCTGATCGCCCCGATCGGCCTGCTCGCCGATCCGGTGCTGGGCGCGCTGATCACCCCGGAGCGTGGGCGGGAGATCCTTGCGACGCCGCGGTCCGGGGAGGCGGGGCCCGTTCCCGGGCCGGTGCCCGATCTCGACCCGCCGGGCCTCGTCTGGCTGGCGGAGCCTGCGGCGGACCGGCGGCCGCTCGACGGATACCGCTGTATCTGGGTCGAGGGGATCGACCCCGCCCGTCTGCCCGCTCTGATAGGAGAGGAAGGCGCCGGACTGAGCGCGCCCGCGGATCCGCGTGAGGCGTCCCGGCGTGCGCCCAAGCCTCATGAGCGAGAGGGCGTGGAACTCTGGGAGGACCGGGCGGTGGTCGCCGTCGGCCGTACCGCCGAAGGGTGGGCCTTTGCCTTCGACGGCGACTCCCGCCTGATGAGCAAGCTGTTCTCTTCTCCTGCTGTGGCGGCCTCCGCGTCCGGCCGTGCGGTGGTGGTGTGGCGCGATCCGAGGAGCTCGTCCCAGGGTGGCCGCCCGGCCGCGTTCCACCTGTCGGTGGCCGAACAGGGGGAGGAGCTCTACGCGTTCACCGTGCGGGGTACGCAGATCGAGCGCTCCGGTGCGATCCCCGAAGCCCTGGACCCTGCATTGCTGTTCCGCGAGAAGAGAGGTGAACTGGACGGCGAACTGCGTGTGTTGGAGGCCCTGCACGCCGAACTCGGGCTGTCGCTTCCCCGGTTCGCGCTGACCCGGGGCAGGCTCCGCACCTTCACCACCCGGTCGTGGACCCGGGCGCCGCGCGAGGGCGAGGGGTTCGCCTACGCCTATGTCGGCTTCGGGCGGCGCCAGCCCTGACCTGGGGCGGGGCCTCGACGGCAGGCGGGCCTGCAGACGTCTGTCGGGCTGTGGCTCGGCTCAGGCTGATCGTGTGAACACCGGCCGCCCGGCCACGACCGGACGTTACTCGTCTCACTCACCGACGGACACGGGGCCAGATGATCTTTGGGGCACATGGGTCTGCCCTTCGGTCCCTGGTGCCGCGGCCGCAGGGCGCGTATGCAGGGAGGGTCGCTGTTTCTGCGCGGGAAGAGGCCCCTTTTGCATGCTCGAGACGACGTCTGGACCCAGGCTGCCGGACGGGCCGGCATACCGGCCCGCTCATCCCGCGGTGGCAGCCGGACATCGGTGTCGGGCCTGATGGCGCTGCAGGCCGCCGCGGGGAACCGGGCCGTGGTCCAGATGCTCCGCCAGGCAGGGGCGGGAGGACCGGGGGAGCGGGTCGGCGCGGCGGGGCATCTGCCTGCGGTGCAGCGTTCGACCGTGCAGAACGTCCTGCACACGCCTGGCCGTCCGCTGGACGCTGCGGTGCGCTCCGAGATGGAGGGCCGACTGGGCGCCGAATTCTCCGACGTCCGCATCCATGACGACAGTGCCGCTCGGGCCTCCGCCGCCGAGGTCGGCGCTCGCGCCTACACCTCCGGCAGCCACGTCGTCATCGGGGAGGGCGGCGGTGACCGGCACACCCTGGCCCACGAGCTCACCCATGTCCTCCAGCAGCGCCAAGGCCCCGTCGCGGGCACCGACAACGGCTCCGGGCTGAGGGTCTCCGACCCCTCCGACCGGTTCGAGCGTGAGGCCGAGGCCAACGCCGTCCGGGTCATGCGCAGTGCTGTGACCCATGGTGCCCCCGCCACGACCGCGGGCGAACGGGCCGAGGAGCACGCGCACCCGCCCGGTCGCGAGCACAGCCACGGGGACGGGCACAGCCACGGGGAGGGGCACAACCAAGGCGCGGGCCCGCAGTCCGGGGACCCCGTGCTGCAGCGGGCGGCGGTCTTCCAGCCGTTCACCAACATGACGCCCACCGCCGGGGCACTCGGCGGTATCAATACCGACGCGCTGAACGGGGCAGGCCTCGTGTACCCCGGCGGCGGCACCCTCGGCAACTGGCTGTTCCTGGAGAGGATGCTCAGCAACACCGGGGGCGGCTCGTCGCCGGGCGAGCCGGCGGACATCACCACCATGAAGCTCGCCGACGTCAACCTGGTGCGCGCCAATGGCCAGCAGAACGTTGCCACGGCGATGCACGCGATCAACGGCGACTTCGTCGCGGGCGCCAACGACACCGCCTCGAACATCTTCATGGGCTCCGCCCGGTCCAACACCCAGGAGCACTTCAACAAGGTCGAACGGCCCATCCGCGCTTCGATGCAGAACGGTACCCATGGACTCGCCGCAAGCTACGAGCAGTGGATCGCCGCCAACCCGCCGATCAACCTCGGAGACGGCAAGATCGGCTGGGCCGCCTCGGGGCAGACCGTCCAGGGGACCCAGTCGAGCCAGGCGGCCCTGAAGCCGTACAAGCAGACGCACCCGACGGTCACCCACGTCATGGACCCGGCGGCACCACTGAACAACCCCGGCCTCAGGTGGCCCAAGATGGTCCAGTACCGGGTCACCCCCAACTACACGTACAGCAATAATCCCGCACAATGGCCCCAGTTCCTGCAGGACAACCTCCAGGCGGCCCAGGACCTCGTGGACGCGGAGACGGCCAAGCCGGCGCACCAGCAGGACCAGGCGGGACTGGCCAACGAGGTCGCGGCCATGAACATCCTGAGGCAGCGGGCGCACCAGCTGTTCCCGGCGACGTTCACCTGCACGGCGGACTACTACCTCGCCTCCTACAACCCGCAGGCCCCCTGGTACCACAGCCAAGAGACAGACACGTACGACGCGGAGGCCTGAGACGCCCATGCCCGACGACGAGCACAGCGACGAACACGACAACGAGCGCGACGAGAAGCGCGGCACGGCATACGACGACGGGCGCGACGGCCCCCGACGGGCGGCGTCCCCAGGGGTCTTCCTCGCCTACGCGCCCGCAGACGCCGACCGGGCCGCCGCCCTGGACGGCCGACTGCGCGCCGACGGTGCCAGGACCGCCCTGGACGAGTCCCGGGATCACAGCGACGGCCTGCCGGCCGAGCCCGTACTTCAGGAACTGGGCGCCTGTGACCTGTTCCTCCTCCTGTGGTCTGAGGACGCGGCCGACGACCCCCATGTCCAGGAGCAGTGCCAGTACGCGGCCTCGTTCGGTAAGCCGTGCCTGGTCTGGCCACTCGACACGACGGCCCCGCCCCCCGGGCAGGGCCAGGTGGAGCAGCTGCCACCCGGCAGCGACGACCAGGAGGCGGTCGCCGCGGTCCACCGCCTCCTGGGCACCCGGCCCGCCGACCCGCAATCCGGTGACGGCTCCGGGCGAGGCGCGGAGACGGTCGGGGCCGTGGAGTCCGGTCACTGGAGGATCGAGAGCGACGCCCAGCACGGAGAGTCCCTGGAGGTGGAGCTCACCCCCTCGGCGGACGCGGCGTCGTCGCACGACTCCGTCGAAGGCGGCCTCCTCACAGGCACCCACCAACGAGCGGGCCTGCAGGGCAGGGTCACCGGCCGCTGGTGGTTCTCCCGCACGGAGGGCCGCCTCGACCTGCAGCTGGAGTCCTCCTTCGGGCTGCGCCCGGTGCGCGAGCTGCGGCATCTCCAGCTTCTGGGCGGCGACGACCGCTCCCTCACCGCCCAGGATCTGCACGGTATCGCCGACCCGCGGCACTACCGGCTCACCCTGGAACGGCCTGGCGGGTAGCGGTCGGCCGGGGCGGGCCGGCAACGGTCCATGACGAGCCTGCGCCCGGTGGGTCAGGCCGGGCCGTGCTCGGCCGCTACGCGGCGGGTCGCGGGAGAACCCCACGGCCCGCTGACGATAGGCACCGAGCGCCGCGAAGGGACGAGGCGGGAGAGTCCTGCCGGAGGGTGTGTCGTAAGCGCGGAATGCGGAACGCGGAACGCAGCTCTAGCGCGTGCCAGGGGGCAGCAGGTGCGGGGCGCGGGCGCCGAGGATGCCGAAGACCTCGTCCTTCGCCGCACCCCGCAGCTCCGCCATGAAGGCCGCGTCCACCCGGTCGGTCCTGGCCCAGATTCCGCCGAGCGACTCCGCACACTCCTGGGCCAGCACACTGGTGAACCCCTCGGCGCGGATGATCCGGACCAGGCACGATTCGACGAGCTGGCCGGAGAAGAACTCCAGGTCCATAGCCGCGTCGGACTTGTCGTCCTCGCGCGCCGCGGGGTCGTCGAGGATTCCGACGAGCAGAACCGCCCGTTCCTCGGGCGAGATCTCCGCACGGCTCTCCAGCGGGGTGTCATCTGCGGTGTGGGGCCGCCCCTTTCCGAACAGCCCCTCCAGCCAGGTCCTCATCTGCAACCGCTCCCTGATCCCGTCCCCAATGAGTTCCTGTCGATGCTGCTGCCGGCCGTCTGAGTCCTGTTGGATTCCTGTTGGAGCAGCCGCCGCAGCCTAGACGTCGTAGGTAAGGGTGGCAGCGATCAGCAGCCTTACCAAGGGCCTTCCGGACCTTCCCGCACGGGCGTTCCGCTGCCTAGCGTTCGCTCCATGGATCAGCAACAGCAGGTGTTCGTACAGCACTTCGACCACTGTCCTTGGCTGTTCGCCGAGTCCGCGAGCGAGGAGCAGCGGCTTGCCCAGCGGGAGCGGCAGGAGGCGATCGCCGGGGACAGCGAAATCGGGGAACGGTGTTACGTCGCCGAGTCCGCGGCGGTGTTCCCCGACCGGCTGCGGCTCGGGGACGACTCGTACATCGCCGCTCATGCCTATGTCACCGGAGAGTTGACCACCGGTTCGGACTGCACGCTCAACCCCTTCACCACGGTGCGCGGCACGGTCGTCCTCGGCGACGGTGTGCGGATCGGCGCACACACCTCACTGCTTGGCTTCAACCACTCCATGGCTCCTGACCGCCCGGTCTTCCAGCAGCCGCTCACCAGCAGTGGGATCAAGGTCGGCGACGATGTGTGGATCGGATCCCATGTGGTCGTGGTGGACGGGGTGACCATCGGCGACCACTGCGTCATCGGCGCCGGAGCGGTGGTGACCAAGGATCTTCCGGCGTGGACGATGGCCGCGGGGAACCCGGCACGCCCCCTGCGTGACCGGCGGGGCGCCCCCGCCGCGCCGGCACCGCAGAGCCGCCCCCTTACCCGGTTCGCTGACACCGCCCGCGCACAGGCCGCCGACATCATCGCCCGCTGTTGGGACGGCGGCCATTACGTCGACCGCCCCGGTACGGCGCCCACCGTACGGGCGCACTGCGACGCCGTGGAGATCGCCGACCTGCTGCTGAGCTCGGTGCCGGGTCAACTGTCCGCGGACGAGCATGTGCGACGACTGGGCTCGCTCCAGGAGCCGGACACCGGCCTGGTGCCGGAGTTCGGCAAGCCGCTTCCGACGGCGGACGCCGACGGCTTCGTCGGCGAGGGGGAAGCGCTGTACCACATTCTGTCGGTCGGGTACGCGCTCGATCTGCTGGGTTCCTCCTTCCGCCATCCCGTGCGCGGGGTACGGGAGATGACGGCACCTCAACTCGTCGCGCGTTTGGGAGGGATGCTGTGGCACGACGGCGCGTGGGGGGCCGGGGCCTGGATCGACGCCTGGGCCACGGCCGCTCGCTGGAACCTGCGGCACGGCGAGCAGGACAGCGGCGCGCTGGAGGCGCTGTTCGGCTGGCTGTTGACCCGGAACGATCCCTGGAGCGGCATGTGGGGCAGCCCGTCGGCCGAGGCCGGGCGGCTGCAGGTCGTCAACGGCTACTACCGGCTGACGCGTGGTTCGTTCGCCCAGTTCGGGCTGCCGGTCCCGCATCCGGAACGGGTCGTGGACTCGGTCCTGGACCACGCCCGCGACCCCCGGTACTTCGGGTCGGGGCGGGAGAACGCCTGCAATGTGCTGGATGTCGCCCACCCCTTGTGGCTGTGCACCCGGCAGCTCGGGACGGGAACCGGGGGAGAGGGCTACCGTACGGCCGAGATACGCGTCTGGGCCGAGGGACAGCTGACGGCGGCCCTGTCCCGCTGGCGCGACGGCAAGGGGTTCGGCTTCGGTCCCGGTACCGCTGGGCCCGGGCTGGAGCCAGGTCTTCAGGGCACCGAGATGTGGCTGGCCATCGTCTGGTACCTGGCCGACCTGCTGGGCCGATCCGACGACCTCGGCTACCGCCCGCGCGGCGTCCACCGCCCGGAGCCGCGACTCATCAGCTGACCCCGTTCAGGCGTGCCAGGGCCGTCGGGGGCCCGTCACCCCGACCTCTTCACGGACTCCAGCAGGCTCCGCCACCCGGGCCGAGCGGCGGCAGGCCGGTCAGGAACGACGCCTGGTAGGCCTGCTCGGCATGCTCGAGCAGAGCCATCAGGAGCCTGGACCGGTCGCTGAAGTGTCGGAAGACGGTGCCCTTGTCCACCGAGGCGGCCCGCGCGACGGCGTCCATGGTGATGTGCTTGACACCCGTCCTCGGCCACCAGCCGGGCCGAGGCCTCCAGCAGACGCGCACGGTTGCGTATGGGGTGCCTCCTCGTGTTGCGCCTCAGGCGGGTCGCAACGCCTCCAGCTGCTGTGCGAACGGCACGACGACGACGGCGGTGTCGTCGGACGTCGTCCGGGCGGCAGTCCCCGCGCGCCCGCGCATCAGCCCGGCCAGTTCGGCGGCCGCGCGCTTGATCCGGTTGGGAAGCGTGTCGGTGAGAGGGTCGCCGTTGCCGCCCCAGTCCTCGGAGGCCGCGTACACCGCGGTCGGAACGACGACCGCGCACAGGTAGGCGAAGAGCGGACGCTGCGCGTGCTCCACGGCGAGCGAGTGCCGTGCCGTTCGGCCGGTGGCCGCGGCCGGCACGGGCTTTCCGGTGAGGGCGTCGTTGTCGACCTCGTTTCCCGCGTCGGCCAGTTGGGTGCGGACCGCTTCGGTCAGCCGGTCGGCCAGCAGGCGTGTGGAGGAGGGCACGCTCAGGCCGGCCGACACGACCGCGAGATGCAGCGGCCCGGCGGTGTCCGTGGTCACTTGGCCTCCTCCTCGGACTGCGCGGCACGTCGGGCGAGCAGGGTCGCGTGGGTGGGGGCGTCCGGAACGTCGCCGGGGCGTCCGGAGTCGAACTCCTTGCGCAGTGTGGGGAGGACCTCCTCGCCGAGCAGGTCGAGCTGTTCCAGGACGGTCTTCAGCGGCAGCCCGGCCATGTCGATGTTGAACATCTGGCGCTGGTAGTGGCCGAAGTGGTCGCGGAAGGACAGTGTCTTGTCGATGACCTCCTGCGGGCTGCCGACGGTGAGCGAGGTCTGCGCCATGTACTGCTCCATCGACGGACCGCCGCCGTAGACGGGGGAGTTGTCGAAGTAGGGGCGGTACTCGCGTACGGCGTCCTGGGAGTTCCGGCGCAGGAAGACATGGCCGCCGGCTCCGACTACGGCCTGTTCCCGGGTGCCGTGGCCGTAGTGGGCATAACGCTCGCGGTAGAGGTTGATCAGCTTCGTGAAGTGGTTCATGGGGCCGAAGAGGTTGTTCACGAAGAAGCCGTCGCCGTAGTACGCGGCCTGCTCGGCGATCTCGGGGCTGCGCACGGAGCCGTGCCAGACGAAGGGCGGGACGCCGTCCAGCGGACGCGGCGTCGAGGTGAAACCCTGGAGCGCCGTGCGGAACCTGCCCTCCCAGTCGACGACGTCCTCACGCCACAGCCGGTGCAGCAGCGCGTAGTTCTCGACGGCGAGGGGGATGCCCTGGCGGATGTCCTTGCCGAACCAGGGGTAGACCGGGCCGGTGTTGCCGCGGCCCATCATCAGGTCCACGCGTCCGTCGGCGAGGTGCTGGAGCACCGCGTAGTCCTCGGCGATCTTCACCGGGTCGTTGGTGGTGATCAGCGTGGTCGACGTCGACAGGACGATCCGGTCGGTCCGGGCGGCGATATGGCTGAGCAGGGTGGTCGGTGAGGAGGCGACGAACGGCGGGTTGTGGTGCTCACCGGTCGCGAAGACGTCGAAGCCGACCTCTTCGGCCTTGACCGCGGTGGCGACCATCGCCTTGAGCCGATCGTGCTCGGTGCGGGTCCGGCCCGTGGCGGGGTCGGCGGTGACGTCACCGATGCTGAAGATGCCGAACTGCATGGAGCCCTCCCGGGCGAGAGAAGTGTGCTGGTGGGGCGAGGTGGGGTGTGGGGCGGGCGGTACTTGCCCCACACCCCGTTCCGTGATCGCTGATCGCTGGTTCAGCTCTGGGGGAGGAGTTCCATGACGATGCTGATGATCTTGCCGCCGTTGTCGGTGGTCCAGTTGTGGGCGAGTTCGGCGAGGAGCTGGTTGGTGGAGGTGATGGTGGCGCCGGCCTTGTCCATGCGGCGGATGGCGATGTCGTCGGCGATCTTGGCGGGGGAGCCGCCGGCGTCGGCGACGACCTGGACGGGGTGGCCCGCCGCGAGGGCGGTGAGGGTGGGGAACACGGTGCAGACGTCGTTGGTGACACCGGCGATGATGAGGTTGGTGCGGCCGGTGGCCTTGACGGCGGCGGCGAAGTTCTCGTCGTCGAAGGCGTTGACGACGCCCTGGCGCTGGACGCGGGCGGCGAACTCGGCGGGGGCTATGTCGGCGAGCTCGGCCAGCAGGGGGCCCTGGGCGTACTCCTCCATGGAGGAGGTCAGCACGAGGGGGATGTCGAGGGCCTTGGCGGCCTTGGCCAGGGCGAGGGCGTTGGCCTTCATCTCCTCGAAGGCGATGGAGCCGACCCAGCTCATGGTGCCGACCTGGTGGTCGATGAGGAGGATCGCGGTGTTGTCGGGGGTGAACTGGGCGGCGGCCTGCTGCTCGGTCATGGGAGGACCTCTTCCAGGGAGCGGATGTAAGTGCCGGTGGCGATGTCCGACCCATTTACTTGGTCGGCCAATCGTTAGGTGTCAGCGTACGCCACAAGGCTTTTATTCCGCACCTCCGGACGATTCTTTTGCCGCCCCTCGATCGCTGGATCTCCGTCGCTGGATCTCCTCTCGCTGGACCTCGTCTCGTCAGACCTCCTCGGGCCGGATCTGCATCACGACGGCCTTCGGCTCGGTGAGGAACTCGCGGCTGAAGTTCCCGCCCTCCCGTCCGATGCCGGAGTCGCCGACTCCGCCGAAGGGCGCCCGCAGGTCGCGGATGAAGAAGCAGTTCACCCAGACCGTTCCGGCGCGCAGCGCGGCGGAGACCCGGTGGGCGCGGTGCAGGTTCTCGGTGAAGAGCATCGCGTTGAGCCCGTACCGGCTGTCGTTGGCCAGAGCGACTGCCTCCTCCTCAGTGTCGAACGGGATCACCACCACCAGCGGCCCGAAGATCTCCTCCCGGGCGTGCCGGGACTCCTGGCCGAGGCCGGTGACGACGGTCGGCCTGACCGTCCAGCCCTCGCCCGGTCCGCCGGTGACGAGGGCGCCGCCCTCGGCTTCCACGCTGTCGACGTATCCGCGCACCTTCTGGTGGTGCTCCTGGGAGGCCAGCGGGCCGATCTCGGTCGACGTCTGCTTCGGGTCGCCGATCAGCAGCGCTTCGGCCGCCGCCGTGAACCGCCGCAGGAACGCGTCGTGGACGGGACGCTGTACGTAGATCCGGGAACCGGCGAGGCAGACCTGTCCGGTGTTGGTGAAGATCGCCTTGATCGACCACTCCACGGCGGTGTCCAGATCGGCGTCTGCGAACACCACGTTCGCGCCCTTGCCGCCCAGCTCCAGGCTCACGGGGGTGAGGTTGCGGGCCCCGGCGGCCGCGATGATCCGGCCGGTGCCGGACTCGCCGGTGAAGGTGATGCGGTCCACGGCCGGGTTCTCGGTCAGCGCCTGGCCCGCGGAGCCGGGGCCGTATCCGTGGACGACGTTGAGGACGCCCGGCGGCATCCCGGCCTCCAGGGCCAGCCGCGCGAGGATCGTCGCGGAGGCCGGGGTGTCCTCGGCGGGCTTGACGCCGCGTGCCGGGTACACCTCGCCGCGCACGGCGCCGGTCCGGTGAAGACGCTGAGCCCCGAGGAGATCGCGGCGTGGCGTACGGCTGCTCCGCCGCTGCTGGACCGGTTGTGGGCGCATCTGCGGCGTACCGCCGCGACAGCGTGACTCCGCCCCCCCGTCTGTGACTTTCAGTGCTTGTTCCGAGGAAGGCGGCAGCATGGGAACGGCCGCGAGCGTGGACGGCGGCTGGACCGCGGGTTGCCGCTGAACCGCGGTTCTCTTGGCTGACCAATACAATGGTGGGTGAGACAGGTCCCCGGCCGGGCGCCAGTGCCGGGGACGTGGCCTATCCGCCAGGAGGAACAACAGTCAATGTCGCGCGAATCCCGATCGGCCGAGGAGCCGGAGAGCAACGTACCGGCCGTCGCCGATGCTCCGATGAGCGAGGCCCTCTTCCGTGCGGCCCGTGCGCACCGGCTCGTGGCCGGCACTCTGCTGCGTGACACCGGCCTCTACACGGGCCAGGAGCTGCTGATGATGCAGTTGTGGGAGCGCGGCGAGCAGCGCCAGTCGGACCTGATCAAGACGCTCGGCCTGGACCCGTCGACCGTCACCAAGATGCTGCAGCGCCTCGAACAGTCGGGCTTCGTCACCCGCAAGCCGTCCCCCGACGACCGCCGGGCCGTCGTCGTGAGTGCCACCCGTGCGGGCCGCGCGCTGCGGGACCGGGTCAGGCAGGCATGGCGCGAACTGGAGGCGGCCACCGCGGCCGGCTTCACCAAGGCGGAGTTCGAGCAGGCCATGCGGGTACTGACCCGGATCGAGGCGAACCTCACGACCCCGCCGCCCGCCCCCGACGCCGTCGACACCGCGAACCGCACGGCCGCCTCCTGACGTCGAGCCGGTGCGCTTGAGGCCGGCCCGTCCGGCCCGTGCCTCTCGCCAATCGCCCCGCCGCCAGGCGGAATGCCCGCCATCCGAGGCGGCGTGGGGGAGCGCCGCGGTGCCGATCGGTTCACGCCAGGCTTCCGCCCGTCGCCGGGCGCCCGACTGCACCGGCTGCACCGGCCTGCATGGTGCCGCGCCTCGGCGGCTGCGGCGCCTCTCGTCGTCTTCCACCGACCGCCTGGCCTGCGCCTGAGTCGCGTCGACGTCGGACCCGGTCCACGGCAGGGCACGGCACCGCACCTCACCGCACCCGAAACTGCACCCGAAATATTTACTTGGGCGACCAATGTATAGTCGAACGGGATTGATTGGTCGACCATATTTGGGAGCTTCCGTGACCACCTCATTCGAGCCGCTCAACCTTGTCGGCGCGACTCTGAGCAACCGCATCGTGATGTCGCCGATGACGCGCAGCCGTGCCTACGGCCCTGGTCAGGCGCCGACCGAGGCGACGGCCGTCTACTACGCCCAGCGGGCGTCGGCGGGCCTGATCATCTCCGAGGGCATCCAGCCCAGCGTGGTGGGACAGGGCTACCCCAACACCCCCGGTCTGCACAGCGCCGCGCAGGTGGAGGCCTGGAGTCGGGTGACCGACGCCGTGCACGAGCAGGGCGGTGTGATCTTCGCCCAGCTCATGCACACCGGCCGTATCGGACACCCGAGTCTGCTGCCCGACGGCGTGACCTCCGTGGCTCCCTCGGTGGTGGCCGCGGACACCAAGGTCTTCACCGCCGAGGGCCTGCGGCCCAGCGGTACCCCGAAGGAACTCGCGCCGGCCGAGATCGAGCAGACGATCGCCGACTTCGCCTCCGCCGCCCGCAACGCGATCGCCGCGGGCTTCGACGGGGTGGAGATCCATGGCGCCAACGGCTACCTGATCCAGCAGTTCCTCTCCGACAACGCCAACCTCCGTGACGACGGGTGGGGCGGCACCGTCCAGGGCCGTATCCGGTTCGGCGTGGAGGTGGCCAAAGCGGTGACCGACGCGATCGGATCCCACCGCGTCGGCTTCCGCATCTCGCCCGGAAACCCCTTCAACGACATCGTCGAGAGCGACCTGCCGGTCCTCTACGGCGAACTGCTGACGGCGCTCTCCCCGCTCGGCCTGGCCTACGTCCACCTCATGGAGGGCCCGGACCGCGAGCTGACCCTCCAACTGCGCAAGCAGTGGCAGGGCGCGTTCATCCTGAACCCGTTCACCGCCCGCCCGCACTTCACCGGCCCGGAAGCGCTGAGCCTGGTCGAGGACGGCATCGCTGACGCGGTGGCGTTCGGCGCCCTTTTCCTCGCCAACCCCGACCTGCCGGTCCGGCTCCAGCAGGGCGGCCCGTTCAACACGCCCGACCCCGCGACGTTCTACGGCGGAGACGAGCGCGGCTACACCGACTACCCGGCGCTCGGCTGATCCCACCAGGGGCCCACCCATTTCATGACGGAGTCGTCCGCGACGCGGACCCTTCACGGGCTGCTCGTGGACTGCTCATGGACTGCCGCCCTCCACGGCCGCGGGATTGAGCGACGCCAACAGTTTCAGCAGCAGTGAGTGAGCCTGCCCCTGTTCCGTCGGCGTCAGCACCTGCAGCGCTTCGGCGTGGGTGGCGTCCAGTGCTTTCGCGGCCTCGGCGGCGAGCCGCAGCCCGGTCTCGGTGGCGTGCAGTCGCTGGGTGCGCCTGTCGCCGGGGGTGGTCCGCCGTTCCAGGAGGCCCCGCTCCACCAGCCCGTTCACCGCGGTTCCCATGGACTGCGGGGTGATCGCCGCCCGGCGCGCCGCGGTCGCGCTGGAGACCCCCGGTTCGCGGATGGCCTGCGTCAGGGCGCTGTTCTGGGCGAGCGTCAGCTGGAACGGGCGCAGGGTGCGCTCGATCCGAGCCGCCATGATCTGGCCGATCTGCCAGGCCACATAGCCGGTGCGCCGTTCGGGGTGGTTCACGGAGTGGACCTCTTTTGTAAGGCAGCTGATTGTGATGTACAAATATTATCAGTTGCCTTCTAATCGAGGAACCTTTTCCGATGTCCCAGCAAGTCGTCACCCGAGCCACTCGCCGTCCCCACAAGCACGCCCTGGACGTGGCCCATCCGCCGCCCGGCCCCGGAAACCTGCGTGCCGTCCTGCTCCCCGTAGCTGTCGTGCTGCTGATCGGCACCGTGTTCGTCAGCGTCTATCTCGCCGCCTTCCACGCGCCACACCCGCACCAGCTCCGCGTCGGCACGACGGAGATCGGCACGGCGCAGGCCCATCTGAGTCAGGACCTCGAACGCATCGCCCCGGGCGGCTTCGCCGTGGAGACCTACCCCGACGCGTCCGCCGCCCGGGACGCCGTCCAGGACAGGACCGTGTACGCGGCCTACCTCGGCGACGGCAAGCTGCTCTACGGCAGCGCCAACGGAGCCGCCGTCACCGCGACCGTGACCACCGCCTTCGGCTCCGTGGCGCACGCGGAGCACCATGAACTCGCGGTCGAGGACGTGGCACCGGCAGCGGCGGGGGACACCCGAGGGCTCTCCGTCTTCTACGCGGCCTTCGGCCTGGTCCTGGCCGGATACCTCTTCGGCATGACGACCTACCAACTGGCGCCCCGGCTCCAGTACCGCTGGCGGATGGCCAGCCTGGCCCTGTTCGGAGCCGTCGGCGGCCTCCTGGTCGCCCTCATCGCCGGCAGCACCGGCTTCGGCGCCCTGCCGGGCCCCTTCCTGCCCCTCGTCGTCGTGATCTCGCTGATGGGCGCCGCGGTCGGCGCCACGACCATGGTGCTGCTACGGCTGTTCGGCCCGGCCGGCGTCAGTCTCGTCTCGATCCTCCTGCTGATCCTCGGAAACAGCAGCAGTGGCGGGATCATGCCGGCGGCCTACCTTCCGGCCTGGCTGCGCCCGCTGTCCGAGATCCTGCCCGTCGGGGTGGGCGTCCGGGCGATGCAGGGCCTGTCCCGGTTCCAGGACGACGGTCTGACCCGCGCCCTGGTGATCCTTCCGCTGTGGGTGCTCGGCGCCGCCCTGGTGCTCTACCTGAAGGACGTGTTCCGGCGCGAGGCTCCGACCGTCGCGCGGGACCAGCACGAGCCGCAGCCTGCGGCAGGCTGACCCGGCACGGCGGGCGCGCGCCCAGAGGCCGGCCCGGCAACGTCTCGTGGCACATGGGCGGCGGGGCGGAGCGGCGAAGGCTCGGACGTGACGCCGCCGCGGAGGCCGGTGGGACCGCTTCTTCAGATCCGTCAGCGCTCGACGCCCGCCTTCTTGCCCGCGGACGCGCCCCGGCTCATCGCGAGCACGGCGTCGCGGCGGCTCAGCGCGCCGAACGGCGAACCGCCGGTCGGGTTCGCGCTGCCGTGGATCCAGGTGGGGCCGTCGCCGAGGTGGGTGAGCGCCTGTTCCGCGACGTCGTAGGGGTCGGCGAGTTCGCCGCCGTACGACTCGCCGCCCGCGTCCCGCATCCGGCGGTGGGAAGGGGTGTCGGTCCTGCCGAGCACGAGCCCGAGGACGTCGACGCCGCTGCCCCGCCACTCCGCCCACAGGCTCTCCGCGAGGATGAGATCGAACGCCTTGGTGGCGCCGTAGGCGGCGAGCGTGGCACCGCCGGCCCAGGCCGCGCCCGAGGTCACCAGCACCACGGCGCCTCGCCCCCGCGCCACCATCGGGGCGCCGAAACGGTAGGCCGCCTCCAGCACCGCGGTGCAGTTGCGGTGGACCAGTTCCAGGTGGGCGTCGAGGTCCTTGTCGAGGAACGCCACGCTGTGGTTGTCGGCACCGGCGTTGTACACGAGGAGCCCCACCTCCAGGTCCGAGGTGACGCGTTCGAGTTCCGCCAGGGCGCCCGCGGCGCTGAGGTCGAGCGCGACCGTTCGGACCTCGACGCCGTATCGGGCCCGTATGTCGTCCGCGGCCGCCTCCAGTACGGGGACCCGACGGGCCACCAGCACGACGTTGATGCCCCGGGAGGCCGTCCCGTGCGCGAACGCGACACCGACTCCGTCGGACCCGCCCGCGACGATGCCCCAGGGGCCGTATGCGCTCATCACCGTTGCCGTCACCTTTCGAGCACCTTCGTCTCGACCGCGTCCGACGACAGGACCGCCCCGATGATCCCGAGGTCCGCTCCCGCGCTCCGCGCTGCCTCGCGCACCACGGTGACGTCCTTCAGCATCAGGTCCGCCAGCCGCTCCGCCACCGCCCCGACCGAACCACCACGGGCGACGATGCCGAGGGCGCGGCTGGCGCCGCTGCCGTGCTGCACGGCATCGAGGATCGTCTTCTCCTCGATCCCCAGCTCGCCGGCCAGGCGCACCGCGTCGACGGCGAGGCCCACCTGTGCGACGAACAGCGCGTTGTTCACCAGCTTGACCCGCTGCCCGTTGCCGGGCGGGCCGACCCGGATGACCGGCGAGGCGTACGTCGCCAGCAGCGGACGTACGTCGTCCAGAACGGTCTCGTCCGCGCCGACCCACAGCGTGAGCCTGCCCTCGGCGATGTCCTGCGGGCCGCCGGAGAGCGCGGCGTCGAGCACCCTGATCCCGCGGTCCGCTCCCGCCTCGACGAGCAGTCGGGCGGTCGCCGGATCGGAGGTGGTGTGCTGGACGAGCGTCGCCCCCGGCTTCATCGCCGCGACGACACCGTCCGGCCCCAGGCACACCGATCGCACCTGCTCGTCCGTCAGGACGACGACGAACACGGCGTCGGCGGTCCGGACGGTCTCGGCCACTGTCCCGGCCCAGGTCAGCCCGTCGGCCTCGGCGGCCGCGTGGTCCTGCGGACGGCGTACGAGGACAGTGACGTCGTGACCCGCGGCCATGAGACGGTCGATTATCGGCCGACCCATGCGGCCCGCCCCGATGAATCCGATCCTCACTTCTCCTCCAGTCGGCGCAATGGACGTCAACCGCCCGCCGGCGGCGTCAGTATCGCGCGGGGTGCGGGGGTGCCGTCGAGGTTGGCGTTGACCCGCTCGGCGATGCGCCAGCCGCGCGCGGTGCGCACCCAGCGCCAGGTGTTCGCGGAGACCTGGAAGACCCAGAAGCGGCCGACGCCGGCGTCCCAGCGCAGGTGCAGCGCGTGGCTGCGGCCGGTCGCCCGGTCGCCGTCGACGACGATGTGCGGCACGGTCAGGACGTGGCCGCAACCGTTGTCGATCACGCTCTGGTGGCCTGCGCCGTGGACCATGCCGACGATGTCGTCCCGGCCCTCCATCCGCAGGTGGGGGATGGCGTCGAAGACGCCGTCCTCGGTCCAGAGCGCCGCCGCGGCCTCGCCTGAGCCGCTGTCGACGGCGGGCCCGTACTGGGCGACGAGCTGCATGATGTCGACCTGGTCCTGAAGGGTGTGAACCTGTGCCGCCAGCTTCTCGACGGTGGCGCGCAGCTCGTCGATCTCAGTCATATGAGCCCTCTCTGCAGTCTGCTCGGGAAGCCTGCTCCGCGGTCTGCCCATGGCAGGTCTGCCCGTTGCAGGTCCGGTCAGGGCAGGTCCGTTCAGGGCACGACGATGATGCGGGCCGGCTCGCCCGCGTCCCGTGCGGAGTCGAGCGCGTCGGGTACCTCATCGAGCCCGACGGTTCTGCCGAGCATCGGCCCGACGTCGAGGCCGCCTCGCACCGCAGCCCATGACCAGCGCCACCTCCTTGGTCGTGACCTGGGCCCGTGACGCGGTCGACCAGCCCACCGAGATCGCGTCGGCGACGCAGACGACCTCGCTGGGGAGTCGGAGACCACGACCCGGGTGATGGCCTCGGTCAACAGGAGGTACTCGCCGAATCCGCCGGGGGACTCCGGGTTCTGCCCGATGATCCTGCGGCCGGCGGCGGTGGACGGCACCGGCAACGAACTCACCCGGGCGCCGACGGGAATCCGCCGCTCGGTGCGGGGGCCGTGGTCGACCACCTCGGCGCAGTACTCGTGTCCCATGACGATGTCGACGTCCTGGTCGTACGTCGACATCCCGCTGTCGTCGTCGGCCCCCGCCTCCGGATGATCCATGAAGTGGAGGTCCGACGCACAGATCCCGCAGGCCGGCGATCGGACGAGGAGTTGGCCCGGGCCGGGTACCGGATCGTCGAGGGTCCGCGCCTCGACCGTCCCGCCTCGCAGTACGGCAGCCCGCATCAGGTTCTCCTCTTCGTGAACCCATGACTCGTCTCTGTCACGGGACTGTAGCGACGCCTCACGATTTATAGAAGACCGTCTCCTATAAATAAGGGATCGGGGCCCTGGTCACTACGATGACCGGCATGACCGAGTCTCGCCGTCGCCAGGGACGTCCACGTGACACGAGCATCGACGAACGGGCTCTCGCGGCGACGCGTGAACTGCTCGTCAGGCGCGGCTTCGACGCGACGACGATCCAGGCCGTCGCGGAGCACTCCGGCGTGCACGCCTCCGCCATCTACCGTCGCTGGCCGTCACGGATCGAGCTGATCGAGGAGGCTACGTTCCCCGGGCTCAGCCCACTGAGCGTCCAGCCGACGGGAGATCTCCGTCGCGATGTCCGCCGATTCGTCCGTGCTTACCTGGCGGCCTTCAACGCGCCTGCGGCACGGGCGGCCGCGGCCGGCCTACTCGCGCACCACCAGGCGTCGATGCGCCCCCGACCGCCGGAGATGTACGTGCGCGTGTCGGCACGGCCGCAGTTCCGGGAGATCCTGCGCGCCGCATCGCCCGGGAGCGTCGACCCCGCCGTGGACCCGGACGACGTCTTCGACATGCTCCTCGGCGCCGTCCTGACCCGCACCCTCCTCTTCGCCGTCACGACGCGACAACGCCCCCTGGAGCGCACCGTCGACATGGTTCTCCGGATGCTGCGCCCCCTGGACAGCGGCGAGGCCGTCGATTCGGGCGATTCGGGCGCGTGACCGGAGCGATGCCGGCCGGCGGTCCCGGGTGATGTTCTCGACCCCGGACGAGCCTGGTCGCCATTGTGTTGGCCGGCAAAGTTAGCTGCCTGTGGGGAATAGATGCAGGATCCCGTACGCTGACGACGTAAAGCTTGGTCGGCCAAATAATCGCTTATCCTGGTGAGGACGAGAAGAGATGACGAACACCACCACTCCGCAGATCCCGGCCCGGGCCGCGGCCCCGAACGGGCCGGCCTTCGCGGACGATCTTCCCGAGGGCTTCACCCAGGTCGTCCGAGAAGTCAACGGCACGCTGATACACGGCGTCGTGGGCGGTTCGGGCGAGCCCCTCGTGCTGCTGCACGGCTGGCCGCAGACCTGGCGCGAGTGGCGGTACATGCTGCGCCCCCTCGCCGACCTGGGATACACCGTCGTGGCTCCCGACCTGCGGGGTACGGGTGGCTCGGCGGTCACGGAGGCCGGCTACGACAAGGAGAACCAGGCACGCGACGTGCACGAGCTGCTCCAGGTCCTGGGACTGACCGGCCCGGTCCGCATGGTCGGGCACGACATCGGCGGCATGGTCGCCTTCTCCTACGCCCGCCTGTACCCCGAACAGGTCCACAAGCTGGCCCTGGTGGATCTGGCCGTCCCCGGTTACGGCCTGGAGGAGATCATGGACCCGGTGTCGGGCGGCCTCTTCCACTTCGGTCTCTTCATGGCCCCCGAGGCGCCGGAACTGCTGTTCCGGGGCAATGAGAAGGCCTTCCTGACCTGGTGGTTCGCGAAGATGGCCGCCAACTCCGCAGCCTTCCCGCCCGAGGAGATCGACACCATCGCCGCGTCCCTGAGCGGGCCGGACGCCCTGCGCGGCGGCTTCGAGCACTACCGGACCATGCTCCGGGACGGGCGGGACAACCGGGCCTGGGGCGAGGCGGGCGGCGTCCTGACGATGCCCGTCCTGGCCGTCGGCGCCGAGCACAGCGTCGGGAGCTATCTGGCGCGGACCCTGAAGCCCGTCGTGCCCGGTGTGGAGGAAGCGGTGATCGCCGGCAGCGGTCACTACATCCCCGACGAGCACCCCGAAGCCCTTCTCGCCCTGCTCGCCCCGTTCTTGGCATAGCCGAACGTGTCGGTCGGTCCATCACCCACTTCACCCCGTACGAGACAGTAAGGATTCGGATCATGTCCATGGCTTTCCTGGCCCAGCCCGAACAGCAGCAGACCCTCGAATGGCTGGACGGCGGCACGTTCTCCGTCCTCCTCGACAGCAAGGCGACGGAAGGCCAACTCACCGTGGGAAGGTTCGACGTGGCCAAGGGCGAGGCGCCGCCGTTCCACATGCACACCCGCGAGGACGAGATCTTCATGCTCATCAAGGGCGAGGCGCTGCTCTGGCTCGGCGACGAGCAGATGGAGCTGTCCGAGGGCGGCATCGTCTACCTGCCCAGGAACATCCCGCACGGCTACCGCATCACCTCCGACACCGCCGACCTCCTCATGATCACCACCCCCGGCGGCATAGAGGGCATGTTCCAGCAGGCCGGCCGTGACGTCGCCACCCCCCGGCCCAAGGACTTCGCCATCACGCCCGAGAGACTGGCCGAAGCGGCGGAGAAGTACGGACAGATCCTCCTCGGCCCGCCGCGGTGACCCGCCACCACGCCACAGCAACCACACGCGCCGACGTCCCAGGTCGTCGACGGGGGCGCCGGCCCGGACTCGTAGGGCGTCCATGGCCGGGCCGAGTCCCATGCCACGCTCGGTGAGCCGGTAGGTGACGGCGACCAGCGGGCCGGGGGAGACCTCGCGCTCGACCAAGTAACCAGAGCATCTGCCGGGGCCCGGGGCCCCGGTTCCCGTCGGTCGAGAAGGAGAACAGGACATGGAGCGGAACCTGGACGGGGCGGACGGCGCCGCATCGTCGGCCGCCGAGGACTGGGAGCGGGCGAAGCTGCTCTTCGACGCCCGTGACTACATCGCGGCCGCCCGCATTCTGGGCGGCCTGGTCGAGGAGCACCCCGAGCAGAACGGCCCCCGGCTGCTGCTCGCCCGCGCCTACTACCACTCGGCGGCCCTGCGCCGGGCCGAGTCCGAACTCCGAGTGCTGCTCGAACACGACGCGGGTGACGCGTATGGGCACCTGCTTCTCGGCCGCACGCTGGAGCGCCTGGGGCGCCCGGAAGAGGCCACGCCCCATCTGAAGCTGGCGAAGATCCTCGGCATGTGAGTGCGTCGTATAACTGCATACATTTTCACGCTCACCATCGGAGCTGACCACGGAAGAAATCGTCCTCCTTCTTCACTGCGGAACCAAGAGTGTGCACACTTTGAGGTGCGGGCCCTCGGTGGCGCTTCACCGAATCGGCCGGCGGAGTTCAATTCCGTGGAGGGACACCATGATCGAAGTGAGCCGCACTCTTTCTGTGAACGACGGCACGGAGCCGGTGCTCCAGGTGGACGACGTCTGGGCAGGCCTGTTGGACAAGGCCGCGAACCCGCTGGCGTACGTCGCCGGCATGAGCAAGTGCACCGTGACCGAGCGGTTCGACGGCGGCCTGGTGCGCGAGGTCGTACATGCCGGGCAGCCGGTGCGCGAGGTCGTCACGTTCTACCCCAAGCAGCGTGTGCACTTCGTGCGGACACACGGCACGGCCAGGGGCACGATCGACAACGAGATCGGCCTCGGCGACACCGGCGAGC
The DNA here is from genome assembly GCF_040635845.1 of Streptomyces sp. NPDC006872. Classification (NCBI taxonomy): domain Bacteria; kingdom Bacillati; phylum Actinomycetota; class Actinomycetes; order Kitasatosporales; family Streptomycetaceae; genus Streptomyces; species Streptomyces sp. NPDC006872. The sequence continues at coordinate 163,589 of NZ_JBEYIL010000020.1, forward strand.
TGACCCTCGCCTTCTCCTTCCGCATCGTCCTCGACGGAGTGGAGCCGGGCAGTGCCGCGGAGAAGGAGTTCGCCAGGCATATGGAGGCCGACTACCTCGACGCGGTGCGGACGACGCTCGCGGCCGTACGGGACCGGGTCGCCGGCGCCACCACCGGAATCTCGGCCTGAGGAGCCTGCCGTGCAGACAGAGTTCGCCGCCAAGGTGTTCACGCTGGTCGACGCGACCGACGCGACCGACGCGACCGACGCGACCGACGCGACCGACGCGGCCGGCTTCAGCCGACTGTTCGCCGCGCAGGGACGCATGCGCTTCGGGAACAACGAGCCGATGACCGGCCCCGAGGAAATAGAGGCCGGAGTCGGTGGCTTCTTCGGCACCATCAAGGGGCTGCGCCACACGGTCGTCCGTGAGTGGCACAGCGGTGCCGACAGCATCATCGAGGAGATCGTCGACTACTACCGCTTGGCCGGAGACACCGTCACCATCCCGGCCGTCACCATCTGGCACGTCGACGAGACCGGCCTCATCGACGACTTCCGTGTCTACTTCGACCTCGCTCCGCTCTTCGCCTGACTTCTCGGCGTAACGGAAGGTGGATACAGTCTCAGAACCGCCCGGGCCCGGGCGATGGCCTGTCGGCGGGTCATGGCCCGGTCCGGGCCTTTTCACGCCCTTATTGGATACACCTCTTGGGTACACTCCCGGCGTGAGCAGGAATACGAGCGAATCGAGCGAATCGTCGGAAGAGCGGGAACCGGGCGGCTCCGTGAGCGTGGTCGACGGCGCTCCCACGCCTGGCGCGAGTCCCGCGGCGGCCACCGGCGGACGTCGAATGGCTCTCGACGTGCACGGCCGGCTTCGGGCGATGATCCTCAGCGGTGAACTGCCGCCGGGCTCGGCACTGCTCCAGGCGGAGATGGCCCGCAAACTGGGCGTCAGCCGCACTCCGATGCGCGAGGCCTTCCGGCTTCTCCAGGAGGAAGGCCTCATCGACGCCCGGCCCGACCAGCGGGCTCGCGTACGCGCGGTGGACCCCGAGGACCTGGACGGGGTGTACGGGGCCCGCATCATGCTGGAGACCCTGGCCGTGACCACGACGGCGAAGACGCTCACCGGCGAGGACCTCGATCGCATGAGCGAACTGCTGGAGCGTATGAAGGACCTCGCCGACGAGGAGAAGCCGGACGAGTGGTACGCCGCGCACCGCGAGTTCCACGGTGTGGCCACCCAGGCGGTCGGGGCGCAGCTGCGGCGCACGCTCTCCTCGCACGCCGAGCACAGCGAGCGCTACATCCGTTTCGCCCAGCTGGGCGTACCGGGGTCCCGCGCGCGGGCGCACAAGGAGCACGAGGCGCTGCTGGCGGCACTGAGGGCGGGCGACGAGGGCGCGGCCGCCAGGGTGATCGCCGGTCACCTGGCGCGCACCGCGCTGAGCGTGCTGGCCGATGTCGCCCCGGAATACGAGCCCGTCACCACGCGCTCGGCCCTCAAGATCGCCGGCGGCGGACAGGCCTGACACTCCGCCTCGTAGCAGCGGTACCTCCTCGCCGTAGCATCGGAACGAGCGAGTGAGGAAAGGGGCTGGAGAGTGTCCGCCGCCGATGTCACAGAACAAGTGCCGCAGCCGACGGCTTCCGGCCGAGGCAGGCCCCGCAAGCACGGGACCGAGGCCGACTGTCCGCGCAAGGGCGAGCGCACCCGGCAGCGCATTCTGGAGGCGGCCCGGCGCAAGTTCGCCGAAGTCGGCTACGAGCGCGCCACGATCCGGGCCATCGCGGCCGAGGCCGAGGTCGACAAGTCCTCTGTCATCCAGTACTTCGGCAGCAAGGACAGCCTGTTCCGCGAGGCCGTCCGCTGGGACATCCCGGTCGCCGAGCTGACCACCGACGACCCTGCCGAGACCGTCGAGAACCTCGTACGCGGCATGCTCGGCGCCTGGGCCGCGGATCCGGACAGTCCCATGGCCGTACTGGTGCGCGCCAGCATGACCAGCGAGGAAGCCGCCGAACTCCTGCGCGGCCACATCACCGCCCAGGCCGTCGAGCCGGTGGCCGCCATGGTCGACAGCCCCGACGCCCGGCTGCGGGCGGCGTTGTGCGGCGCGATGATGATGGGCGTCGCCAGCCAGCGCTATCTGCTGCGCATGCCGGACCTGGCCGCGGCGGACACCGAGGACATCCTGCGCCTGGTGGTGCCGGTGCTCCGCGGCCTCATCGACCCCGAGGACTCGGAGAAGACCGGCGACTGAAGCGCCTGGCTCTCAGCCGTCTCTCGGCGATTTCCGGGGGGTGTCGAACACGGCCTGTTCCAGCACGTCCGGCGGGCCGAAGCGGCGGAAGACCATGGCCCGCATGGACTCGGGCACCGGCACCGGCAGTGGCTGTGGCTCGGGCCAGGCCACCGCCGTGGGGGCGAGCGTGTCGTTCATGACGTCACCACCGCACGGGCCGGGCTGCTGTTCATGACCTCGCCGCCGTACGCATCCGTGCGCTGTTCATGACGGCACCGCCGTGGCCACCACCGTGTTGTGCAGGCGGCCGATCCGTTCGATCTCCACGACGACCTCGTCCCCGGCGGCGAGGAACTCACCGCGCGGGATCCCGCATCCCGCCGGTGTGCCGGTGAGGATGACGTCTCCGGCTTCGAGCCGGGTGAGGCGGCTCGCGGCGGCGACCACCTCCCGTACGGGCACCATCATCTGCGCGGTGGAGGAGTCCTGCTTCACCACGTCGTTCACACTGAGCCGGATCCGCAGGTTCTGCGGGTCGGGCACCTGCCAGCTGGGCACGAGACCCGGGCCGAGCGGGCAGAAACCGTCCTGCCCCTTGTGCCCCAGCCAGTCGAAGGTGAAGGGCTCGGCGACGGGCAGCGCGGACTTGAGCCGGTCCCGGGCGGAGATGTCGTTGGCCACGAGATAGCCGGCCACGTGGTCGGGCGCCTGGTCGGCGGAGAGATTGCGGCCCGGCCTGCCGATGACGACGGCGAGTTCGGCCTCCCAGTCCACACGCGCGCCGGAGTAGGCGGGCAGCGGCACAGGATCGCCCGGTCCTGTCACCGTCGTCGTCGGGGGCTTGAGGAAGAAGAACGGCTCGCCCAGTGCATCGGGGCGCTCGATGCCCATCTCGGCGATGTGGTCCCAGTAGTTGGCACCGGCGCACAGCACCTTGCCCGGGTATGTCAGGGGAGGGGCGAGCCGGGCATCGGTGATGGTCGCGGACGCGCACGGCGTCCAGTTGCGCAGCCCGGGCGCTATGGCGTCCCAGCGGCGCAGTACCTCCAGGAGCGTCAGACCGCCCGTCTCGGGGGGCCCTTCGACCACGTTTCCGTCGATCAGGACACCGACGGCGGTCTTCTCGGAGTCTCCGGCGCGGTACTGCACCAACGACCAGTCAGCTGACTGCATGGCTCTCCTCCAACGGGCGGCTCTGTGGGACTGCGTGAACGGCAGCAGGACCATAGTGCATACACATTATGCCGGGAAGGGTAAGCTGCGGGAGGTGTGGTGACCAGGCCCCGGGGAGCCGGATGCGGTGGAGAGGCGGTCGGTGCGGGTGACCCAGATGAACGCGGCGGATGCGACGGAGGGTCTGCTCGGTCTGTTCGGCGGTCTGCCGCGGCCGGTGATCTCCCATCCCCGGCGCACCAGCGTCGAGATCCACGACTGCCTGAGACGGCTGATCCTGGACGGTCTCCTGCCGCCCGGCACGGAGCTGAAACAGGCCGAGCTGGCGCGGGTCTTCGACGTCAGCCGCACCCCGCTGCGCGAGGCGTTCCGGATGCTCCAGGAAGAGGGGCTGATCGACGCCGACATCAACCACCGGGGCCGGGTCACGGGCCTGGACGTGGCCGATCTGGACTGCCTCTACGCCGCGCGGATCTCCCTGGAGGCCATGGGCGTACGGATCACCGCCGGGCGCCTGACCCGGCGGGAGGCGCAGGAGACCTCGGCGCACCTGCATGACATGGACCGCGCCGAGGAGACGGGCGACGCCATGGCGTGGCACGAGGCGCACCGGGCCTTCCACCGCATGCTCGTGTGCCGCTGCACTCCCACGGTCCTGCGCACGATCACGTCGTACGCCGAGCGCAGCGAGCGCTATCTGCGCACGCTGCAGGACCGCCATCCCGGGGTGTTCCCGCAGCGCCGGCAGGAGCATTACGACCTGTTCGCGGCCGTCATGGCGGGCGCCCCGGACCAGGCCGTGCAGCTGATCACCAGACATCTTGCGCGCACCGCCCGCCGGGTGATCGACGACCTCGCCCCGGGCCGTGCGGCCCTCGATGTGGGCCAGGCGACCGTCATGGTCTGCGGTGAGGATCTCGGAACGGCAGCCGTGGAGAGCTGGACTCCTGCCCCAAAAGGTGTACACACTTAGAAGTGGTGCGAGCCGCCGGGACGTGGCGCACCGGAACTGTGAGGAGATTGCCATGCTGCGTGTCAAAGGCCTGCTGCGCTACGGACTCCAGGTCCCCTCCCTGGATACGGGCCAGAGCTTCTACGACACCTTCGGGCTGCGGACGGCCGAGCGGGACAACGCTCTCGTGGTCCGCTGCGACGGCCGGGAGCAGGACCAGGCGGTCCTGCTGGAGGGGCCGGTCAAGCGACTGCACCATGTGGCGTTCGCCGTGGAGCCGGACTCGCTGCCCGAGTGGCAGCGCCATCTGGAGGGCCTCGGCGCGCGGCTGCTCGACGCACCCGCCCAGCTCCCCGGCGGACTGTGGTTCCGTGACCACGAGGGCAACCTGCTGAACCTGCGCGACGAACAGCCCGGCGTCTGGCGTGACTTCGGCACCAGGGACGCCCGCGAGGTCAACTTCGGCGACCGCATCCGCCGCGTCGACCAGGCGCGCTGGCTCGCCGCCGACGAGAAGCCCCGCCCCCGGCGCCTGGGCCACATGCTGATCTTCAGCACGGACCTGGACGCGTCCGAGGCCTACTACTCCCGCACCCTGGGCCTGCGCCTGTCGGACCGCATCCGGGGCAAGGCGACCTTCATGAACTCCGGGCCCGGCGACCACCACGTCTTCGGCTTCCTGCCGGCCACCCACCCCGGCCTGCACCACTCCTCCTGGGAGGTCGCCGACATCGACCAGATCGCGATGGGTGCGCGGACCATGGCAGCCGCCGGTCACAGCCACGGCTGGGGACTCGGCCGGCACACGCTCGGCTCCAACTTCTTCCACTACATCCAGGACCCGTGGGGCAGCTGGATCGAGTACTCCAGCGACATGGACTGCATCACGGACAGCTGGAAGGCGGGGGACTGGGACTGCCCGCCGGCCGTCTGGAGCCCGGAGATCCCGGCCGACTTCATCGTCAACCAGGAGGAGAAGGCCTCCTGAGTTCCTGATCGGGTGGGGGCGTGCGGAATAAATCTCAACGCTTGTATATTTTTTTGAGTGCCGCTTCCGGCCTGCCGCCGAACCAGGAGTCCTGCCATGCCCTCCGACAGCCCGACCACGCCCGCGGAACCGGAATCCGCCCCACCGGGAATGCCGGGAGAACCGGGAGAGGCTCCCCACGGGCGCCACCTCGGCCTCGCCCTCGTCGTCATCGCCGCCGCGCAGCTGATGGTCGTCCTGGACGGCACGATCACCAACATCGCGCTGCCGAGCATCCAGACCGACCTCGAGGTCTCGGCGTCGAACCTGGCCTGGATCGTGAACGCCTACGCCCTCGCCTTCGGCGGACTGCTCCTCCTCGGCGGCCGGGCCGGCGACCTCTTCGGACGCCGCCGCATGTTCCGCATCGGCATCACGGTGTTCACGCTCGCCTCGGTGCTCGGCGGCCTCGCCCCGAACGAGGAACTGCTGATCGGCGCCCGCATCCTGCAGGGCATCGGCGCCTCGATCGCCGCCCCCACCGCACTCTCGCTGATCGCCACCAACTTCCCCGAGGGCAAGCCCCGCAACAGGGCGATGGGCGTGTACGCGGCCATGGCCGGCCTCGGCTCCACGGTCGGACTCCTCCTCGGCGGCGTCCTGACCGACTACCTCGACTGGCGCTGGGTGTTCTTCGTGAACATCCCCATCGGCATCGTCGTACTCGCCGGGACGAAGGTGCTCTCCGAGGGCGAGCGCAACACCGGACGCCTCGACGTGCCCGGCGCGATCACCGGCACCGGCGGCCTGATCTCGCTCGTCTACGGCATCACGCGCGGCGGTCAGGACGGCTGGACCGACGCCCTGACCCTGGCCTCCTTCGGTGTGGCCGTCGTCCTGCTGGCGCTCTTCCTCGTCCTCCAGATGCGCACCACGCACCCGATGCTGCCGCTGCGCCTGTTCAAGGACCGCAACCGCGCAGGCTCGTACGCGACCATGCTGTTCCTGGGCGCCGGCATGTTCGCCACCTTCTACTTCCTGACGCTCTACATGCAGCAGATCCTCGGCTACAGCCCGGTCAAGACCGGGTTCGCCTACCTCCCGTTCAGCTTCGGCATGGGCATCGCCGCCGGCATCAGCTCCAAGCTCGTCGCCCGCCTCGCGCCCCGGCAGATCGCCGGCCCCGGACTGGTCATCGGCGCGGGCGGGATGTTCTGGTTCAGCACCCTGGAGCCGGGCGCCTCCTACGTCACCCATCTGATGCCCGCCATGTTCGTCACCGCGCTCGGCCTCGGCATGAGCTTCGTGCCGATGACGCTCGGCGCGGTCAGCGGCGTGCGCGACCAGGACTCCGGCATCGCCTCCGCACTGCTCAACACCGCGCAGCAGGTCGGCGGTGCGCTCGGCCTGGCCGTGCTCACCACGATCTCGACCTCGGCGGCGAACGACCGTCTCGCGGAGGCGGCCGGCACCTTCTGCCGCGCTGTCGCCATCAAGGACTTCGCCACGGTCGCCAAGGCCGGTGAGGCCCTGACCCACGGCTACACCACGGCCTTCACCGTCGCGGGATTCCTCTTCGTCGGCGGCCTGCTGATCACGCTGTTCGCCATCAACGCGAAGAAGCAGGAGCACACCGTATGAACGGAGCCGGACCCCGCGTCCTGTCCACCGTCATGGAGATCGAGACCCACGAGCGGGGAACGCTGTTCTCGGCCCGCGGCGCCCGCTTCGCGGTCGACCTCGACCCCTTCCTCAACACGGACCTCTTCCGGATGACCGGACCGGTCTTCTCACCGCACCCGCACGCCGGCTTCTCCGCGGTCACCTACCTGTTCGACGACTCCACCACCCGGTTCCACAACCGGGACAGCCTCGGCGACAAGAGCCTGATCGAACCGGGCGGAGTGCACTGGACCGTCGCGGGCTCGGGCATCGTGCACGACGAGGTCGTGGAGGAGGTCGGCCGGCTCGGACACGGCGCGCAGATCTTCGTACGACTGCCCGAGACCGACGAGCAGAACGACCCGTACGGCATGCACTTCACCCCGCAGGAACTGCCCTCGGGCGAACTCGCCGAGGGCGTGAGGGTCCGCGTGGTCGCGGGCGAGGCGTTCGGCCTGCGCTCGCCGGTGCGCGAGGCTGCCGGATCCCACGTCTACGACCTGATCCTGGCACCCGGAGCCCGCGTCGAGATCCCCGTCGACCCCGAGTTCCGCGGCTTCGTGATGACGGTCGAGGGCGACGGCCGCATCGCCACCCCCGCAAGCCGCGGCGAACTGGGGCCGGCCGGCCTCGCAGTCTTCGAACCCGGCACGGGCGCAGTGGAGTTGGCGGCCGGCGAGCGGGGCGCGCAGTTCCTGTTCGGGGCGGGCAGGCCACTGCGCACCCCCGCGTACATGTACGGCGGGTTCTGTCTCTCCAGCCGTACCCGCGTAACCGAAGCCGTCGAGCGCTATCAGTCGGGCGAGATGCACGGCCTGCTGACGGCGCCGTGACAACACGCAAGTCATACACCCGACTTGCCGTACACCCGACTTGCCATAGACCCGACTTGCCATAGACACGACTTGAAGGAGCACAGATGTCCCCGACCGTAGTGGTCATCGGCGGCGGTTACGGCGGAAGCGCCGCGGCCAAGGCCCTGGACGGCGTCGCCGACGTCGTCCTCGTCGACCCCAAGGACGCGTTCTTCCACGCCGTCGGCGCCCTGCGCGCCGTGGTCGACCCGGAGTTCCTGCCCAAGGTCTTCTTCCCCTACGACAAGCTGCTCACCAACGGGCGCGTGGTGCGCGACCGCGCGGTACGGGTCGAACCGGGCCGGGTGACCCTGGCCTCGGGCGAGGAACTCGCCGCCGACTACATCGTGCTGGCCAGCGGCTCCGGCTACCCCTTCCCCGCCAAGAGCGACCTCGACGACACCGCCGCGGCCCAGCAGAAGTACAAGGCGGCACACGCCGACCTCCTGGCGGCCGAGCATGTGCTGCTGCTCGGGGCCGGACCGGTCGGTCTCGAGTTCGCCGGTGAGATCAAGGCCGTATGGCCCGAGAAGAAGGTCGTCGTCGTCGACCCGGTGGCCGACATCCTCAGCGAGTACGAGCCCGAGCTGCGCGAGGAGATCCGCCGCCAGCTCGCCGAACTCGACGTCCAGCTCGTCCTCGGCGAGCCCCTGAAGGAGAACCCGCCCACCGTGCCCGGCGAGCGCGGCACCTTCCACGTCAGCACCACCGCCGACGTCGACATCACGGCCGACATCTGGTTCCGCTGCTTCGGCGTCGTTCCCCACACCGACTACCTCGCCGGTGCCCTCGCGGACGTACGCCGGGCGAACGGCGAGGTCGCCGTCACCGACACCCTCCAGGTCGAGGGACAGGACACGGTCTTCGCCCTCGGCGACATCACCGACATCTCCGAGTCCAAGCGCGCCGGCACGGCCTCGCGGCACGCGCAGGTGGTCGCCGACAACATCAAGGCGCTCATCAAGGGCGAGGACTCCGAGGGGCTCGCCACCTACCGGCCGGGTCCCGCCGCCATCCTCCTGCCGCTCGGCCCGACCGGGGGAGCGGCCCAACTCCCCGGTCAGGGCGTCCTCGGCGCCGACGTCGCCGCCCAGTACAAGGGCGCGGACCTGTTGACGGGCCGTTTCGGCGAACTGTTCGGCACGCGGACGACATGAGGGCCGCCCACGGCTCCGGCTCACCCCTGGGGCGAACACGTTCTTGGAGATGCTCATGACCGCACCCGATTTTGTCTCGACCGAGGCCGACTGACACCCCGGTGAAGACAACGGTGCCCGTCTCTCCCGCGACCGGGGGAGACGGGCACCGTCCCGGCTTCGGCCATTCCAGGCCAGCCAAGGCTATGGGATGCACTTTGCGCGCCGTCCAGGCGAAGGTGGGGGGATTTCGGCGCTGTCGCGTCGAGAGATGAGCTGGAAGTGGATACTCTTTTGGAGTAAGCGGTGATGGTCGAGTGAGCGGAGTCCCCCATGACACTTCCCGTGCTCTTCGGAGCCAACGTCGACCCCGTCTGGGAGGACCCGGGGCAGCCCCTCCGGATCGCCCAGCAGGTCGAGAAGGCCGGCCTCGACCTCGTCACCGTCCAGGATCACCCGTACCAGCCCAGGTTCTACGACGCCTGGACGCTGATCAGCTATCTCGCGGGAGCCACCCGGAGCGTCACCTTCGTGCCCACGGTCGCGAACCTCCCGCTGCGCCCGCCCGCGATGCTCGCGAAGTCCGCAGCCAGCCTCGACGTCCTCGCCCCCGGGCGGATCCAGCTCGGCCTCGGCACCGGAGCCTTCTGGGACGCGATCGAGGCCATGGGCGGACCGCGCCGCGAGCCCAAGGAGGCCGTGGCGGCGCTCGACGAGGCCATCGACATCACCCGGCTGATGTGGAGCGGCGAGCGCTCGGTGCGCTTCAAGGGCGAGCACTACTCGATCTCCGGCGTCCACCCGGGGCCCGCCCCCTCCTCGGGCCTCGGCATCTGGCTCGGCGCCTACGGCCCCCGCATGCTGGCGCTCACCGGCCGCAAGGCGGACGGCTGGATGCCCTCGTACGGCTTCCTCGGCCTCGACCGGCTCAAGGACGCCGTCGCGCGGCTCGACGCGGGCGCACAGGACGCCGGCCGGGACCCCGCGTCCTTGCGCAAGGTCTACAACCTCAACGGGCTGATCAGCCCTGTCGAGTCGGACGCGCCGTTCCGGGGCGATGTGCGGCAGTGGGTCGACCAGCTCGTCTCCCTCGTGCGGGAGTACGGGATGAACGGCTTCGTCTACTGGCCCGACGCCGACCATCTGCGCCAGCTGACCCTGTTCGCGCTGGAGGTCGTGCCGGGGGTGCGTGCAGCCCTGGCGTAGGGCGGGAAGAGAGCGTGGCGCACTCGACGGAGCCACCGCGCTCGTCGCCGGCGGCACCGGCAACGTCGGATTCCTCGCCGTCGACGCGCTGCTGCGCGCAGGCGCCGACGTGCTCGTGCCGACCCGTGACAAGGCCGAGTTCGACCGTCTGCGCTCCCGACTCGACCCGGAGCTCCGGGACCGGCTGACCGGGCTCCCGGGCGACATCGGCACCCCCGAGGAGGCCCGGGAGATCGCCGAGCAGGCGAAGGCGCGGACCTTCGGCGGCCTGGACGCCGTGGTGTCCACAGTCGCGAGCCGGCACCAGGTGCCGCCGGTCCTGTCCGGGGGATTCGGCGCGTTCCGCGAGGTGATCGAGTCCACGGTGTACCCGCACTTCGTGATCGCCGAGGCGCTGGTGCCCGTGCTGAAGGCGGGCGGCTCGTTCACGACCGTCAACGGTCCCGTCGGCTTCACCGACGGCGTGCACTCCTCCACCGGCCCCATCGCCGCGGCGACGGCCGCGCAGAACCGTCTCGTCCTCGCCGTCGCCGACGAGACCGGCGGCGACCCGCGGGTCGACGACATGGTGATGTGGGACTGCCTCGGCCCGAACGGCACCCGCCCCGGCTCGCCCCTGCAGGGCGAGGAAGTCGGCGCGTTCCTGGCCTGGCTCGCCGGCCCGGACGACCACGCCGGACACATCGCGGACTTCTTCGTCATGACCTTCGGCGGCCCCGACGACTATCTGCGCGAGCGCGGCGACCTGCGCTTTCTGCTGGCGATGCTCGGTGACCGACACCGAAGGCGAGGATCCGGCTGGTCTCCCTGACCAAGGCGTCGTCGTCCCCAGCCGCAGCCAGTCCCGCCTGGACGCGCTGACCAAGCTGATCGGCCCCGAACTCGGGAGCAACCTCAAGACGATCGCGGCCGGTTACGGCGCCTTCGACGAGGCGGACGAACTCGCCACGCTGATCGTCGAGGAACACAGCCGCGTCGACCACGTCGTCGCCTCGGCCGGCGGCTGGTGGATGGGCAAGGCCCTGTGGCGACTTCCCTCACGGTTCCATGTCAGGGCTGCGGTGCTGTTTCCGGGGTGGGTTCGGGAGTGGTTCGTGCTTGTGTGACGGCGTCGTAGAGGGCTTTCGGGTCGTCGGCGTGGAGCCTGATCACTGTGACGAGGCGGGTCGCGCCGAGGAACGTGGGTGCGTCGACCGGTTCGGCGAGTTGGAGGGTGATGGAGGTCTGTGATCCGACGGGGAGGTTCAGTTCGCCGTCCTTCTTCTCGTGGGTGAAGCGTGTCTCGCGGCGGATGGAGGCGATCCGGTCGAGGGGGAGATGGATGTCGATGTTGGCGGCCTGCCGGATGCGCAGGCCGCGGCCGGCGAGGACATGCGGCCGGGTGCGGGAGGCGGCGTGCAGGCCGAGGACGAACAGGACCGTGTAGACGTCCACGACCAGCAGGGCGGTGTGGATGACGGGTCGGTCGGCGAGGAGGTAGGACAGGGCGACGGTCTCGACCACACAGGCGAAGGTGAGGCCGTACATGGTGATGGCCTGGTCCCGGCCGTGGGTGAAGACCGCGTCGGCTCCCTCGACGCCGTGTGGCCGGCGGGTGACCCACCGCATCAGGCTTTCCAGGACCCGGCGCTCGTGCGAGAGGAACCGCGCCGCCACGGATGAGGGCCCGGATCGTGCGTGCTCCTGTGGGGCGGGGGCGGCGGGTTGCGGCCGGGCCACCGGGGGCGTGGAGGTCATGCCGGTCCTTCCTGTCGGCGCTTGACGAGTTCGAGCGCGCGGTGGACGGCCGCCGCCTGTGCCGGGGCCAGGTCCTCGTACAGGGCCTCGGCCAGGCCGTGGGCGTCTGTGTCGGGAACGTGAGCCGCCAGGCCGTCGGGCAGCAGGGCCGCGAGCGCTGAGGCGGCTCGGGCCACGTGAGGGCCGTCCGGCTTCTGGCCGGCGAGGCCGTCCAGGAGGCTGTAGACCTGTCCGGCGTGCTCTCGCATCTCCTGCAACGCCGCCATCAGCGAAACCCTCCTCTCCTTGGGGGTCGCGGCGTCGAGGAACGCCAGGTGCTCGCGGTCCTTCACGGCCATCGGCGAGTCACCGGGGTCGCCGAGAGCGGCCAGCAGGCCGGAGAGCTCAGGCGACACCGGCCCCTCGGGGAGCAGAGATCCGGCCTGCGCCTGGGCCAGCAGCTCGGCCAGTCGCGTCCGTCGCTGCCGGAGGAGGGCCTCCTGCCGTGCGAGGTCGGCGTCCAGCTCCTCCAAGACCTCCCTCAGGTCATGGCCTTCCGTGTCCGCGAGGACATCCCGTACCTCGTCGAGCCCGACACCGAGCTCGGTCAGACGCCGGATCCGGGCGAGCAGGACGGCGTCCCGGACGCCGTAGTCGCGGTACCCGTTGCTGCGCCGCAGGGGCTCGGGCAACAGCCCGAGATGGTGGTAGTGCCGCACGGCCCGCGGGGTGACCCCGACCAGCGCAGCGACTTCGCCGATTCGCATGAGACCAGTGAAAACCATGACGTTGCGGCAAGGTCAAGCACAGACGCTCGCCCGACGACCGGTGCCCCCGGCCCCGGCGGACGGCCGCGAACCATCCCTTTGACCTTGCCGCGACGTCATGGTCTTCACTGAAGGACATCGGCCCCGGGCGATCACCGTGCCGGGTCCTCCACCTCCGAAAGGACAGCGAGATGACCACTGCCACCGACCGGAACGTGACCCTGCTGCGCACGGCGTACCGGTGCGTGGAGCGCGGCGACCTCGACGCGGCGACGGAGCTGATGGCGGAGGACTTCATCGCCAACGTCCCCGGCAGCGCCGAGCCCCTGCACGGCCGGGAGATCTGGCGCTTCGGCACCCAGGGCATGCTGGACGCCTTCCCGGACCTGAAGATCGACGTCCAGGACATCTTCGGCGCCTGCGACAAGGTCGCGGTGCTGGTCAACTTCCGGGGAACCCACCTGGGAGCGTTCCAGCAGTTCGAGGCGACCGGCCGGACGGTCGCCTACCGCAGCGTCGAGGTCTACCGCATCGAAGGCGACAAGATCGCCGAAGAGTGGGTCGCCCCGGACATGATCAGCCTCATGCAGCAGATCGCGCCCACCACGACCGATCACTGACCCACCCGGCCGGCCGCCCTCTCTGCCAGGAACCCCTGCGCTCACTGCTTTTCCCCGTACGCGACGGATGTGCCCTAAAGGGCGGTATCCGATTCCCTTCATCTGGTCCTGGGCGGCGGTGATGAAGATGTGGCCCCTTCCTCATGCTGGATGTTCGGGCACCGGCAGCGCGGGACACGACTATGGACAGCAAGGCGACCAAGAGTTCCCCGACCGAGGTGGAGCAGCATCGGCACAGCTCCGGAGCCACCACGGAGGACGCACGAAGCACGGAGGCTCCTGGTGCGCATGCGCCGGCCCGGGCGCGGCCCGGGTCGTGGCTCAACCCGGCCATGGCGCAGCGGTTGCAGGCCACCGCGGGCAACCGTGCCCTGGCCGGGATGATCGCGCAGCGACGCACATCGGATGCGCCGGCGGCCGCGGAGCCGACCGTCGAGGCCGAGTCGCCGGCCGCGGAAGCCCCGGTGACGGCGCCGTCGGCGCCGGGTCGAGCCGGTGGCCGCACAGCCGCCGATGAGCCACCGGGTCCGCCGGCCACCGACGACACGGATGCCAAGGACGCCGCGGGTGCGCAGCCTGCTGCCATGCCGGTGCAACGGCTGTCGCGGCCGCCCGCGGCCTCCTCGCCGAAGTTCTCCGCCCTCAAGTCCGACGTCAAGGGCAAGCAGAAGACGCTCTCTGCTCACCCGCCTGCCGCGTCGAAGTCCAACGCCGCCCAAGCCGCCGCGAAGCCTCCCGCCGATGACAAGCAGGCGCAGGGCAAGGCCGCGAACGCGGAGAAGATGCACGCGGCCCAGCCCGGCACGTTCGACAAGGCGGCGTTCATCGCCGCCGTGAACAAGGCGATCTCGGCGCAGGCGCCGAAGAACCTTGACGAGGCGGACAACTTCGCCGACTCGGGCAAGGCCGACGCGGTCAAAGGACAAGTGCAGGGCCAGGTCGGGCAGGGCAAGGAGCAGTCGGCCAAGCAGATCGAGACCACCACCAAGGCCGGCCCCGACACCTCGCAGGCGAAAGAGAAACAGGTCGTCCCCCTCGCCCAGGAGCCCGCACCCGGCAGTCCAGGCACCCCGAATCCCGCCAACGCTGTCCCCGACAAGGCCGCGGCGAGTGCGACCGACTTCTCCGAGGGGCCGAAGCAGGTCGACCAGCAGATGGCCGACGCCCAGGTGACCGAGGACCAACTCGTCAAGTCCAACGAGCCCGAGTTCACCGGCGCGCTCAAAGAGAAGAAGGCCGGTGAGGAACACGCCGCCACCGCGCCCGGCCAGGTCCGGGCCGCCGAGAACCGGACGCTGACCGACGCCAAAGCCGGCGCGCAGGCGAGCGCGGCGACCTCGATAGAGGCGATGCGCGGACAGAAGCAAGCCGCCAACACCGCTGTCGGTCAAGGCCAGCAAGGCGCCCAGGGCAGGGACGAATCGAAGCGCGCCCAGGTCACCGCGAAACTGCAGGTGGTCTTCGACGCCACTCAGAAAGACGTCGAGGGCATCCTGACCGGGCTGGACAAGAAGGTCGATGACTCCTTCAGCGCCGGGGAGAAAGCGGCCCGGGACGCGTTCGCCGCCGAGCACAAACGGCGGATGGACGAGTACAAGGACAAACGCTATTCCGGGTTCACCGGCAAGATGCGATGGGTCAAGGACAAGTTCGCCGGCCTGCCCGAGGAAGCCAACCAGATCTTCGTCACCGCCCGGCAGGGCTACGTCAACCGCATGCAAGGCGTCATCTCGAATGTCGCCGACGTCATCGGCGCCGAACTCAACAAAGCCAAACAGCGCATCGCCACCGGACGGCAGCAGCTGCAGGCCGAGATCCAGAAACTCCCCGCCGACCTGCAAGCCATCGGCAAAGAAGCAGCCGGGGAGTTCTCCGGAAAGTTTGATGAGCTGACCGAGAAGGTCGACTCCAAGGGTCAAGAGCTGGTGGAGACGCTGGCGTCGAAGTACAACGAGGCGCTCAAGTCGGTCGACGCTGAGATCGAGGCGGAGAAGGAGAAGAACAAAGGCCTGGTCGCCAAGGCCGTGGATGCGGTCAAGGGCGTCATCGACACCATCCTCAAGCTCAAGGATCTCCTGCTCGGGGTGCTCGCCAAAGCCGCCCAGGCGGTGATGGCGATCCTGAAGGACCCGATCGGGTTCCTCGGCAACCTGGTCTCCGCGCTCGGTGTCGGTCTGAAGGCGTTCATGTCCAACATCGGCACCCACCTGAAGAAGGGCCTGATCGGTTGGCTCCTGGGCGCGATGAGCGGTGCCGGGTTGCAGGTGCCGTCGAAATTCGACCTGCGCGGCATTCTGACGATGATCGCCTCGCTGTTGGGTCTGACCTGGAACGCGATCCGTGGGCGGATCATCAAGAAGGGAATTCCCGAGCAGGCGATGGGCGCCGTGGAAGCCGGGGTCCCGGTCGTCGCGAAACTGCAGTCGGAGGGTGTCGCGGGTGTCACCGAGGAGATCAAGGAGCAGGTCGGTGATCTGAAGGAGAACCTGCTCGGAAAGATCTCCGAGTATCTGATACCGACCGTGCTCATCGCCGGCATCACGTGGATCGTCTCGCTGCTCAACCCGGCCAGTGCGTTCATCAAGGCCTGCAAGATGATCATCGACATCGTCACCTTCATCATCGAACGCGGCGCCCAGATCATCGAATTCGTCAACGCGGTGCTGGACGCGGTGATCGCCATCGCGGGCGGCGGCGCGGGCGGCGTACCCGCATTGATCGAAGGAGCGCTCGCCAAGTCGATCCCGGTGTTGATCGGCGCGCTCGCCGCCATCCTGGGCATCGGCGGCGTCGCCAGCAAGGTCAAGTCCTTCTTCCAAGCACTATCGAAGCCGGTGATGAAGGCCGTCGACTGGATCGTCGGGAAGATCGTCAAGCTGGGCAAGGCCATCTGGGCCAAGCTCAAGGCGGCCGGCAAGAAGGTAAAGGACAAGTTCACCGGTAAGGACAAGGACAAGTCGAAGGGCAAGGGCAGCAAGAACGAAGCAGCCGCGCTTGCAGATGCGGACCAGGCACTCGCCAGGGCCGGCTCCCACGAGGCAGCGGCGACCGGCGTCCGCGCCGTGGAACGCAAGCACGATGTCCCGCTCCATCTGGTCGTGGATTCCAAGACACCACAGGGCGAGGTGGTGCACGTCCAGACGGCCCGGACCCCGCAGCACGCCCTCCGCGACGAGAAGCAGACACGCGACGAGATCAAGGCGGCGATGCGCGACAAGCACAACAACACGCTCATCGAGCAGGTGCACCCGTACTGGTGGAACACATACATCAGCAAGGTCCGAACCGGACCCCTGCCGAGCTCGCCTCCCCTGTTCTCGTTGGCCGACCTCAAGGGCACGGACAGCGACGCACGGGCGCTCACTCAGACGGACGGTTTCGTCCAGCCGCTGCTCGACTACTTCAAGGGAAACCGGAAGACGGCGGACGCGAACGATTTCTACAGCCATGTGTTCGGCACTCAGAAGCCCCAGCGGAAGGCGTTCCTCCAGGCCCTCGGGTCACCCGTTCCGGCGGAACTGAAGAGGCTGGCCGCGAGCCGACTGCCGGAGATCACCGACGAGGCGCTCCGGACGAGTCTGCAGGCGGGCATCAACCAGCTCGGGCCGGGCAGTTACAAGGTCGGCGTCTCGCCCTACGGACAGTTCGACCTGCCGAGCCTGCGGCAGAAGGAACACTCGGACTACTTCCCGGAGAAGATCAACTCCGTCACCGAGGGCGACACGACCACCACCACGTACACGACGCGCGCCGGCAAGAACTTCACCGTGGTCGAGAAGGGCAAAGACCGCTCGGAGTCGCTCACCGTGACGGGCCACGACCTGAATCTGAAGCCCAGTGGCGCTCCGCGAGGCATCACGCAGACTCCGGCCGGCTTCGTGGAGGGCGAGGAACTCAACCGGGCACACGGCGTCGCCGACATGTTCGGGGGATCCGGGTTCCGGGAGGGCCTGAACCTGGTGTCGACAAGCGACCATTACAACAAGCAGATCCAGGGCGCGGCGGAGAGATCGATCGAAGCCAACATCCGGACGTTCGCCTTGCTGAACGGGGTGGACGTGGGCGACGTGTCCATGGACCTCACGGTCACCATCACGTTCGGAATTCTGGTCGGCGACATTCTCAAGGCCCGGGTCACGAGTCTGCCGTGGTACACAGCGTCTGATCCGGAGGCGCAGCAACGGTTCGTGGATCTCCTGCAGAAGGTCTCCAATCCTCCGATCCGGAGGGCAGAGCAGACGAAGTACGAGTACGTTCTGAAAGCCAACGGCAAGAGCAAGAATTACAGCCCACCTCCGGTCGGAGCCGACGCGTGGCTCTTCGTGAGAAAGAGTGAGAGCTGACGTGAACATCGACGAGGCCGTGACCTTCTTCCAGGAATTCCTCACCGCGGTGTACGAGCAGGACGTCGCCAACCTCACGGAGCCGGACGATCAGCTCGAACAACGGGTCGTGCGTACGGAGAGCTTCATGTACTCCTCACCCGGCACCAGCATGACGTCCCCGTTCATGCGTCCTCGGCGGCTGCCGGCCGAGGAACTGGCCGAGATCGCGGGGAAGGCGTCGACGCCGGTACGCCGTCCGGTGTACCTGGTCGTGGAGTATGACGTGCCCGGGTGGGGCACCTGCTTCGCGGCCGATGTCGGTGGCGGCGAGGAGGACAACTACATTGCCTACGAGCGCCAGTACTGGGCGATGGAGGTCGACGGGGAGCCGAAGATCGTCGCGCAGTACGGGATCGACTTCTACGCCGAAGGGCTCGCCTGGGAGAACCTCATGGGAGCGGTGATCGGGCGCACCGGCGATCCGGTCGCAGTCCGCGACTTGGAGGAGCCCCGCATCCCGCGCGACCGGGACGACTACCGGCGCATCGTCGCGTCGACCCGGCAGGACGGCTCCTGAGCTCGGTGTTTGTGCAACTTGCAGCGCAATGACGAGCCAGGTCCAGCGGTCGGCGGCAGCCTGTGCACGGAGCCATATCGTGGCGAAGCCTCCGTCAGATGCCCATGGGCACCTGACAGCAGCTTCGCAGGTACCGAGCCGTCACCATTGCCAGGCCAGGCTCGGCGTCAGCCCTGCGGGACCGAGGCGCCCTGGGCCGGATGGCTGCCGCGCTACGGGTCAGAGGCTTCTGACGAAGCCATCGATGTCGTCGCCGACGCCCTCGAAGAATCCCGCGACCTTCCGGCCCGCTTCATGAATCCATTCCTCGATCCTGTCGAGGAGGCCGATGAGAAGATTTCGTCGATCACCGTGGGCGGCGACGGCTGTATCTGGCGTCGGACCTGAGTGGATGCCGGCTGCCGTCGGCGAGTGTCGGGCGGGCCTCTTCTGTGAGGGTCGGCTTTGAGGGGTCATCGGACGGCGGGTCACAGTGAGGTGATGCGTCGTCATGAGCTTCCCGTCAGGAGCGGAAGCCGGTCGCTGTATCGGCACCAAGGGCTGCGGCAGGCGGCCGCGGGTGGCGGAGTCAGCCCGGCCGCCAGCCCGGGGGGAGGGGGACCACGTCGACGAAGAGCGTCCGGTCCTGGAGTTCGGCGGGCACGGCCGAGGAGGGCGGCAGGGCGGGGATCCGTTCCACCTCGCGGACCCGGAGCCGCAGCGGGGCGGTGCCGGACGGCATACGCAGGACCGACGGGGTCTCCGGGCTGTCGCTCGCCACCCTGGCGGACAGCGGCCGCCAGGCCGGCACGGCGGCCGTGGCCGGCGAGCCGAGGTCGACGAGGTCCGTGGCGCCCGGGACGGCGCCGGCCGGGCCGTGCGCCTCCTCCAGGACGGCCTCCAGCCGGTTGGGCGGCCGGGGACCCGTCCCCAGCAGGGAGATGCGCAGGTCGGGGCCGGTCCGCTCGACGACCAGCCGACGGTCGGGCAGCAGCCGCACCGGGTCCGCCACCACCACGGGGGACAGCGACATCCGGGGCAGGCTGTTGCGCTGGAACCGGGCCAGGGCCAGCCGGACGAACGGCGCGTACGAGGGGGCCGCCGCGGGCGGGGCGATCTCGATGTCCGCGTACCAGCGGTCACCGTCGCGGGTGACGGCGTAAGGGACCAGCAGCACCGACGCGCCCAGGTCGGCGGAGGTACCGGGGGGCTCGCTGAATCCCGTGAACCATTCCTTGGCGGCGAGCGGCGGGAGCGGCTCGGACGCGAAGAGCGGATCCCGGCCGACCCGGGTCACCGGGACCGCGGGGGCCGCGCCGGGCGCGGCGGACAGGACGGCGACCCGTTCCCCTTCCCCGGTCGCGTACCACGGGCCGGCGAGCTCCACGCGCAGCCGCCGGGACGCGCGGACGCGCTCGATCCGCGAGGCGGCCGTCTGCGTCTCCCAGCGGAAGGACGGTGTGGTCGACAGCAGCACCAGGTCCGGCGGGCAGGCGCTGGAGGGGATGGTGACGGAGCCCTGGAGGCGGCTCAGTTGGAAGGCGTCGTCCGGGTCGTCCTCGTCGAAGTACGCACGGAAACGGCTGATCGCCTTGAGCGTGTAGGTGACCTTGCGGTGCTTGGTGTCGCCGAACTCGTGGCGGATCACCGGCGCGGGCGGGTCACCCCGAGCGACGGTCTGCCCGTACACGTGCGCGACGCCGGCGTCGCGGTCGCCGTCGTTCGTCCACTCCCGCCAGGCCGCGGAGATCTCCAGCCGGCCGGTGCTGTCGGTGTTCAGACCGGTGGGAAGGAAGACGGGGCGCAGCACGGCGAACGTCTCCCGCTCGCCGCGTGTGACCGGCGGCTGGCTCTGCCAGCGGGGCTCCGCCAGCGGCCGTCGGACGGCGTGCACCAGGTGGATCCGCCGGACGGGACAGAGCACCGGATGCCGGCCGTTGAGGACGGTGACCTCCCACTCGCTGTCCGGCAGGGGCACGCCGGAAGCGCTGACGGGCCGGTCCAGCCACTGCTTCACGGAGAAGTGGTCGAGGAAGCCGTCGGTGACGGTGGAGGAGAGTTCGAGGACCGCTTCCTCGGCTTTGGCGAGCTTCAGGTCCAGGTCGCCGTTCGCCCAGGCGAGGGCAATGGGAGGAGTGGGGGTCGGCTGGTCGGAGAGGGTGATCCGCTTGGGGTCCGCCGAGGGCCAGTCGTCCCAGGCGGACCGGTCGGTGACCGGTTCGGTCAACCCGCCCGGGGCGGCGGCGATATGGGCGCTGACGCCGCTGGTCGCCGGGTCCGGCAGGGCGCCGTCCAGGTCGTCGGCGGCTTCGGCCCGCAGCGCGCGCAGGGCCAGTTTCCAGGTGCGCTCGGTGAACGCGGGGCCGGCGTCGCCCGGGTTCCCCTCCCGGGGGTCGAACACCCCGTGCTGCTCCGCGAGGCCGAAACTGACGGTCGGCCGGTGCAGGGTGCGCCGTTCGACCGGCGGGTACTGGGGGTGGGCCGCGCTGAACTGGGCGGCGTTCATGCCGAGGTCGCTGCGGACGACCAGCCGGTCCAGGGCCGCGCCGGCGCCGAACGTGTTGTCGTGGCTCAGCCGGGGCGGCCTGATGGGGTCGCTGCGGGCGTACTTGACCGTGCCGGTGGCGCCCGTGGGACCCGTGAGTTCATCGAGGCCCGGGCCGCCGCCGGTGAGGTCGGCGATCCGCACCCGCATCGCGTACCGGACGACGAACCGCAGGCGGGGCAGGGTGCCGCCGACGGGGCTGAAGTCCCAGCGGAACACGTACGGTGGTGTGGTCGCCGGGGCGGGCTCCGGCAGGGGAGTGCCGCCGAGCAGGTTCACGAACGGCACCGCCAGGCTCCAGCCGTCCCAGCGGACGACCACTTCGTCCGCGTGCAGCCGTCCGTCGGGAGTCTTCACCGCTGCATAGGGCTTGACGTGCCCCTCCTCGGGCAGCGCGGGGTCGCCCAGCGTGATCACCTGGCCGTCGGAGTCCTCGACGGTGTAGGACGCCCGGCGCGTGCACAGCGGGTGCCACTGCTCGTCGTCACCGGTCCGGATGTCGACCCGGTAGCCGAGCACCAGGTCCTCGGCGGTGAGTTCGGCGCCGTGCAGGCCGGCCCCGAGCCGGCTCGCGGCGACTCCGGCACGGGCGGTGAAATCGGACTGGCGGTCAGGGCGGATCAGCATGAGCCCACCGGTACGCAGGTCCGGCAGCGCGGGCCGGCGACTGCTGTCGGCGTCCAGGGCCCTGGCCTCGGTGCGCAGGGCGCGCACGGCTCCGTCGACGTCGATCAGGCTGAGGGCCCAGGGTGGGGCGGTGCCTTCCGCCCAGTCGAGGAGGCCGACGCCGGCCAGGTCGAGGAGTCCGTTGCGGATGCCGCTGGAGCCGTTGGCGGGCGCCGGCCAGAAGCCCGTACCGGTGAGGTCGTACTTGGTCCAGGGCGAGCTGATGTCGATCGGCAGGTCCGTGCCGCGGATCCGCAGGAACCGCGGGCCGGTGCCGATGTCCAGGTCGGCCCGGTCGGCGCGCAGCTCGAACACGAGCCCGAGGGCTTCGAGAACCGCGGGGTGTTCGCGCAAGGTCGCCACGGTCCGGTGGAAGTCGAGGTCGGGCGGCAGCGGCGGCAGCGGCGGCTCGGGCTGCGCGGACGGCGGCAGGGGGGTCTTCCACTGGTCGATCCGCCTGCGTACGGCATCCTCGCCGTCGGCCGGCTCGCGGGTCAGGATGCTCGTGCACTCCCGGTACGACATCACGACGGCGCGGGCGTCGGCATATGTCGTGCCGACCTGCGGAGCCGGCTGCTCCGTCGGCGTCCACTCCTCGACCACGCCTGCGTCGGCGTCGAAGAAGGCGTGCCAGGCGTCGCTGTCGGCGACCGGGTCGTACCGCAGGGCGTGATCCGCCTCGCGGATGCCGTCGGCGGTCCGGACCTCCAGGTCGAACGTGGCGTCGGCGAGCAGGGACGGCCAGTCCTGGAGGCCGAAGTCGGCGAGGGAGCCCGCGGCCAGCCGGGGCACGACGAGGACGCGGATCCGGGCGGCCGGCTCCGGGCCTTCGGTCAACCCGGCGGGCATCGCCGCCCAGACGAACGTGCTCATCGCTACCGCCGTCCCGGGTAGACGCGGGCCAGACCGTCCGCGCAGGCCGTGGCGAGCAGCTTCCCGTCGGGGCTGAAGGCCAGGTCGTTGACGGTGGCCGGGTGCACCAGCCGGGCGAGTTCGGTGTCGGTGGCCGGTTCGATGATGACCACCGTCGGCTGGGGTTCGTCGTTGACGAGCGCCAGTTGCGGCTCGGTGGGGTGGAACAGGAGCCGGGTGACCGTCTGCGGGAAGGTCAGCGTGCGGACCTTCTCCGGCGGGTCGGCCGCGACGTTCCACAGGTGGACGACCTCGTCCTTGCCGGCGGTCGCCAGAAGCTTGCCGTCACGGCTGAAGGCGACGGCGGTGACCTCGCGGGTGTGCTGGGAGTGCCCGATCTCCTTGCGGGTGGCGGTGGAGATGATCAGCACCGCGCCGTCGTCCCCGCCGGTGGCCAGGAGCGAGCCCTGCGGGCTGAAGGCGATGGCCCGGATCCTGCCGTCATGGGAGAAGCCGGCGAGGTCGGTGCCCGTGTCCGGTGCCAGGATCCGGGTCGAGCGGTCCGCGCAGGCGGTCGCGACGAACCGGCCGTCGGCACTCGTGGTCACCCGGGTCACCGGCTGCGGGTGCTTGAACCTCCAGACCTCTTCCCCGTCGTCGCGGGCGAGCCGGCGTGCCGTTTTGTCACGGCAGGCCGTGACCACGTCGTCGTCCCCACCGGAGGGGAGGAAGGCGACGGCCTCCACGGGCGCGGTGTGGGGGACGATCCACCGCCGCTCGCCCGTGTCGGTGCGGAACAGCCGGACGCCGCCGTCCGTGTTGCCGGTGGCGAAGTGGCGGCCGTCCGGGCTGAACTCCAGGGAGTTGATCTCCCCGGGCAGCCTCTTCTCCAGGACCAGCTCGCCGGTGTCGGCGCGGAACAACGAGGCCTTGGCCTCGGGTTCGTGACCGGCCGCGACGGCCAGCGGCCCGGGAGCCGAGGCGAGGGCGATCTCCTTCACCGGGCCCTCGAAGGTCAGACTCGACACGCTGGCCGGGGCCATGCTGTGGATGTGGAGGAACCCGGAGCCCTGGGACCCCAGCCCGCCGAGCGCGAGCCGTTGTCCGTCGCGCGAGAACGCGAGGCCCGTCAGCGAGTTCGTCGCTCTCTCCCACACGGTGGTGCCGAGCAGGGAGTTCACGACCTTCACGCCGTTGACCGAGACGATCGCGATCTCCGGGAGGACCGGATTGAACCGGACCCGGGCCGAGGCGCCGACCGGCGCCGAGAAGCGCCGCCCGCCGTCGGAAACGTCCCACAGGACCATCGTCTCGGGGCCGACTCGGAGCAGTCGGCGGCCGCCGTTGCTGAGGGCCGTCACCGCGGTGCCCGGCACCGGGCCTTCGAGAGCGACCGTTTCGCGGATGACCCCGTCCTCGGCCCTGAGGGTGAACGCCTCGCGTTCGGTCGTGACGACCAGCGCCGTCTCGTCGGCGGTGAAGGCGAACGCCGTGATGGCGGCGGGCAGTCCGGTCGTCCAGCGGATGGCGCCCGCGGTCACGTCGACGAGCACCATGCGCGCCGCGTCGGCCGCCGCGAGCTGCTGGGAGTCGCGGGTGTACGCGGCGGGCAGCTGCGAGACGACGGAGGGGAACCCGTCCTTGAGGCTGCCGTTGAGCGCGTCGAGTACGAGGAGGCCCTTGCCCGAGCCCGCCAGCAGCTTGCCGTCGGGGCTGTGGACGAGGTGCCGCACGTCCCCGGCCGGGTCGTCCCGTCTCCATCGCACGATCATGGAATCCACCGCCCGTACCCAGATCCGGCGCGGCGGCGGGGTCCAGCCGATGATGTGGAGCCCGGCTTCCTCCTCGTTGAACCGCTTGCATTCCTCCCGGTCTTGGAGAGGGAGGTCGCTGCAGTCGAGGAAGGGGATGAACTCCTCGATGGGCTCCACCGGCCCGTCACCACCGGTCCCGGCCACGGCCTGCCCGTCCGGGCTGATCACGGCGGACGTCATGTCCAGGGCCTCCGTGGACCAGTGGACCTCGCCCGAACCGGCGTCCAGGACCGACAGTTGCTGCGTGTTGAAGGGGGCGCTCGTACGATGCGGGCCGAACGCGACCAGGCTCATCCCGTTGCCGCCCCAGGCGATCTCGGACGGAGCGAAGTCCAGCTTCGCCTGCGCCAGCAGCTCACCGATCTCGCTCATACTGCACTCCTGTCACAGCACTCATGTCACAACGGTGCGAAGGCCGCTTGGTAGGCCCGCCAGCGCGCCAGCCCTTCGTCGGTGTCGGCCAGGGCGTGCAACGCATGGTCGGCGCTCCCGCCGCCCGCCAGCACCCAGGTACCGCTGTCGAGTTCGACGCTGGCCGAACACAGCGTGAAGTCGACCTCGATGACCAGGGTGGCCCGGCCCACCAGCGCCTTGGTGGCCGACTGGTAGGCCAGCGAAATGCACAGTTCCACCGACACCGAGATCAGGCCCAGGACTTCGACGCACCCGCCGATCCGCAGGTAGCCGGTGAGCGTGACCTCGCCGTCGGCCAGCTCGAACCGGATCCCGCCGAAGGCGTGGACTTCTCCGCGGGCCACCACGAAGTCGATGGCGAGCATCGCGCCGAACTCCAATGCGGCCTCCAGGCGCTGCAGTCCGCGGTGGTCGAGTTCCACCTCCAGGTATCCGCCGCCGCCGAACATCAGCACGGTCAGGGTGAACGGGTTCTCCCGGCTCGCGAAGCCGAAGGTGACGGACACCGGCTGCCCGTCGAACGGGACGGCGATCTCGGTGCTCGCCTCCAGGTCGGTCATGATGAACGCGCCGGCGGTGACCGAAGGCAGCGGCAGTGAGTAACTCGCCACGAGTTCGTCCGGGTTCACGTCGATCTGCGGCGCGAGGTCGGACAGATCGACGGCCTCTCCCAGCTCCTGGAGGAGCTGGAGTTCGCCGAGGAACTCCACCTCGACGTCTTCCAGGGCGATCGAGGGCGGCCCGCCGCTCTTCTGGGTGAAGGTCATGGCGGCGAACTGCACCTTCAGCAGCGGAGCGGACGGCGTCGGCAGCACGAGGGCGAACTCGGTGACCTTGCAGTGGGTGTCGGTCCCGTCGGCCGATGCCGTCACGGTCAGGTCGAGCGTGCTCTCACCGGTCGGCCGGAACGGGCCGCTCGCCTTGAGGCGTACGTCGTTCCACGCCATCCTCGCAGCCGGCGGGCGGCTCGGCGCGAGCACGGAGGTGACGGTCGGCGGCTTCTTGAGATCGGTGACGAGGTCGATCAGTGCGAAGCCCAGCAGGGTGGCCTCCGGGGGGAACAGCCGTGCCGGGTCGATCTCGTCCGTACCCTGTGCGGGCTGCGCTGCGGAGTTCACGGGGCCGAGGTCGCGGGACACCGCGTCCGTCGTGAACCGCGGGGCCACCAGACCGCCCGAACGGTCGCTCTGGCCGACGAAGTCGATGTCGACCGGACGGTCCAGCTTCAGCAGCATGTCGTGCGAGGCGCCCTGGTTCAGGTACTGGGGTGTGAACTCGACCCGGCGCGGTTCGTCCTTGCCCAGCAGGGCCCGCAGCGCGGGCAGCCGTACGTCGAGACCGGTGAGCACCGGCCGGTATCCGGTGGCGTGCAGGGTGCCGCCGACAGTGATGCCGTGGACCTCGTGGACGTCGCCGTCGCGGGGTGCGGCCGACCGGACCAGGTCGATCGGGATGCCGGGGAGGGGCACGGACTGCGGGGGGAGGACGTGCGCGAGATGCTTGGCCAGGGCGGGGTTCGTGAGGGAGGCGAAGCCGGGTTTGGTGACGTCGGCGACGAAGAGCAGCGGCATCGGGAATCGGACGTCGCCCCTGGGCGCCGCACAGCGTACGGGGAATTCGACCGTCCGGCTGCCGTCGGCGAACGTGGGCTTGAAGAAGACACCGAGGTGCGTCTGGCCGGTGACCGGGTCCGTGAAGCTCTGCCAGCCGTCACCGACGAGGCCCCCGTAGACGAAGGTGGTGATCTCGACGTCTCCGAACGGGAAGGCGCGGGCCACCGGTCCGTCCGGCGGCGGCCGCCGGACGGGTTCGGTGACGGTGAGGACGAACGTGCTGCGGAGGACGGCCGCATGGCCGGCCGTCGGGTCGAAGACGCGCTCGCTGAACTCCACGTACCGGGCCCGGTGGCCCAGCGGGTAGAGCACGCCGGAAGTCTCCGTCCGGACCCGGACGTCCCGGCCGAGCACCGCGTCGTGCTCCCACTGGAAGGTGTCCCACCGGCCGGCGGCCGTCAGGGTGCCGCCCAGAGCGCTCAGTTCCAGCCGGGTGGCGTGTGCGGGCTGAGCCGGCGTCGCCTTGCCGGCGAGCCGGTCCCGGCCCACCTGGCCCAGCGGGACGGAGAACCCGGGGTCCGGGGACTTCGCGGTCGCCGGGTCGACGGCGTGCAGCGCGAGGGAGGCGTCCTGGGCGGGGGTTCCCGGCTCCCGCCGCAAGGAGCGGAGGCGGGCGCGCCACAGGCCCGAGACCCCGGCGACCGTCAGGGGGAGCACGGGGTGGTCGGAGGCGATGTCCTGGCCGCCCTGGCGATCCTGCACGGCGAAGATCATCCGCCAGGGCAGTTCGACGGCGGTGTCCGCGGCGATCGGCCGGCCCCGGCCCATGGCCTGCAGGATGCCGTCCACGGTGGGGACGAGGGTCGTGCCGCGCGGCAGGGCGAAGGAGATCCGGCTCGGCCCTGACAGCATGCCGTTCCAGACCGGTACGAGGGTGCCCGAGGCCGCCGGCAGAGTCCTAGGGGCCGACTGCCCGGGCGGAGAGGTCTCCTCGGCCACGTGCTGGGGCGGGAAGGAGACCACGAGCCGGGCGTCGTCGCCGGTGGCCTTGAGCACCGGCATCCCGTCGGGGCGGGTTTCGGCCACGGTCAGACCGGACCAGGAAACCCCGAGGAGCAGATGGTCCAGGGATCGGACGAGGAGGAAATTCGGCACGATGACCACCGGCCGGGTCGGTTACGGCCCATCAGGCGTCGGCCTGCTCCGTGAAGTGCTGGAGGAGGGTTGCCTGGATGTGCTGGAGGAACAGGGTGTTCTGCTTGATCTGGGACAGCCGGGTCGTGGCGTGGGCGGCGTACTCCGGTCCTTCCACGGCCGAGGCCAGGAGGAAGGCGGCGAGTACGTCGATGCCGCGCGCCGTATCCGCGAACTGGCCCACGGGGACCAGACGGCGGTCGAGCGGGACGGCGTCGTCGGCGACCACGTCGGTGACCAGTGAGGGCTGCCAGCCGTCCGCGTTGTTGAGCGAGTGATGGGTGTCGAACCGGACGGTGACCGTCTCACCGGCCGGCACGTCGACGCTGTACGAGCCGTCGTCGTTGGTGTAGGCACGGTCGATGAGTGTGAGGTCGGGGCGGTAGACGCTGACCTTGATCATGAAGATCGGCTCGTCCCCGGTGATGGTTCGCACATGCCCGTGCATCAGAGTCTCCTCTCGCGCGTGGCCGGGATTCTCGTCGAGGGCGTGCGGGCGCGGCCGAATTCGACGAACGCAAGTCTGATTGAAATACAAACTTCTGAGGGCCGTTCAGGCGCACCTGATTCCAGGTTCGCCCCGTGCGCAGACCATGTCAATTTCGGTCGGCGCGCGTCCGCGCTGCGCACGGCCTCCGGCCGTACGCCCATGACGTCGACGAGCGTGCAGGTGCCCGGGCTGGGATTGAAACGGCTCCGGGCCAGGACTCGACCCGGTGCGGCCCGTCGACGACCGGACCAGGGCCGGCCGTCAGGCGTCGTGATGCGGGTCCGGCGGGCGGTTTGATTCGGGACCGCCCATGGCGGTGCCGGGGTGCTCGGTTGTGGGTGGGCAGCGGAAAGGGCGAGGCGCTACTCGAACAGGTGTCGATGGGCTTGGCTCCATGCCGACTTGTCTGCGAGGTCCTGCAGGTAACCGTCGGCCGCCCAGGTTGCCTGGGGTTCGTGCCCGGCATCGGCCAGCCGGCGCACTCGTTCGGCGTTTTCCCGTTGCTCGCGGATGACGGCGTCGACGATGTCGGTGGTGTCGGCGGTGGAGAGGAGGCCGTAGGCGGTGCAGAACCGTTGCAGGCGGCGACGGCGGTCGGGCGGTTGCGGATAGCGGAGCCAACGGGTGCACTCGGTGTCGTCCCTGAATGGCGCGACGTACTGCAGTGCGTAGGCGATGTCGTGCAGGCGGGCTGCCGGGCGAGCGAAGTCGAAGTCGATGAGGCCCACCGGCTGCTGTCCCTGCCAGACCACATTCCATGGGCCGAAGTCGCCGTGGCAGATCACCTCGCCGTCAGTGGACTCCGTCGCGCCGACGGCCCAGGCGGCGTCGTCGGGCGGGGTGAATCCCGCGGTGGCGTCGTGGTACTCGCGCAGCAGCCGGGCGAAGGCGGTCAAGCCGTCGTCCTGCACGACCTTGGCCCACCCCAGCGGCCCCGACTCCCCGTCGACATAGCTGAGAACCTCGCGGCCTTCCTCGTCGATCCCCAAGGCCCGCGGAGCGTAGGGGAAGCCCACTGCTTCGAGATGGCGCAGCAGTGCGTGCACGGTCTCGGTCCAGGGCTGGACGGGTCGGCGGACGGTGTCGCCGACCCGCACGACCTGCCGATGGGCGCAATCTTGCAGCACGTCCTCGTACGTCACCCGCAGAGGCTATCCACCGCGCGGGCAGCGCGACATGCGGATTATGCGGAGAACGACAGCTGCCGTTTCCATTTGCGGAACGCACCTGGAAAGCGCAGTGTGGTGAGAGGGGGACGGCTCATGATGTCGGAGATCAAAACAGCCGCCAGGGCCGGTGTCATCTCGCAGACTACGTCGCGAGGCCAACACGACGTCTCGCCAATTGAGCGAGCTCTTCTGCACCTTGGCAATGCGCACGTCTCATGCGTCCTGCGGCACCGTGGCCTCGAAAAAAAGTTCCGCCATGCCGGTAAACCATGCCACAGGTGTCCGTTTTGCGTTCTACGGCGTTCTTCCGAACGGTGATTTGCAGTGGTATCGCCATGACGGATGGATGGGTGATGTGGCTGCGGTCGCCGAAGGAGCGTCCGGCCTCGGTGATCCTTCGCTTGCGGCCCTGCCCGCCCAGATCCTCCAGGCCCTCAGGCTCCGAGCGGTCGAAGCGGTGCAGTCAGCGGCGCACCGTCTTCTGACTGCACCTCAACTCGTCCGCGATCTGCGGGACCAGCCGGCCGTCCCAGCTCGGCTCCACCGTCCGACACCGCTCTACCCGAACCCTCGGCGCCCTCCTGGCAGCCGCCAGGCGGTGGACCACCGCTTGCTCGCCCTCGTCACGGCCCGGCCGTGCCCTCAGCGCCATGACCCGGCGCCCGCCCCCGAGCGCCCATAACCACCCCGCTATCAGCAGGCATGGCGCGTCTCGCATGCCACAGAAGGTCGCGATGTGTAACGTAAAGTAATCAATCGGGCGCGTGATGTCACTATTCAGTCGCGCGTACATCCCTGGAGTCCGCCATGGCCCGGATCACCATCAACGGTGTGACCATCGATCCGCTGAGGCAGTCCCACGCGCTGGCCAGCGCGTCGCTGGTCTCGGCGGACGCGTCCGCCTCCAACTATCTCCTCGTCCAGACCACCCATATCCCCTCGGTGCAGGAGAAGGAGCAGCTCGCGGAGCTGGGCTTGGTGATCCATGAGTACGTACCGGAGAACACCTATCTGTGCGGGTACCGGCCCGCCGACCTCGATGCCGTCCGGGCCCTGCCCTTCGTGGCCTGGGCGGATGTCTATCTGGAGGGCTTCAAGATCGCCCCTTCTCTCCGGGCGGGCGGATTGCAATCCGATCTGGCCGCCCTGGCCGCACCCGCGGCGGCAGGGGATTCACAGCAGCATATGGTCGATGTAGTGCTGCATGACGACGTCGACGCGGAGGCGGACGGCGTCAGGCAACGCATTGCCGATGCGGTCGGCGTGAGTGCGGATGACGTCCAGCTCACGAGGCACAAGGCCCGTCTCACGGTGTCAGGAGACCACCTCGGCGCACTGGTGGGCATCGACGAGGTCCGGCAGATCGACGAGGTGCCCCAGTGGGTGACGTACAACAGCGTCGCCCGGCCGATCATGAACGCCACGGTCCAGCTCAACGGCACCGCGTTCCTTGGGCAGGGCCAGGTCGTGGCGGTGGCCGACACCGGCTTCGACAAGGGCTCCACCGCCGATGTCCACCCCGCGTTCACGGGTCGGGTGGCGAAGTTGTACGCCCTCGGCCGCCCCGACAGGTCGGACGACCCCCGCGGCCACGGAACGCATGTGGCGGGTTCCGTTCTCGGGGACGGTCACTCGGCCACCATGGGTGGTCCCATCCAGGGCGCCGCGCCCCGGGCCACTCTGGTGCTGCAGTCGCTGTTGGACCCCGTCGGTCGACTCGGCGGGATTCCCGGCGATCTGCGCGATCTGTTCGAGCCTCCTTACCGAAACGACGGCGCGCGCGTGCACACCAACTCCTGGGGCCCCCGGCAGCCGGGGCTGCCCTACGGCAGCAGTGGGTTCGAGGTCGACGACATGGTGTGGCAGAACCCGGACCTGGTGATCTGTTTCGCGGCCGGCAACAGCGGCCATGACCGGGACCGGGACGGTGTCATCGACACGGCGTCCGTCAGCGCGCAGGCAGGGGCGAAGAACTGCATCACCGTGGGCGCCAGCGAGAGCCGCCGCCCGGACATTCCCCAGACCTACGGCCAGTTCGCGTTCGTGAACTTCCCGGCCAATCCCATCCGTGACGATCCGATGGCCGACAATCCCGCCGGGATGGCCGCCTTCAGCAGCCGTGGGCCGACCCGTGAAGGCCGGATCAAGCCCGATGTGGTGGCACCCGGTACGTCCATCCTGTCCACCCGCTCGCGCGCGGTGGTGACGCCCGACATCCGCTTCGGTATCTCCTCGGATCCGGCGTTCTTCTTCGAGAGCGGCACCAGTATGGCCACCCCGCTGGTCGCCGGCTGCGTGGCGGTACTGCGCGAGACTCTGGTGACCAACGGCAATCCCGCGCCGAGCGCCGCGCTGCTGAAAGCCCTGCTGATCAACGGTGCGGTGGAACTGTCCGGCCAGTACATCCCCTCGGAGGCCGGGGTCTCCCCGAACAACAGTTCCGGATTCGGCCTCGTCAATCTCGCCGGCTCGGTGATCGATCCTGGCGACCCGAATGCCGGCTTCACCGAGGACGGGCCGCTCGAGCAGGGCGAGGAGAACATCGTCCGTGTCCAGGTGCCGGCCACCGGCTCCTTCCGCACCCTCAAGGTGACCCTGGTCTGGACGGACCCGCCCGGTGCCGCCCTGCAGAACGATCTCGACCTGATCGTTCGAGCCGTCAGCGGCCATGAGCGTCACGGCAACATGGGAACCTCCACGGGTTTCGACCGGACCAACAACGTGGAGCAGGTCCACTGGGAGAACGTCCCTCCGGGCGATGTCGACATCATCGTGCGCGCCCACCGGATCACCCGCTTCCCGCAGCCGTACGCCTGCGTCTGGCGGATCTCCTGACCCGGCCCGCATCGCCAGGATCCCGCCTCTGACCGGCGGGTCGGCCAGGCACACCGGATTGCTCCCCGGCCGCAGGCAGGCGACCGGGGGAGCGGGGCCGGCCGACTCCTCTTTCGTCCAGCGGACCGACGGGATTTCCGGAACCACCAGCCGCCGACTGATACCAGGTCAGTCGTCCCGGCGCTCCACCTGTTCCACGAGATCAAAGAGCTCGGCCACACCGGCAGCCTCAACCTCCTCTACCGCCTGCCGGCACCGGACCAGGCGGCCTGGCTCGCCACACGACCGGACAGGCCCTTCCATCGCACCTGTACCTGCACAACGCAACGTGAGCTCATCGTGGGGGAACAATCTGCAGCTGTACATCTGCCCGAAGTTCCATTCACCCACCGACCTGATCCAGTGAGCTATTGCTGAAGCCCTCCGCGACACCACGTACACCACGGGAGTGATGGGTGGGCGTCGTCGAGTCATTCGCGTACCTGAGCGTTCACTGTGGGATGCGCGTCACCGCTGTCCGCGCCCAGGCCTGCGAGCAGGCGCAGTCCGTCCTCGGCGGGGCTACCGGGGGCGGCGGACAGCACCAGCAGCTCCATGCCCGATTCGTCCGGTGGTGCGAAGTTCTCCTGGTGCAGTTCCAGCAGTCCGACCAGCGGGTGCCGGTACGCCTTGCGCCCATGTGTGCGGGCGCGCACGTCCGCGCGGGCCCAGAGACGGCGGAAGCGCTCGCTGCCCATCGCCAGCTCGCCGATGAGCGAGGCCAGGCGGGGGTCCTCAGGGTATTTGCCGGCGGCCAGGCGCAGGTGCCCGACCACGTCGAGGGTGCAGTTCTCCCAGTCCGCGTAAAGGCCGCGCTCGGCCTCCTCGAGGAAGATGTGCCGGGCGGTGTTCAGGCCCGGCATCGGCCGGCCGTAGAGGAGCCCGGCGAGACGGTTCCCGGCGAGCACGTCCAGGCGGTGGTCCATGATCAGCGCGGGTGCGGCAACCAGGTCGAGGACGCGCAGCAATTCCGGCCGGACCCGCCCGCCCGGCGCCTTCACGCGGCGGCGGCGCTGCCGGGCGAGCCGGTAGAGGTGCCCGCGTTCGGTCTCGTCGAGGCCGAGGACGCGGGCGAGCGCGTCGAGGACCTGCTCGGAGGGCTGGGTCGCGCGGCCCTGCTCCAGGCGTACGTAGTAGTCGACGCTGACTCCGGACAGGTGCGCGACCTCTTCGCGGCGCAGCCCTTCGACCCGGCGGCGGCTGTCGGTGGGGATGTCGACGGCCGCCGGGTCGACCCGGGAACGCCGGGTCCGCAGGAAGCCCGCAAGATCGTCCATGCCCCCCAGTATGGCCTCGGTGGTGCCCGCGAAGGTGGTCCTGCCGATACCAGGAAGTCCCGTCCGATGGAAGAGACGTCCCTGAACGCCGGGCGCCGCGGGGCTCAGGATCGAAGGCACTCGATCCGAAGGAGTTCCCATGAACACGCTGATCGTCTACGCCCACCCGGAGCCGAAGTCGCTCAACGGCTCGCTGAAGGACCTCGCGGTGTCCACATTGGAGACCGCCGGGCACGAGGTACGGGTGAGCGATCTGTACGGGATGAACTGGAAGGCGGTCGTGGACGCCGCGGACTACGGCCCGGACGCCTCAAGTCCGCTGAAGGTCGCCCTGGACTCGGGCCGGGCCTTCGGCGCCGGGACGCTCACCC
The DNA here is from genome assembly GCF_040635845.1 of Streptomyces sp. NPDC006872. NCBI lineage: Bacteria > Bacillati > Actinomycetota > Actinomycetes > Kitasatosporales > Streptomycetaceae > Streptomyces > Streptomyces sp. NPDC006872. The sequence goes on from NZ_JBEYIL010000020.1 coordinate 196,975, forward strand.
CGGACGTCCTCGCCGAGCAGGAGAAGCTGCTGTGGGCCGACACGATCATCTTCCAGTTCCCGCTGTGGTGGTACACGATGCCCGCGATCCTCAAAGGCTGGGTGGACCGGGTGTTCACCCACCGCTTCGCGTACGGCGTCGGCGAGCACAGCGACACCAGGTACGGCGAGCGCTTCGGCGAAGGCGCCCTCGCGGGCAGGAAGGCTCTGCTGTCGGTGACCGCCGGCGGCCCGGAGTCGCACTACGCCGCTCGCGGGATCAACGGCCCCATCGACGATCTGCTGTTCCCGATCCACCACGGCATCCTCTACTACCCGGGCATCGAGGTGCTGCCGCCGTTCGTGCTGTACGGCGCCGACCGGATGACCGGCGAGGACTACCCGGACGTCGCCAAGGCCTGGGAGCAGCGCCTGCTCACCCTGGAGTCGGCCGAGCCGATCGCGTTCCGGCGGCAGAACTTCGGTGACTACGAGATCCCTTCGCTGCACCTCAAGGAGGGACTGGAGCCCGCGGGCCGCACGGGTTTCGGGCTGCATGTGCGGGGCTGACCGCCGACGACGGACAGGATGAGCCGGGCGCGGACCCGAGCCGCGCCGCGCCTGACGGCCCGCCACGGCCGTCACCGCAAACGGACGACAAAGGCGTACGCGGGGGGCCTGTCGTTGTTCTCGCGCTGGTGTGGCAGCACGGAGCGGGACTGGCGAACTGCCGCACGTGACATGGGCTGTTCGTGCTGTGGCTGCGGTGGACACCAGGGAACGGCGGTCACCGTCGGACTGTCGTTCCGGGACCGGGGCCGGGGCCCGGCCCGTGCGGAGTGACGGCCGGATCGACAAGGTGCTCACGGCGGTACGGATGTCCCTGGCCCACGCCGTGGTCGGCAAGGAGGCGCCGGCCTGGGTGCTGGAGCAGGTCTATGAGCTCGGCGACGACCGCGACCTGCCGGTGGAGGCCCGGGGTGAGAGCGGCGGGCTGCCGAGGCCGTCGGCTCACTGATCCGCGCTGCTCAGCCGACCGGTCCCGTCATCGCGTGCGGCCGTACCGCCGGTTCGAGCAGCGACAGCGTCCGCTGTTGCGCGTCGAGGGCGACGCGGATGCCGACCGGCATCGGCAGATTCGGGCCGGCGTGTCCGAACTCGACGTTGCCCAGGACCGGGATGTCGCGGTCGCCGAGGACGTCGAGGACTATCTCGGGGAGAGCCGGGGACGCGTCGGTCGAGTCGAGTCCGTCGATCGCGTGCGGGACGCCCACGACCATGCCGGAGATCCGATCGAGGACGCCGCTGTGGCGCAACACCTGCAGGTAGCTCCACACATACGATGCCTGGCCGCCCGTCTCCTCCCAGAACAGCACCGCGCCGTCGAACCGTTCGAGCGGCAGCGCGTAAGGCGTCGCCTGCGCCAGCACGATGCGGTTGATCACCCCGCCGATCAGCCGGCCTTCGGCGCGACCGGCACGCCAGCACTCCCACGACGGGGTGGCCGGCAGCGCACCGATCGGCTCCGTACCGGTCAGCAGCGTCGAGTAGAGCTTCTCGAGTTCCGCCCTGCGTGCTGCGGGCGCGGCCTGCCAATGGCCGCCGAGTCCAGGGGTGGCCATGTCGGTATGGAAGCCGACCAGACCCGTGCGCGCATAGAGCACCAGATGCAGCAGTGAGATGTCGCTGTAGCCGAGGATCGGCTTGGGGTCGGCCACGATCGCCTCGAAGTCGATCAGGTCGAGGTAGCCGAGCACCGACTGACCGCCGTCATGCGCGATGATGGCGCGCACCTCAGGATCACGCAGAAGGGCATTGAACTCGCGGGCGATCTCCGCCGGTGTAGCCGCGCTCCACCAACGGTGCCGCCCTGCTTCGAGGAGCGGTGCCCGACGCACGCGGAATCCCATCCGCTGGAGCACGACCACCGCCTGCTCGAGGTCGGGCTCGTAAACGGTATGGAGCGGCCCGGACAGCGATGCGACAACGACAAGATCTCCGGGCCTCAAGGCACGAGGTCGAAGCAGCTGAGGCAGTGCAGCAAGGGTCACCGAGGCAGTATCCCGACACCGTCAGCACCACGCGACACAGTTTTTTGCTCGAACAAGCCCACGGCGAGAACTTCGACCTCCGACTCGATCCCGCCCGCCGCGGCGGCACCCCATCACGTCGCCACAACCCGTGGCTGTCATCCGCGACCCGAGTCGCTCGACGGATCCATCCACATGACCTGCCAGCCGTGGCCGTCGAGGTCGAAGAAGCTGCGTGAGTACATGAAGCCGTGGTCCTCGGGGCCATCCGCCTCGGAGCCGCCCGCGGCGAGCGCAGCCTCGACGACCGTGTCAACCTCATCGCGGGCTGACACGCTGAAGCAGTAGAGCGCCAGCGTGTGCGTGGTGGGATCGGCCATCGGCAGCTTCGCGAACTGCGCGAACGTCTCGTGGCTGAGCAGCATGACGGAGGCTTGCTCGCCGACCAGCATGCAGGCGGCGGTCTCGCCGGTGAACATCGGGTTGTAGCTGAACCCGAGCCGCGCGAAGAACGCCTTGCTGCGCTCGATGTCCGCCACGGGGATGTTCACGAACAGCATGCGACCGGCGTGTGCGGGAGTGGCCATGGTGTGTCTCCAGTCCGAGGTTCGATGGTGTACGACGGAGTAGACCGGCCCAGCCCGCGGAATTCATCGGTGGATTTTGGAACTCCCATCGGGCGACAGGCCGAAGCCGGGAGGACAGTTGTCAAGGCCGGTTGAAGAGCCGCAAGTCAGCCGGAACATCGACCGATGGGGATCCCCGCGGGGATCCGCCGTCGGCGGCCGTCCTGGACCTTCTCTGGGCGCCGGCCACTTGCTGGCCATCCTGGGCGTCCTGCCGATCGACGCCACCGAGGCTGCTTCCTTGTCGCCGCCGACGAAATCATCGCGCTTGCCCGACGGGCTGGACTCGGCCTCGCCGCCGACGCCCCGAAACTGCCGCTGCCCGGTGTATGCCACGCCGTCCTGCTCAAACCACCCATCTGAAGCAGCGCACCGGCATCCCCCCGCACAAGCGGCGTGTGCGAAAGGGCAGGGCGGAGGTCAGCGATTGCCCGTCCAGATGACCCGCCCGGCGAATCCTCCTCGCTCACGAGCCTTTTCCTCACGGATCTTCTCCAACTGCGCCAGGCCGATGCCCAGCTCGGACGCGAGAGCTTGTACGACTTCAAGCACGTCCGCGAGTTCCTCCGGAGCCTCCGCCTCGTCCGCGGCCAGAAACTCAGCGACTTCCTCGCCGAGTTTGTCCCGCAGCAGCCTCCTGTACTCCAGGGGGCCAGCGGTATGAACCACAGGCTCCGCGCCTGACGATCGGATGATTTCAGGGATCCGATCCCGTACCAGCTTGCCCTGGCTGCTCACGCGTGCTCTCCCGCACCCATCACCTTGGAACGGCCACCGACTGCCGCTCCTCCCTGCCGCCGCAGCCTAGGCAAGGAGTCCGCTATTCGCTTACGAACCACAGATCTCACCCGTTTGAGCACGCTTGCCTTTCCAACCCCCAGTGTCCGTCCACGCTGCGATGCTGATTCAAGCGTGTGCGCCGTGGGTGCTCGGGTCGCTGGGGTGGAGTGGTGGCGCGGTTACCGTGGGTGCACGGCGTAGGTCAGGTGTGTCACCCGCGGCGACGGCTCCGAACGGACGGGCTCCAGCGCGACCCTGGACGCGTCCACGCCGTCGAACAGGCGGGTGCCGGCGCCGAGAAGCACCGGTGACAGCGTGATCGAGAACTCGTCGACCAGGCCGGCGTTCAGGTGCTCCAGGATCGTCGCGCCGCCGCCGGCGATGCGGACGTCGCGGTCGCCGGCGGCGGCGCGGGCCTGGTCGAGGGCGTGCTCGATGCCGTCGTTGACGAAGTGGAACGTGGTGCCGCCGGGCCGCTCCCACGGGTCACGCCTGGTGTGCGTCACGACGAAGACCGGGGTGTGGAAGGGCGCCTCCTGCGGCCATGACTGCTCGCCGAGGTCGAACATGCGCTTGCCCATGACGCTCGCGCCGGTGCGTTCGAACGTCTCCCGCGCGACGTCGTTGTCGCGGCCCTCCTCGCCGCCCTCGCCCAGCTTCAGGTTCTCCCGGATGAACCGCAGCGGGAACAGCCACTGCTGCAGCTCCGTCCACTGCGCCATCCAGCGCTGAACGTCCGGGTCGTCCTGCTTGTCGGGCGCGAGGAAGTCGTCGACGGGCACGGACTCGGGCGCGATGAAGCCGTCCAGCGACATCGTCACGCTGAAGAACACCTTCCCGGCCATCAGCCCTGCGCCCCCTTTCGCGCGAGGTCGGTGACGTAGGCAGCCAGGCTGCTCAGGGTCTGCCGGCCGCCCTCGATCGCCCGGTACTTCTCGACCGCCTGGTCGCGCAGTTCCTTGGTGGGGAACACCGTGCGCATCACGATCCGGGTCGCCGCGCCGTCCGGCGCGAAGGTCAGGACCGACTCGAAGGCGTTCGGGTCGTCGCGGGACTCACCGTGCAGCAGCGTGATCCGCTCCGGCGGGACGATCTCGGTCCAGGAGATCCACTCCTGGTAGTCGGTTCCGTCCGGCCCATGCAGCACGAAGTCCCACACCCCGCCCTCGCGGAACTCGAAGGACCGCGTGGTGGTGGTGAACCCCTCCGGACCCCACCACCGCGACAGGTGCCGGACCTCGGTGAACGCCTCGAACACCAGCTCCCGTGAGGCGTCGATCACCCGGGAGATCACGATCTCCCGGTCGGCCGTCGCCGGCTCCGCCCGCGTTTCTCGCCTTGCCCCTGCCATCGGTCATTCCTCCTGCCGTGTCTGCTCGAGGTCCTGCACGTAGGCGTCCAGCCGGTCGAAACTCTCGTTCCAGAACCGCTCGAATCCGCCGACCCACTCGTGGACCGGCCGCAGCCCACGGGCGTCCAGGCCGTAGAGACGCTGCTTGCCCACCCCGCGGACCCGCACCAGCCCCACCTCACGGAGCACCCGCAGGTGCTTGGACGCCCGCGGCTGGCTCATCCCCAGCTCCTGGGCCAGGTCGGTCACCGGCCGCTCACCCGCCCGCAGCAGTACCAGGATGTCCCGGCGCTGCGGCTCGGCGATCGCGTTGAACGCGTCCGACGTCGTCGCTGCTCGTGCCATGCCAGCCATCATATTCCGATATCGGAATATGACAAGGGAGCGAGCGCAGCCATTGACGATGTTCCTGATGTCTTCAAGCCCTTCGTTCAGGAACTTGTGTCGTCGTTGAACTCATTTCACTGGTGGGTACGGCAGGCGGTCAGCCGGCCAGGTGCTTGCCGAAGAACTCGGTGAGCTTGGCGACGGCGGGGGTGACGTATTCGTCCTTGTCGTAGAGGTCGATGTGGGTGGCACCGTCGATGACGACAAGTTCCTTGGGCCCGGCGGCCTTCTCGATCGCTTCCCGGCTGAAGTAGGCGGTCTCCGCCTCCGAACCAGCGATCATCAGCAGGGGACGGGGCGAGATGAGCCGGATCATCGCGTACGAGTCGTACTGGGCGATCAGGTCGATACTGCGCAGCACCCATCCCTGGTTCGCGCGGGGGTGGTAGCCGCGCGGGGTGCAGTAGAACTCGAACGTCTCCCGGAACTGCCTGGTGGCGCTCTCCAGCAGTTCCTCGGCGTTGTCGGGAATCCACGCCGCCAACTGCGGGGCCGCGCCGCGTGCTTCCGCGGTGCGCAGTGCACCGGCCTGGTCGAGCATGGCGATGAGGATCGCCGGGTCCTGTGTGCGGCCCAGCCCTTCACGGAACACCGACCCGAGGTCCACGGCGCTGACCGTGGCGACGCTCCTGATGCGGTGGTCGGTCTGCGCGGCGTAGGGGACGTAACCACCGGACGCGCAGATCCCCAGAGCCCCGATGCGGTACGGGTCGATGTCGTCACGGGTGGTCAGGTAGGTCACTGCGGACTTGATGTCCTCGGCCCGCTGGAAGGGGTCCTCCAGGCCTCGCGGCTCGCCCTCGCTCTCGCCCTGGCAGGCGGCGTCGAAGACGAGCGCGGCGAACCCGGCACCGGCCAGACGCTCGGCGTAGATGCTCGGGCTCTGCTCCTTCACGCCGCCTCCCGGATGGGAGACGACGACGGCCGGCAACCGGCCGTCAACGTGGTCATCGGGGGTGAAGAGAATCCCGGCGAGGACGAGATGGGTGCTGGGGAAGGTGACGCTGGTCCGCATGTTCTGTGTCTCCTGGATGCAGGTGAGCAAGTGCTGTGACCGCGGACGGGACGGATTCCACCCGGCCAGGCCTCCCGCCTCGGGGCAGCCCGCCCGCCGGTCACGTCACCGACACTCGCACGCGGTATGCGGGTGGGTAAGGGGCGTCTTGTGTCCCCGGACAACGCTGTCCTAGGACACGACAGGCCCCCTGTCACGCATATGACGCGGTGCAAGACTTGTCCCCATGAGCAGCAGCAACGCCCACCACAGTGAACTGGGCGCCTTCCTCAAGGCGCGGCGTATGGAGCTGGGCCCGGCCCAGGTCGGGCTGTCCGATGCGGGCGGCAGGCGCAGGGTCAAGGGTCTGCGCCGGGAGGAAGTGGCCTTGCTGGCGTCGATCAGCCCCGACTACTACACGCGCCTGGAGCAGGGCCGACGCCAGGCTTCCGAACCGGTGCTGGACACCCTCGCGCGTGTTCTCCGGCTCGACGACGGCGAGCGTGCCTACATGTTCGAACTGTCAGGCAAGGACGCCGCCCGGCCCCGTCGGCGCACCACGCAGAAGATCCAGCCGCAGCTGCAGCGGCTGCTGGACGACCTGTCCACCACGCCGGCCGTCGTCCTGGGCTGGCGCACGGACATCCTCGCCTGGAACCCCATGGCCGCCGCCCTGTTCACCGACTTCGCGCAGATCCCGGAGAAGAAGCGCAACTTCGTACGGCTGGTCTTCTGCGAACCGGCCATCAGAGCGCTGTACCCGGACTGGGACTGGGTGGCACAGACCACCCTCGCGCAGCTGCGCATGGAGGCCGTCCGGGACCCGAAAGACCCACGGCTGGCAGAACTCGTGGGCGAGCTGTCACTTCAGGACCCCGACTTCCGACGGTGGTGGGGCGCCCACCACGTCGCAGTCCAAGGCCCAGGCACGAAGACCTTGAACCATCCGATCGCCGGCCGGCTCACCCTCGACTGGTCCTTCCTCACCTGCACCGCCGATCCCGACCAGCAGCTCATCACCCTGACCGCCGAGCCCGGCTCACCCAGCCACGACCGTCTGCGCATCCTCGCTTCATGGGCCGCGCAGTCCGCCGGCCGCTCCGTGGCAGACCGCTGGACCTAGGGTTCTCAGCGACTGTTGTTCCCCGCGGCAGGGCGCGGGCCTGCCCGTAGGAATGGCGGGCCAGACGGGTGTCCGGGCACACCTCGAGCGGGCTACGTCGCCGTGGGCGACAGCCCAAGCTCCAGCAGACAATAGGGCGCTATCTGCTGGAACACTTCAGATTCCGTGAGGCCTATCAGACCATGCCCCGAGCCCGGGACTGGTGGCACCTCCGAGGGCGGGGCCGGGGTTGGCGACGGTGAGGGCCAGGCCGTCGCCGGTTCGCCCCTTCCGCCCCGACGGCCGGTAGCGCAGCGAGCACAGCCGTACCAGAACCCGCTGACGTTCTCGTGGCAGCTGACAGCCGCCATCCGACGCGAACAGAACTCGCCAACCACAATGAACAGGATCACGTCGACCTGTAGAAATCGCTCATCGCACCCGCCAACACGCGCGAACGGTCACAGTCGCAAGGAGCGGGACGGCCTTGAATCAGCGGTCAGCGGCCCGGGAGGCGCCCGCGTGGCGTGCAGTTCACTGCTGGATCTGACATGCGCAGAGGGCCGCTCTTGGACGGGAAGGCGCGAGGCCGGTGGTCGTCCGGCCGGGACGGGCAGCCATGCCCCGCTTCCCACGACCTCGCGCTGCTCGCGGCGCTCGTCGCCCTTGCGGCGATCGTCCTCACCGCGCTCGCGCCGGACGCCGGCGACGAGCTCACCGAGCACCAGGACCGCGTGCTGTGCGCCGCGTTGTAGGCGATCGAGGACGCCGCGCTCGCCGAGCTCGTCCCGACCCTGCCGGTCGGTGCGGTCGCCCGGGCTCGGAGGCTGGATGCGCTTGCCGAGCACGGGAATTGGTGATCTTCTCCTAGAGGTTGTAGCCGCCCGATACCTCGATGTTCTGAGCGGTGACCCAGCGGCTCTCCTCGGAGACCAGTGTGGCGATCATCGCGCCGATGTCGTCGGGTTCACCGACCCGGCCGAGCGCGGTCTTCGCCGCGAGGGCGGGGACGACCTCGGGGAACCGGGTGAAGGCGTCGTCGGCGATCCGGGTGCGGGTCGACCCCGGCGAGACGGCGTTGACGCGGATGCCACGTGTGCTGAATTCCTTGGCCATGTACCGGGTCAGGACGTCCAGTGCGCCTTTCATCGAGGCGTAGGCGGAGTAGCCGGGCTCCAGGCCGGTCGCAGCCGTCGCCGAGTTGCTGCTCGTATTGACGATGGCCCCGCCGTCCGCCATCAGGGGCAGCAGCTTCTGCGTCAGGAAGTACGGTCCCTTGAGCAGGACGTGCATGAGCCTGTCGAACATCTCCTCGGTCGTGTCCTCGATCAACGACGTCTGCGCGAAACCGGCGTTGTTGACCAGGTAGTCGAAGGTGTCGCGCTGCCAGGTGTCGTGCAGTACGTCGGTCACCGTGTCGCGGAAGGCCGCGAAGGTGCCCGCTTCGCCGACGTCCAGCGGGAGTGCGACGGCCGTGCCGCCTTCCTTCTCGACGATGCCGGCCGTCTCCAGGCCTCCTTGTGGGTTGGCGCTGTAGGTGAGGATGACTCCGGTTCCGCGTTTGGCGATCTCGATCGCGGCGCTTCGTCCTATGCCGGAGCTGGCGCCCGTGACGACGGCGACCTTCATGGTGTTCCTCCTGGTGTGCGACTCGTGCGTGCGGTGGTGGGTGGGCGCGCCGGTGGCGCTATGCGGCAAAGTCCGGCAGCAGGAGCCGGGTGAGCCAGTCGGTGCGGGTCTGGCGGGCTGCGGCGGAGATGCGTGCCTGCGGGTACAGGGCGTCGAAGCCGTGGAAGCCGCCCGCCCAGACGTGGAGTTCGGCCTGGCCGCCGGCCGCCCAGATGCGGGTGGCGTAGTCGGTGTCCTCGTCGCGGAAGACCTCGGCGGAGCCGGTGTCGATGTAGGTGGTCGGCAGGCCGGAGAGATCGTCGGCCAGCGCGGGTGAGACGTACTCGGGTATCTCCTGGTCGGTGAGGTCGCAGAGGACGGCACGCCATCCGAACTCGTTCATCTCGCGGGTCCAGACGCCGGGCTCGCCGGAGTACTGGCGGCTGGAGGTGCTGGTGTTGCGGTGGTCGAGCATGGGGCAGATCAGCATCTGCGCGGCGATCGCGGGCGTGCCGAGGTCGCGGGCCAGGAGGGCGACGCCGGCGGCAAGGCCGCCGCCCGCGCTGGCGCCGGCTACGACGATCCGGGCGGGGTCGATGCCCAGTTCGGCGGAGTGTTCGGCGACCCACAGCAGTCCCTGGTAGCAGTCGTCGACCAGGGCGGTACCGGTGGCCTCGGGTGCGAGCCGGTAGTCCACGGAGACCACGACCGCGCCGAACTCGTCGAGCCACTCCAGGGGGATGTCGATCTGCGAGAAGCGGTCACCCATGACCATCCCGCCGCCGTGCATCCAGTAGACGCAGGGTGCGGCGGCGGCGCGATCGGTGTTCGCGGGGCCGAAGACCGACAGAGGGATCGGGGCACCGTCCTTGGCGGGCACGGTGACTTCGCGCCGGTCGGCCTGCCGGTGGGCGAGGAGGGGCTCGACAGGCGTCGACGGGAGTCGGCGCAGTTGCGCGAGGATTTCCGGGCTGAGCTGGGACATGAGGGGCATGTCGGCGAGCAGGTCACGCAGTTCGGGGTCCAAGGCGGGTCGTGCCGTGGTCATGGTCGCGGCCTTTCGCGGGGTGGTGGCGGACGGTCGGGCGAGGAGAGGGCCGGCTCGGGAGGCGCCGAGGCGCTGAGGCACCGAAGCGGCAGGGGCCGGGATGCGGCGCGATCGGCGGGTCAGAAGGCGGCCTTGCCGCGGACCGGGACGTAGTCGGTGTACTCGGACTCCTTGGCCAGCAGTCCGTCGATCTGCGCCACGATGGCCTGGGCGGCCTCGCCGGCGAAGATCCGGTGGTGGTCCTCCTCGCTGGTCCAGCCCTCGGTGACGTGGACGACGTCGGGGCTGGACGCGGAACGGGAGACGAGGTAGACGACGCAGTGTTCGCCGGCGCCGGGGCTGCCCTCGTTCAGGCCGGTCAGCAGCAGGGCGACCAGCTGGTCGCCCATTCCGGGCTTGGCGGTCAGGGTGGCGTTGAAACCGTAGTTGACGATCATGGCTGCCCTTTTTCTCGGTGATGGAGTGAAGTGATTCCATTCAACCGAGCTGACCTGCGAAAACGTTAGAACGATGCTCGCTCGTACTTGCACGATCCTCGCGGACACGGGAGCCATGGCGCGGAGCGGTGCTGGAATGGACGTATGTACCTCGAAGAGCTGCGCACCCTGCTGGCCCGGCATGCCCGCCCTGACTGGACCACCGCCATCGACGGCGTCCTCATCTCGAAGGTCGACCGGCCCGATCCGCCGTCACCCTCGATGTCCGGCACGGTGCTGGCGGTCATCGCCCAGGGCGCCAAACGACTCGCCCTCGGCGAGCGGGTGTACGAGTACGGGCCCGGGCAGTACCTGGTCGCATCCGTTGATCTGCCCGTCACCGGGCAGTTCACCCAGGCCGACCCCGAGGAGCCGGCGCTCGGATTCGGTCTTGTGCTGGAACCGTCCGCTGTTGCCGAACTGCTGCTGCAGGCCGGCCCCGGAGACACCCCCCGCGCCGGCGGGGGCGCGCCGTCGGGCATCGCCGTCAGCGACGCTCCGGCCGCGCTGCTCGACGCAGGGGTGCGGCTGCTGCGCCTGCTCGACGAGCCCCGCGACCGGGCCGTTCTGGCCCCGCTGGTCAAGCGCGAGATCCTGTGGCGTGCGATCACCGGCGAGCAAGGTGCGACGGTTCGTCAGCTCGGCCTGGCCGACAGCAGCCTCAGCCATGTCTCCCGGGCCGTGCGCTGGATCCGCGAGCACTACGCGCAGCCCTTCCGGGTCGAGGACGTGGCGCGGCTGTCCGGGATGAGCGTCTCCGCCTTCTACCGCAACTTCCAGGCGGTGACCGCGATGAGCCCCATCCAGTTCCAGAAGCAGATCCGGCTGCAGGAGGCCCGGCTGCTGCTCGCCACCCACCCGGGCGACGTCACCGGGGTCGGCCACCGCGTCGGCTACGACAACCCGTCACAGTTCAGCCGGGAGTATCGCCGCCAGTTCGGCGCGCCGCCCAGCCAGGACGCAGCCCGCCTGCGCCAGGCCGTGCGCACCCCGGCAGGCGTCCTCCCTTGAGCCGGCCGGACCACACGGGAGGATCACGCAAGGCCAGCGAGGATAAATCTCCGGGTTTCCCCAGGTCACAGCGCGAGGATCGTCGGCCGGGCCCGCTAGTTGGGACGAAGGCAGGTGTTTTGTCACCAGGACTTCCGGACAGAGCATGCCGGGCTGTCCGCCGGGGCTGCTGCGTGGCTCAGGAAAGGCGGCTCCGACGATCGTCAGCGCTCAGAAGGTGAAGGTCCCGCTTCGGGACGGCGACGCCGTGGCGGAGCAGGTCAGGGTCGGCGGCGAACAGCACCACGGGGGCGAGCACGCCTGCGAGTTGGAGGATGCCGAATCACCCAGGTCCTCCTGGGCGAGCTTGTCGGCGGCCGGTACCAAGGCCCTTGCCCGGCCTTGATCCAGTGATCGAAGATGGCGAGATGTCGCCCAAGTCCGAGCCACCGCCGCGCGTCGCGCGCGCCGCCGAGAAAGCCGATCTCGGGTACTTCCGATACCGGCACGACCGCCGTACGCCGGCGTGGCGGTATGCCGCCGAGGTGGCTCTGCTCGTGCCGCCGTTGATCCTGCTCTTTTCGTCGAACACCGGGCGACCGGACAACGCCTGGGGCTGGCTGGCGCCGCCAGTGGGCCTGCTGGCGGAGGGCGTCGGGTACTGGCGACTCTCCCCGCTCCTCTCCCGCGACGACTTGGTACCGGCGAGCGCACTGGCCCGAGATCTCGGCAAGCTCGCGCTGTACACGGTCCTGCTCGGCGGCTACCTGGCCTGGCAGTGGCGCCTGGGCTGGCCGGACAACTCGTTCGGCGACTGGCTGACCGTGGTCGCCGTCGCCGCCGCCGTGCCGGTCCTCGCGATCTGCTTCGACGTGCTCTTCCTGGCGTACGCGCCCTGGTACACGTTCAGCGGCGGCCTGCTGATAGGCGATTCGTGGGGCGGCCGGCGGCGGGTGGTGCGCTACGCGGACGTCAAGACCCTCCGGTACGACCAGTGGTCGCAGGGCCGGCTGGAGAGCTGGCTGGAGAGACGCAACATCTACCTCATCTCCGACCCGTACCCCGGCTACGCCCAGCGCCACTGGCACCGCCTTCGGGTACGGCGCGGGCGGGGCCTGCGCTTCATTTCGACCACGGTCGGCAGCGCGTACGACAACCTCAGCCCGGAGATCTGCGGGGGCATCGCAGAGGCGCAGGTCGCCGGTGTCCTGAAGACGATCGGGGACGGCGGGAAGGTCACGTTCGGACCGATCACGGCGAACCGGTACCGCGTAATGGCGGGCTCGGTCTCCGTGCGCTGGGGGAAGGTCAGCCACATCGGGTACAGCGAGCGGAAACTGACGGTCCACACGACCGACGGCTCACCGGGCCTGACCTTCCGCGCCCGCCGGGTCCGGAACGGCGAGACCCTCGGAGCGCTCGAACGGAAGCTGCGAGAGGAGCGCGAGCAGGAGCGCCGCAAGCGCAAGTAGACGAACGAGCGGGCGGCCGATCGCCGGCGCGTCCAGGACCGGAAGCCCACCGAGTACTTGCGCTGCAAGGCCCGGTTCGACATCCCCGCCGGCCATCACGGCGGATCGCCGGGTACAGATCGCCCTTGGACTTCGGTGGCACCCGGCGCCCCCTCACCACGCCGAGCACTCTCAGCCTCCAACCATAAGCATCCAACCGGTGTCAAAACTCGGCGACATGACTCTCCGTCAACACCGGGCGGTCTCTTTGGTCAGTTGGTTCTCGGGTTGATCGGCTTCTCTCTGAAGGATGACGGCGGCGCACATGGAAACCTGTCGGCATGGATACGTTCACGGCCCGGCTGGAGGGCGCATGGGAGTGGTGGTCCGCCGCCATCGAGGAAGCGCAGGAAGGACGCTGGGTCCGTGATGCCGTGGAACGGCAGGTGACAGCGGACATCAGGGCTGCTACCGGGATTCATTCGCGGTGCATCGGGCTTCAGCCCGGTGGTGAAGCGAATCTGATGGTTGCGACGCGGAGCGTCGCCGCGTCTGGTCCGGCGGAGCCTGACACGGCGTGTTCGCCACCCGCGGCGCGGAGCGTCGTGATTGCTGGTCCGGCGGTGCCGGGGAACGCTCATGCAGGCCGGTTCTGCGGCTCGATGTACTGCCTGACCACGGTGAGGGGGGCGCCGCCGACGGTGCCGGCGAAGTAGGACCCGGACCAGAGTTTGTTGGCCCGCCAGTAGTGGCGTACCAGGTCGGGGAACTCCTGGCGCAGGCGGCGGGAGGAGACGCCCTTGAGGGAGTTGAACACTCTGTGCCGGAACTTGGTCACGAAGACCAGGTGCACATGCATCACGAAAGCGCAGTGACGGCCAGTTCTGATCTTCTGCATCTCACCCGTAACCCCATTATGTAGCGTGGCTGTCATGCAGCTCCGGTACGCCTTCAGGCTGTACCCGGACACCGACCAGCAAGCGGCACTGGCGAAGGCGTTCGGGTGCGCCCGGGTCGTGTTCAATGACGCCGTGTACGCCCGCGAGAGCGCCCGCACGGCTGGAAAGCCGTTTCCGAAGATCGGTGAGCTGTCCACACGGCTGATCACCCAGGCGAAGCAGACCGTGGAGCGGTCTTGGCTGGGCGAGGTCTCCGCGGTCGTTCTCCAGCAGTCCCTGCGCGACGCCGAGAGCGCCTACAGCAACTTCTTCGCCTCCCTCAAGGGCACCCGTAAGGGGCCCGGGACGGGTGCGCCGCGGTTCAAGTCCCGCAAGGACACCCGTCAGTCGATCCGGTTCACCGCGAACGCCCGCTGGGAGATCACCGGCAGCGGACGGCTGAACCTGCCGAAGATCGGTGCGGTGAAGGTGAAGTGGTCCCGTACCCTGCCCGCCGCCCCCACCTCGGTCACCGTCATCAAGGACTCCGCCGGGCGGTACTTCGCCTCTTTCGTCATCGACACCGACCCACAGGCGGATGCCGACCGGATGCCCGCCACCGACCGCACCATCGGCATCGACCTCGGCCTCACGCACTTCGCGGTCCTGTCCGACGGCACGAGAATCGACTCCCCGCGGTTTCTGCGCCGCGCGGAGAAGAAGCTGAAGAAGGCCCAGCGGGAACTGTCCCGCAAGCAGAAAGGCTCGAAGAACCGCGAAAAGGCCCGGCTCAAGGTCGCTCGCGCCCACGTCGAGGTCACCGATGCCCGCCATGAGTTCCACCACCAGCTCTCCACACAGCTGATCTCCGAGAACC
>NZ_JBEYIL010000021.1:0-210156 GCF_040635845.1 Streptomyces sp. NPDC006872
GTCAACGTCCTCTGGGCCCTCCTACGTGACGGACGGACCTACGAACTCGTGCCACCCACCGGGCACGCGGCTTGACAGACCGCATTAGGAATCACTGTCTCGTGTGCTGCTCCGGCATGTGACCGGCGTGGGAGACCTCTCGGTCGACGCGGCGGGCTCGGACACGGAAGGAGCCGTGGGCTACTGAGCGGGACGTAACCGTAAGAGCGGGCGTCCGACACATCAACACCCTTGGAGCAGCACGTGAGTTCCGGCCCCGCCCCTACCTTCACCGAACCCGCCCGAGCCGCCGCAGCCCGGCCCGTTCATCACGCAGCACACCGCCATCATTCTCTTGACGGCGACCGTCATCGGCCTGGTCGTCGGCAGCCTTACGTTCCTCAGCAGCACACCGGCCGCTGGCGGAAGAAGCCTCAGTGTCCCCACGGGGGGGTAACCCCCAGCACCGCCCTGAGGACAGCGCACCGGAG
This sequence comes from Streptomyces sp. NPDC006872, assembly GCF_040635845.1. Classification (NCBI taxonomy): domain Bacteria; kingdom Bacillati; phylum Actinomycetota; class Actinomycetes; order Kitasatosporales; family Streptomycetaceae; genus Streptomyces; species Streptomyces sp. NPDC006872. The sequence goes on from NZ_JBEYIL010000021.1 coordinate 471, forward strand.
CGTCGGGGGGAGAGCCGGATGGGCCGATCCCCTCATCGCTGGTGGGATGGTCGTCGACCACCGGCTCCGGGAGCGGAACACCAGGGGCCACAGCCTGAGCGCTGAACACGCAGGCAACCCGAACAGGACGGGGATCATCATGTATATGCCAGGAAGGCGTCGGTGGGACCTGCTTGTCCTGAGCAGCCTGAGCGCGGTTCTCTTCGCCACGTCGACCGGGACGGCGGCGGCGAAGCCGCCGCAGGCCGATCCGCTCCAGCAGCAGGTGGATGCGGTCCACGACACCGGGGCCGTTGGTGTGTCCGCTGAGGTGACGTCACCGGACACACGTGACATCGCGCGCGCGGGGACGGCCGAGAGGGGCACCAGGAGGCAGATGCCGCCGAACGGCAGATTTCGGATCGGCAGCGCCACCAAGACCTTCACCGCCACGGTCGTGCTGCAACTCGTCGGCGAGGGGCGAATGTCCCTGGAGGACACCGTCGAGCAGTGGCTTCCGGGAGTGGTCCAGGGCAACGGCCACGACGGCAGCCAGATCACCGTGCGGCAGCTGCTGCAGCACACGAGTGGCATCCCTGACATCGGGCCCGAGATACCCGCATTGAAAAGCGCGGACGGCTATCGAGCCGAGCGGTTCCGCACCTACACCCCCGAGGAGTTGGTGGGGCTGGCGATGCAGCTCTCTCCCAAATTCGTCCCGGACGACGAAAAATGGTCGTATTCCAACACCAACTACATTCTCGCCGCGATGATCACCCAGAAGGTCACCGGCCGGAGTTGGGCGCAGGAGGTGAACGACCGGATCATCCGCCCGCTGGGTCTGAGGGACGCCAGTACGCCCGGAACCTTCCCGTTCATCCTGGGCCCGCACGCTCAGGGCTACGCGTTCAGCACCGGCACCGACGTCACGGTGCTCAATTCGAGTATGGCCGTCGGCTCCGGATCGGTCATCAGCACCGCGCACGACCTGAACCGGTTCTACGCCGCGCTGCTCGGCGGCCGTCTGCTGGCTCCGGCGCAACTCGACGAGATGACGACCACCGTGGACGCGCCCGGGCTGGACGTGAGGTATGGCCTCGGTCTGGCCGAGATCCCGTTGTCCTGTGGTGGCAGCTACTTCGGTCACCGGGGCGAACTGCTGGGCTATATCACCTGGGGTGGCGCCACCCGAGACGGGACCCGGACCGCCGTGGTGTACGTCAGCAGTGACGGCGGTCAGGACACCGAGCAGGCCATGATCACACTCGTGGACCAGGAACTGTGCCGGACCCGTTCCTAGTACTCCAGCCGATCTTGATCTTCATGTCGGTTGGGAGGTCTGTCGCTCGTAGTGGCAGGTCTTGGCCCTCGCTTGGTGGCGTCGGCGCCAGTGTGAACAGCGGAGTCGGTGCCCGGTGGTGTGCCGGGGCTGTGTGACGAGGGTCGTGAACAGGTGCTGGATCTCGTTGCGGGTCAGTGGGATTAGCTTGTACTGGGTCTGCTCGGCGGCGGTGACGGCGGTGAGGAAGGCGTGGGCGAGCATGGCGAGGGTGACCCAGCGGTGCCAAGAGGTCCAGCGTCTGACCTGGTGTTCGTCGAGACCGGCCAGGGTCTTGGAAGATTGGAACGTCTCCTCGATGGTCCACCGCCGCCCGGCAACCATAACGAAGGTAGTCAGCGGGGTCTTCGCGGTCTAGTAGCAGCGGTAGTAGGCGAGTTCGCCGGTGCGGCGGTTGCGGCGGACGAGTAGGTGCCGATGTCCGGGCCGCCCGTCCGCGATCACGGCCAAGGCCCAGTCGTAGTGGCGGTGGCCCTTGGCTCCGGCTCCGGCTCCGGCTCCGGCTCCCGCTCCGGCTCCGGCGGAGAGTTTCTGCCAGGCCCGCTAGGCGAGGTAGACAGCGACCTGGCTGTTCTCGACGCGTCCGGCGGTGCCGGTGTACGGGCGCTGGACCCCGACCGTGTGCGTGCCCTTCTTCAGGTCACCGGTCTCATCGACCACCAGGACGACGTCTCCTGTGCCGAGGTGGTCGACGACGAAGCCGCGCAGATCGGCACGGACGGCGTCCGCGTCCCACTTCGCCCGTGCGAGCAGGTGCTGCAGCCGGTCGGGGGCGGCATGGCCGACGTGCTCGGCCAGCGTCCAGCAGTTCTTCCGTGGCGGGCCCGCCAACAGGCCGAGGACGAACTCCCGTGCTTGCCGCCGCGGTTCGACCCGTGCGAACCGGGAGGCTGTCCGGCCCATCAGGACCTCGAACTTCTCCCGCTGGCGGGCGGGATCTGGGCCGTGCACCGAGGCCATCAATTGTTCGGGGTGGACATAGGCAAGACGCGTTCGGAGAGTACGCGCAGCTGCGCACGGCGCTCCTGGACGTCGCCGACCGCATCGTCACCCCGACCACCGCGCTGCCCGGTGGTGCGCACCAGGTCCGCACGATGCCGCGCACCGCACCTGATGCGCACCGGATACAGCGTTTCCCGCTACGTCGCCTGCCGGCTGTCAAGTTCCCGCCGGGCTGCGAGAGCCCTCGCCAGCACCTTGGCCCGGTGGGGATTCGCGGCGCTGAGGGCCCTCGCCACCTCCACCGCCTCGTCCAAGAGGGCCAGCCGTTGCCCGGGCAGCTCCCGCACCAGCGGCGAGGCACTGGCCTCCACCAGGACGTACGCCAGCTTCGACCCGTACACCTCCGGCTCGACCTGCGTCAGCAGGCGGTAGATCCACAGCCCTTCGACGCCGCGCACCACCCGCCGGTTGGCGCCGAGCAGCTTGACCCTCGCCCGCAGAACCATGTCCTGATCCATCGATCCCCCTTCGTTCCCTCACCCCCCGGCCCGCCCCGTCACGCGACGAGACAGCACAGCGAACGCGTCGGCAGCCGGGAACGGATGCCGACACGGACGTCGGAGAGTGGATGACGACGAGTCTGCGGGCGGACCACCGCCTGCGACAAGTCCGAACGGACGTGCGCTCCGTCCTACCGAAAACCACCTCCGAACAGGCATGATGGATCTGACACTCGCTGAGGACCGAGCCCGCGCCCCTGAGCGCGAGCAGCGGAATCCGCGCATCGCGCGAGGCGAACGACGGGCACCCCGTCCTGGCCCGCCTTCCCGGTAGGCGGCCCCGACAGGAAGACGCCCGACGACGCATAGAAGCTGTTTCAGATCCGGTCATCTGTGACGCAGACGGGGATTCGCTTCGCGTACCCGGATCGTGCACCGCGCGTACGTGCTCAGACTCCGGATGCAGCAGCCACGGAGGGCCTGATCGCCTGGAACATGATCAACGGGCAGTTGCGGCCCACTCACCTCAAAGCCCGAGGCAATCGCCTTCGTTCCCGTCTGTGCCCGAACGGCATCGTCGACACGGTGAGGTGGTGGTCTCACTTCGCGACATGGCTGACCAAGCGAGGGATCACCACCCTCGCGGACTGCGGCTCCGCCGTCCTTCACGACCACGGCCTGCACCTGCGCGACAAGAACACCGACAGATCCCCCGCCTGTGCTGGTCAGAGGCACTGTTCGTCCTCCTGCTGCACCTCTGCCTGATGCTGCTGGCGTCCGACCTGACGAACGCCGTCCCCTGGGGCGCAGTTTCCGACGGGATCGTCTGGAGCGCCCTGACTGTGGCCGTACTTCCGGACTACCTGCGACGGGAGTGGTGACCGGAAGGGGCCGGAGTGATTGACGCCCGGCCCCTCCCGGTACGTCCTTGGCGGGAGGGGAGGTCTTGCCCGTGGTCGTTGCAGCCCTTCCCGTTCACGCGGCGATGGTGCAAGCCCAGCTGAGATCGGCCGGCAGCGTCCGTTCGGAGCAGCCGCCCGAACGGCTGCTCCGAATACCCAGAACCGGTCAGTTGACGGTCAGGACCGCCGTGTTGTTCGTGAGGTCGGGGTCGAAGTCGAAGGGGTACTGACCGAATTCGCCGAACGTGGGGTGGATGCTCACGGCACCGGTCGCGCCGGGCACCACGGTATCGACGCTCACGGAGAACGCGAACGTGCGCTGAGTGTCCTCCAGCACCCAGTACCGCAGGTCGCAGTCGTAACGCGGGGCACCCGTCTGCTTCGGGTAGTAGCCGCCGTCGAGGGTGTGCGGGGAGCAGCCGGACGGCACACCGGTGACCTTGGCGCCCTTGGGCACGACCAGCCGGACCTCGGCGACCGGGTCGCCGGAGCCGAGGTTGCCGAGCCAGGCCGGGCCGTTGTTCTTGAACGTGAGCTCGGCGGTGGCCGTTTCGCCCGCCGCGCCGGAGATGGCGTCACCGGACACGGAGAAGTCCGCGGTGTTGTCCGCGCCGACCCGGAGGGCCACGTAGTCGTTCTGGGAGTCGATGTCCTTGGCGCCGCCGCCCGGCTCGACGTCGATGTCGAACCGCTCGTTCAGCGCGTGCGGGGCGAGCCGCACCGTCAGCGGCTCGGGCAGCTCGAAGGAGTCGCCCGGCGCCAGCACCTGATCGAACCGGCAGCTCGCCGTGCTCGACGGTGCGTAGTCGTTGCCGTCCGTCGTGGTGTAGGTGCAGGCGTCATACCGGGTCAGATCCGTCAGGCCATATGAGGCGGACAGCGTGACGGTGAACCCGTTCGCGCTCTCGTTGCCGTTGTTGGTGATCTTGAACGGGATCGTCCGCTCGTCGCCGGGCAGACCGTCGTCGATGGCGGCGACGGGGTCGATGGCGAGGTCGGGCCCGGTGCCGACGGTCAGCGTGGTGTCGGAGCTCTCGTGCGGCGCGGTGAGCGTGCCGTCGGGGCCGCCGGTGGCCGTCGCCTCGTAGGTGATCCTGCCCTGTGCGCCCACGTGGGCACCGTCGGCCGCGCGCACCGTCAGGAACACCTGATCCTCGTAGTCGCCCACGACCGCGGGCACCACGGGAACGTCGCACACCGCACTCGTGCCGCTCGGCGTGCAGTTGTCGGGCCAGGTCACCTCGGCGACCCCGGTGAGGTCGGAGACGTCGACGGTGAGCCTGCCGTCGGTCACCGTGAAGTTCTCGTTGTCGTGGTAGATGCCGACGCCGAGGGTGCGGGACTGCGGCTGGCCGCCGTCGATGCCGAGCGGCAGCGTTTGCTCGTACGGCTCGTTGATCGACAACTGGTCGGTCTGCGGCGGGTCGTCGTCAGCGAACGCGGGCGCGGCGATGCCCGCAGCCAGCAGGCCGGCCGTCACCGCCACGGCGGCGCCGGATCTGAGGCGTAACGGGCTTCCAGCAGGGATCAGTCTCATTGCTACCCCCAAGGATGTGGTAACGCGTCGGCAGCCCCGGCGCGCCGGAAGGATCATCACATGGCAGGGCAGCCTGCCGCGCCTGGCTTTTTCCGGACCTGTTGGGCAACACCCGGCCATGCCGCGAAAAGCGGAGCCAGAAGCAATGCCGTGTAGATAGGCGTGGGGGGGGTGTCAAGTCGCCTGAACCGCCCCGGTCCGGCCTCGCGCCCTACGGCAGCGCCACTGTCTGCTCGGTCCGGCCGGCTGCGACCACATCGCGCGATCTGGTCGTTTTGGCTGTTCTGCTTCGGCGAGGTTGCGCAGCCGGTGCCAGGCGTCCGCCACTTGCCGGGCCTGCGGAGCCCCGCTGCGGGCGCCTTCGGCGTAGGCGCCGACCCGGTCACGGCAGACCACCTCGATCTCGGGGTGGCCGTGGAGCCAGGCGGACAGTGGCTCGGCGTCCCGGCCCGGCAGTACATCGACCGGGCGCCGTTCCCTGTACACCTCAACCGTCCCCAACCTGCCTGCGGGGGAACTACGTCGTGCCCCATGGGCCGTTCCAGCTCCGTGGCGAGCCCGCCCCCCGCAGTCGGGAACGTGCCATCCAGGACTCTGCTACGGCCCACCAGTTGTGGGTGCTCTCGGAACAGCTCACCAGCGTGCACTACTCATTGCCCGCCGAACCGCCTTGGGTGTAGTTCCTCCGGAGGGACGGCCTCAGGGGCGCTGTGACTGCCGTCGGAGTAGCCGCCCGATCCGGTCAGACGCGCGCGAGGAGTTCCTGCTTCTAAGCAGTGAACTCCTCGGTGGTGGGCACGCTGCGCCGTGCAGTGCAGTGCACCGAGGGCGCGCAGCTGCACGAAGGCGTGCAGGAATCCGGCACAGGAGTCGACCTCGAACAGCTGGTGCGGCAGCAGGTCGATCTTCGGGAGCATTCTTCGAGGTTGTCTTGCGCAGCCGCTTCAGGGACTCGCTCTCGCCGAGCCGGTCGACGTTCAGCTTCAACCGACCGTTGGGCTGAACCTCGAAGCTATGCTTCGCGTCCTGCCCGGCCTCCTCCAGGCGTTCGGCGAGATCTGGGGTCGGCGCAACGTCGCCGACAAGGTCAAGGACGTCAAGATCTTCCGCAATCGGGAGGTCGGCGTGCTGCGCCTGCACGCGGACCGGGTGTGGCTCCAGTCCGGAGGCCGCTGCCGCCTCACGGTCTTCAGTCCCGTCGATGACGAGACCGTCGAGAAATTGGAGCGTCTGCTTGCCCTCGCGGCCTGACCCGCGCCGAACGGCCGCGATCACGCCGAGATGAACGGCTCCGTCAAATGCGGCGTCGCCAGGTGCAGCGTGGTGGCGGTTTCGCGGCCGAGCATGTGCTCCCTTGAGTGCCTGGCCGCCTCAGGGTCGGTCTCGTGCGAGTAGGCGAGCTCGGGGTGGAGCAGCTGGAGCGCGTGCACCAGGAGGTCGCCGGTGACGAGCGCCAGCTCGCGCCCGTCGGCGACCAGCACACTCTGGTGCCCGGGCGTGTGACCGGGCGTGGCGACCGCGCGCCCGGCGCGCAGCGGCGTGTCCCCGTCGAGGAGCCGGAGCCGACCGGCCGCATCAAGCGGGTCGGTGAGGGTCTCGCGAAGCTGCGGGTTGAGCGCGTCGAGGGCGTCGAACTCGGCCCGCTGGAGCAGGTATTCGGCGTTCGGGAAATAGGGGCGGCGGCCGCTGGTCGTACTGCCGGGCGAAGGGACGCCGCCCACCGCGCCGCCCGCTGATGGAACGGCAGCCTCGGTCACGACCGCCCACCCGATGTGGTCGGTATGCAGATGCGTGAGCACCACGGTGTCGACCTCGGCCGGGTCGATGCCCGCGGCGGCGAGCGACTCGGGGAGCGCACCGGGCACGGGCGCCCACGAGCCGGCCGGGCTGTCCGCCGGACCGATCCCGGCGTCCACGACGGTGAGGCCCTTGTCGCCGCGGATCGCGTACGCGCGGAACTGGAGCCGCCAGCGGCCCTCGGCGTCGACCGCGCCCGGGTCGTAGCGGTCGGCCTCGGCCCACTGAGCGGCCGTGGCCTCGGGGAAGGCCTCGGCGCGCGGGGAGAAGAACGGGCCCTCGCCGTCGGCGAGGGCGATGATCTCGGTCGAGCCGATCCAGAGGCGGGGAACGCTGCGGGACATGGCCTGGATCCTGCCATGCCTGGATCCACACCCAACTGCCTTCTCAGAGATGAGTAGTTCTGAGAGATCACGGCCCCCCACCGGGCAGTGTCCGATTTGCCCCCGATCCTCGTTCTCACAGCCTGCAGGCCTCATGCGGCGGAATCACCACATGACGGAGACCAATCCAACGTGTTGATTCCTCACGGGCTTCAGCGAGCCTGCCCGGGTTATTGACGTGGCAGCGACAACGGTGGCTTGATGAACCATACGCGGAAATGGGAGCGCTCCCATACCGCGCGTGCACCGCACTCCCACTCCTGCCCCACTTCGGGAAGGACACCCCGTGCGCAGCAGACACCACCCCCTCCTCGCCACTGTCCTGGCCGCCCTGCTCGCCTTCGCCGCCGGTTTCGGCCTGGCCGGCGCCCCGTCCGCCGCCGCCGCGACCCCGGTACGGATCATGCCGCTCGGCGACTCCATCACCGGTTCCCCGGGCTGCTGGCGCTCCCTCCTCTGGAACCAGCTGCAGAACGCCGGTTACACCGACATCGACTTCGTCGGCACACTGAACGCCCAGAGCTGCGCCCTCACCCACGACGCCGACAACGAAGGCCACGGCGGCTTCCAGGCCACCGCCACCGCCGACCAGAACCTGCTCCCCGGCTGGCTGGCGGCGACGCTGCCAGACATCGTTATCATGCACTTCGGCACCAACGACGTCTGGAGCAGCATCGCGCCGGACACCATCCTCGCCGCGTACACGAAGCTGGTCGGCCAGATGCGGGCCAGCAACCCGGCGATGAAGGTGCTGGTCGCCCAGCTCATCCCGATCAATCCGAGCAGCTGCGCCGAATGCGCCGCTCGTACAGTGGCCTTCAACCAGCGTATTCCGGCCTGGGCCCAGGGCATCACCACCGAGCAGTCGCCGGTGACCGTCGTCGATCAGTGGACGGGCTTCGACACGGCCACCGACACCTATGACGGTGTCCACCCCAACGCCTCCGGCGACGCCAAGATGGCGGCCCGCTGGTACCCGGCGCTGTCGGCCCTGCTCACCCCGGGCGACCCCGGCGACCCCGGCGACCCCGGGGACCCCGGAAACGGTGGCTGCTCGGCGGCCTTCCGGGCGGTGTCGGTGTGGCAGGGCGGCTACCAGGGTGAGGTGACGGTCACCAACACCTCGTCCACGGCGGCGATCTCTTCCTGGGCGGTGACCCTCGTACTCCCGACGGGCAGCCAGCTCACCCAGGTCTGGAACGGCGCGCTGACCGGGACCACGGTACGCAACGCCGGATGGAACGGCACGGTGACGGCGGGGGCGAGCACCACCTTCGGCTTCCTCGCGAGTACGTCGGCTGCGGCGGGCACGCCTTCGGCGACGGCCACCTGTTCGGCGTCTTGAACCGTCCGGCAGACGGATCACTCGAGGCGCCGGGTGGGCGCTCGGCTGTCAAGCGCACGGGACCGGCTCTCGGTAAACGTGCACGCGGAGGTGGACAGCCTCGTTTTGGCCGGCCGGAATGTTCGGGCCATTGCTGTGATGCGTGAGCATGCCGGTCTGCCCGAGCGACGCTTCCGCCCGGGGAAACGCGTCGCTCCGTCAACCACGCAACCCCGCCTCCCCCGTGAGGGCTGACAACGGGCCGGCGCTGGGCCCTGCCCGGACTCGCCGAGAGCCGCCGAGAATCCACTGAGAACCCGGCGACGCCCGGCGACCACCCGTGCGAGACGCCCGTCTGCCGGTAAACCCCCAGGTCGGTACGCACAGGATGTTTAGGGAACCCCTTGCCCGGATTAGCGATCCCCTTGCTCAGATTTGGGATGGACATGCCCGGCGAAGTCGCCGAGTCCGGACAGAATCTTCACAGCGGGGAGGGCGTACGGACGGGTCCCCGACCGCTCCCCATCCTTTGGCTCAGCCGGTCTTCCGGTGTCGACTTGGAGATTCTCAATCCATGCACATACCCCGCGCCGGCCGGCGCTCGGGCTGGTGCCGAGTCGCGGTGACCGGGCTTCTGGCCCTGGGTCTCGGCGTCTTCGGCCTCACCCCGGCCCAGGCCACCACGCCAAGTCCGCATGCGAGGAGTTCCACGGGCTCCACCGAGCCCCTCGGCAAGACCGCCCCCACGGCGAAGAACCTGGTCCCGCTGCCCAGCGGTTACGGTACGACCCCGGCCGAGCAGACCGCGATGCGGGCGGCGGCGGTCCGGGCGGCCCGCACCGGCAAGGCCGTTGCCGTCGACGCGCTGACCACGCCGACCGAGGTCGTCGAAGCCCTGCCTTCCGGAACGTTCGGGCTCTCCTCCAACCCGGTCCCCGTGCGGGTCGAGAAGGCCGGCGGATGGGCCCCCGTGGACCTGCGGCTGCGGCGGGAGGCCGACGGCACCTGGGCGCCCAGGGCCACCGCCTACGGAAGCGTCGCCTTCTCCGGTGGCGGCAACGGCCCGCTCGCGGTGACGAGTTCGGGCGAGGTGTCCCTGTCCTTGTCCTGGCCGACGAGGTTGCCCGCCCCGGTGGTCTCCGGCGAGAGAGCGACCTACCGCTCCGTCATGGCCGGCGTGGACCTGCTGGTCTCGGCGACCCCCGCCGGAGGTCTGAGCGACACCCTGGTCGTGCACTCCGCGCGGGCCGCGAAGAACCCGGCGCTCTCCTCGTTGCGCCTGGGCGCGAAGGTGCGGGCCGGCCGGCTGACCCAGGACGCGGGAGGCACCCTGGTGGTGACCGACCGTCAGGGCCGCGTGATCGCCGACGCGCCCGCCCCCTTGCAGTGGGACTCCAACCGCACCCTGCCCGCCACCCGTCTGCCCGCCGGCGCCAAGGTCGCGGCCGACGCCTCGGACGCCGGCCACCCCGGTCTCGCGGCCCGTGTCGCGCCCGTCCGCGCCAAGGTCGCCTCCGGAGCCCTGACGCTGCTGCCGGACGCCCGTATGCTCGCCGCCCGTTCGACCGTGTGGCCCGTCTACGTGGACCCGTCCGTCAACTGGCACCCCGTCGACTACACGAGTCCCGCGTTCGACGAGGTGAAGCAGGGCTGCCCGGGCACGTCGTTCTACAACAAGACGACGGCCCTCGCCGACAACGGCAACCTCGGCGTCGGTTACAACGGTTGGCCCGAGGGCTACTGCAACACCGGTGACGAGCACTCGGTCTACCAATGGTCGCTCTCCAAGACCATCTGGGGTGCGACCATCAGCAGCGCCGAGGTGGACGCCACGGACATCTACTCCGCTTCGTGCTCGACCACCGCGACCGTGAACCTGCACTGGTCGAAGGGCATCGGCTCGGGCACCGACTGGAGCAACCGCCCCCACTACAACAGCTGGTCCAGCACTCCTATGCGACCGGCTCCTACGAATACGTCAGCTCCGTCGGCTCGGGCGACCTGACCACCGACACCACCGGCACGCCGTTCACCACCGACGCCGCCGCGTACGGCAACTTCACGGACCTGGTCACGGGCCTCGACGTGACCGCGGCGAACGTGCCCACCGAAGCCGTGCTGGGGGAAAACCTGGTCGACCCGTTCCAGCCGGGCACCACGCTGCCCAACTCCAACGGCTACCGCGTCTCCGACGCGCTGACCGCAGCCGCGCCCACGACCGCGACGCCCTACGGCGTGCTCGCCGAAGGCATCGAGTCCAACCAGCTGATGACCGACAACCCCGAGACGTACAACGGCTCCACCATCGGGGGACCGGCCGCCCTGTCCCGCATCGACCGCGACATCCTCGACCAGCCCGGTATCAGCACCGTCGTCGTCGACGAGGGAGTGGAAGACCTGCTCGCCGGCAGCGCCAGCGACGACCTGGAGGGCAACGGCTACACCGCCCTCGTCCAGCAACTGCAGGCATGGGGCATCGATGTCGTCCTCACCTCCCTCACCCCCTGCGACGGCTTCACAGGCGACGGCGCGACGCCCGACGACCCGTGCACCAGCACGGTCGACGGCTACCGCACCGACGTCAACGCCTTCCTCGGCGGAATGAACCTGGGCAACCCCTGGGCCACCCCGGCCGTGTACTTCGCCGACTTCGACGCCGCCGTCGCCGACCCCACCCTCGACGGCAACGGCGAGGAGCGACTCGCCTCCGGCGCCGACTCCGGCGACCACGTCAACCTCGCCGACCCCGCCTTCGGCGCACTGTCCACCGCGCTGCTGTCGCCCCAGGACACCTGGAACCTCGACGACGGCACCGGCATGCCGGTGGCGACCGACACCGCGGCGACCGACTCCCTGAACACCCTCAACGCCAATCTGGCCGATCCCGACGTCGGCAACAGTCCGCTCACCCTGAACGGCACGACGACCTGGACGACCGACGCCACCCGGGGCAGCGTCCTGACCCTGGACGGCACGAGCGGTGACGCCACGAGCAGCGCTCAGGTGCTCGACACCACGGGCAGCTACTCGGTCTCGGCCTGGGTGAACCTGGCATCGCTGCCGACCCACAACGTCACGGTCGCCGCCCAGGACGGAACCGAGGACAGCGCCTTCTTCCTGAAGTACGACTACTCGTCCCAGAACAAGCCCGCCTGGTCGATGGCCTTCACCGACAGCGATGTGGCCGACCCGACGTCCCATGTGGCCTACTCGGCCGGAGCCACCGCCAACACCTGGACCCACCTCGTCGGCACGTACAACGCCGCCACCCGCACAGGACGCCTCTACGTGGGCGGCGCGCTCGCCGCCACCACGACGGGAGTCACGCCCTGGAGCAGCACCGGCTCCTTCACCGTCGGACGCGCGCTCTACGACGGCAACCAGACCGACCACCTGCCCGGCATGGTCAGTGACGTCCAGGCCTGGAACTACACCCTGAGCGCCAACCAGATCACGGCGCTGTACCAGCAGATTCCCTGATCCCCGCAGTCACACGGACAGAGAGACGGACGGGACGGCTCGCACCGGAGCCGCCCCGTCCGTCTGTCCGTCTGTCCGTGTGTCTGTGCGTCGGTGTGTCTGTGTCTGCGGTCCGGCTACCGGAAGGAGATGCCGTTGAGCAGGTGCTGGATCAGCCGCAGTGCCCGCTCGGCGTCCCAGAGCCGGGGGGAGGCCAGGGGGCCGCTTTCGGCCACCAGTTCGTCCACGGGCAGGTCCGCGGAGGAGGGCAGGGCGGGCAGAAGCTCCTTCAGCAGAGCCCCGAAGTGCTCACCGACCGGTCCGGCCGCGGCCTGGTGAAGCCTCTCCCGCGCCGCCTCCACGGCGGCCGACCGGGCGCGGACGGCGGCCTCGTCGACCACCGCCCCGGGCGGCGGAGCGAAGTCCATGGACTGCAAGATCCCCTCGGCCACAGTCGCGTCGCCCGGTGCGGCCCGCCACTCGCGCGCGTCCATGGCGTCCTGGGCGCGCCGCACGATTTCGGCCACCGCACGGGCGATCGGCCGGGGGTGCAGGGCGAGCGGGCGGCCCGTCCACTCCCCCGCGTACTCTGCGAATGAGGGGTCGCCCTTGATGTCGCTGTCCACATCGATGTAGTCGATGTCGATCCTCTCGTAGGCCTCGGAGTGCTCCCACAGCAGCTCCACCGGGTGGTAGGCATGCTCATGCAGGAACTGCCACCACGCCTCTCGAGGGACCGGGGCATCGAGCAGTTGAAGCTTGATCCTGCACTGGTAACACACCACGTCAACGGGTTCCCACATGTCTTCCTCCACCCTTCCCAGCGTGGTCTCCACCCCACCAGGATCGATCACTTGCACGCGCGTCCGCGCGAAGCCGCATCGCCGCCGCGCCGATTGTGGCGCGGTGCGGCGCCCCCTGCCGGTGGGGGGGCGCTCAGAAACCCTCTGCCTCCATCGCCCTCTCCTTGTTCAACAACCCGGCCCTCTCCGCGTCCGTGGGCCCGGAGCCGCCTCCGCCTCCGCCGCCCTTGCTCAGGTCATGGAGGCCGGAATCCCCCAGGTCATAGGTGCCGAGTTCCTCGCCGGTGTCGTCCACGACGCGGACGGTGTACCCGCGCCACTTGGAGATGTCCCGGCCCGGCTGCTTCTGCCAGTCACCGAGCCATTTGTAGGCATCCGATGTCTTGGGCACCTGGAAGAAGATCTCGTTGATCTTCATTCCCTTGGCCTTGAGCTGCTTGGTGGCACTCGACAGCTGCTCCATGAACCGTGCCTGCTTGGGGTTCGCGATCGTCTTGACCTCGCGGTAACCGACGACGTTCCCCTGGCGGTCCAGCAACTTGATGTCCGGGTTCTTCTGGCCCTGCTCGTTCTTTCCCTTCGTCTCCGGGTTCACCTCCGCCGTCGTGTCGTCCGGACCGCCCTCGAGGGACTTGTAGGCGTTCTCCTCGGTCAGCAGCGGTTTGCCGTCGGGGCCCTTGTGCTCGTTGCGGAGGCTGGAGGCGCCGGCGTCTGTGCCGCCCGACGCGGCCTCGTGCGTGGGATCGCCGCTCCCGCCGCCGTCGCCGTCCTGCACCGCGTAGGCGATGTTCGGGCCCGCCACCGCCGCGATGGCGGTGGCGCTTCCGGAGATGGCCAGTCCGGTGCCCGCGACGTCGAGCGCCGCTCCCAGGGGAGCGCCGACGCCCGTCGCCATGAGGGCCGTGCCGCCCGTGTCGGCCGCCGCGCCCAGCAGCAGTTCACCGGCGCCGAGGGCCGCCTGGGCCCAGTTGGTGCGCTGCATGACGTCGCCGGCGGTCTGGGTGAAGTTGGAGACGGCGTTGCCGATGGAGCTGAACCAGCTGGCTCCGGTGGGGTCGCTGCCGGTGACCGGGTCGTTCCCGCTGTAGTCGTAGCCGGAGATCTGCGTGGGGTCGGAGGACTCCAGGAGGGGGTCGAGGGAGACGAAACGACCGGTCTGCGCGTCGTACTCCCGGGCGCCGAGGTTCTCGAGGCCGGTGCCGGAGTCGGAGATTCCTCCGATGTAACCCTTGTCGCCGAGCCAGGAGCCGGGGGCGGTGCCGCGGACCTTGCCGAAGGGGAGGTACTGCCGGCGTGTGACTGCCTGGGTCTGGTAGTCGATGGAGAGGGTGTCGGTGCCCTGGCGGTCGGGGATCAGGTACTGGATGTCACCGCTGCTGCTGCGGGCCGCGATGGTGGTGGTGCCGAGGGTGTAGTACCGGGTGCCGCTGAGGGCGTGGCTGCTGGTGTTCTCGACGATCTCCTCGTCGTCGAGGTAGAGGGTGGCCTGACCGGGGCCGGTGCGCAGCACGAGGTTGCCGTCGGCGTCGTAGAGGTAGCCGGTGCTCCCGGCGGAGGTGGTGTCGGTGGCCAGCTTGTCCTGGTCGTTCCAGGTCAGGGTCTGGTTGCCGAGGGCGCCGCCGCCCACGGCGGTGGTGTCACCCGCGCTGTCGTAGGTGTAGGAGGCGGTGTCCGCCGTCGCGCCGGGTCCGGTGGCGGTGGTGGAGGTGACGGTGTGCGGCTGGTCGGTGGCCGAGCCGGCGGTCGGGTAGGCGTACGTGGTGGTGGTGTCGTGGGTGGTGTCGCCGCCGGTGTCGTGGTCGGTCTCGGTCAGCCGTTCGCCGTCGGCGCGGTAGGTCCAGCTCTCCCAGTAGGGATTGGGCCCGCCGACCGTGGAGCTGCTGCCGGCCGCCGGGGCGGTGGCGCAGTGGTCGGTCGCGGTCCAGGCGGCGGACAGCCGTACGTTCCAGTCGTAGGCGTAGCACTGGGTGTCGGAGGTGGCGCCGCCGTTCTGCGCGTCGGTCACCGAGGCGAGCAGGCCGGTGCCCTTGGAGAGGTCGTTGTCGGACCACTTGTAGGAGGTGTCGTCGACGACGGTGGAGCTGCTGGAGTCGGTGGTCTTGGCGTCGGTGGGCTGGTTGGTCTGGGGGTCGTACTGCAGGGTGAGGTCGACCCAGCCGGTGGTGGGGCCCATGGAGTACTGCAGCGGGTGGCCGTACTCGTCGTAGCCGACGGCGTTGACGTAGGTCCAGGCGGTGGTGCCGGTACTGGCCAGGCTGGTGGGGTCGCCGTACTGGTCGTATCCGGTGGCGATGGTCTCGGCGGGCAGCCCGCCGGCCGCGGCGTCCTGCTGGGTGGCCGGCGTGCCGGTGGTCTTGTAGGTGTACGAGGTGGTGTAGCCGCCGGAGGGGGCGAGGGCGGCCTCGCCGGCCGGGAGGTCGGCGAGGGTGGTGCGGGTGGCGGCCGCCTCGCCCAGGTTGGTGTAGGCGAGGACCGTGTTGGTCACCGTGGGGCTGGACGTGCCGAGCTGGTAGGAGGCCGAGGAAGTGAGCAGACCCTTCTTGAGGGTGTCGTACGTCCAGGACGCGATCTGGTTGCCCGTGGAGGGGGTGGCGCCGCCCGTGGTGTCGTAGGCGGCCGTCTTTCGCCCGCCCCCGTCGTAGGAGTAACTGGTCGTCTTGGAGCGGGAGTCTGTGGTGGTGAGGATCTGTCCGGCGTTGTCGTACGTCGCGCTCGACGTGCCGGCGTCCGGGTCGCTCGCGGAGGTCTGGTCGCCGAGCAGGTCGTAGTGCCAGCTCCAGGCGTTGCCGGCCGGGTCGGTCTCGCCGGACTTCGAGCCGTCGGGGTTGTAGGTGTAGTGGGTGTCGGAGTAGTCGCCGACGGGGTCGTCGACCGGGTCGGCCGGGACGCCGGAGTGGTACTGGTAGAGGTCCGTGACATTGCCGCGGGCGTCGGTGAGCTGGGATTCGGCGACTCCGCCGGCCGGCGGGACGGTGGTGGTGAAGTTCCCGCCGAAGACCGTGCCGGTGTGCCAGGTCTCGGTGCCCAGCGCATAGGCGGTGGCCAGGGTCTTGCGGCCCGCTCCGTCGTAGGCGAAGCCGGTCTCGGAGGGGATCTGGCCGTCCTGGGCCTGGACGAGCGTGGTGCCCGGAGCGCCGGTGGTGTAGTAGGGATTGGTGGTCTTGGCGACCCAGCCGTCGGTGTTGTAGACGGTGTCGGTGACGGTCCGTCCGCCGTCGACCGTGCCGGTCTGGGTCTCCCGCAGGCGCAGGAAGGAGTCGTAGAGCGACTCACTGACGGCGTAGCTGCCGTCGTCGTTGAGCGTCTGGGTGCTCACCACGCTGGGCGAGGACTGCGAGAGCGCGTAGGTGTACTTGGCGGCGGCCGCGGTGATGCCGGGACGGAAGACCGCGGTGGTCCGTCCGAGGGCGTCGTACTGCGCCTTGGTGACGTAGCCGGCCGCGTCGGTCTTGCTCAGCTCCAGGCCGCGGAGCGGGTCGAGGGTCTCGGTGACGGTGTGGGTGAGCGGGTCGGTGGTGGTGACGGAGGTGGGTGAGGCACCGGTCGTCGGCGTGTAGGCGATGTGGGTGGTGCGCTGGTCGGGGTCGGTGCTGGACAGGGTCCGGCCGTACTCGTCGACGGTCAGCGTGGACATCGTCGACCAGGTCGGTGTCGAGCCGCTGTAGGAGGTCACCTGCTGGATCGTCGTCGGGTCGCCGACGGTCGGCGCCGCCCCGAAGGTGGCCGAGCCGTCGTAGTAGATCCGCTTGTCCGCCACGGCGTCACCGGGCAGCGAAGGGGTGTCGGCGCAGTCGGCCGAAACGGTGTCGGCCTCGTCGGGGGCGTCGAGGATCCAGGCCGAGGTGTTGTCGGCGTAGGTCGTGGTGGCGCAGATGTCGTCCGAGGCGGTGGAGACGTCGCCCTTGTCGTCGGACTTGGTCACCCGGCCGTTGGAGTCGTGGGTGCTGTCGGTCTCCGTCTCACGGGTGCTGCCGGAGGCGAGCGGGGTGTAGACCCGGGTGCGCGCGGTGCCCGTGAGATACGCCTGCTGGGCGGGCAGCCCGCCGCCGGGCGTGTGCGTGGCGGTGGCCGGGGACGACCACGGGGCGGTGACGGTGTCGTTGACGGCCTTGCCCGAGTTCCACCCGTTGTAGAGGATCGTCTCGTACGTCATTCCCGCGTACTGGTCGGAGTCCGGGACGGCGGTGTCGCCGCGTGAGTCCGTGATGCTCGCCGACCGTGTCGCGCCGCCCGGCAGGGTGTCGCCGTCCATGCCGCGGAAGTAGGTGTAGTCCGTCTCCGTCTTCGGGTCCGGGGCGGTGCCCGTGGAGACCTTCATCCCCTGGTACCCGCGCCACTCGTTCCAGGTGCGCTGGTTCGAGGGGGTCAGCGGGTTGTCGTCGTGGTGCCAGGCCGGGCTGCCGACGGGGGTGTAGGTGGTGACCGTGTCGTCGGCGACCCCGCCGCCGGTCGGGTCCTGCTGGGTGACGGTGGTGACGATGTACTTGTTGAACCAGTCCTTGATCGGCGAGGTCAACCCGCTGGGCGTCCAGTACGACGGGAAGCACAGCGAGGTGTTCTGGCTGTCGTCGCCCGGCGTCGAACTCCCGCACGCCGGCGCCGAGTAGCCGACGCTGATGACCTCGCCGGTCTCGGTGGTGATCGTGTTCAACCGGTAGCGGGTGATGGGCGCGTAACCGTCCGTCAGGTCGACGCGGTTGGACATCGGTGTGCCGGAGAAGGTGACCGGCGCCGTGCTGAGCGAGCCCGTCGATCCGCCGGCGCTCGTGTCCTGGCCAATGCGCACGATGGACGACAGCCACAGCGAGGGGGTCGTGGCGTCGCCGGTGGCCGGGAAGGCGTAGGTGAACGCCCAGGAGTCCACGTCGGTCTCGGTCGTCCCGACCAGTTCCTGTGTCTGGACGCCGGTCAGCTCGTACTCGGACCAGAAGGACGGCGACTGCGAGGTGCAGGAGGCGCCGTTGGCGCAGTTCAGGTCGTAGGGGACGTCCGGCCAGTTCGTGGCCGTCGAGGAGGACAGGCCGGAGACCGCGCAGCCGGTCGGGGCGGTCTTGCAGCGCCCGTTGTAGGTGAAGGAGATCTGGGCGTCGGGGCTGGTGGAGTAGACCGAGCCGTCGCGCTGGCCGTACTGGATCCTCGTCAGCCGTGCGTCGCGTATGTAGGACGTGTTGGCGGTGCTGCCCAGGTCCCGCGCGTAGTAGTCGGTGTCGTCGGTGTAGAAGGACGACATCACGTCGCCGTGGGTGTCCTTGACGTAGTCCAGCATCCACCGGTAGCCCTGCTGGCACCAGGAGGAGGAGAAGGTGGCGTTGTAGCACGGCTGGCCGGAGGCCGTCGCGTAGACCGGCTCGGTCAGCACCGAGTTCGTGGCCGTGTTGCCGCTGGCGTATCCGGGCAGGTGGTTGAGGCCGAAGGTGTACTGGGCGCCGTCGGGGGTGGTGACGCGGAAGTACTCACCGTTCTGGGCGCCGTTGGAGGCACCGGTCAGGTACTGGATCCGCTCGTCGGTGTCGCCCTGGGCTCGGTAGGTCCCGGTGGTGTCGTCCTTGATGATCGAGGTGGTCGATCCGTTGAGCGACAGCGTCAACTGGTTGTCGTTGGACCAGCAGTTGTCCCAGGTCTTCGTCGTCCCTGACGGGTTCTGGTGGCAGGACTGGTAGGAACGCTCGATGTAGTTCTCCGGCAGCGAGAAGCCGTCGCCGACGATGGACGCCTGGTTGTTGGTCGAGGAGGTCAGTCCGTCGACGCTCTGCGAGTTGTAGTTGATCTTCAGGCCCGGGGTGAGCCCGCCCGGGACGGCAGGGGCGCTGAGCGGGTAGGACCAGTCGAAGGCGTCGGTGCTGCCGCCCGCCTGCCATGAACCTGACGGCTTGAGAGACGTGGCGGTGAAGTCACCGCCACCGCCGCCACCGGACGACGACGTCGCGGCGAACACCATCGCGGCCGGCGCGGCGGAGGCCTTCGCGGTGGGTGCCTTCGCGGGGGAAGCCTTCGTGGTGGGCGTCTTCGCGGTGGGCGCGGAGACCGTGGACGAGCTCAGTGCCACATCGGCGGAGACCCGGCCGGTGTCGGCGTCGTTGCTGGACTTCAGGGCGGTCGCGGTCCGGCAGGCAGGCGCCTTCGGGGTGGTCAGCGCGCAGGCGGGCAGCGCGACCAGCTGCAGCCGGGAGGCCCAGTCCGCGCCGTAGGCGTCGGCGAACGACCGGTAGTCCACGGTCAGACGCGCCGTGCGCGCCTGAGTCCGCGCGTCGGGTACGACGCTCAGCAGGACGCCGTCGACACCCGCGGCCTGCGCCGCCGACCGGGGCAGTACCGTGACCGTCGCACGGCTCGCGGACCGGCTCGACGCGGCCGGCGACGTGGCGGCGGCGTGCGGTGTGCCGGCGGTGTGGCCCGCCGTACCGAGCCACACCGGCAGGGACCCGGCTCGCCCGCCGGCGCCGGGCACGTCGACGCGGGCGGAGCCCGTCGGCCAGACCACCTTGGCCGGCTTCCAGGACGACAGCTTCTTCGGCTTGAGGTAGTGCGAGGTCACCGCGTGGACCGGGACCGGCTCGGTGTTCCGTGGGACGGGCTGCTGCCGGTGCGCCGCGGGCGCGGCGGCCAGGGTCGTCACCGCGACGGCCATCGTCACCGCCGTCGCGAGGAGGCCCCGCACGAGGGAAGGCCGGGGTATACGTCTCCCCGTTCCGATGGCCGATTGGTTTTCTCCCTTTGCCATAGCAGGCCTGCCCCCTGGAAATGGACTCGCGTGAGTCATGGATTAGTTCTGACGATCAAAATCTGACAAAAAAATGGCGCGCTGAATGCAATGCAAAGGCGCTGGGATCACCAGACCGAAAGCCCGGCTAGCCGATGGCGATGACGGGGTGGCCGGTGGGGTCTATCCATTTCATGATCTGGGTCATGACGGCGGCGGGCAGGGCCACGCAGCCTCCGGTGGGGCCGGCTTGCGGGCCGAGGTCATGGAGGAAGATCCCGGCTCCGCGGCCTTTGACCGCCGGGTCCATGTTGTAGTTGATGACCAGGGCGTTGTTGTACTGGGTGGGGTACTCGATCAGGTGCTCGCTGCCGTCGTCACCGGTTTCGGTGAGGTGGAAGCCGCCCTGGGTGGATGTCCGCATCTGGTTGTAGTAGGCGGACGTGGGGTCCTCGACCCACCAGTCGACGCTGGTCACCTTGTGGTACGGCATCCTGGTGCCCGGGTCGGCCCCGACGCCGAAGCCCTGGGTGATGGTGTAGGTGCCGGTGGGGGTGGTGTCGGTGCCCTGCTTGCGGGTGGTGCCGCTGGTGACGCCGTTGGAGCCGATGCGGGCGGCGGTGGTGGTGACGACCTGGTGCCAACTGCCGCCGCTCATCTGCCAGCTGGTGACGGTGGCGTGGGAACCGGTGGCTTTGACGGTGATGACCTGGGTGGCCTTGCCTACGGTGACCGCGACCGGGAAGGGCGGGGCGGTGGGCTTGGTGACGTAGGAGCCCGCGGGCAGGTTGAGCTTCTCGCCAGGGTGGATCACGTAAGGGGACGCGATGTGGTTGTCCTTGGCCAACGCGGCCCAGCCGCCGGGCACATGCTCTTTGGCGGCGATGCCGGACAGAGTGTCGCCGCTGACGACGGTGTAGCTGCTGACCGGGGTGGTGCCGGCGGGGGTGGCGGCCTGGGCGGCGGTGGCACCCAGCAGGCCGGCGCCGATCCCGGCGGCGGCCAGCGACGCCGCGGTGGTGGTGGTGCGCAACACCGGGGTGCGGGGGCGGGCGTGGCGCCCGGAGGAGGCCGACATACGAGGGGAAGTCTCCAGAGTGGTAGGGGTGGAAGTGGTGGCTGCCGACCAAGGCATGGCGATGCGCCGCAAGTTGATTGCCGGTCAGTGCGCGGCCGAAGACGTCTCGGGCTACAGCAAACACAGTCGCCAAAGCCAGATTCGCCCACGCGAATAAGATTATGACTACAGGTGAGCACACGAATCGGTGTGCCATTGCCAATGGTTTGGCAATGGCGCCCGGCAGCAGCTCGCCGGAGTGGAAACAGTCGACGACCGTGCGTTCGCCGACCAGCGGGACTACTGACCCCGGTGCCCGTGCGGTGGCCGGGGTCGGCGGGCTCCACCCACAAGTTGCGGTAGTCGTTGGGGTCTCCGCCCAGCTGCAGAATGGCCGACCCGGCGAACTCGGCCATCACGGCCTTGAGAACCAGCCTTTCTGTTCGCAAGACGGTCTGAAGATCGCTAGCTTCCTCTCTACCTTGTTCGTGCCGGGAAGGATCTCTGTGAGCGCATCCCGTCGAAGAGCCGTGGCCACTCTGGCCGCAGCCGCGCTCTCGACACCGCTCCCGATGGCCTCCGCCCCACCTGCCCCCACTTCGCCCGTTTCCGCCCCACCCGGCCCGCCTCCGCCCGCAAGGGCGATCCGGGCAGGGATGCCGCCAGGCTCTCGAAGGTGCCTGGAGCTCGGAGGGTGGGTCCGTATCCGTCCAGGCCCGCCACCACCGGGGGTTGAAGGTGATGGCGAGGGTGATCCATGACCGGATGGCCCGTAAGGCTCTGGACCAGCAAGGCAGTTGGGGCTGGTGGGGTATGGCCGGGCCCCCTCTCTGGCCCCTCGTTGGGGCACGGGGCCGGCGCGGTGGCGTCCAGGGGGCCGGGTGGGGCGAACCTCTGGTCCCAGCAGAAGGAGAAAGCACAGTTGACCAGGGTCTGGCGGCGGCGGATGGCGCGGTCGGAGCGGACCTGGAAGTCGGCCCAGCCCAGTTCGTCCTTGACCTGTTTGTAGCTCTGCTCGATCCACGGCCGCAGTCCGTAGAAGCGGACGATCTCGGCGAGGTCGGCAGGGCGTATGAGCTGACCGGACCGGCGCCGGTCTCACCTCGGCAGCAGGCGATGGCGATCGCCGACGCACTGGGTGAGCCGGTGCGGTTCGTCGAACAAAGCCGCGCGGAGGCTCGGGCACAGATGCTGCAGTTCATGCCCGAGCCGACCGTGGAAGCCACCCTTGGCATCCTGGGCACGCCGAAAGCCGCTGAGCAGCGGGTGAGCCCCGACGTCGAGCAGGTCCTCGGCCGCCCGCCCCGCACCTTCACCGAGTGGGTCGCGCGCAACGTCGCAGCCTTCAAGTAGGAGGTCGTGCAGGTAAGCGTGTGCTCATGGGCGGCGGTTCGGGCGTTCGTTCCAGCGGTGGGTCGTCCATGCCTGACGGATCAGGCCACGGATGGCGATGATGGTGTCGGCCAGGTCGAAGAAGGCGTCGATGACGGTGGCCCGGCGCTCGTAGCAGCGAGCGATGCGGTGGAAGGCGTTCCGCCAGGCGTGGGTCCGTTCGACGTGCCACCTCTGACTTGCCTGGATCGGCGCCTGCTCGCCCTTGTGTGCGATGCGGCCGTGCAGGCCGCGTTCGTCGAGCAGGGCGCGGGTGGCGGCACAATCGACGCATACGAGCTGCTCATCCGGAGCGCCTCGGTCATCGGCTTCCAGATCGCGGCCATCGCCCGGGGCAAGCCCGAGGTGTACGCGCGCTGGCTCGACGAGCTATGGGAACTCCACCGCAACCGCACGCCGCGCCCCCACGTGTTCGCTGAAATCCCACTCGCCGAAGCAGCACGCGCCCACGAGATCATCGAGTCCCGCCGCAACCTCGGCAAGGTCGTTCTGGTCCCCTGAGACCAGGACAAGCAACCCGCCCAACCCGGCCGTCCGGGTTGGGCCGAACGAGTCGGTTTCTCTCTGCTGCCCGGCATTCGCATCAGGCTCGTCGCACACGGGAAGCGTCGGCAGACGATGGAGGACTCATGCGGTCAGCGCATCACCGCTGTTCAAGAGGTCAGCGTAGACCTCTGCCGCGCTCGCTGCCGGTCAGATGCCGCTCGGAGCGCTGCTGCGGGGTGAGGCGGATGCCGCCGCTTTGGTACAGGAACTGGCGGACGTGGTGCATCGGTGCCCCGAGCGCCCGCCCAATCAAATTGAACGACTGCCCTTCGCGCCGGCGTCTCCAAACCTCGTCCTGCTGAGCCGACGAGGACCCGTAGTCACGCACCTGCGCCTCCACGGTCACATGATCATCCGTGGGCGGTGCGTTGATCACTTGAAGGTGCCATCGTTTGCCGACACTCGGCCGGAAAGGAGGCCCGTCTCGCTGCCCACTGTCGTAGGACTGCCTACCGCGTGGCCGCTGGGACTTCCACGAGGGTCGATCGGTGTGAGCACTCCGAGGCGGTCCTCGACCTCCTGGGCAGCATCCAGGCACAGGTCCTCCCGGAACGCGCGCCCGACGATCTGCACGCCGGACGGCAGGCCGTCGGTCACTCCGGTCGGTACGGCGACCCCGGGTACGCCCGCGAAGCTGGTCACCGTGCACAGGCGCATGCCCAAGCCGACTCGTTCCCGTCCTGCCTGGTCGCGTGACTCCAGCCCCGGCTCGACGGCCGGCTCGGTGAACACCGGCCCGAGCAGCAGCGGGTACTCGTCCAGGAACTCCGCCCAGGAGCGGCGGATGCCCAGCCAGACCCCCATCAGCTGCATGAACTCCGCTGCGGTCGCAGGCGGGGTCTTCTCCATCGTCATCTCGATGTAGCGATCTCCGCCCTCGCCGAGCAGTGTCCGCACCACCGGCCAGGTCGGGGCGAATTCGGTCACGACGATCCGGTGGTACGCCTCAAGTGCCTCGTCAAGCCGCGGAACGTCCGCCATCTCCCGCACGTCGTACCCGGCGTCCCGCAACGCGTCGGCCGCGGCCTCGACGGCACGGCGGACCGTGGGGTGGACGCCGTGGCCGCCGGGATCGGCGACGACCGCGACCTTCACCGGTCCCGGCAGCGGCTCACCACGGACGGGCACCGGTACGGCCCGCGGGTCCCGCGGGTCGGTCCCGGCCAGCGCCTCGTATGCCAGCCGCAGGTCGGCGATCCTGCGGGCCAGGGGCCCGTCGGTGACCAGCATCTGTGAGGCCGGTCCTGGGTCGTCCGGGCCTAGAATTCGGTGGTCGGCCGGGAATCGCCCGGCGGTGGGCTTCAGTCCCGCCACGCCGCAGAACGAGGCCGGGATCCGTACTGATCCGCCGGAGTCGTTGCCGAGCCCGAGCGCGGCCATGCCGGTGGCGACGGCCGCTGCGTCGCCGCCGCTGGAGCCTCCCGGAGTCCGGCGCCGGTCCCACGGGTTGACGGTGTCGCCGAACAGTTCGCTGCGGGTGTGCATCCCCGCCAGGATCAGGGTGGGTATGTTGCTGTGCCCGATCGGTATGGCTCCGGCGGCACGCAGCCGGGCCACCGGGGGTGCGTCGGCCGTCGCCACCAGATCGCGGAAGCGCGCGAGTCCCATCGTGGTCGGCACACCTTCGACGGCGGTGGTCTCCTTCACCGTGAACGGCACCCCTGCCAGAGGCCCCAGCTCTTCGCCTGCGGCCCGGCGCAAATCCGTCTGCGCCGCGGCTTCACGGGCACGCTCGGCCATGAGCTGAGTGACCGCGTTGACCTGCGGGTTGACCTCGGCGATGCGGTCCAGGTGGCTGTCGACCAGTTCGACAGCCGATACGTCTCCATTCCGGACTGCCTCTGCCTGTGCTGCGGCCGGCATCTTCCATAGGGCGTCCCGCACGATTCTTGTCCTCCCCGTTCATGTGTCGAAGCGCTCGCGTCGGAACCATAACCCAGAAGCGATACGCTCGTATCGGAAAAAGGAGGCGCCCGAACATGCCCAAGCAGGTGGACTACGAGAGCCGACGCCGACGGATCGCCGAGGCCGTCTGCCTCCTCGCTGACGAACACGGACCTGAGGGAGTGACCATGCGCGACGTCGCCACCCGCGCGGAGGTCTCTCTGGGTGCCGTTCAGCGTTGCTTCCGCAACAAGGAGGAGATGCTCCTGTTCGCCGTCGACCACGTCGGCGAACGCATCACCGAACGTGTACGGGCCCGCCTCTCCAGCAGCCCGGCCCAGTCAGCCGCTACCGCCCTGGGTCACGCGGCCACCGAGATCGCCCTGCTCCGCAGACAGCACCGCGCCGAGGCACGGGTGTGGCTCGCGTTCGTCGCCCAGGCCGCCGTCAGCGAGCCACTCGCCGCCAAACTCAGAATCAGTTACGCGGCTCTCCATGGCCTCCTCGGCCGCCTCATCACGGAGGCCGGCGAGAGCGGCCCGGCCGACGATGACGCCGCGACGCTCGATCCGCAGCGCGAGGCCCGGGCCCTGCTCGCCCTCGCGGACGGCCTGACCAGCCATGTGCTCATAGGGCACTTGACCGTTGAGGAGGCCGAGGACACCCTGCACGCGCATGTGGTCCACCTCTGGGAACGCCTCCACACCAGCCGTCCCGGAAAGGCCGTCTGACACTCGTGGAGCTGATTGCCTTGCCCGTGCCGTGACGGCCACACCGTGCACGCCCAGACCACCGCCGCCGACCGGACCACCCCCGAGGACCAACTCACGCGCGCGGCCGCCATCGAGCGCGAGCACGCGAGGGTGCAGAGCCCTGCGGAGGCCGCCCAGTTCGCCGCCCGGCACTCGGCCGCAACCGTGATGGCGCCCGCCTTCGCACTGCCCGAGCTGGACCACAACGCCCGGTCCGCCGCCCCGCTGCTGCCACCGCCCAGCACGCCGTGGCGGGAGGCCGCCGCACGCGCCGTCCAGCTGCGGGGAGTGTCCCCCGCAGCCACGCCCGAGCAGGCAGCCCGGCTGGGCAAGGCCGTGGCCTTCGCCGATCTGTGCGCTCAGGCCAAGGATCTGCGGGAGCTGCCGGAGTCTGATCAGGTGCAGGTGCTTCGGCGGGTCAAGCCCACCGCTCGCCCCCGCAGTCCCAAACCCCAGCGCCCTGCCCTGCTCACCGCCCTGATCACCACCGAGGCAGGAACCATGCACCCGCTCTACCGGCAGCTGGCCAGCCATGCCGGCCACCACCTGCCCGAGCAGGCCGACAGCGCGTGGACCGACACCGTCGAGATCCTTTACGACCGCTACGACCACCCATAGCGGCACTACCCGCAGTGGACACCCGTGCGGAGCCACGGCAAAGCTGCAGCCCCCACCACCGGTGAGGCCCTGCGCCGGCCCGGGCAGGCGCGTCGCGTCGGCTCGTCTGGCGCCTTGGTGCGTCAGCTGGTGGTGTCCCCGGCGTGGGAAAGGCGGATCGTGCCCACGGTGGTGATGACGGCGGAGCCGGTCAGAGCCATGGCACCGTCGACAGCGACGGATACGTGCAGATACCCGCCGGGGAGGTCGACGCGGTAGTCGGCGGTCTCGGTCCGGCCGGCACGGCGTCGGTGGGCAGCAACGGCGGGCGCAGGCACCAATGCCGCAGGCGCGGTCTCGCCCACGCCCCGCTCGTGGACGCGCAGCGCGAGGTGGCCGAGGCCGAGGACGGTGGACGAACTCGGTGGTGACGCCGTAGGGGAGAGATAGGCGCCGGCCGGTTCGGCGGCGGGCGGTGGGGACAGGTCTCCGGCGTCGACGAGCACCACGGCATGGGGGTTACCCATGTCGACATGGATGGCGGGCCAGCTCTTGCCGGCGGCGGTGACGGTGTGCGGTCGGCGCCGGGGAACACGGGGACACCCATGGCCACGGTGACCGGGCCCTTCACCGGCACGTGCAGGGGGAAGCTGGTCAGCCGGACCGGCCGCAGGTGCTCGGAGGGCCCGTGCTCAAGAACAACTCGACTCACTGCCTCGGCTGGTGCCCGGACAGCCAGGAGGCCCGAGTCGCCTTCTCGGGCGCGACAACGACGCCCGGCGGCCCGAGCGGGTGTACGAGGACCGCGCATGGTGGTGTCCTGAGTGCTGGCGGGAGGACGGCGCCAGCGCATACGACCGTTTCCACAGCATGCACGAGCCGCGCCTTCAGCGCCATGTGGCCCGCAAGATCAGGGCCTTCTTCCCTCCGCACCTGCACAGCGACGTGACCACCGCGCACCACGAGTTCCGGGCCTGCGCCCGCTCCCCGTACGTGCCCGACGCCCGGCCTGACTTGCCGCCGCCCGGGCCGATGCGGCACGCCCCCGCCTGCTTGCGGGACGCGCCGACGGCACGCACTCCCCAACGGCCCCTCGGCAGCGACGGGTTCACCCTTCGAACCCGACTCCGCCGAGAGTACCCACGGCCGGGAACCGGTACAGCCGCCATCGCCTCTTAGGGGCGGAGCGGGCTGAGCGCCTTCGGCCGTCCCGGAACTTCGATCAAGCGACTCTGAGCTCGCCCCGAGCTCCGTGCCGGCCGGGCCGAACCCCACAGCCCGTGAGCACCGTCCGGACGGGGACGGTGGGCGCCAGGACTTCGAGGAGGAGAAGAAGACCATGAGCGGCGTACTGGTTCACCTGCCGTCGGACGGGAGGGTGGAGATCACGCCCGTGTCGGAGCCGGTGAGCCTTCGGCTCGGTCCGGGGGACGTCGCCCGCTTCGGGCGCGGCTCCGCGTCCGTCCCCGTCGATCTGCGGATGGCGAATCCAGCGGTATCCCGGCTCGCCGGAGAGATCCGGGTGACGGAGGACCACTGGCAGTTGAGCAACCTCAGCACGAACCAGACCTATCTGGTGGAGAACCCTGAAGGGGCGGGGGAATATTTCAGGGTCCCGCCCCGCAGGGCCGGAGCCCCCGTGCCCTTCGAGTTCGCACGTGTCCTCCTGCCTACCCGGGGATCCGCCGTGAGTTTCCAGGTGTTCGCCCCCGACCACGTGTACCTCGGCGCGAGCGGCATGGAGGGCTTGACGGGCACCGGGACGCTCGCCGGCTTCTCCCTGGACGAGACCTCCACGTACTTCCTCGTCCTGGTCGCGCTGTGCGAGCCGCGGCTGCGCGACGAGTCCACAGTGGCGGTGGCGACCACGCCCCAGATCGTGGAGCGGCTGCGGAACCAGCCGGGCTGCGAGCGGCTGACCAACCGGGCGGTCAGCTCCCACATCGACTATCTGGCGGACGAAAAGCTGCGGATCACCGCGTCGGCGACGACCGGACCGGCTCAGGGCGTGCGACGCAACGGCAAGCGGGAGGCGGTGGCGGGACTCGCCCTGCGTTTTGGGCTTGTGCGCGAGGAGCACTTGGTGCTCCTGCCGTCGAGGAGATCGTCGCTCCAGCGGACGGTGGTGGCGGGAGGGTGAGCAGCGGCTCCGTGGAGGTGGTTCCACGCGGCTACCGGGTCGGTGAGTGGGAGGTCACCGGCCTGATCGGGGCCGGTGGATGGGGGACGGTGTACGCGGCCAGGCGCGCCGGCGGTCCGGACGGCGGCGGTGACGGCGGGCACGGCGGCGACGGGAACGAGGGCGGGTCGGCCGCGCACGGGGAGACGGCCCCGTCGGAGGTCGCCCTCAAGTTCCTGCCCACGGCCGGGCTCGCGCCGCGACAGGCGCGCGGGCTGGTGGAGACCGCCCGGCGCGAAACCGAGCTCAGTCGGCGCACCAGGCATCCCCGGCTGATCCGGCTGTTCGACTCCATCACGCTCGGCGAGTCCGCCGGTTCGGCCTTCGACGGGGCCGTGGTGCTCGTCATGGAGCGGGCCGAGCGAAGTCTGCGCGAACGGCTGGAGGCTTCGTCTCCCTCCGGTCGGGGCGGCCCCTCGTCGCCCGCTGCCCGATCCTCCACCCCGTCCGGCGAAGTGCCGCTGTCGGCGCGAGAGGGAGCGCGGCTGCTCACCGAGGTCTGCGAAGGGCTGGCGCACCTGCACGGACTGGGCTGGGTGCACGGGGACCTCAAGCCCGACAACGTCCTGATCATGGCGGACGGATCGGCACGGCTGGCGGATTTCGGTCTCTCGGTGGAGCTGACCGGCACCCACGCCTACATCCCGCCCCTGGGCACCCCTGACTACCTGCCGCCGGAACGCTGGCAGGCGTCGCTGGGCGAACGGGGCGTACAGGTGCGGCAGAGCACCGACATCTGGGCACTGGGCGTGATGATCCACCAGGTCTTCACCGGAGGCGCCTCGCCGTTCCCCGGGGCGACGCCTGCGGCCCGCGGAGCCGCCGCCCAGGAGTACGCCGACGGACGCGCACCGCTGCGTATGGACCTGCGCGTGCCGCCCTTCTGGCGCGATCTGGCGGCCGACTGCCTCAGTCCGGCACACGCCGACCGTGCCGCGCACACCGTCGAGAGCCTGCTGGGCCGTATCCGGGCCGAGCAGGAGCAGCCCACAGCGCCTCCAGGAGCCCGGAACAGGCACACGATCCTGGCAGCCGCCGCGCTGATCGTGGCGGCGGGCGGCGTGGGCTCCGTCGGATGGCTCCAGTACGACGACGACCAGCGGTCACCGGGCAGCGGCTCCGGGTCCGGGCGAGGCGGTGCGACGGCGAGCATCGTGCCGAACGCGCCCCTCAAGGTGTACAACGCCGAGCGGTCGTGTCACCGGCCGGGCGAGCGGGACAACCTGTGCAGCCTCGGACTCGCGATCGACCCCCTGCTGCCGTACGACATCGACAACGTCGTGCTGACCAGGGTGTGGGACGGTGACGTCCTGACCGCCGACTGCCAGCTCTCCCAAGGGACGCCGGTCGCCGACGAGGCGGGCACACGCTCGGTGCGGTGGTACAGGGTGCGCCTCACGGCGGAGAAGGGCCGGACCACGGCCTGGCTGCCGGCGGTGCGGACGAAGGATCGTCCAGCACTGGTGGAGTGCCCGGCCCGGCCCTCTCCGGGCTGACGTCGGTCAGCACAGCCGGATGTCACGCCCCTCGTTGTCCTTCGCCTCGTCATTGCCCCAGCGCTGGAGGTAGTACGCGGAGACGTACGCGCGGCCCGAGCCGCCCGGCACCACCTGGTCGAGGTCGGTGAGCAGCCACCAGTGGTTGTAGGAGTTCCCCACGCGCACCTCGTCGCCCGGCTTCTTGCACAGGACATAGTTGGTGCCCTTGAGCAGCTTGCCCTGCACCGCACAACGGGGGCTGGTGTCGCCGACGCAGTCGACCGCAGCGTAGCCGGGGGCGTCGGCGAAGGTGTCCACCCAGAACCGCTCCGGAGCGGGGTTGCCGCCGCAGGCGTTGGTGCTGGTGACTTGGGGGAACGGCCCGGAGGGGGAAAGCCGGTACTCGGTGCCCTGGAGCACCGGGTGCACCATCTCGTCCGTCTCGCCGTTGTTGTCGCCGTTGGTGTCGTACAGCTGCTCGTAGTGCAGGTGCGCCGAGGTGGTCCCGACCAGTCCGAGCCTGCCGAGCGGCGCACCCGAGGAAACCTGCTGCCCCAGACGCACGTCGATGCGGTCCATATGCAGGTACACCGAGAACCAGCCGCCTCCGTGATTGATCTCCAGGCCTCCGGGTTCGAAGAGCTCGGTGACCGTGCCGGCGGCCGAGGCGACGACCGAAGCGCCGAGGGTCTGCCCCCCGACGCGGTACATGTCGAGTTTCTTGTCGTCGGGAGCGTGTCCCTGGTACGTCTGCAACTGCCAGGTCTCGCCGCAGGCGAAGGGCAGCCGGAAGTCGGGCCGGGCGCCCGCGGTCGCCTGTGTCGGCGTGGCGGCCGCCGGGGCCGCCCCGGAAGCCGCCCACAACCCGAACACCGCGAGGACGGCCGCGACGACGAGGACGTACGGCTTGGGCAGCGGCGACCCGAAGGCGCGTCTGCTGCGGGGTGTGCGCATGGAATCCCTCCCTTGCCCGCCCGGCTCCGTGCCGGGCGGTCGTTTCGTACGGTGCTCCGGGGCGGGCCGGGCGGCCCGGACGGGGGCGTCAGCACTGCTGGGTGACGCCCCCGGTCACCTCGCCCTTGAGTTCCCGTAGGCATCTCTGGTGTTCCCCGGGCCGGAGGGGGTGCGCAGTGCGCGGTCCTTGACGGCTTTTGCTCGGCGTCGGCGCGGAGACCGTTCTCCGGGTCGATCGGCTCGGCGTGTATGCCCGTGGCCGGGACCGGCGCGCCTGGTGCAGCCAGGGCCGAACAGGCCGTGGCGAGCAGCAGGGCGAGTGCGCCGGAGATCCTGGCTGGGCATGGTCGACTCCGTTGCTGATGAGGCGATACGAAGGCGCGTCAAGTCACTGCGGCCAAGGCCGGCCCCGCCGGGGCGTGCGTTCCGGCGGGGCCGGCCTTGGCCGTGTCAGCAGCGCCGCAGGCCATACCTGCTCGGGTCGGCGTCGAACCAGCTGGGAGTGAACACCCAGTCGGCCGGCACATAGCCCTCCCGCCCGTCGCTGCTCCAGTCGGGCACCGTGCGGTACCAGGTCGTGTTGCCGCCGCCGTGCAGTCCGCCCGGCGACCAGCAGGTGAAGTAGCTGAACGTCGACTGCAGCAGGCCGGTGATGGGACTTTCGTGGAACGGCTCCGCCCGGGTCGGCGCCGATCCGCTGTTCCCGCACCACAGTCGATTGTCGTGAGCGCGCACGCCGCACTCGGCCGCTGCCGCTGGTGCCGACGTCGCGGCCTGTGCCGAGGGAGCGGCCAGGATTCCGGCCAGCGCGGCGGCCACCGTGACAGACGCCGCGGTTGCCTTGACGGATTTCACGATCATGATTTCTCCTTCGTCGTCTATGGGCGCCTTCCGAGGCAGGTCTGTCGCCGGACAGGTTCCGGCCGCGTTCGCGCGCCATGAGATCGCCGTCACCGGGTCCTCGCCACCGTGGCTTGGACCGGTGCCTGGAAGGTATCCGTGGCAACACAGGAGGCGGCATCCGGAAGATTCCGGAGTGACACGCTTCCGGTGACAAGCCGTCAGCCTCTCCCCGGTGCGGCGGCGAGCAGTCCGCCGTACCCCCGCAGCGGGAGAGCGCAGAGCAAGTCGAAAATCATGAAGTACGCCAGCCGGGCAGGCCATGCCGCAAGGTGGCCTCGTCACCCCCGTGACCCTCGCCAGCAGGAGACCAACGACCTGCCCGTATTCGCCAGTTGAACACTTCGCGTGCTGCTGTCCGGGCCGCCGGAGCGTCCTTGAGCTGACGCGCTTGCGAGAACAGAGACAGGCGGGCGACGAGCGTCCCGGCAGTCCCCCGGGTTACCACCACGTCCCGTGCGGCCGGTCGGAGCAGTCCCCCACAACCCCTGCTGGGGCTCCACGCAAGGTCTGTGCTCTGCCTGGGAGGCCCGGGCCAGGACCAGTCGGCCGTCCGGTGTCAGGACGCGCCCAAGCTCGCGCAGGGAGCCGCCGATTTGCCCAAGGAGCTACGGGTCCACAAGGAAGGCCTTCTCCCCCATCATCAGCGGGGCGCCGGCGGGCCCCTTGATGTACGGGCCGCGCCAGATCACCCGGTGCTCCTGGAGGCTGGGATACCACTGCCTGACCTTGTGCATCCGCACCGGCCACCGATGGTGGTACACCCGCTTCGCCTCCCCCGCCGGATCCGACGGACGCGGCGAGGGCACAGCGAGCCGAATGACCCGCACATCGGGATCGCGCGGTACGGAGCCGTCCGCGCCGCTCGCTGCCGTGCCTCCATGCCGAGTTCGCTCTGGTCGCCGACTTTCTCGGCTGAGGCCTCCAGCAGGGGATGTTCGTCAGCTCACACCGGCCGTCGGGACTGCGCGGGAACAACCCGAGACAGTTGACCGTTCACCTATACGTGGCTGGCGGAGGGGACAGTGTCCCCGGGCCTCACCTATAGCCCATGGGGACGATCGTCCGGCTGAAGCCCCATGGAGCCTTCCGCCGAGAGGCGACCGCCCTCCGCCTGTCACCGCCTTACGGCCCCGGCTGGTCTCCCCCGTCCAGCCGGGGCTTTCGCGTACTGACGACTGCCGCGGGCCTACCGGGGAAGCCCAGGCTGTTCGACGCGGCAGTCCGACAGCCGCCCCTTCAGGTGAGGTGGAGGGTGGCCAGGGCCGTGGGCCAGTCGGTGGCGATGGCCTGCTGTGGGGCTGCGAGGGTCGTCCGGTCGCCGGCCGGGCCGCCATCGCCGCTCAACCGTCGTCCCGCACCCGCGGGGGTAGCTCGCGCCGAGCGTCCCGCTGCGTACCGTCGCTTCAGCCAACGTGATGCGCCCAGGGGCGAGGCCGGCGAAGGACGGTATCGGGTTCAGGCGGTGGGGCGGGTATGCACGCTGACGGAGTAGCCGCCGCCTGGACGGTAAGGGTCGCCCGCCCAGGTAGCGAAGCGCTGCCGCAGCGTCAGTCCGGCCTTCGTGCACCAGTGGTCGAACTCCGTCAGCGTCACTGTCGGTTCCGGCAGGGGCAGGTGTTCCGCGTCCAGTCCCATGCCGGTGATCAGCAGTCCGCCGGGGCGCAGTACGGCGGCAAGTTGCCGCACAACAGCTGGTTCGGTACCGGGGGCCAGCAAGGGGATGACGTTCCCGGCGGCGAGCGCCAGGTCGAAGCCGGGTTCCAGACTGAGGCTGTCCAGGTGTGCCAGGTCACCGTGGAGCCATTCTTGCGTGGGGGCGTCGCGGCGGGCGACGGCGAGCATGGAGCGGTCGACGTCCACGCCCGTGCAGAGGTGACCCAGCTCGGCGAGTCGGATCGCAATCCGTCCGGTGCCGCACCCGGCATCGAGGATTCGGGCGGCAGGATTCAGCAGCGCGTCGCAGAAGGCGGCCTCGCCGTGGATGTCGTGGCCTGATTCAGCGAGCCGCGCAAACCGCCGGGCGTACTCCTCTCCGGCTTGTCCACCTGTCAGTTCCGCCCAGCGGTCGCCTTGGCTGTTCATGGTCTGCGTGCCTTCCGGTAGACAGGACGAGGGCGGTGCCATCGCCTTCCTCACCGCGCACACCGCGGTGAGCAGCACGACCCTAGCCAGATCTACGCGGCAACACCTGCTCGCTCACGCCCGCCCCCACGGGGTGCAGCCCAGGTTCAGGTGCCCCAGGCCAGCCAGGCCCTGCACCTGGGTCACCAGATGGCAGGTGAACAGACGCCTCGGCCAGGGCAATTCTGCAAGAACATCACCTGGACGGGATGGCCGTTGCCACGAAAGATCAGGCGGCGGATGCACGCCGCTCGCCGGAATCGCATCCTTCCCGGTGACAGCCCGATCCCGATCATCTGCGAGGACACCCCTTGTCTCCCAGCCCGTCCCGAGGCACGCGCCGAACCGTCCCCGGTCTCGCCACCGCCCTGCTGGCCCTGGCCGGCCCCCTGGCGACCCCGGCCCTCCCCGCGGCGGCCGCCGCCGGAACTGGGCAGGTCAGTACGGTCACCTACACGGCGGCGGAACGGGCCGCCGCCCTCTCGTACTGGACGCCCGCGCGCATGAAGCAGGTCAGCCGCGCCGTCGACCTGGGGCCGACCGGACCGCTCAGCAAGCCCTGGACCGGCAAAGCCATCTCCAGCATCGGCCGGCTCTTCTTCGTCGATTCAAGGGGGCAGGACACCTGGTGCACGGCCAGCGCCGTCACCAGCGAAAACCGTTCAGTGATCATGACCGCCGCGCACTGCGCGCGCCTCGGCTCCTCGCCCGTCAACACCTACAGCGACATTGTCTTCGTCCCCGGCTACGCCAAGGGCAAGGCCCCGTACGGCCGCTATGCCGTAAAGGCGACCATGACACCGCGCTCCTGGGCCGAGGACACCGTCAATGACATTGCGGCGATGGTCGTCGCCACCCCGGCGTACGGGAAGCGGCTCACCGACGCAGTGGGGGCGCAGAACATCGCCTTCGGCCGTCCGGCCGGTGAACGGGTCACCGCCTTCGGCTATCCGGCGACCTCTCCCCAGCGGGGCGAGGAACTGCTGTACTGCGCCGGTACCTCTCAGCGCGCCCCCGAGGGCGAGCAGCGCGTCCCGTGCGACCTCGGCGGCGGCGCGAGCGGCGGTCCCTGGCTCGCCGGCTTCAACTCCGCCACCGGCAAGGGCACCGTGGTCTCGGTCAACAGCCACGGCAAGGGCGACGGCGGCACCCCGATGTACGGGCCGACGCTCGACAAGACCGCGCGGGCCCTCTACGACGCCGCCCAGCGCGGCTGAGCGCCGGGGCTCCGGCCGGCCGGAGCAGCGAGCTGGGGTGTGTACCTGGTCTCTCCGTCAGCCGCACTCCGTCGGCGGCTGGATGTGCGGCGCGTAGCGCTTCCAGTCGGTGCGACCGGACTTGAGGTCCCGGGCGCATACTGTGCGGCGCACACGCTGCTCGTTCAGGTCCCAGAGGCGGATTGTGCCGTCGTTGGAGACGCTGGCCAGGATGTTGTCGCGAGGGTGGAAGGCGACGGCGTCGCCGTTCTGCTGGTGGCCCGTGAGCGCTGCGTGCAGCTGCCAGGTGCGGGTGCTCCAGAGGCGGATGACGCCGTCAAGGCCGATGGTGGCCAGCAGGGTGCCCCGGCGGTTGAAGGCTACCCCGCTGACTTGTTCGGGAAAGTCGACGAGCGGGGCCCGGGCGGGCTTTCGGCGCGCGACGTCCCACAGCTTGACCTGCTTGTCGGCCCCGGCGGTGGCGACGGTATGTCCGTCGGGGTGGAAGGCGATGCCGCGTACAGAATCGCCGTGCGCCCCCAAGTCGGTGAACTGGTCGGCGCCTGGGGCGGGGTGAGTGAGGTCGAGCAGCCGGACCGTCCCGTCGTCGGCACCCAGAGCGAGGACGCGCTCGTCCGGGCTGATGGCCAGGGCGCAAGGGTTACGAGTACCGATCGGGAAGTCCTTCAAGACCGTGCGCCAGGCACTGCCGCGTTCCGGTCCCCTGATCCAAAGGGAGAGATGGCCGAGGCCGATTCCGGCCGCGAGAACGCGTCCGCTGCGGCTGAGGGCGAGTCCGCAGACGTCACGCACGGTGGTGAACCTTTTGCTTTCCTTGTTGGTGGCGGTGTTCCACAGCCGAACGGTGCTGTCGTTACTGCTGGTCGCCAACGTCCGGCCGTCGCCGCTGACCGCCGTGCGGAACACACCGAGGCGGTGCCCTTTGAACACTCCGGTCCTGATTCTTCGTTCGGTGTCGAACATCCTTGGTGTTTCGTCCGCGCTGGCCACGAGCGTGCGGCCGTCGGGCAGCCAGCTGACTGAGTGCTGCGGGCTACCGTCCGCGCCAGGCAGGAAGCCCCGGGTGAGATCCCAGACAGCGGTGGTGCCGTCAGCAGAGGTACTGAGCAGCGTACGGTCGCGGTCCGTGAAGGCGATGCCCCGCACCAGGTCACGGTGTCCGGCGAGGGAGATCAGGAATTTCGCGTGGCGCACGCTCCACAGACGTACGTGGAGATCCTCGCCAGTAGTGGCGAGGAGGGTGCCGTCGCCGCTGAACGCCACGGACGACATGGCGCTGCCCACCACGGGAGTGGCGAGGGGCCTTGCCGGTTGGCAACTGGTCCCCTCGGGGCTCGTCCGCAGGTCGTTCCACACGGCGGCAAGCTGATCGTCGCCGACTGCTCCCAGGCTGCGGCCGTCCGGCGCGAAGGCCAGTGCGAGCACATTGACGAAGTCCAGTTCCCAGCCCTGGATCCGGCACGCGCCGAGCTGTTTGTAGGAGTCGGTGTCCCACAGACGAACCTCGCGGTCGCGAGGCGCGTGGCCCAGGCCCGCGGTGGCGAGGAGTGCGCCGTCGGGGCTGTATGCCACGGCCCACACCCTCGTGCCCGGCCCATCGGACGCTCTCAGTGTGATGTTGTCCGGGTGGTCCAGTTCGATCAGAAAGACCTCGGCACCGCCGTCGGCGACAGCGAGGGTACGGCCATGGGGGCGAAAGGCCAGGGACGCAACCGGGTAGGGCGATGGCGTGGGCAGGCGGCGTCCGATGCCCCGGCCTGTCCCTCTGTCCCCGGCTCCGTCCTGCTCCCACAGCCAGATCTGGCTCTCCCCTTCGGACGCAGCGGCGACGGCGCGTCCGTCGGCGGCGATCGCCAGCCGGTCAATGGTGTCCAGGCCGGTGTCCAGCGTGCGGATCGGCTGCCGGCCGGGCAGGCGCCACAGCTCCACACGCCCGGCGGTGTCGTACGTTGCGAGTGTTCGGCCGTCTGCGGACACAGCTTGCCCCCTTCGGGGAGCTGATCCGCGCGGCGGTGTCCGGCGATGGGCCAGGAACTCGGCCTGGGTGCTCAGCAGTGCGCTGCGGGCGCGCACTCCGTGGCCCAGCCGGTATGCCTCGGCGGCCAGCAGGTCGGCCGTCTCGGGCCGGCCCTGGGCACGTGCCTCCGCTGCAGCCAGGGCAAGCTGGGTCGAGCCGACTTCATCTGCCTGTCGGCGGGCCTGAGTCGCGTTGTGCATGGCCTCGCCCTTTTGTTCGAGGGCGAATCCGGCAAGTCCCGCGACCAGGAGAGCCAGCACGGTCAGAGCGCCGGTCAGGGCACGAAGTT
Organism: Streptomyces sp. NPDC006872; assembly: GCF_040635845.1. Taxonomy (NCBI): domain Bacteria; kingdom Bacillati; phylum Actinomycetota; class Actinomycetes; order Kitasatosporales; family Streptomycetaceae; genus Streptomyces; species Streptomyces sp. NPDC006872. The sequence goes on from NZ_JBEYIL010000021.1 coordinate 37,522, forward strand.
TCCGGATCGTGACGCGTTCCGCGCGGGCCTGAGCGTCCTGCCGCTCTTCCGAGGAACGCAGAAACCCGCCTTCTGTTGAGCCGAGCGCACGACGCGTGGCGAGTTCCTGGGCGGCGGCCAGACGCACCCCCTGATACAGCAGGTGCGGATCTCGCCCGGCCTGCTCCCAGTCGCGGGCTGTGTCCGCCAACTGCTGCATGACACGCAGTTCGTCACGGTCGTCATCGACCCACTGGCGCAGACGGGGCCAGGCTCGGAGCAGGGCCTCGTGACTGATCTCCACGTGGTCGGCGTCGGCGGTCAGCAGTCGGGCCTGGGTGAACTCCTCGACCACTGTGGCAATGTCCTGTCGCGCCCTGTGGGTGGTCGACTCGAGCGCTTCAGACGGATCTGATCCCGCGCAACCCTCGCGCTTTACCGCACCGACCGATTCACCCAGTTCATCAAGTTCATCGCGTTTGACCCGTTTGCGGGTGTCGTCCTCTCCCTCGCCGACCCTGACCAGGCTCAGCAGGACCGCACGGGCCGCGCTCCGCCGCTGCGGGTCCAGCGCTTCGTAGACGCGTTCGGCCGTCGCGGCGACTGCCCGCTGGACGCCGCCCGTGAGCTTGTACCCCGCGACCGTGAGCTTGTCGCCAGTGCGGTGCTGCCATGTGGCACGCAGAGTGTGAGACAGCAGCGGCAGCGTGCCCGCATGACCTGGCCCGGAGTCATCCGTGACGGCGAGGTCGCGCAGGAGGACTTCAACCAGGCCTGGTTCCAGGCTCAGCCCCACGGCAGTGGCCGGTTCGGTGATCGCCTGCCGCAGTTCCGAGGTTGTCATGGGACCGAGGGGCAGGGAACGTCGGCGCAGTGCGGCGACCAGGGGCGGGTGAGCAAGGCAGTGTCCGTAGAAGTCGGCGCGCAGGCCGATGGCCACGGGCAGCCCGTCGGCGGCGTAGGCGCACAACTCTCGGATGTAGGCCGCGCGCTCGGTCTCGACCGCGCACAGCGTGAACAACTCCTCGAACTGGTCCACGATCACCAACGCGCGAGACTCCAGCGACTGTCTGGAGTTGTGGCCACGCAGTTCGTCCACCGGATGCGCGGTCGGGGTCAGGTACAGCGTCTCCGGGGTGCCGGGCTGCCGCGTCGGCAGGGCTCCGCGGGCGACCGCGGCCGCAAGTCCGGCACGCAGGAGGGAGGACTTGCCGATCCCGGATGGGCCGACCAGCACCGCCAGGTGCCCGGCTGCGCTCGGATCGGCCAGCAACCCCACCAGATCGGCAATGGCCCGTTCCCGGCCGAAAAACCAGCCCGCATCCCGCTCCTTGAAGGATGTCAATCCCGGGTACGGGCACACCCCCGTACCCGGTCCGGCTACCCGGGCGAGTAGCGCGCCGCCCGCTTTCAGCGCCTCGTCCACAGCGCGGGCGAACGGCTCACTGGGGCGCTGAAGATCATTTTCCAGACGACTCAGATACCCCTTGCTTGTCCTCAATCTCTCGGCCAGCGCCCCGAGCGACAGACCCTCGGCGGTGCGCCTACGCCGCAACTCCGATCCGAAAGTGATGCCGCCGTCCTCGCCCGACTGCCCCATGCCCGCCTCCCGCCAGCGCTCTCGGAACTCCCGTCGCGATCAACGACCCACTGAACCAGCGGTGACGCCTCGCCGGGGCGTGACCTCCGGGAGCGGAATCGAACCAGCTCAGACACGGTTTCCAGGTACCCGGACGAGCAGGAAACCGGCAACCCCTTCCGCCCCTGGACCGTGCCGCCGAAACATCGATCACGACGGGCACCACCGCCCGACGCACGATCACGGCACCGGGCCGTGGTCACTCAACATGGGAGGACAACGTGACGCGCTCCAAGACCCTCACCCCCCGCCGGCTGCTGGCCACCGCCGCGCTCGTGGCGGGCCTCGTGGCACCGCTCGCCGCTCAGGTACCGGCAGCGGAAGCGGCTCCCACCGGCCGGGCAGACTGCAAGGTCGGAATGCTCTGCCTCTGGGACGGCAATAACTACACCGGTACACGGTGGGAGGTGCCGCTGTTCTGCGGCGAGTACCGCTGGCTGTCGGCCATCGACAAGGCATCCTCGATCTACAACCGGACCGGCAACCGCCCGACCCTGTTCGACGAGGGCAACCAGGTCCCCCGTATGTTCACCCTCAACCCCAACACCTGGGTGCCCGACCTGAGCCGTTTCCCCAGCGGGCGCAACAGCGACAACCGGCTGGACCAGGTCTCCTGGGACTGCTGAACCGACCGCGCGCTGAGAGGTAACTCCTGTCCACCCGGCGCGCTCGTCCCTCCGGTAACCGAGCTTCTCCTCCGAACGGTTCCCGGAGGGACACCCGCCGGCTTCAACCCCGGCAAGTAATCCCGGACCACTCCGCCAGGACATCGACGTTGAGGAGTTCGAGGCGTACGACCTGTCTCCGGAAGAGATCTCGGGCCTGAGACGGTGGGCCCAGCGATGGGTCAGCGACCTCGAATATCGATTGCACACGGCCATCGACGAGTTCGACGCCTGACCGAGGTTCGGCAGAGCGCGGCTGCACCCACGCCCATCACGCGTAGCCTCCACCTCGGCGTGCCCGAGCACGCTCTTGCTGAACACATGCTCACCGGGCGTGCCCCCGGGCCGTAGGTGTCCAGTCGCCCGCCGGCGACGCCGACCGCCGCACGGCGGGGTGTTGCACGAGCGACCGCCTGTGAAACGCTCCCGCCCGTCGGGCTGACGCGGGAGCAGGGACGGTGTGCCTGGGGACCGGCGGGGTGCGAGCGGTGCCAGCGTGTTTGCGGGTGGCCGTCCCATCCCGCATGTCGGCCTCGGCGCCGCGGTGCTCCAGCACGAGCCGACGACGCTCGCGCGGGTTGGGCACGAGCTCCGGAGGGCGCCGCCTACCCGGCAAGGTGGCAGCCCCGGTGCACACGGAACGGGACGGCAACCTCCTTGAACGCCGATCACGTCGGGAAGGGGCCATTGTCCTTCGGGACCCTCGTCGCTCTGCGGCGCAGCCCCGGGGTGGCACCTGCCTGGGCAGGCCCGTGGCCTGTGCGACGGGCCTTCTTCTGCCCGACTGAAACGTCACCCGTTGGGGCTAGTCCGGGTGGCTTCAGGCAGCCGGGGGTGAGGGACTGGAGAGCACCCTTCCGTCCCCTGCCAGCTTTTCGCTGCCCTGAAAGACCGAGGTGATTGCGGGTGACCCCCAACTCCAGCACTCCCGTCAACGGCGACTACTACGACCCGAAGGACCTCACGGCCACCACGACCTACCGGACCGACGGCTCCGAGATCCTCCACGGCATCTCCCTGCGATGGACCACCGGAGGCAACTCCGGCGGTGACACCACCCCGCCGGACTGGGACGACGGCCGGGCTCCGTACCCGCACGAGTACGAGGTGTGGCTCAACGGACAGCCCGCCCAGACCCTCTATCTGGACTGGCCGACCTGGTGGGGCGGCTGGAAGCTCGCCGCCAACCACTGGGTCACTCTGGGAACCGATCCGGACGACACCTACCGGGTCAGCATCCGGGCCCGGCGCGGCGACGGCAGCTGGAGCCCGCTCTCCGAGGAGTGCACCGTGCCCGGCCGGTCCGACGACCCGTACCAGCCGATCCCCGTCGCGGTGTCCGACGACCGCAGCGGGGACGTCGCGCAGCCCATGCACGGCAACATGGCCGACCCGCCGGGCCGCTCCCTGCTCGCCCTGAAGTCCGCGGAAGGCGGCGGGGGCCACGCCTGCACGAGCGCCTTCTGCGACCAGGTCCGTGCGGCCTGCGCTCCGGACGTCTGGTGGTCGGAAGTCGTCCCCGGCAAGGAGCGGATGTGCGCGGACTACCCGTGGAACCGGCACGGCCACTACCTCGAGTACCGGAAGTTCAGCACCGGCAGCAACGACGGCAAGGTGGCCTCCGCGGGCAACCCCCGCTTCGCCGGCCTGGACCTTGCGGGTGACTGGCCCACCACCGCCCTCGACGCCGGCGCCCAGGACCTCACCTTCTCCTACGAGCACACCGCCAACCACGTCGGACCGACGTGGACGTACCAGTTCTTCGTCACCAGGGACGGCTGGAACGCCTCAGCCCCGCTGTCCTGGGCCGACCTGGAGCCGACTCCGTTCATGGTGGTCGTCCACGGCCGCGACCCCGAACAGGCATGGACCACGGCGGCGCTGGCCGAACGCAAGAGGGGCCGCCACGCGATCGTGAACATCTGGGGCGGGCACGGCGGCGTCTGCACCACCGGCAACCCAGAAAGGTGCTGCGACCACGTCGACCAGGAGCAGCAGATGACCGGTGAGTTCTTCGTGTCCGTCTCGGACGTCGTTTTCGAATGATCTGACGGGGAGCCGCGCTCTGCCCGGCTTCGGCACCGCGGGCATACCGTGACGAGCGGGAACCAGCTGGCCTGAAACCGGACTCGATCACGCTCACACTCTCACTCCCGGACCCCGCCCCGGCGCCACGCCGGGGCGGGCCGCACACAGTGACACCCCCGGCGTGGGCGGCATCGGCAAGACGCCCGTGTCCCGGACGCTGGAGGCAGCGCTCGCCGACGCCGGACGCCGCCCCTCCCAGTGGGGCGCCGCGGGCTGGCCGGCCGACGGTTCCTGCCCGTACGCATCGACCTCGCCCGCTCCGCCGGCACCCACTTCGAACAGATCGTGCTGACCATCCGTGCGGCCCTCACCAGGGCCGGGCGTCCGCTGCCCGCCTTCGATCTGGCGCTGCGCCGCTACTGGGAGGCCACCCACCCCGGCGAACCGCTGGAGGAGTACCTGCGCCGCGCGGGACTCGGCTCCCGCTTCGGCCAGGCGCTGCCGCAACAGATGCAGTCCGCGCTCGCCGACGTCGCCCAGGCGCTCATGCTGCCCGGGACCATCGGCTCGACCGTCGGCCAGGTCACCGGCGCCCTCACCAGCGCGCTGCGCGAACACCGCCAGACCGTCCGGGCACTGCCCGGCTGCACCCGGCTCGCGGACTGCTCGAGGCCGAACCCGACCTGGACGCCCTCGCCTTCCAACAAACCACCTACGACGAAGCAACTGCGTGGTCGCACCACGCCCACCCTCAGCCTGCTTGACACTGGGCCTGCCTCGGCTGCAAGGACACCTCACGGTTCCCGGAAGAGGACTGCCTGTCGAACATCCGGGAGAAGGCCAACGAGCACGCCGGCCCCTGCCACGCGATCCCGTTGACGTGACCGCCCGCCGCCTGCGTAGCGCCGTCCTGCTGCCGGCCGCGATGCCGCAGCTAAAGCCCGTGGCGGTGTGGCAGTGGGTCCGGCATTATCCCCGTGTGATGGTGATGCAACCCGTTCTGGAGATCTTCGCTGCCGACGACTTCGCGCTCTGGCCGGTTGGCGAGCAGGAGTCGTACGGCTATCTCGTTCTGGACGGGGAGCTGACTCCGGCGGAGGTCGGCACGGCGGTGATGCGGATCGCCGACTGCAACGACTTCGAGCCGGAGGAGGAGCACGGGCCGTGTCCGACCGACCCGCTCGGCACGTTCCTGCACGGGCTGCTCACCATGCCCGACCTGTTCGCCGCCGGCGGGTTCCGGGTGACCGACAACGCCACCGACACCGTCTTCGTGGAGCCGGGCTGCTGCAGCGGCCTGGAGACCTGGCGGGACTGGCTGGAGGTGCTCGACGGCACCGGCTGCTCCTGCTTCGGCCACGACCCGTCCTCGGTGGCCGAACGCGTCGGCGACACCGTCCGGCTGACTCTCGACGCCCACGCGAAGGACGGCAGCCCGGTGATCGAGCTGCCGGTAGACCAGGTACGCACGCTCGTCACCGGTGCCGAGCAGGACTTGCGGGACTTCCTCAGCCTCGCCGGAACCTGGGCCGGACAACACCTGCCGGCACACGCCGCCGCCGTCACCGCCGCCCTGGCCCGGGCACTGGGCCTGGGGCCCGCACAATGACCAGCTTCCTGACCCACCGAGCGCGCGTGCACGACGCCCGCCTCCCCCTCCGCCGCCGGCACAGCGCGCTGCGGACCTGCATCACCCTCTTCGCGCCCTACGGCTTCCGGGCGACGTACCACCACCTCACGCTCAGCGCCGCGATCCCCCGGCACCTGGAGGCGGATCCGGACGCGCTACTGCGGGCGGTGGAGGAACTGCATGAGGCGCGGGTGCTGTGGCTCGCGCGGGCGCAGGAGTACTCCGCGCAGCGCCGGGCGGAGAAGCGGGCCGGACGGCGGGCTGTGGCGAACCCGCGACCGTGGTGGCTGCGCAGCAGGTGGGAGGGTCCGGACCGCGCCTGGTACGAAGACCCGTTTCGCCACCCGTCGCTGCGACTGTCCGAGTACGTCCGGCGACAGAACGCGATTCTGGACGGCGTCGATCTCCCCGGCTGCCCGGCCTGCGGGGACAGGGGACCGCTGGAGCCGAACTCGACCGGGCACGGCTGGGTCGAGCTGTGCCGTGGGTGCGCGTGGGCCCCGATGCCATGTCCGTGCGGGCAGCGACACCGGCTCGTGCCGGAGATCCCGTACGGCTGGAACGAGATCTGGCAACGGGCGCACATGAGCGATGACGGCACGCCGAACCCACACTGGCCCGCGCGCTAGCCAGTTGGATGCGGCACGGCGAACGCTCGGGAAGCCAGATCCCGTCAACCACGGCGAACCCGCGCTGGGACCTCGCCGCCGACGAGGCCGAGCGCCAGGCCCTTCTCGGCCTTGCCGGGGACTGCCCTGCCACCCCCGTCAGCTACGGGCCCGCGTCCGCCTGACCGGCACGGCACACCGTTCCTCGGCTCTTCCGAATGGACCGGAGGACGGCTTCGTGCACGTCTACACCCCGGCGGACGCGATGCGGGCCGCCGTCCTCGCGGTGATGCTGGCCGGCCACGACCGCGTCAACTTCCTGATCACCGACAAACACCCCGGTCCCTCGTTCCCTCCGGACCCGTTCCGCGACGAGCTCACCGACGGCGCCGCCGTCTGGCCCCACCTGAGCCACCGCGGCCAACCGCACCTCATCCTCTCCTCGGCCGCGGACATCCCGGCCCGCGGGTTGACCGCCGCAGTCACGCTGCTTCGCCGGTCGCATCCCGAGATCAAGATCCGCTGTCTGCATGTCAACGACCTCTCGGCCCTCGGTCCGGCCCCGCACTGGCCCTACGCTCTTGATGAGCGGACTTTCACCCGCCTGTTCGGCACCGATACCCCCGTCCTGATCGCCGTCCCCGCCCACCCTGGCACCGTCCGCGCGCTGCTGGCCGCCCGCGGCGAGACCAGCCGGTTCCACGTCGTCGGCTACCGGGAGCCCAGCCGCCCCTCCACCCCCCACTACGCCCGCTTCCGGCCCGGCTACGACCCGGCCCTCTACGACATGCTGGCCGCGCGCTTCGCCCTGGACGGCACTCAACGCGTCCTGGGCCTGGGCACCGGCATCCTCGCCCTCCCCCTCGCCAGGCTCGTCGGCCGCGTCACCGCCATCGCCCCCGAGCCCGGCATGCTCGAAGAGGGCCGCAAGCCGGCGGCAGACCGCGGAATCACCAACATCGACTGGTGCCAGGGCGACTCCGCCATCCTGCCCACCATGGGCCTGGAACCGGTGCGGCTCACCGTGATGGGCGCCGCCTTCCACTGGATGGACGGCGACCAGACCCTTCGCGACCTCGACCAACTCGTCGAAGCGAACGGGGCCGTGGTCCTCGCCTCCGGCGGCGCCCCCGGAGACATCGAGCCCGCCACCTGGCTCCAGGTCATCGCCGACGTCCGCACCCACTACCTCGGGCCCGAGCGCCGGGCCGGCTCCGGCACCCACTCCCACCCCAAGGAACGCCACCAGGACGTGCTGGCCCGCTCCCCGTTCTCCAACGTCGAGACCGCTCGCTGGGACCGCACGCCGTCACCCGCACCCTGGACGCGGTCATCGGCCTGCAGTTCTCCTACAGCTACTCCAGCCCCGCCCAACTCGGCGACCACAAGGACGCCTTCGAACGCGACCTCCGACAGGCCCTCACCGACTTCAGCCCCGCCGGCACCTTCACCCGGCGGACCGGCCGTTGCCGGCGTCGCTGAGGTGCTCGGCCGCTTGGATCGCACGTAGGACTGTCCCAAGCCACCGGCTGGCGGATGCAACCCTACCGAGCGGCCGAACCGCCGCATCCGCTGCCCCGCGCGGATCGTTGTGCTCCGTTGCCCCGCGCAGGTCGTTGTGCTCCCTGGCTCCGCCGCCGACCGGCGGCGCGTTGTCCGGTCGATCACTTGCAGAGCCAGCTGACGAGGGCTGCAGCGATTCCGTGGCCTGACGTTCTATCCGCACGTGGCGTCGGTCCGCTTCACCCCGTCCATGTCCCGGCCGCCCAGGAACCGGCCAATGCCGAACATGACAGCTTCGGCGGTCTCCTCAACCTGCCGGTCGAACTTCGTCTGCGCCATGCCGTCCAACGCCCTTCGTACGCAGGTGTGCGTGGGACGCGAGGGTGCCGCCGGCAGCGGTCACTCACGCCCGGAAAGGACGCTAAACAATCAACTTGCGGAAGGACTCCGGCGCGGAAGCAGCAAGGCTCGTTGGCGAACGGATGTGACGACGCAGCACAGTTGGCACATCAGCACGTCTGTCGGCAAACGCCGAGAACCTGGTCTTCTGCATCGCCCATGTGACAAGGGCTGAGGGGGACCCGCCTATGGTTCGACGATGTGCCGCAGATAGGTGTGCGGGTCGGCGAGATAGCGGCGCCAGTGATCCACGACGCCGAGCTCCCGCCAGGCGACCCTCCGCATACCGTGCTCGCCGACCTCGATGATGTCCGCGCCCGGCAGCGCGGTCAGCAACGGGGAGTGCGTGGCACAGATGACCTGGCCGCCCTCCTTGGCCAACCGGTCGATGTGCCCGATCAGCTCGAGGCACGAAGAGAAGGAGAGCGCGGCCTCCGGCTCGTCGAGAACATAGAGCCCGGCGTGAAGGAACTTCCCGCGGAACGCCGCGAGAAAGCCCTCACCATGGCTGACACAGTCCGGCGAGAACCCCTCCCTGCCCAGGGCGTCTCGCGCGGTCTCGGCACGCAGGAAGAAGCCCTTGCGGGCTGACCAGCTGGTGGCCATACGGCGCCCGCGCCCCGAGGCGGCGTCGAATTTCATACGCTCGCCGAGGGTCGACCTGCCGCGCGGGGAGGCGTAGCGCCAGTCGTGGGAGCCGCCGTAGGAGTCCAGGCCGAACCCCTCCGCCAACGCCTCGACCAGGGTCGACTTCCCCGAGCCGTTCTCACCGACCAGAAAGGTCACCGGTGCGGTGAACCGCAGCCCTTCGTCGAGCAGCTGTCGGACGCAGGGCACCGACCAAGGCCAGGCTTCCTCGTCGTACGAGGAGAGATGGACATACGCGCGTTCGACAATCACGCAACCAGTGTCGCCTGGACTCGGACAGCGTACGTGCACCGTGTAGCCGGCGTCAGACCTCGCGTTCGTTTCCGCCCGGGCTCCGATCAGTCACGCAGCCGTTCCCATGCGTTGCGAGGCGGTGCCCGCAACGCCTCCAAGCCGAACTCTGCACGCTCGAGTCGGCAGAATCCGTCAACTGTGTCGAGCGGCCACGACGATGGTCCGGCTTGCCAACCAATACTCCAGCTGTAGATCGCTCTTGTGCTGGTGGCGCCTACGTTCTCCGCGGCTTGCGAGGCTTGCGCGGTCTGCCCCAGCTGCCGAGTGGCCGGTTCCGGTCCTGGGCCGGCGCCGCCGCCTCGAACTGAGCCTTGCTGGTCACTGCTCGTGGTTCAGGTACGAGCGTGGTCGCAGTCGATCGCCACGGCACAGCCGAGGCCCAGCCGACCAGGGGCATGGTCTCGTCGTAGTGCGGAGCGAACTCCGCGACGGTGATGGTGGGCACCTGATAGTTCAGGCTGCGGACATGTTCGATGAACGCGTCCGGCAGCGAAACATGGTGGGTTTCCACGTAGTGCGGGAAGTCCTGGCGCCAGAGCCAGGTGCCGTCGGTCACCAGTGACGAGCACCCCGGAGAGTGCCGGTGGGCGCTCCCGGTGATGGCGTCGTGTCCAGCTTCCATGACGTCGATGAGGACGTGGCCAACGTCCAAGTAGGCCACCAGTGCCGCCTCATCCGACTCGCCGACGGGCCGGACGGCATCGCGTATCGATCCGTTCGGGTTGGAGCGGTCGTCCAGTTCGTCGTAGAAGCCCAGCAATCCCAGCACTGCCTCTCCTTCGACGAGCGTCCCATCCTGCTGGCACTCATAGATGCGGCCGCCGTTGGTCATCGGCGTGTGAAGACAAACGATCACTCGGTGGCCGCAGGGCACAGCGTAGACGCTGCCCCACTGGCAGGAAGCTTTCGAGGGCCTGATGGACCGCATCGCGGGCAGGTTCGCCCGGGTCGAACCTCGTCGCCGAATGCGGCACCTGGTGCTGGGACACCTCGCGCACCTGCCGCGGAAAAACACCGCCTGCTCACACGACCGCAGCCGGGCCCTGAGCTCCGGGGCCAGCCGCGGAGCCGCGGACCGGACCTCGAAGCCGTCGAGAACATCCACGCGAATTCGGACCGGGCACTGACGGTCACCGCCGCGCAGCCCGGCACGACCATCCGATGGTCCACTCTCTGCACGCGTCCCTGCAGCGTGCGGCCCGGCCGTCCCAGGATCCGCACCACCGTGGCACCCTGCAGCACCGCCGGCTCCCCGATCGTCTGCACCCCCAGGGCACGAAGCGTCTCGGCCTGCGCCCGCCGGATCCCGTACAACTCGCCGACCGGAGGGGGCCCGAGGAAGTCCGCGGTGTCGGACGCCGGCACGTGAAGGACGCCGCTCGCCCCGCACACGAGGACGCCATGGCCGCAACGCTCCACCGAAGAGGCGTCGTGTCAGGTGCCCTTGGTGAGGAAGTCGAGGAGGATCTGGCGGCTGGTCTGTGAGGTGAGGCTGCCGTAGGCGTCGTCGAAGGCGTGCTCGGCGAAGGGCAGTTCCTTGAACGTGGTGTCCACGTCGTCGGCTCGGAGCGATGCGGCGAAGCTCTTGATGGTTTCGGGGCGGGCGCTGCGGTCGCGGTCGCCGACGACGAGCAGCGTGCGTTGCAGTCCCTTGCGGATTTCGGTGGTCGGGGAGACCTCGCGGTAGCGCTGGGGGTATTGGACGGGGGTGCCGCCAGTGAAGAGTTCCGCGGCCTCGCGGCTGCCGGAGACGTCCGCCTTCCACATCTGAGTGACGTCTGTGCCGGGGTAGAAGCCGACGACGGAGGCCGGAGGTGTGGGGGTGGGACCTTCGGCGGCGCGGATGGTGCCGTTCTGGAGGCGGTAGGCGGTGTTCATGGCGAGGGTGCCGCCGGCCGACATGCCGCCCATGGAGATGCGGGAGGTGTCGATTCCGTACTTGTCGGCGTGGTCCTGTATCCAGCGCAGAGCGGACAGCAGGTCCTGGGGGGCGGTGTTCCAGGTGGGCCGGCCGGGGGCGGCCAGGCTGTAGTCGACGGCGATGGTGGCCACACCGTGGTCGGCCAGCCAGCGTCCGGTACCGCGCAGGTCGCTCTTGTCGAAAGTGTGGAAGCCGCCGCCGTGGGCGAGGAGGATCGCCGGCGCCGTGGTGTTCCGGCTGTGTCTGGGCAGGTACAGGTCCGCTTTGAGGGTCTGGCTGTCGCGGGTGGCGTACACCTGGGTCGTATCCGGGTGGGTATCGGGGTAGGCGATCTGGCTGAACACCTCGCCGAAGGAGGCCGTCGCGCCCGCCTGCTGCGCGGCGCTGAACTGGATGCCGCCGATGGTCAGCGCGGCCACCATGGACAGTGTGGTGACCGTGGTGAGGACGCGGCCCCAGCGCAGCAGCCCGCTGCGCCAGGCCGTGATTCCCAGGAGGGTGTCGGCCAGGGCGAGGATGGCCATGTGGAAGGGGTACTGGCCGCCGAGGACCGCACCGATCACTCCGGCTTTCGGGATGGCCGGAAAGTAGGCTCCCAGCATGATCGTGGCGGTCAGGAAGGCCATGACGGAGGCGATCACGGCGACCACGACGCGCAGGTTTCTCCGCACCTTGCCGGGAAGGGCGGCTGCTGGTGACGTTGCCGGGCGTCGGCTGGTGAACATGGTGGTGCTCCTCGGAGACTGAGGTATGGGAGGCGGATCGTGCCTCCGCTCGGTACACCACGAGACTGGCTTCCCGGGTCGCGACTCCGCGTCCCCCGCCGGAGCCAACGTGCTGCGTAGCTCTCCGGTGCTACACGGTGCAGGTGGAGGGCCGCCGTGCAGGTTGGGCCTCGGTCGCGGCGGCGGGGTGTCGGAGCCGAGGGTCCCGCGACTACGTCGGTAGCGGGGCGCCGTCTTCAGCGGGCTGCGCTGCCGGGGGTGATCAGGCCGGTTTCGTAGGCGAAAATGGCGGCCTGGGTGCGGTCGCGGAGCTGCAGTTTGCGCAGGACGCGACCAAAGTGTGTCTTGACCGTCTCTTCGGCTACAACCAGTTTCCGGGCGATTTCGGCGTTGGACAGGCCCTGGGCCACGTGCGTGAGGACTTCGGTCTCGCGGTCGGTGAGGGCGTCGATGCGCACCCCGGTCGGCCTCTTGGCGGCGGGGCTCACACGGGAGAACTCCGCGATGAGCCGTTTGGTGATCTCCGGGGCGAGAAGGGCTTCGCCTTGGGCCAGCACGCGTACGGCTTCCGCGAGCTGGACCCCGGAGGCGCTCTTGAGGAGGAACCCGGAAGCCCCGGCGCGTAGCGCCTCGTACACGTATTCGTCGAGGTTGAAGGTGGTCAGGATCAGGATCTTCGCGGGGGTACCGGCGTGGGAGGTGATCCGACGGGTGGCCTCGATGCCGTCCATGTCCGGCATCCGGATGTCCATCACGATCACGTCGGGTGTCAGTTCCCCGGCCTGCTCGACGGCTTGAGTGCCGTTCTCGGCGGTGGCGATGACTTCGATGTCGGGCTGGGCGCCAAGGAGGATGGTGAAGGCTTCCCGAACCATGGCCTGGTCGTCGGCGACGATGACGCGGATGGTCACTTGCGGGGCTCCTTGCCGGTGGCGGGCGAGATGGGGTCGGGCAGGGTGGCGGTGACCTCGTAGCCGCCGCCGGGGGTGGGGCCGGTGACGAGATCGCCGCCGAACATCGCTGCGCGCTCCCGCATGCCGGTGAGACCGTGCCCGGAACCCGGCGAAGGGCCGGCCGGGGGTTCGGCCTGAGCGTTGAGGACCCGCAGGTGCAGCGCGTCGCGCGCGTAGGTGAGTTCGATGTTTGTCTCAGCGCCGGGGGCATGGCGCAGAACGTTGCTGAGGGCTTCCTGAACGATGCGGTAGGCCGACAGCCCTACCCCCGGCGACAACGGGCGGACAGTGCCTTCGATCCGGACAGTGGCGTCCAGACCGGCGGCGCGCACGCTCGCGAGGAGAGCGTCGAGTTGCGCGAGGGAGGGTTGGGGGGTGGTGCTGTCGTCGCCGTCCGAACGGAGCAGGCCGAGCAGGTGACTCAGTTCCGCCAGCCCCTCCAGCGCGGTGGCACGGATCGAGGCCAGCTCGGTGACCAGCTCCGATGGCGGGTCCTGCACCCGGTAGGGCGCGGCGTCGGCCTTGATGGAGATCAGCGACATGTGGTGGGCGACGACGTCGTGCAGCTCGCGGGCGATCCGGGTGCGCTCTTCCAGGACCGTGCGCAGCGCCCGCTCCTGGGCGGTGGCGGCGATCTGCTCGGTGAGGCGTGCATGGTCCTGGCGGCGACCTCGGGCCACGCTGCCGACCAGGACGGCAAGCAGGAACAGTATGGCGGAGACGATGATCACGTTCCATGACTCCACGGCATGGCCGGACAGCTTCAGGATCACCGCCAGCAGGGCGCTGAGTAGCGCCGCTGTGATCGAGGAGAGCAACCGCACCCGCAGTGTGAGGAGGAAGAGCACGCCGGCGTGCACCATCCACGCATAGAGCTGACTGTTGAGGGCGGGCGGATACTCCAGCGTGGTGACCGTGAGCACCGCCATCGACAGCCACCAGGCGGGCGCCGGCCACCGCAGTGCGACCACCAGCATGGCCGCGTGCGCGAATGCCGGTACAGGAGTGGTCGTGTCCGTCGCGGTGGCTGCCAAGGCAGCTGCCAGGCACACCAGAGTGTGGGGCAGCCAGCGCAGCCAGCGGGGCCAGGCCAGCGGCGGCATAGGACGGGCTCGGACGGTGAAAAGGTCCGCACGCACCCGGCGAAGGCCACCAGCCACGTTGGCCGCAGCGGTGGGCATCGGGCGGCCCGCCGTAGGGGAGGTCTTCTGGGACACATGATCATTATCGGACATCGCGACGACTCTGTTGAGGTCCCCGAACTGCGGGCGCCGTATGGGCACTGTGCCTCAGCACTCCCTCCATGGCAGACAGCGGTGCCGGAGCAGGCAGGTACGGCCCCGCGGCGGCTGCCGGCGGAAAACACGCAATCGCGGTAGCCAAGCGGGCAGCACACCCCGGTGTGGCCGCGCAGATCGGTTTCCGACCGCCCATGAGACTTGCCTCCAGATGTTCATGCGGAATCGAAACTACGGAGGAACATCCTGGTCAGCATCCTGCTGGAGAGCCGTTTCCGATGTAGCTCTCCAGGGGGAGGAGGGTGACACAACGATGTCTTGAGTACCTGGCGCCGTCAGCCACGCTCAGCGACGACGAACTCAGCCAGCACCCCGACCCGGCGGCCGTCCTGCAGTCCTGGCTCCACTCCCCGCAGTCGATGAGACCCTCTCCCGCTCCGAGGTCTACCGCGCTGTCGTCAGGTTCGCCACCACACCCTGGAACACCTGCGCCAGATCCCAGCCGACGAGATCCTCTCCCGCCACGAACCCGGGGTTGCATTGAAGATCCTGCTGGACCACTGCGGCCACAGCACCGAGAGGTGGGCGGTGCTCGCCGCCGCCATGAACTTCGAGTACGACGAAGAGAAGATCACCTTTGGTGAGCTCCTCGACTCCCTGGACGGCGCGACCGCGGAAACGCAGACATCCTGATCTGGCTCCGCGAGTCACGCGGTCCGCTCCGACTGCGGGACGACCCTGGCGGTACGGGTGCGCTCGGCTCGGGCCCGGCGCAGGACGGCGGCCGCCGCCGCGCAGGGTCACGGACGGCCTGGCCGCCGGGTGTCCGGTGCCATCGAAGTTGGTCGGTTGCGGTGCCTTGACCTGCGGCGACCAAGTTCGATGACACAACGTCCCAGCGTCGCGCACTGGACCGACACTTCCTCGCCTTCGTCGGCATAGCCGCAGCCCTCATCGGCTACCGCCGACTGATCCGGTGAGCCAGTCGGCCGGGAGCAAAAGTCGGCCAACACCGGTGGTGTCAGTGGCAGCTCGTAAGGTGCGCCGGTATTCGACGAGGAGGTTCGATGGGCTTTTCCGGTCATCTGGTTTTTGCACGCAGCGAGCGCCCACTGCTGGAAGCACCTCTGTTCGGCAGCACCGATCCAGGGCTGAGGAACGACGTGCATGAGTGGCAGCCCCGACCGGGCGGCTGGCAGACCCTGCAATTGGAACAAGGCATCTGGGAGGACGAGTACCTGTTCACCTTGGTCGAAAGGACGGGAGCACCAGCTTGTGTCGCCGACGTCTCCGACAGCAGCGTCGCCCTCGTGAGCGGCCTGGACACCAACGGCCGACGCTGGCAGGCATGGCTCAACCTGGACAACGCTGCAGCCCTCCTCGTCGAGGAACCCGAGGACGTGGACGACGTGAGCTTGTGGGTAACCACCCCGGAGTTCGAAGAGGCCATCAGGCATAAGCGCGCAGAGCTCGATACGGAGGTGCAGGCCGACGCCGAAGGCGCTCTCGTGTGGGCTTCAGCGGCTGGTGTCCAGACTGCATCGCAGCAGTCTCGGATCGAGGAACTGCTGCGTGCACGGGAGACCTTCGTGGAGGAGCTGTTCGACGCGCTGCTGGATGAACTGGGCTTCCCTGAAGCCGCCCAGTCCTCACCGCAGCCATAAGAAACGACGTGTAGAGCGCCAGGTCAAACAGACTGCTCCCCGCGCCCGCGGGGATGTTCCGTCCCGCCATCGCGCGTCATTCACAGGCGGACTGTCTGGTTTTAGCGATGCCCGCAGGCGGCTCCCGCGCCCTGCCCCATCAGTTGGGGCTTTCGTCCAGTCGATCACGAGTCAGGCGTCTTGCCCACGGCCCGGATGCTCTCCCTGGCGGTGTGCCCCGCCTTCAGAGAATCGTCCAGGCGGGCTTGAGCGGAGGCTTTGATCTGATCCGAGGTGGGCTCCGCCGGCGCTGAAGGCGAGGCAGGCCACAGCAGGATCAGGCCGGCGACGACCGACGCCTTGGCTGCGGCGGCGGTCTCGCGGACCGACCGGCCTTCGGCATGGCGGGCGAGGCCCCTCTCGCCTGTCGGCGTCCACACGGGGCGGCGGCCGCCGATGCGGACGCGGCCCCGGCCGTAATTCGCTTGCCCTGGCCACGGGTCAACGCTGCATTGTGGCCGGACACCACGAGTCGTGGCGCCGGTATCCCGAGGAGGCAGCAGCTATGGAGATCCGTCCCACGACCGACAAGGATCTCGACGTCTTCGTCGACACAGTCCATGCCGCGTTCGGGCAGTTCCCGGAAACCCCGATCGACGGCGGCGGGCTCTGGTGGTCGGCGCTCGAAACGGACCGCTGCCTGCTCGCCCTGACGGCGGACGGGCGACCTGTCGGCACTGCCGCCGCGCACTCCTTCGAACTCACCCTGCCCGGTGAGACCTTCGTCCCGGCCTCCGGGGTGACCGCGGTCGGCGTCCTGCCCTCGCACCGGCGCCAGGGCGTGCTCAGCGCGATGATGCGGCATCAGCTCGCCGAGCTGCGGGCCCGCGGGGAGTTCCTCTCCGTGCTGCTGTCCTCCGAGGCGACGATCTACGGCAGGTTCGGCTACGGACCGGCGACCTACACGGCGCGGCTGACGGTGCCGCGCCACCGGGCCGCCCTCGCCGTCCCCCGGGCGCGCGCAGCGGCCGACGCACCGGCGGCCGGCTCGGACACCGGCTCGGTAGAGGTGCTGCGTCGGGCCGAGTGCGGCGAGATCCTGGAAGAGGTCTACGACCGGTATCGCCGCGCCCAGCCCGGCGCGCTGTCCCGCCCGCACCGCTGGTGGGCCTTGCGCGCGGGGCAGCCCCCGATCTCGCCGGCGCCGCGCTACATCGCCGTCCACCGGGACTCCGACGGCGTCCCGGACGGGTACGCCAGCTACTCGATCGAGTCAGGCGCCCTGACGGTCGACGAGACCATCGCCACCGACGACGCCGTCTTCACGGCCCTGGCCCGGTTCGTACTCGGGCACGACCTGGTCTCTGAGGTCGTGTTCAAGCACGTCCCGCCCGGACACCCGCTGCGCTGGCAGTTGGCGGACTTCCGCGCCGGCGAGGTGAGCGGCGACATGGACTGGCTCTGGGTGCGGCTGCTGGACGTCCCGCGTGCGCTGACCGCGCGCGGCTGGTTCACGGACGGCGAGCTCGTCCTCGACGTCGACGACCCGTTCCTCGGCGAACACGCCCGCTATCTGTTCACCGTCCGGGACGGCAAGGCCGACTGCGTCCCCACGGGCCGGAGCCCCGACCTGTCCCTGGACGTGCGCGACCTGGGCTCCGTCTACCTCGGCGGCACCGCCCCGAGCACGCTCGTGCGTGCCGGACACATCCAAGCCCACCGCCCAGGCGCAGCCGCCCTCGCCGACGCACTCTTCCGCGCCGACCGTCCCCCGCACTGCCTGCACTGGTTCTGACCGCGCCCGCAGACCCAGCACAACCCTCGTTCGCCGGCTACCCGTTCGGCCTGACCAACAGGCCGGAGACGAAGCAACGGAAGTACGCCGAGGGTCGCCTGCCTTGCACCGTGGATCAGGGACAGAACACCGGGACCGACCGCGAGCCCACGGGTCTCCCCCCCCCCAGAACCGGGGCATCACACCCTCGGGTTCGTGCGGAAGAGCCTTCCTGCTTCGCACGTGGCTGTTGCTGATCCCGGTGGCTTCGTTCGCCAGGAGCGCCCGGTCGATGCAGGCGCTCCGGAGGGCGTTACGCCCGGCGCCGGGCACGGTGTCTGTTCCGATCAAGGTCGTTCCAACCCGACGAAGTGGGTCGACGAAGTGGGTCGACGAAGTGGGTCGACGTCGAACTCGTTCGGCGTCATTTCCCTCCACCGTCTGTCACCCGGATCGCCACGGCGAGGGGCTGGGGCCGAATGCGCCCGAGCGCCCTCCCGCCATCGAGTGATCCGAGACTGGACAGCCCCGCCCGTCCACATCCACGCCGAAACCCACCGCCCGCTCCCCGGCCAGGCCGGCAACGGCACCAGCGGCAGTCCGTGGACATGCACGCACAAGCTGCTCTCACCGCAACCCCCGGCAGACTCCCCGGACCGGGAAGGACACCAGCCCGGAGCAAACGTGCCACTGCCCCGACAGCCTCAACGCCGTCGTCCGCAACCCATGGCTCGCAGCCCCGCCGCCCGCAGCGGCCGCCGTCGGCCCGGCCGCCCTCGCCCAGCGGGCCGCCGACACCATGACACTCGCCGGCCCCTACACCGCCGGCCCGACAGCGGCAGGCAAGCACCTGACCGGGACGCCGATGCGGATGCGGGTCGACCAGAGCCCGACCGCCTACGGGCCCAACACGGCGCGCGCCTCGGCAGGCAGCCTGACCGTCACAGCGACCGCGAACGTCACGGGGACAACCTCACAACCGGTGGGTCGCCGACTGCCCGTGCGGCTGTTCCCCCCATGCGGCTGTTCCCCGCACCAGCACGGACAAAGCGCCGCCGGCCTCTGTTCCCCGTACCCGCGGGTGTGGTGCTGCCCAGAAGCCCGAGCGGCTCCTGGACCGGGGACATTCGACCGGGACACAGTGCCCGACGACGGGTATCGACGGGACGACCGCTGCGCCCCTCGCCCGCCCAGGCGGCAGGATCCGCCCGCCGCCGCCCGGAGACGGCCCGGGTCGAGGCGGATCCGGGGCTGAGGCGGGTCTGCTCCCCGCTCGAGCGGGGACAGTCCCCCGTCTGACCGGACGCCGAGCAGACGCGGGGAACCACGGTGTCACTGCTCCCGCGAGCGTCCGCGCAGCTTCCGGAGGATCTCTTCGCGAAGCCGACTGCGATCCGAGTCTCTCCGGAAGCGAATGCCCCTCTGGGCCCTCACTGCTTCAGCCAGCCTCCTGGCCTGCTCCGCGTCGAGCGCCTCGACCATGTGCGACGCGAGCCGCATCGCGTGGTACTGCTCGAATGGGCTGCGCGGGTGCGCGATGACGGCAAGGACAGCTTCGAAGTCACGCAGTTCAGGGCTGGCCTGCATCATCGCCAAGGCGGTGATGCGCTCTTCGTCCGTTCCGTGCCGCAGCCAGCGCGAGACCTCGGCCGGCTCGAAGGAACGTTCGTGTGCCAGGCGGCGCGCACGGGCGACCACCCCTTCCAAGGCCCGGGTACGTGGGGCGCCGGAGCCCATCGAGCCGCGCACTGCGCTGTAGTCGGCGGCGATGGGTCCCGCAGCGTCCAGCAGGGTCCTCGCCTGTGCACGCAGCTCGCGAGCCGTGACGACGTCGCCCTGGCGCTCGGACTCCTCCGCCAATGCGAACCTCTCCGCTGCGGCCGCCCGCATCCTGAGCGTCGCCCCTCCGAACTCAAGGCTCTCGACGCCACTGCCGAGCAGCGCGAGGAGAAGCAGGACGCCCCCGAACACGATCAGCGCCGCCGCGCCGGTGCCGTTCTGCGTCGCGAAGACCGCAAAGGCCCCTAGACCAAATGAGCCGGCGCCCAAGACAGCTGTGAGCGTACGCAGGGCGGGCGTGAACCAGACGATCGCGTCTGTCGTCTTCACCGGCCTCCCCGCCTCCCTTCGGACGAACGCGAAAATACCGGCAGACAGCCCCAAAGCAGGTGAACGGAAGCTCCGTGTCGACGTCGTCCAGAGACAGCACACCGGCCTCCCGGGCATGGCCCGGCCTGCGCGCAGCGAAAAGCTTGAAGAGCTGACGGCAGATTGCCCGCTTGAGCCAGCGTTGCGCGTCGCGAGGGGTCTTCGGTGCGGGGGTGATACGGGATCTTGAACCGGTCTGGGGAGAGAGCGACGGCTGGGGTGTTGCCGTAGCAGTGCGCGCCCCAGCCTGTGTGCAGGGTCAGGTACAGACCGTGCCGGGCGGCCCGCACATCGGCCGGCCCGAGCTCGCGCAGCGGGACGTGTACGGGTACGGGTACGGGTACGGCTATCAGACTTAGGCCACCATGCGGTCTCCTGCCCACCAGGCATCCTTGTGGCCCATCTCCAGCTTGCCGTCAGCCCGTCCACACAGCGCACCCGGGCAAAGCCCTGCCCTGGATGCGCTGACCGGCCCGCGTCCCGGGCCCACCCCCGGTACTGACCGGCACACGCCCGGGCCGGCCTGGATCGGTGCGGGTGCCGTACCGGGAAAATCAAGATCACCTGGGCGGCCACTGCGACACAATCACCGGATGATCGGCAACCGGATCACCCATCGCACCGCGGACGGCGTCCGCATACCCGGAACCTGGCGACACGCGTTCATCCGCAACGGCAGCTACTTTCTGACCGACCTCTTCGTCTATGCCGACGGACTCATCGACTGCTGGGGCCTGGTCACCATCGAGGAGTTCGAGGGAAAGCTCCGGTCCGGGTGGGTTGCTACGACCCTGCCGGACGGTGCCGAGGCATCCGCGCATGACCTGGCGTACTGGAAGTTCAGCGAGCCCCGGAGTTGGCTCACCCCTGAACTGCTGGTCGCCGAAGTCCGCGACACCATCGACCAGCTCAACGGGCGCCCCGACTCGACAGGTCGCTGCCTGGCCGCCGTCGACACCTTCCTCGCCGATCGGACAGAGGAGAACCGGGCCGCAGCCCGCTTGGCGTTCCTGGCCATCCCGGCGTCCCAGCGCCGATACGCGCTGGGCGACATGGACAGCAAGGACTGGCCGCTGCGGGTACTGGTGGCAGGTCCCGGAGGCCAGACCTACCTGCCCGTCGACCCGCCGGTCACACAAGAGGCCTACGACAGGGCCCTCGCGTACTTCGAAGAGCGGGCCCACTGGAGGGCGGAGCGGCAAGCCCACGTCTCAGCGGACGGGCCGGCAACTCCGCACGCTCCCGCGGTCCACCTCTACCACTCCTATCCGAACAAGCCGGTGCCCGACCCCGGTCAACTCGGCCTGCGCAATGACTACCCCGCCCCGATCACCGTAGGAAAGGTCGACTACCCCTCGGTCGCCCACGCCTACTGGGCCCTGTCGGTCGCTCAGCCAGAGGTCGGCGTCGCGGTCGCGACGGCGGACACCGCTGCCGCAGCACGCAAGATCGCGACCGGGGCACCGCGCCGCGAGGGCTGGGAGCAGGCCCGCACCGCCGTTATGACCAGCCTGCTGCGCGCCAAATACGATCAGCATCCCGAGCTGGCCGAGATCCTGCTGGCGACGGACGACGCCACGGTGATCTACGACGACGTGGACTCGGCCTTCTGGGGTGACAACGCCGGCCGAGGCCGCAACTGGACCGGGCGTCTCCTCGAACTTGTCCGCTCGGAACTGCATATGCGACGAACCATGGTTTCCGGGCTGTAGGCGGAAGGTGTGTGTTCGCCGGCTGTCGACGCCGTGGACGCTGTGCCCGTCGACGACCGAGGCCGACGTCGTGCGCGAGTGGCTGACATGGGCATCGGTCGGGATGGAGGGGTTGGTCTTACGTGCACAGGCTGATCGTTCTCCGCCGGGGTGGGGCAACCGGGAATCCCTCAACGTCACGCTGGCGGAACCGGAGCCGGTGATGGAAGTCAGCGTCGGCGTCGCCCGCGACGCCTCCGGCCGATGGCGCTACCCCGCACGCCGGCACCGCACCCGCCCCGACCTCTCCCCCGCCGACGCGCAACCGGCTGAGCAACGACGGCGCAGTTCAACTCCGGGAAACCGGCACACCGCCCTCCAGGTGGCGGGACGCTACCCAGCGGGCCCGAACCGGACAGGGCTTCAGAACGGGGATCGTCGTGCCCCAGGGGCCGTCCGACAGCTCGGGCGGCCGGGGGGTGCACCGCTGGAGGACGGCCAGGGCGTCCTCGATGCGACCGACGTCGATGAGGTAGCCGGCCAGGTCATGGCGGTTCGCGGAGGCGGGCTGTTCGAAAACGGCGACGGCCTCCTCGGTGCGTCCGGCGCCGGCGAGCAGCTCGACGACGTGCGACGCCGCGTACGAGGAGGCACCCTCGGGACGGGAGCGGGCCGTCGCAATCGCTTCGTCGACGCGGTCGCGGGCTGCGATCAGCGGCAGCCGTATCCCGTGCTGCGGACCAAGGCAACCAAGGGTGCCGACAGCGCGGCCGCTGCCCTCGCCATGGTCGTCAAACTCGTCGAGTCCGCCCAGGCCCGCCGGCGGGCCGTGAACGCACCTCACCTCATCGCCCTCGTCCGAGCTGGAGCCCGCTTCGAACGAGGACGTCTCGTCGAACGCCCCTGTGAAGGTGCGGCCTAGTCCGCGGGACTGATCGGTACGGCCGAACTGCCGCGCCCACCTGTCTGGGCACCTGTCTGGGCGACGAGAGATCGGAAAGCGTCCAGGTCGCCGACAACCTCTTCGACGCGGTTCCGCTGCCGGTACATGCTGTAGTAGCGGGCCCCGATGGCATCAGGGTCGGCCTCGCCGCCGCCGGGGACGACCCCGGAAGCGATCGTCACCGTACCTGCGTAGATTCCCTGCGACTTGAGTTCAGCGTGCAGGGTGTGCGCCCAGTTGCGCAGGCCGGCCATGGCCATGCCCACGTTGGCCAGAAAGGGTGCCGGGACCGTCGAGGAGACGCCGGTGGTCAGCAGCAGCGTGCCGTCACCTCGGGCCAGCATCTCCGGCAGCACCTGGCCCACGGCCGTCACCGCGCCCAGCACATGCAGCTCGAACTGCGCGGTGGCGGAGTCGGCCGTGGTCTGTGCGGCATGGGTGATCGGCCCGGTGGGGCTGGGACTGTACTCGAGCACGTCGATCGGTCCCAGCATGTCCCTCGCCGCAGTGAGGGCGGTGGTGAGCGCGTCACGCTCGCGGATATCGGCAGGAAATGCGGCAGCGGTGACGCCCAGCCCGGTCAGCTCACTGACCAGGGCGTCCAGCTTCCCCTTGGTACGGGCGATCAACCCGACCTGGAACCCCTGGAGGCCGAACGCCCGAGCCACCCCCATCCCCAGCCCCGGGCCGGCCCCGACAACAACGAGCGTCTTCACCACGAAGAATCCTCTCCGATCACCGCGATCGGACCGGTGCTGCCTCGACCCGGCACCGGTCACTTACTGTTTGTGAGTGGCCCCATGATTTGTTACTGAGAAGGCCGCAGCAAGACGGCACATTCATGTCAGTGACACACACGGAGGTAACCGTTGGCGCCTCGCACGAACCCCTCCTCAGCCCCACAGCACCGC
This sequence comes from Streptomyces sp. NPDC006872, assembly GCF_040635845.1. Classification (NCBI taxonomy): domain Bacteria; kingdom Bacillati; phylum Actinomycetota; class Actinomycetes; order Kitasatosporales; family Streptomycetaceae; genus Streptomyces; species Streptomyces sp. NPDC006872. The sequence continues at coordinate 60,862 of NZ_JBEYIL010000021.1, forward strand.
GACTCCACGCAGCCTCCGACAGCAGGCCTCGACCGCGAGCCGGACGAGGAAGCGTGCCGACAGGTGCTCCAGATCCTCGGGCTGATCGGCAGCAAGTGGAGCATTTTGATCATTGGCCAACTCCGCGACGGCACCCTGCGCTTCGGCGAACTGCATCGCAGCGTCAACGGCATCTCCCAGCGCATGCTCACCCTGACACTGCGGCAACTCGAACGCGACGGCCTGTTGACCCGGACCGTCCACCCCAGCGTTCCCCCACGCGTGGACTACACGCTCAGCGAACTCGGCGCGACACTACTGGACTCCGTCGTCGCTCTCGGAGAATGGGCCACCACACACCGCCACGAGATCAACGACAACCGAAACCGCTACGACGCCACACACCCGACGCAAGCACCGTCCTGAAGCCCCTGCTCAATCCACAGAATCTGACAATTCTTCCGATACCGGCACGGCCCGACGCTGAGGAAGGACCATGACACCCCACCAGACGGGAGGTCCTGTACGCGTCGGCCATCACTACGCGCACAACCAGGCTCGTTGCCATCGGCACAGACAAGCCGCCGGCCGGCGGCGACATCCGCATCGCGGCCATGGAACTGCACGGCCGCTACGTCTGCAGCAACCCAACTGGCCGCCGCCATCACGACCTTCGCCATCGCCGGGAGGAGGCCCCTCAATGACAGGTGAGAACACGTCACGCAGCCTATATACGGCATGGAACGACCTACTGCAGGAATTCCACCCACCGCACCCCAAGTCGGACCCCTACACTCCAGCGCTGTGGACCCTGCTGCAGGTCGCACATCTGCATCCGCTCCTGCGCACGCTGTATCCCGAGCTGTCGACGACCATGCTCACCTTCTCCCGGACGGATGACTTCCGTATGCGCGAGGGCGAGCGTTTCCCCTTCATCGGCGCGGCCGCCGGGGAATTCGGCGCATGCGCCTGCCCTGTCAGTGAGAACAACATCCCCCTCCGAGCACGCAAGCTGAACGGGGCCGAGGATCGGCTTTCCGGGCCGATCGGGAAGTGGATCTATCCTGACCGCCTGGGGAGGGGGTGGCATGGAACGGGATGTTCAGCTGGTGCGGGACTTGGTGGTGGCTGAGCCCGGCTTCGAAGGCGCGTTTGACGCACACGTCTTCAACGAGGACGGTGTCCTGCCTCACGTGTTCTTCTGGGATGTCGTTCAGGAGACCGTCGCGTCGTTCCTTGGCGGAGACAAGACGGACTGGAGACTCACGCTGCGGTTTCTCGAGGAGCAGTTTCGACTTGATGTCCCGGAAGTGGCCCAGGTGGTTACCACCTCGTTCCTCTTCAATCTGCCATGGCCGGATCAGCCCGGACACAGTCTTGTTGACCACCTTGGTCCCACCATGAGTGCACGGTTCGCTGCGATCCGGCCTTCCGGCTAAGCCTGGCGTTTATGCATCGTTGCTGTTTGTGATGGCTGCTGCGGGGTTCGGTTTGCCCTGTTTCCCGACTGGGTGCTGGCATGCGCGGTGCTTGTTCCCGATGCCGGCTGGACGGCCGGGGCCTGCGGTGCTCGTTTTCGGTGCGCCGGCCGACTGAGGGGTTTTCCCGTAGAGGCGGCGAAATCCTCGACGGACGCGTGCGGGTGTGAGGCGCCCTTGGCGTGCGGGACGTCTGAAGGTGTGTTCGAGATCGAATCTGCGCAGGATTGCCTGCCAGAGCCGGTCCACATCCCCGGCAGTGGCGCCGGTGGACGACCACCACAGCCGGACCGACCTGGGCCTGCGGTCGGGGTGCAGGCGGTCCCAGCCGCGGCGGGGGCGAGGGCGGGGGCGGGAAGTACAGGACGCGGTCCGGACGCATCCGGCCCAGCAGCTCGACGGGCAGGTCCGCGAGCAGGAAAGCCAGGCGGGTCACGTCACAGCCGGCATCGACGACGACCAGGACGGGCGGGTGGCCAGTCTGCCACCGGCCTGCCGCATACAGCCGCTGGAACACGTCCCGGACCTGGACGGCGGTGACCATGATCTCGTCGTCCCACGGACACTGCCGGACCGCGTCCAGCATGGCCGTCCACGACGTCCGGCCCGGCTCCAGAGCAGCGACGGAGGAGCAGGGCCACCCGGGGACCGTCCAGGCCGAGCCACAGCCGCCCCTGCGCCGTCCGGGGAAGCGGCAGTCCCGCCGGTACCCTGCGCAGCCGTTCCACGTCCAGATGTCCGCGGTTCAGCCCGCCGTACAACGCGTCGCGCCACTCGGTCAGACCCAGGCATGGAACTCCGTCCGGAAGCATGACAGTTCGGCGAACGCATCCCGCGGGACATCCCGCTGCAGCAGACTCATCGCTACGGCCTTCGTACTGCTCAAGTGCCTCTCTGACGGAGCACAGGATCAGGCGAAGGCCACTCTTGCGCCATTGCGCCAGGCACTCACACGAATGCGTCAGCAAGTTCGAGGCCATGTTCGACCACGGACGATAAACGCCAAGCCTGGGCACTTTCGGTGCTACTCCAGCCGATGTGACCGTGACCAGCAGCTTCACCCCTGCGCTACCCACAGAACCCCCCGAATTACGCGGAATGCGGGCCGGCACCCCTGCCACTACGCTGGTAACTGGTCTGACACGTAAGGCTCAGGGGCGGTGAGATGCGTGCACCAGTGAGCCTGCACCGGCGCGTCGCCAACTGTGCGGCCTGATCGAGCGAGGATGGCCATGGCCGATGTTGATCCGCTGGACCCGGTCACCGCCGACGGCTCGCCCGCGAACGCCTTCGCCACGCACAAGGCGAGAGCGGACGGCATCGCCAGGTTCTTCGCGCTGACCCGACGCCTCAAGGACATCAAGGCCGAGCAGGCCGGCGAGGACAACACGACGACCCTCATCGCGCACTGCCACATGCTCGCGCTGGATCCGGGTTTCACGCCGCCCGGCGAGGAGCCCAGCGCCACGGCCATGCCCGCCGCGCTGCGCCGGCTCAACCGGGGAAACGGCTTGGTCGGCACCAAGGGTGCCAGCACCGAGCGCGACTACGACATGGCCGTCAAAGGTCTGATGGTGCTGCTCTACCGCTATTCGGCGCAGCTGGGACCGGACCTGGTCAAGTTCATCATGGACGATCTGCTGCCGGACTATCTGGTCGGCGGGCACCCGCCCGAGATCGAGGTCGTGGAGTTCTCGTTCCTCAACATCGACGGGTCGGAGACCGAGAACCACCTGCTCATGATCGAGAGCAGCCGGTACCTCATCAACCAGCTCCGGTTCGACGAGACCCCGGACCCGAAGTTCGACAACCGCGGGCTGAAGACCTACCTGCTCGACTCGATGCAGCGGTTCCTGCGCCACGACTTCCTCGAGTTCAACTCGCGGCCGTACCAGCGTCTGGCACTACACCCCATGCTCAACCTGCATGAGTTCGCGCGTGATCCGGTGGTGCGGGACGCTGCGCGGATGGTCCTCGACTACGTGATGATGAAGTTCGCTCTGTCGAGCAATCGCGGCCGGCGGGTCACGCCGTTCCGGCGGCAGCAGCACCGGATCAACCACCAGGCCAACCTTCGCAACAATCTCTATTCGGACCAGGCCGACCAGGTCGCCGGCTTCTTCCTCGCCTGTACCGGGCTGCTCGACGCGGCAGGCAAGCCGACCCGCTTCCCGGACACCCAGTCCTTCACCGGCCTGCTGGGTGCCCTGGCCGCGTACCGGCCGCCGCCCGCCGTCTACACGCTGGCGCTGAGGCAGGACAACCCGCCGTCGCTGCACCGCTTCTACCACGGCAACCGACCCCGGTTGACGGCCTCGCCAGATGACGCGGAGGGCGGTTTGGAGATCTACCACCACTCGCCGTCGTTCCTGATCTCGGCGGGCGGGTCCTTCCTGAACAGCGGCTACGGCCACGACGAGGTCGACCTGTTCAAACAGGCATGGGAGCAGACCTCCCGCGCGCAGGCGACGACCGTCATACCCACTCGGGCGGAGACCGAGTTCCACGACCTACTGCGCTTCGAGGCCTATCCGGATCCGCGCATCGACCCGTACAACGACGACCCTGAGGATCCGGACGCCTTTCACGCGCAGAGTGTGAACTACGGCGTCGTGCCCGGCTTCGCCGCCGGGGCGAACATGCGTCCGGCCGAACGGAAGACCGTCGAGGAGCAGTCGACGTCGGCGACGCCGGCGCTGGCACTGCACCGCGACCAGCTCTGCATCGCCTGGAAGGGATCCGGCAACGACAACCTGAGCATCGGCAAGGTCCAGGCCACGACGGTCATGGGCATCGACGGTGTCGAGGGCATCGAGCAGGCATGGGTGCTCGCCGAGACCAGCGACACGTCGCCGGCCATCGCCTCGAACGGCGGACGCCTCTATCTCGCCTGGAAGGGATCCGGCAACGACAGCCTCAACATCGCGTTCTGCGACGACTGGTGGCCGGCCGATGTCGCGTCCAGGCAGTTCCCGCTTCCGCCCACCTGGAAGGGCAAGACCACGCTGAACGAGAAGAGCGAGTACGCACCGGCGCTCGCGTCTCATGACGGCAGGCTCTATCTGGCGTGGGTCGGCCTCGACGAACACCTGAACGTGGCCAGGGTGACCTTGATCGGCAACACTGCCGGCGCGTTCACCATGGCGCTTGAAAACAAGGTCACGCTGGGTGAGACGAGCGAGGCGGCGCCGGCGCTGGCGTCACACGGCGGGCGGCTCTTCCTGGCTTGGAAGGGCTCGGGGAACGACGCCGTCAGCCTCGCGTTCTCCGCCGACGGCGTCAGCTTCGCCACGAAGACGTTCAACGAGACCAGCAGCCACGGACCCTCCCTTGCCGCACATGGCGGACGCCTGTTCTTCTCCTGGAAGGGATCGGGCAACGAGAACCTCAACATCGCGCGGGTCGTCCTGATCGGCAACACGGCCGGCGGCTTCGGCGTCGAAGGCCTCGAATCGAAGGTCGTCCTCAGCGACATCAGCGAGCAGCCACCGACGATCGGCTCGGGGAACGGGCTGCTGTGCGTGGCGTGGAAGGGCGAAGCCGACGACAACATCGACCTCGCGATCTCGCGGGACGGCAGGTTCGGTCCCGTCGGCCCGTGGATCTTCGCCGACCGCTCCCCGCTCGGCTTCTACCTGGCCGCCTATCGGGCGGCCCCGGCCCACCCCGACCAGCTGATCGAGCCCTTGGACAGTCTCGGCTTCGCGTACCTCATGGAGATTGGCGCAGCGGCCGGTCTTGGTTTCGAGCAGTTCAAGGAGCGGGTGAAGGCAGGCAACGCCCATCTGCCGGCGCAGCTCGAGTACGGCGGCCGCTACGTGTTCAGCGCTCCGGACGGCCGCAAGATCGCCATGTGGCTGGAGCTCACCCAGATGAAGTACACCCCCCGCGTCGTCGACCTCGCCGAGCCGATCGAGGACTTCACTACGCTGCCGCTCGTGTCGGGTCGGTTCATGCGCGCGCCCGGCGGCCACGACGGCTTGATCGAGATATGGCACCCTGGCTGCGAGCAGACGGCTGTCACCCTCGACTTCCGCACCGCCGCAAGCCCGAGCCGCAAAGAGAACAGGACCGGCTGCCCGGGCCCCTGGCTGGACCGCGTGTCCGCCATGTTCGCCATGTCACGGCAGTTCGATGCGCTCGGCCGCGCACACGATGCGAACGTGGCCCGCGCTGACGCCGCAGCGCTCTACGACGAGATGCTGCGGATCGACACCGATCGGTTCGGGCCGCCACTCGCCCCTGCCGTCATCGAGGCGCTCGCGGCGATGGGCGTCGATTTCAGCGTTCCCGAGCAGGACCTCAGGGGCTGGCTGGCCAACCCCGAGTTCACGCCCTACCCGGCCATCGCGCAGGCGTTGCTCGGCCTCGGTCGGAAGTTGAAGGCGCCGGTGTTCATCGACGTGATCTCGTTCAACTACGAAAACAGGCCCGGTGTGGCTTCCCCGCGCGTGGTGGGTGATGTGCGCGGCGACCTACTGCGGGTGGCGATCGTCGAAGGATGGAACGTTCGCTACGGGGCAAGCATCCCGATCACCGGTTTCGAGCAGTTGCTGGTTCCGTGATCCGACCCTCGACGACCACCGCGACGGTGTTCGGATCGACCTTCGGGAAGGCGCTGAGCGCGAATGAATGGGTCTGCCAGGAACCGTGGTAACGGAAACCTGGTCGCCGGCGCCCGAGGTTCCTGAAACCCTGAGCGCTATGAACACGGACCTCATCGACCAGGCCCGACGCCTCATGCGTGATCGTTTCCCTGATGCGCTTGCCGCGGTCCTCGGCGGATCCGCGGCCGAGGGGCGAGCCACTGCCGGCAGTGACCTGGACATTGCAGTGCTCATCGGGGATGGCGGTGAGACCTGCCGGGAGACGATCCGGTTTGAGGGACGTGTCGTGGAGCTGTTCGTCCATACCCGTGCCGGTCTCGCGGATCTCTTCGCCGCGGACGTCGCTGCACGTCGTGCGGTCCTTCAGAGCGTGTATGCCAGGGGTCTCGTCCTGGTTGATGACGCTGCGGAGGCCGGCAGCGCCCGTGCCCTGGCTGAGGCGGACCTCCGCAATGGTCCTCCGACGCTGGCACCGGAGATGGTCGAGACGAAGAGGTATGGGCTGACGAATGCTCTGGACGATCTCGCCGATGCCGACGATCGGATCGAGCGTCTGGCGGTGGCCGGGTTCGTTCTCAGTGCTGCGGCAGATCTGCTCTGCGACTACCACCAGGCATGGATCGGCAGCGGGAAATGGCTGCCGCGGCGCCTTCTTGAGGCGGACGGGGAGCGTGGGGCCGCCCTGCTCGAAGGACACCTGCGGCTGTGCACGTCGGGAGACCCGATCCCCATGATCGACGCTGCATCACAGATCCTCGCCCTTGTCGGCGGGCCGCTTCGCGAGGGATATCGCAGGACTTGGCGCGGTGCCATCGAATCGGTCACTGCGGCATCCGGGCATTGACAGAACCTCATCACCGTATGTGTTCAACGGGTACGTAGTGCTTCCAGAGGGCTCCGGCGTCGGGGCGCGATGCGGGTGGTGCTCTTGTCGTAGTAGCCAGTACCTGGGCGGCTGACGGCCTGTGAGGTCACCGGGTGTGGTGACCGGGGGGCGTACCGGGGGCGTACTTCTTCCAGGTGCCCCCTGGCCGGTTCGGGCGTCCGTCACGCATGTAGCCGAGTAGTAGCCCGACAAAGGGCTCGGGAAGCGGTGTGGGCGGGTCGCCGAGGAGGAGCGCGACCTGGTCATCGTCGTGCTGGACATCGTGGACGGTGAGCCGGAGCCCTCATGGGCGCCGACCCGGCCGATCCCGGTGGTTCCCAGCGCCTGTGACTGCTTTCCTGGCAGGCTCCCCGCAGCAGCGGAAAAGAGGGCATGCAAGCCCCTCTTGCCTCCCAGCATGCCCCCTTCACTATTCCAGCCGCATCTGAGGCTGAGGTCCGCGTCTCGCGCGGTCCGCTGAGCGGGGGCGCGGGGCAGGCGTGGGCCCGCGGGCGGCTCGGGATCCCGGCCGGAACGTCGTGGGCCGGAACGTCGTGGGCCAGCCCACGCAGTCGGTCGTGCAGCTCCGGTTGGGCAGCCGCCGAGCGCCGGAATGGTGCGGTGTGGCGCTGTGGTGGTGCGAGTTCCGGTGGCGGCTGGAGTACGGCTCGGTGGTGGTTACCTCTGACCGCATTGGTTCGCCGGGTCGTTCAGGCCGCGGCAGCGAGGGGTGTCCTCCCCAGCGGATGTTTTTCGCGCTGCGGATGCGGGCGCGTTCTTTGCGCTCGGCGGCCAGGACGTCACGGTGGTGGGCGTTGGCGTTGGCGTTGCGCCAGCGGAGGTAGGCGTGCAAGGCCCGGATCTGCACGGCCTGGTTGGGGTAGCTGGAGTTGGCGATGGTGAACTGCCTCAGTGGCCCGAAGCGCGCCTCGATCGGGTTGGCCGACGAGGCGTAGGTCGGGGTGAACACAGCTCGACCTTGTGTTTCTTCGCCCAGCGCCGGATGACGGTGCCCTTGTGGGCGGACAGGTTGTCCATGATCACGTAGATCGGGGGTGAACTGGTCGCTGAGACGTTGAGCTGTGGTCTGGAGGACCTCGCACTGCAGGGCGAGGGGTGGCCGGCCGCTCTCGTGACTGCTGACTGGGCGGACCGGTATGGCCGGCCGGTGCGCTACGACCGGCTTCCCCGCGGCGGCGACGCACTGATCGCCTGAGTACTGCGGGGGGGGGTGAGGACGGGCTGCACATCCTGCACGCCGTCCATCACGACGATGCCCCGCCTGGCCTGCGGGAGTTGAGGTCGGTGCAGGTCCTGCGGCGGGTCTGGGTCCAGCAGTACTGGCACGACGAAGCGTGCCGACTCCGCCGGCGGGCAGCGAAGTCGACCCGCGACCGGGCCGGCCGGAGGGCGACCGGGCAGAGGGCGACCGGGCAGAGGGCGACCGGGCAGAGGGCGACCGGGCAGAGGAACACAGGCAAAGCCTCAGCAGACGGCCGGCCGGATCCTGCTTCGGCACGGGTGCCGTGGTCCACGGTGGGGATCGTCACCCCGCACGATCTCGAGGCACGCTACAACCAGAGGGTCACCGCGGCCGGGCAGCGCGACTGGATCGGCATCGCGATCACCAGACCGAGACCTGTGACGAAACGAGCCCCACCGTCACCGTTCAGGTGGTCACCCGCCCGGCGCCGCAGCAGGACATCGATGCCCTCGACGACATCCACCGACAGCTGACCCGCCAGGGCTTTCGGCCCCTCGAGCACGTCGTCGACGGCGGCTATGTCACCCCGGATTGCATCCACCAAGCGGCACTCACATGGGACATCCCGCTGCTCGGCCCAGTCCAAGACGACTCACAGGCACCCGGCGGCCGGGCCTCACGAAAGAGGACTTCCAGATCGACTGGGACAACCGCACCCTCGCCTGCCCGAACGGCATCACCAGCCCACCCTGGGGCCGACCTTGGGCGACGGGCACCCCCGGCTGTCCGTCCTCTTCCCCCCGCAAGGCATGCCGGGAATGCGACGACCGCGTGAAGTGCACCGGCAACGTCGATGGCAAAGGGCGCCACATCCTCCTGCTGCCCGAGCCCCAGCAGAAGATCCATTCGCAGGTCAGGAAAGACCAGAAGACCGGCAACTGGCAGCGGCACTATGCCATCCGCGCAGGCTGCGAGGCCAATGCCTCAGAAACGGTCCAGACTCATGGCCTGCGCCACTGCCGCTACCGCGGCCTGACAAAGACACACGTTCAGCACGTGCTCACAGCTGCAGCATCCGGAATGTGAGCCAGACCCGGAGAATGGACATCGCCTGTGTGCTCTGGCGATGGCTGCGGTGATCGCTTCCTGGCGATGGACGAGGGCGATCCTGGCCCCACCGGTCGGATATTCGCTTCCATCCGAGGCGGGCGTCCCGGTAGCGTCGGCGCTGTGAGGTGATCTGCGGGGCTGCCCCCGACCAGCGACGAGTGCCCGTGACCCACCGCCTTCCGTGGCTGTGGGCATTTCCGCTTGGAGAGCACCATGACGCGCGACCTCACTCCGCCCGCCGTTCCGGCAGTATCCCCAGACCCGAGCACGGCGGCACAGGCCGACCTCGACTCCTTCGTGGATCTGGCGGCCACCGACCCGACGGTGGTGGGCCTGGTCCTGAGCGGGTCCCAGGCCCGGGTGGGCATGCCGACCATCCACTCCGACTACGACATCTACGTAGTCACCCAAGACTGCCCGCCGACGGCCCTGGACCATCTGCGCGCGCTGCGGTCCGGTCGTCTCGACCTGACCGTCATGCCGCTGGCGGACTTCCATGCCCACGCGCTTCCGGGAAACCCGCAGGACTGGGATCGGTATGCATTCGTGCACTGCCGAGTGCTGTTCGACCGGCTCGATGGCCTGGTCGCCGACTTGGTCCGTGAGAAGGCCAGCTTGCGTTCGGACGAGGCGTGGGAGATGGCCGACCGCTGTCTGGATGCATACCTCAACGCCTACTACCGGTCGATGAAGAGCCATCGCGACGCACGCCCCGAGGCCGCCCACCTCGACGCGGCCGAGGGCCTGCCATACCTCGTCACGCTGCTGTTCGCTCTGCACGAGCGAGTACGCCCCTATAACAAGTACCTGCGGTGGGAACTGGAGAGGCACCCGCTGGGCCAGCCCCAGTGGGCCGCCGACCGGCTGATGCCACGGATCCAGCGCATCGCCTCCGACGGCGACCCGCACACCCAGAAGACACTGTTCGCCGACCTGATGCAGGCCGCCCGACAGGGCGGCCACACATCAATGGTCGACTCTTGGGAGAGCCACCTGGAACAGCTCGGTAGCTGAGGGAAAGCACCAGGCTCGCGGACCAGGGCCTCCAGGTAGTGGTCCAGTTCCAGGCGGGACTGGCCGCCCTTGACGATCAGACGCTCGTGCCGGGCGACTTCCTTGCGTCCGTCATGGACGACGACTTCGGAGGCGTACAGGATCACCCGAACGGCGCGGTCGATCAGCCTCACCGGCACCGACTAGTGGGACTCCAGCCGTAGATCGTTATGTCCCTGGTCTTGGGGCTGTCTGCCACTGGCGGAAACTCAGGTGGCCTCAGCACACGATCTGGGTAGAGTCGGGCAATGCCCGAGCTGAAGCCGCTGCATGCCGACCACGCCCCGGCGGTCCTGGCCTTCGAGCTGGCGAACCGCACCTACTTCGCCGCCTCGATCTCCGACCGCGGCAACGACTTCTTCGACCAGTTCACCGACCGGTACAACGCCTCGCTGGCCGAGCAGGAGGCCGGCATCTGCGCCTTCTACGTACTGGTCGCCGAGGACGGCTCGGTACTCGGCAGGTTCAACCTGTACGACTTGGAGGACGGTACTGCCAGGCTCGGCTACCGGGTCGCGGAGCGGGTCGCCGGCCGCGGCGTGGCGACCGCGACCGTCCGGGAGCTGTGCCGGATGGCGACAGCGATGCACGGCCTGCTCACACTGCGGGCGGCCACCTCCCACGACAACGCCGCGTCCCGGAAAGTCTTGGCCAAGGCCGGGTTCGTCTCGGTTGGCCCTGCCACCCCGGCCGATCTCGGCGGCAAGTCAGGCACTTGGTACCAGCGCGACCTCCAGCCATAGACCTTGATCTTGCTCGTGGGTCGGCTGCGGGAAAGGGGCACTCCGCTCCACGTCATCACGACTGCGGCGAACGTCAACGACATCACGCAGACTCTCGCCCTCGTCGACGGCATCCCGCCGGTGGCCGGGCGTCCGGGCCGTCCCCGTCGACGCCCCGAGTCCATCCTGGGCGACAAGGCGTACGACTCCCGGGTAGTCCGCCGTGAACTGCGCACACGCCGGATCATGCCGGTCATCTCCCGCAAGGGCGCCCCGAACATCAAGGGCCTGGGCAAACTCCGCTACGTCGTCGAGCAGGCCTTCGCCCTCCTCCACCAGTTCAAACGCCTCGCCATCCGATGGGAACGACGCCTCGAACTCCACGACGCCTTCGTCTCCCTGGCATGCAGCCTCATCTGCTGGCGACGCCTCAAGAAGGCCCACCCATGACCCTTTTACGAGCTCCAAGAGCCCGAAGACCGAGGCGGCCCAGGTCAGCTTTTTCCCCCGGGTCGGCTCAGCCCCCATGAGGGCTGTGCCGAGTCACTTCCTGCCGAGCCGCCGGCTGCCCCAAGGTCTCTGCAGATCCATTGGCGACGGAGCCGTTCCCGCCTATCGCGGCCCCGACGGTTCAGCCGGTCGATTCGGCACAGCCTTGGCATTCTTGGCGGCGGCTGCCGCGACGGTTGCCAGGTCTTCGCCCGAGAAGCCGGCGCGGCTCAGCACCGCCAGGGATTTGTTCGTCGCCAGCGTGCACAACGCCAGCTCTGCCGCCTCCTGCTCACCGGCCCCCGCCGCCAGCAACGCCTGCTCCAGCCTCGCCCGCAGACCGTCGATCATGGCGCGGACCATCGCCCGGCCCTCCGCGTCAAGCGCCGGGAACTGCGTTGCCGACACCGTGAGCAGGCAGCCGTCCGGGACCGTCGGGTCGGCGATGCGGTTCAGGGCGACCTGCAGGTAGGCGGCCACAACGGCGCTCGGGCTCGGGTGGGGACCGGACAGTGCCTGCTCGTACAGCGGGTGGTAGGTCTGCGCGTACCGTTGGAGGCTTTTACGGAAGAGGGCGCTCTTGTCGCCGAAAGTGCCGTAGAGCGAGCCCCGGCCCAGGCCCGTGCCCTCGGTCAGGCGATCGATCGAGGCCTCCGAATAACCCCAGCGCCAGAAGACGTGCATCGCACGTCGTAGCGCCTCGTCCACGTCGAATTGCTTGCGGCCTGCCATGGTCCGTCAGCCTACACATCTTGTACCGATCGTTCAAAGATGGGTATGGTCGCCGGCATGACACGCTTGAGTTCGCTGCGACTGCCTGACGGATTCCTCGACTTATTCACCAGCCGGCTCGTAGAGGTGAACGGGCTGCGGCTGCACGCGGTCACCGGTGGGGACGGCCCCGCGCTGCTGCTGATCGGCGGGTGGCCCCAGACCTGGTACGCCTGGCGGGAGGTGATGCCCGCGCTCGCCCGTGAGCACACCGTCGTCGCCGTCGACTCGCGCGGGGCCGGGCTCTCCGACAAGCCCGACGACGGATACGACGCCGGCACGCTGGCCGCCGATCTGGTCGCGTTGATGGCCGCGCTCGGGCACGACCGGTTCGACGTGGTCGGCCACGACATCGGCACGTGGACCGGATACGCCCTCGCCGCCGACCACCCCGAGCGGGTGGGCCGGCTCGCCATCCTCGAAGCAGTGATCCCCGGCCTCACGCCGTCCCCGCCGTTCTTCGGCCCGGCCGCGGTCAACCTGAAGCTCTGGCAGTTCGGCTTCAACCGGCTCACCGACCTCAACGAGGAGCTGGTCCGGGGGCGGGAGCGGCTCTTCTTCGGCTACCAGTTCGCCAAGAAGGCAGCCACCCCGGACGCGATCCCCGCATACGCCGTCGACGTCTACGTCGACGCGATCGCCGCGGATCCGCGCGCGCTGCGGGCGAGCTTCGCGTACTACCGGGCGCTGGACGAGACGATCGCGCAGAACGAGCAACGCAGCAAGACCCGGCTGACGCTGCCGGTGCTCGCCGTCGGCGGCGCGCTGTGGAGCGGCGCGAATGCCGCCCAGACGATGCGGCTGGCGGCCGACGACGTCACGGGGGTCGTCCTCGACGACTGCGGCCATTACCCGGCCGAGGAGCAGCCGGCGCGGTTTGTCGAGATCCTGGAGGACTTCCTCGCGGCCAACCGGTAGCAGGCACGCCACAGCTGACTGATCGCCTGCCCGTCGCCGGTCATCGCGGTCGGCAGATGTGCGGACGGGACGTGGCCGTTGCGGGAGCCGGGGGCACTCTTGCCGTCCACTGCGACTGTGGTGGCCCCGGCCGGATCGTCACCGGCCAAGTCGGCCAGCCCACCCGGGCAGACCGCTCCAGCACCCGACGGATGACGTACTCCCCACCTACGGCGCGGGGCCGGCAACCTGACCAGCCGCTCCGTCAGCGACATGCCCGCCACCCGGTGCGGCGGCAGGGTCTTGACGAGACACGGCATGGCAGACTGACGGCACCCGAAGCTCCGTTGCAGGCAGACGACCTGGGAAAGTCATCTGCATCAACGGGGTTTCGTCGCGTCAGCCACGGCCACCCCGCCCTGCGACGCTACAAGATCACGCGACTCCGCAACGGCCCTGCGCCGGGACCTGCCATGCTGAGCAGGTTCGATTCAATCCTCACACCTTGGAGGTCTTGATGCGTGCAGGCGTCGTCGTCGCCGCGCAGCCCGGTGTGGAGGACCTCGCCGTGCGGGCCGAGGAGTTGGGCTTGCACAGCTTCTGGGTCAACGACACCCCGATGGTCCACGGCGACCCCTTCGTCGCCTTGAGCCTGTGCGCGAAGGCCACCAGCCGCATCAGGCTCGGCATCGGCGTGACCTCACCGGCGCTGCGCTCGGCCCCGGCCGCCGCGAGCGGGCTCGCCAGCCTCAACGCCCTGGCACCGGGCCGGATCATCTGCGCGGTCGGCACCGGAAACACCGCCCGGCGCACCCTGGGCATGCGGCCGACCACGGCGGCCAGGCTGGAGAACTTCACCGTCGCACTGCAGGACCTGTGCGCCGGACGTTCGACCGAGTACCGCGAAGGTGACCGGGTCCGCGACATCCGGTTCCTGCACGCCGGGGCGCACGTGAACACCGCCGACCCGATCGAGTTCGTCGTGGCCGCGCTGCTCGGACCGAAGGCCGCCGCCGTCGCCGGCCGCCGCGGCACCGGCCTCATCTCCTTCGGCCTGCTGGACCCCACCGCCTGGCACGCGCTGCACGACACCCGCCGCCACGCCGCCCAGGGCACACCCCGCGACCCCTACTCCCCTACGGACTCCCGGGCGCACTCCTACGTGGTCACCTCGCTCCACCTGCTCGATGAGGACGAGGACCCTCACGGCGACGCGGCCCGGGACGCGACGGGCCACCTCGTCCTGTCACTGCTGGCCTTCGCCGCCGACACAGCCGCCGACACACCCGCCTTCGCCGAGCAACTCGGCCCCGAGGAACGCGAGGCGGTGCGGCGGCTACTCGACCGGCGCGGCACTACCGCCACCGCGCCGGACCGGCACACCAAGCTCTACCCCAACTACCTCGGACGCATCGCACCGCAGGACCGGGACCTGGTCCTGCCCTCGCTGATGAACACCCTGGCCCTGGTCGGCACCCGCGACGACCTCCTCGCCCGCATCACCACCCTGGAACAGGCCGGCGTCGACGAACTCCTCATCCAGCCGGTGATCGACCCGCCCACCGAGATGGCCCAGCTCGCGAAACTCCTCACCTGAGCTGACCCGCCCGCCGCACGTCCTTGACCTGCACACCTACAAGATCATCGGACATCAACTCCACCAGATCAGCAGCAGGAAGTTGACCGAGCGGATCACCGAACTGGCTGCTGCCGCATGAGGTCCTGGCCCGGACCACCCCTACGCCGTGGTGACGGTCACCCGGCTGCGCAGTCCGTGAGGCCGCGACAAGCGGCCCGGCACGAGGGATCGAGCGCGAACATCTCCTTCTGCGTCGAGCTCGTCCTGCGCAGTAGCGGATGTGCCAGGGCCGGCGGTCATGCACCTCCGGCCCTGGTACCGGGACTCGGTGAGGGCGAGGGCCGCCTCGCCGGGCTGCTTCTCCTCCGCTATGCCCAAGGGCCGTCGGCGATCCACCGGTTGACCACCGAGGATGTCGAGGTCGGCGCCCAGGAGGTACGTCTCCATCTCGGTGATGCCCCGGTCCAGCTGCCCGAGCCCGTCGCCGCACTGGCCGCGCCGTCGCCGCGAACCGCAAGGGCCTCGCGACCATCGGCGCACTGGCCCCATTGCCCTGGCTCTTCCCCGACGGCCGGCAGCGGGTCCGCGACGAACACGTCGTAACCGAGGCCGGAGGGGGTGCTGGTGGACATGGTGTCTCCTGTTGATCAGTGCGTGTGGAGCGGTGGTCGGTGCAGTGGTTGGTGTTGTCGGGTCGTTCACGGGCGGTCGAGGAAGTCCTTGACGTCGGCGGCGAACTCCTCGTGGTGCTGGAAGAGGAAGCCGTGTGCCGCGTCCGGGTAGATCTTGATCTCCGCGTCGGGGATGAGCCCGGCGAGCAGGTGGGAGTAGCGGGGGAGGATCATCGGGTCGCTGTCGCCGTTCGCGACGAACACGGGTGCCTGGATCGCGGCCACCCGCTCCAGAAGGGCGATGTTCGGGATGCCCCAGGCGGTGATCGCGTCGTACTGCGCCTGGCGTGTCTGCCAGGTGGTGGGTGCGTCGAACTCGGCCCGGGAGAACATCCGCCCGAAGGCCTTCTCACCGGTGGAGCGGCTCTCGGGTGAGCGGGTGTAGAAGACGTCGAGCACCTTGGCGGGAACGACTTCCGGCTCGCCGACGGAGTCGATGACCCACTTCGCCCACCCGTGCATCCCGGGCGCGCCCTGGGGCGCGGCCGAGGCGAGCACGAGACGGCGTACCAGCGAGGGCCTGATCAGCGCGATCTCCTGGGCCACGAAGGAGCCCAGGGAGAAGCCGAGGATGTCGGCCCGCGCCAGGTCCAGGGCGTCGAGGAAGGCGACGGCGTCCAGGGCCATCTGCGCGACCGTGCCGGGCGTCGTGCCGCTGGATCCGCCTACGCCGGTGTTGTCGAAGGCGATGACGCGCCGGTCCTGGGCCAGGGCGTCGACCAGCGCCGGATCCCAGTAGTCGAGGTTGCCCCGGAAGTGCATGAGCAGCACCAGCGGCACCCCGCCCTCGCCGACCTCGCGGTAGGCGTAGTCGATGCCGTTGCCGACGGACACCGTCTTGACCGGCGCCTGAGCGTAGAGCTGAGTCATCGGACTCTCCCCTTCTGGGCCGGCCCCCGCAGGGGCCGGGATGGATACTCCGGCGCGCAGAACCCGCTGGTCGGCCCCTGAGCGCCATCGATGGCCGGCGATCGATGTATAGCGATCGCTTTACTTCGATGACGCTGACGCTACCCCCACTCCTCGACGGATGTAAAGCGATCGCTATACTTCCGGGCATGGAGTCAGAGGCAACGACCACCAGGGCCGCCCGCGGCGGCGGACGCGGCGCACGTGAGCGCATCCTGCAGGCGGCGGGCGAGCTGTTCTACGCACGCGGTATCCACGCCACCGGAGTGGCAGCGCTCATCGAGGCCGCGCACGTGTCGCCGCGGACCTTCTACGTGCACTTCCCGACGAAGAACGCGCTGGTGGAGGAGTACCTTCTCCGGTTCGAAACGGAGACGCCGCTCCTCGCCGAGACCGAGCTGGAGCGCGACGATCTGACGCCGGTCGAGCGGCTGCTGGCGATCTTCGCCCCGATCGACGGGGGCCCGGCCCCGGTCATCCGCGGCTGCCCCTTCCACAACGCCGTCGTCGAGGGCGCCGGGGAACTGCCCGAGATCGCCCACCTCGCACAGCGGCACAAGCAGGCCTTCCGCGACCGCCTCGTGGCCACCGCCTCCGAGGCCGGAGCAGCCGACCCGCAGACCCTCGGTCGGCAACTGGCCGTGCTCTTCGAGGGCGCCAACGCGCTCGCGGCCTCCAGCAACGACGCGGAGGCCTTCACCGACGCCCGACGAGCCGCCGAGACGCTACTGGACGCATCCTTGAGGGCCGCGCCCGCAGCAGAGTGAACGCGGCGAGACGGCCAGGGTGACGAACAGCGCGGGCCAGCCGCCGAACGCGCGACTCCACCATGGCCGTGATCTCAGCGTTCCTTGGGGAAGTCGTCGCCGTACATGGGCAGACCGCTCACGGATTCCCTTCGGCGCTGTGCTGGATGCAGTCCGGGGACCAGAACTGCTCGGCAGCGGCGCAGTCCCGCTTGGCAGCGACAGGCACCCGTGTCGATCTCGAAGTCGCCGAAGTGCTGGACGATCTGGCGTTCGGGGCGTGACCGGCGGATCAGAGCACGCAGCCGGGCGTTGAGGACGACGAACGAGAAGGGTTTCGTCAGGTAGTCGTCGGTGCCGGTTTCCAGTCCTTCCGCTTCGTCGTATTCACCGTCTTTCGCCGTCAGCATCAGGATCGGGGTGTTGTCTCCGACCGAGCGCAGGTGGGCGCAGACCTTGTAGCCGTTGAGGCCGGGCATCATGACGTCGACGATGATCACGTCGTAGTTGTCGGCCATCGCCCTGGCCACAGCGTCGAGGCCGGCGAAAACCCTGTCGGAGCAGTTCCACGAGCCGGACGTCGTCGTCCATCACCAGCACGCGCATGCCACCCACCTTGCCTCACCGGCCGCGCCGGAAGCTGAAGAGGATCCTCGGGACGGAGCCGGCCCACGCCGGCTCGAGGCTCCCTCGCCCGCCCCGCCTCGACGGGAATAGACAGACCTGTCCACCTAGTTGCCAGCCACATCAGACAGACCGGTCTACTCAGTTTGCCGGTGCGGCCTTCCCCCTCCCCCTCACCCTCACCGATGACCTTCATTACCGTCCCCGCGAAGGGTCCCCGATGAACACCCCCGAGCAGCACGAGCGCACCATGGCGTCGAGTCGGCGCATACCGCCGCGGGCCGCGTTCTACGTCCTCGCCTCCGTCGTGGTCTCCTTCCTCGCCGCCTCCAGCGCGCCCACCCCGCTCTACGCGGCCTACCAGGCCGAATGGGGATTCAGCCCCATCACCACGACCGTCGTCTTCGGTGTCTACGCGATCGCCGTCCTCTCGGGCCTGCTGGTGCTCGGGAAGCTCTCCGACCACATCGGACGCCGCCCCGTCCTGATCGCCGCCATCGCCGCCCAGGCCGCGGCGATGCTGGTCTTCTCCACCGCCGGCGGTGTCGGCGAACTGCTCCTCGCCCGCATCGTGCAGGGTCTCTCCACCGGCGCGGCGCTCGGCGCGGTCGGCGCCGCGATGATGGACATCAACCGTGCGCGCGGCACGGTGGCCAACGCCTTCGCACCGGGCCTGGGCACCGCGACGGGCTCCTTGGTCAGCGGCTTCGTCGTGCAGTACCTGCCCGCCCCCACCCATACGGTCTACCTCGGCCTGCTCGCCGTGTTCGTGGCCCAGGCGATCGCCGTCACGTCCATCGACGAGACCGTCACCCGTGCGCCCGGAGCACTGGCCAGCCTGGTGCCCGAGATCAAGCTCCCGAGCACGGTCCGCGGCGCCGTCCTCGCGGTGGCCCCCGTCATCTTCGCCGTGTGGGCACTCGCCGGGTTCTACGGGTCACTCGGCCCGGCCCTGCTCCGGACCCTGGTCGGCTCCACCTCCGCCGTGTACGGAGGTCTCGGCCTCTTCGTCCTCGCCATCGTCGCCGCGGGGTCCGTCCTCGCGCTGCGCAACACCCGGGTCACCACCGTGATGTACACCGGCATCGCAGCGCTCATCGCCGGGGTGGCGCTCACCCTGGTCGCCGTCGACCTGGGCGAGCCGGTCCTGTTCCTCTTCGGTACGGCCGTGGCCGGCCTCGGCTTCGGCAGTGGTTTCCAGGGCGGCATCCGCACCGTGCTGCCTCTGGCCAAGCCGCACGAGAGTTCGGGCGTGCTGTCCCTGCTCTTCGTCGTCTCGTACCTCGGCATGGGAGTGCCCTCCGTCGTCGCCGGGTGGCTGGTGGTCCACGGCGGAGGCCTCATCCCGACCTCCGAGGAGTACGGCGCCGTGGTCATCGCCCTGGCTCTCGTGGCCCTTGCGGCTCTGCTGGTGCGCGGCACGAGGTACCGGGCCCCGACGGTGACCGTGGCCTCCGGGGTCGCGACGACCGAAGTTCGGGCAGCCGAGACCGAGATGGCGGAGCGCGTGGTCTGAGCCGTCTGCAAGACCTCGCACCATGCTGCACGATGACCTCCAGGAGAACGAGCGATGCCGGTGCACGAAGGGTCGTCGAGGATGACCCAGCCCTCCGAGAACGAGTCCATGACGGAACAGACCGCGTGCGGCCAGGGAGCGCGCAGTCCGTTGCGTGCCTTCCTGCAGACCGAGACCGGCAGCGCCGCGGTCCTGCTGGGCGCGGTGCTGGCCGCCCTCGTCTGGGCCAACGTCTCCCCCGGGACGTACGAATCCTGGTGGCGGACCGAGATGTCGTTCCGTATCGGTTCGGTCGGCGTGTCCCTGGATCTGCGCGAGTGGGTCAACAGCGGGCTGATGACGCTGTTCTTCTTCATCGTCGGTCTGGAGGCCCGACGCGAGTTCGACATGGGTGAGCTGCGCGAACGCCGCCGCCTCGCGCTGTCGGTGGTCGCCGGGGTCAGCGGCATGCTCGTTCCCGTGGCGATCTATCTCGGCGTCAACGCGGGCCAGGACTCACTGCAGGGCTGGGGCGCCGCGATGTCCACCGACACGGCATTCGCCCTCGGCATGCTCGCCGTCTTCGGCTCCAGGCTGCCGGGCGGCCTGCGGGTCTTCTTGCTCACCGTGGCGGTCACCGACGACCTACTGGCTCTGGCCGTCATCGCCTTCGTCTACAGCGGCGCGATCTACCTGCCCGCCCTGCTCACGGCGCTCGGCATCTTCGCCGCACTCCTCGTGCTGCGCTCCGCCGGAGTACGTATCTCGGGCGTCCACGCGGTGCTCGGCATCGCCCTGTGGGGCGCGCTGCTCCGCTCGGGTGTGGACCCCGTGGTCAGCGGCCTGGTCATGGGCCTGCTCACCTACGCCCATCCTGCGCACCGGCACGCCCTGGAACGTGTCAGCCGACTGTTCCGCGGATTCCGGGAGCAGCCGACGCCCGAGCTGGAACGCACCCTGCGCCGCGGCCTGACCGCCGCGCTCTCCCCCAACGAGCGGCTCCAGCGCATGATCCACCCCTGGACCAGCTATGTCATCGTGCCGCTGTTCGCGCTGGCCAACGCCGGACTCACCATCAGCGCCGCCCGTCTGTCGGACGCCTTCACCTCGCCCATCACGCTCGGCATCCTGTTCGGCTACGTCCTGGGCAAGCCGGCGGGCATCCTGGGCGCCACCTGGATCGCCGCCCTCGTCAGCAAGGGGCGGCTGCGCCCGACGGTCGGCTGGGGTGCCGTCACGGCGGGCGGAAGCCTGGCCGGGGTCGGTTTCACGGTCTCCCTGCTGATTGCCACGCTCGCCTTCCACGGGTCACAGCTGGAGCAGGCGAAGATCGGCATTCTGGCGGCCGTGGTGACGTCCTTCCTGATCACCTGGTCGGTGACCCGGATCATCGCCCTGCTGCCCACGCCGACGCGTAACCGCGCCCTGCTCGGCTCCGGCCACAGCATCGTCGATCTCAGCGAGCCCGTCGACGCGGCACGCGACCACGTGCGCGGTCCGCTCGGCGCACCGGTGACCCTGGTCGAGTACGGGGACTACGAGTGCCCGTACTGCGGCCTGGCGGAACCGGTGGTCCGCGAACTGCTCGCCGACTTCGGCGACGACCTGCGCTACGTCTGGCGGCATCTGCCCCTCACTGACGTCCACCCCAACGCCCAGCTCGCCGCGGAGGCCGCCGAAGCAGCGGCCCTGCAAGGCCGCCACTGGGAGATGCACGACATCCTGATCGGCCACCAGGGAGACCTGCGGCTGAAGGACCTTCTGGCCTACGCCGAGCAGATCGGCCTCGACCTCGACGACTTCCGCCGGGACCTGAGGGCGCGCGCCGGAGCGCACCGGGTGGCAGAGGATGTCGAGTCTGCGGATCTGAGCGGCGTTTCGGGCACGCCGACGTTCTTCGTCAACGGACGACGTCACCACGGCGCCTACGACGTCGCCTCACTGTCCGAAGCCGTGCGCGCCGCCCGAGACCGGGCGGCCCTGGTGGAGGCGGACTCGCCACGGTGACGGACGGCCGACGTCATGAAGAGGTCGTCCTCGGTCATCCTGCCGTCCCTCCCGCCCGTCGAGGATTCATCAGCGCCCTCACTCGTTTGTGTGAGGGCGGAGCCCTCCGGGTCCACCTATCGTCCGGTCACGAATGGAGTAATTCTTCCGCATGAAATAAAAGCGGAGGGAGGGAAAATGGGTTCAAGGAAGCCCCTTGCTCCTCTTGTGGACGTGTGGGGATGGCAAATGGAGGCGGCATGCCGGGGATTGGACGTGTCCATTTTCTATTCTCCTCAGGGCGAGCGGGGACTGGATCGCCGGGTTCGGGAGAAGGCAGCCATCGAGATCTGCTCCGGGTGTCCGGCGCGAAAGAAGTGCGCTGATTTCGCACTGTCCACGCGGCAGGAATTCGGAGTTTGGGGTGGACTCACAGAGGCCGATCGCGAGCTGAGGCGGATCAGTCGATCGGCGGCACCGGCACCTGCACCTCCTGACGAGCACCGTGACTCCTCCCCCTCGTGAACGAGGGGGCTTCTCGCTATGCCGGTTGGGCTTTGCGACGGACCAGCCCGGCCCGTAGAACGTTGAGTGCGCCCACGGTGTCAGCATGCGTCTGGTGGTCGCAGTTCTGACAGTGGAACTTCTCCTGTGTGGGCCGGTTCTCCGCTGCGACGTGCCCGCATTCGGGGCAGGTGCGGGAGGTGTTGCGGGGGTCCACGGCGACCACTTCCCGTCCGGCGCTTTCAGCCTTGGCGTGCAGGATCGTCAGGAACACCCCCCATCCGGCATCCGAGATCGAGTGGTTGAGTCCGGCCTTGGAAGCGGCCCCGTTGGGCAGGAAACTGCCCGGGGTCGTGGGGTCCGGCTTCGGGGCGGGAGCCTTGACCATGTTGCGGATCTTGAGGTCTTCGTGCGGGATGAAGTCGTGTTCGCGCACGAGGCCGAGGGCGGTCTTGTGTGCGTGGTCGAGGCGTTGGCGGCGGACCTTGCGGTGCAGGTCGGCGTCCTTTTGGACGGCCCGCTGATGGTTCTTGGTGCGCTTGTCGCGGCGCACCCGGTGGAAGCCGGACAGTGCCCGCTGTGCGGCTTCGAGTTTCGCGGCGGCGCGACGGCCGTGGCGCGGGTTGGGCGCGAACTCGCCGCCTGAGTCGGCAAGGAAGCTGGCAATGCCCATGTCGATGCCGACCACGCTGCCGGTCGCGGGCAGCGGCTCCGGCTGGGACTGCTCGGCGGTCAGGATCACGTACCAGCGCTTGCCTTCGCGCTTGACGGAGACTGTCTTGACCTTGCCGACGACCGGCCGGTGCTGGTTGACCCTGACGTGCCCGACGCCCTGGAAGCGGACACGGGTGACCGGGTCGTGCGGGGTGGAGTCCCAGCGGCAGCCGTCGCCGTCCTTGGGGAAGTCGACGGTGTCGAACCAGTTGACGCCCCGGAAACGGGGGTAGCCCGGCGTCCCGCCGGACTTGACCCGGCGGAAGAACGCGGCGAACGCCTTGTCCAGGCGGCGCAACGTCGCCTGCTGCGACGAGAACGACCAACGGCCCTGGCATTCCGGGTCGAACGCCCGGATGTCCTTGAGCTGCGCGGACTGTTGCCCGTACTTGACGCTCGTCTTCGAGGCGTGCCGGTAGGCGTCGCGGCGTTCCTGCAGGGCTCCGTTGTAGAGCGAACAGTGGTCCCGCAGCATCTCGCCGAGCGCGGCCGTCTGGCGAACAGTGGGCCGCATGAGGAACTTGTACGCACGGATCATCCGGCCCACCCCCTTCCCAGTCAGCTTCGAAGAAGATACTACGCTTGGCGTATGTCACCGCGCTGGGAACCAAACCCTGATATCCGTACCGGACGCCACGTCACCTACCACCTGCACGCTCACTTGGTGTTCGTCACCAAATACCGGCGCGATGTCTTCGATGACGCCATGCTCAAGCGCTGCGAAGAGATCATGCGGGAGGTCTGTACCGGCTTCGAGGTGGAACTGCGCGAGTTCAACGGCGAAGCCGACCACGTCCACCTGCTCGTGCACTACCCGCCGAAGATCGCCCTGTCCAAGCTGATCAACAGCCTCAAGGGCGTCAGCTCCCGCTACCTGCGGGCCGAGTACACCGGCCGGATAAACCGCATCGGGATGGGCTCGGTGTTCTGGTCGCGCTCCTACTTCGCCGGCTCCTGCGGCGGTGCACCGCTGACCGTGATCCGTCAGTACATCGAGAGCCAGAAGCGGCCTGCCTGACCGTCACAACAGAGACGGAGCGAACTCCGGCACTGTGCTCCTCCGGGACGAGGACGCGTTTCCCTCCCCGGCTGAAGCCGGGGATACCCACGCAAGATCAGGGATGGCCGTGGTGATCACCCTCACCCGCTTGGTACTGTGCGCACCCATCGTGAGTGCGCTGCTGCACGTCGAGGCCCGGTGGCGAGGATGCGACTCCAGCGTCTTGCTTTGGTCGGCAAAGGGTCAAAGGAGACGGCCGATGAACAGGGAACGATGGTGGCCCTGTGAACTCCGCGGCCGCTCCGGCGAGCTCGGAATCATCGAGAACGAACTCCGGCGAGTCGCCGACGGACATGGCAGCACCGTCGTGGTCACCGGCGGTGCCGGCATCGGCAAAACTCGGCTGCTGGCGGAGGCCAGGGCCGTCGCCGATCGTTTCGGAGTCCGGACAGGCAGCGTCACGGCGGAGCCGAACGAGAGCGCCGTCGAGATGTCCGCGCTGCTGTCAGCGCTGTTCGGTGGGCGCGAACCGCTTCTTTCCCGGCAGGATCTCCCGCCGCCGCCGCAACCGAACCAGCGGTTCTGGTTCCTTCGGGACATCGAAGCCCTCCTTGAGAAGAGTGCCCTCGATACGCCGCTCGCCGTGTGCGTCGACGATGCCCACTGGGTCGACGCCGGCACTGCGGCGGCCCTGCGTGAGTTGCCTCTCCGGCTGCGCGACGTCCCTGTCGCCTGGATCATCGCTGCGCGGCCGACTCCTCAACCGACCCCGATCGCCAAAACTCTGGACTACCTCGAGAGCCGAGACCTGCACAGGGTCGGTCTCGGCCCGCTGCGGGGCAAGGCCGTGACCGCGATCGCGGCGGAGATTCTCGGCGCGGAGCCGGGCCGGAACGTCCTCGCGCTCACCGAGCGGGCAGCCGGAAACCCGTTCCTCCTCGTCGAGACCCTCCTGGGGCTTCAGGAGGAAGAGCGCATCGAGACCGTCGACGGCCTGGCCGACGTCCGCGACACCCAGCTGCCACGCCGGGTCGCCCACAAGATGCGCGAGCGGCTGGCGCACCTGTCCGTACCGGCCCGGGAAGCGGTCATCGTCGCCGCGTCCCTGGGACGGCGCTTCTCCTTCACAGACCTGGCACAGATGCTCGATCGTCCGACCTCGGACCTTCTCGCGCCGGTGGGCGAGCTTCTGGACGCGGACCTGTTCATCGAGCGCGACGCCAAGCTGGCGTTCTGGCACGACATCACCCGCGAGGCGGTCCGGGCCGGCGTCCCGGTCAGCGCACGCTGCGCGCTGGATCGCCAAGCCGCGACCGTCCTGCTGGAACGCGGTGCGCTTCCTGTGGAGGTCGCGCACCAACTCGCCGCCAGCGCCGAGCCGGGGGACGAAGTGGCGATCACGACCCTGCTGCAGGCCGCCAGGGCGGTCGTCGTCACCGACGCCGCGACCGCCGCGGATTTCGCCTGCCAGGCACTGGACCTCTCCCCACCCCAGCACCCACAGCGGGGAGAGATCGTCAGCATCGCCGCCGTGGCGCTTCACACGAGCGGGAACTCCGGCGAGGCCATCGCGTTCGCCGATGCCGCGTTGCGGGACACTCTGCCTGCCGAGCAGGAAGCGCAGGTGCGCCTCAGCATCGCCGGTATGTTCGCCCTCTCCCCCGACGCCCGTGCCGAAGCCGGTCGCCGAGCGCTCAGCCTTCCGGACGTCTCACCGCCGCTACAGGCTGCCCACCTGGCGTGCCTGGCCTACAACCTCCTGGTCGGCGGGCGGGTCGAGGAAGCGCTGCGGTCGATGCCCGAAGCGCGCGAAGCCGCTGCCGCGACCGGCGATCCGCGTGCGTCACTCGTCCTCGGCGTCGCCGAGGCCGGCCTCGCCTATGCCGACGAACGATTCGACGAGGCTTACGAGTTGTTCGCGAAGGCGGCTCGCGAAGGCCTGGCGGCCGGTGAGAACACCCGGATCCGGATGGTTCAGGTGTACTGCGCCGAGCTCCTCTCCCACCTCGACCGGGAGGACGAGGCACTCGCGATCGTCCAGGAGGGACTCGCCTCGGCGCAGCGCGATCGCCAGGACTGGATCTATGAGCTCTACGAGACCTGGCAGGCCCGACTGTGGCTGCGGTTCGGCCGCATCTCCGATGCCGCCGCCGTACTCGAAGGCCGATTCGAGCTCGAGGACGGCACCCGCGCCGTGGCGGCGCTGGACGGGGCAGGGCTGTGCGCGATGGCCCGAGCGGCCATGCACATGGCGGACAGCAGGCAGCTGCGCCGGGCCGGCGAGATCGGCAAGGTGATGCTCGCGCACGGAGCGCCGGTGATCAAGCAGCATGCTGCCTGGATGCTCGCGCTGACCGCTGTCGGCGACGGCGACATGAAGGCGGCACGCGACTGGCTGGCGGGTCTCGCGGACAAACCTGCGCTTCCACGCTTCCCGCAGGACGTCACCGACGAGATGGTCCTGGCCAGGATCGCCGCCGCGACGGGGGACGATCTGCTAGCCCGACTCGCGCTGGCCAACGTGCGCCGGCGCGCAGCGGCGAACAGCGGCTCGTTGGCGATCGCAGCGACTCGCGCGTATGTCCAGGGCCTGCTGTCGCATGACGCTCGCGAGCTGCGCGCAGGGGCGGACGGCTTCGAGCGGTGCCGCCGACCGCTGGAGCGGGCCATGGCCACCGAGGATCTCGGCATCTGCCTCCTCGCCTCCGATCACGAGGCCGCGGTGGCCGCTCTGGGGCAGGCACTCGCCGGCTACACGGACCTCGGGGCGGTCTGGGACGCACGGCGGGTCCGCAGCCACCTGCGCGACCTCGGCATTCGCCGGCGGCTCGTCGTCCGTGAACCGGCCACCAGCGGCTGGGCCGCCATGACGGCGGCCGAGGAATCGGTGGCCAGACTCGTCGCCCAGGGACTGACCAACCGCGAGGTCGCCGAGCGGTTGTTCCTGTCGCCGCACACGGTGAACAGCCACCTACGGCATGTCTTCGCCAAGCTCGGGATCAAGTCCCGGGTCGAGCTGGCCCGCCTCGGAGCACTCGGTGCGGGCGGCGAGCGCATCGGCCTCGGGGCGACCGACCCGACCTGATGCCGACGCCTCCCTCGGGCCATGACGAGAGACACGCCGTGCAGGGCAGTGCCGCGCGGGACGTATGGCTCGATCGAGTGATTCGGCGGTGCCGGCCGTCGGCGGATCCTTGATCGCAGGTCGTGCGAAGCGCGGATGCCGCAAGGAGGCAAGACCATGGGCAGCTCAGTGACCGGTCTGGCGGAGGTGGAGCGGGGCGGTGCGAGCAGGCGATCCGTCCGGAGGGAACCCGCTGCACGGCGTGCGCCTGCCGGCGACATCCTGCGAGGCCGTACCGAGGAGATGGCGACGGCTCTGCGCATGCTCCGCACCACGGCGCGCAGGAGACACGGGCAGATCCTGGTCATCACCGGCGAGCCGGGGGTGGGCAAGTCGACGCTGGCGCGCGCGATCACCCACGAGGCGGGGGCGCTGCGCTTCCGGACCGGTACGGCCAACGCCGATGCGATCGGGCAGCTCTCCCCCGGGGCTGCGCTCCTGCTTTCGCTGCGGCACGGTCCTCACCCGCTCGTCAGCGGCGCCGAGTTGACGGATCTGGTCGCTCTGACGGACGAGCCGTTGCTGCTCCTCGAAGCGGTCGGCAACCGGTTGGAGGCCGCCACCGGCGCGGGCCCGCTCCTCCTGCTGCTGGACGACCTCGATCGGGCGGACCAGCTCACCCGTTTCCTGTTGCGGACCCTGCCGTTCCGGCTGGCGTCGCTCCCCATCGTCTGGGTGCTGGCAGGACGGACCGCGCAGGACGGCGCTCTGAACGATCTGAGCGCCCTGAGCGGCTCCCGAGCCGGCCAGGTCGCCATCGAGCGGCTGGCTCTGCAGCCGCTGTCGACCGAGGCGATCCTGGACATCGCCCGTGACCGACTCGGTGCGCCGCCCTCAGCCACTGCCGCCGAACTCCTGACGCGAGTGGACGGCAACCCCTTCCTGGCTGTGCAGGTCATCGACTCGCTGGCCGGCACGCACGCCGGGGACGACAAGGCGCCCGCGCCCTCCTCGGCGGAGGCGACACCGGTCCCGCGGCAGGTGGCCCAGGCGTTGCACCGTACGCTGCTGGACCTCAGCCCACGGACCGTCGACATGATCCAGGTCCTCGCCGTCCTCGGTCAGCCGGCGACGCCACGTGACGTGCGGGACTTGATCGGCCTCTCCCCCGTCGAGACCGCCACCGTGGTGGACGAGGCGATCGGCGCCGGCCTGCTGACCTGGCAGTCCGGCGGAATCGCGTTCCGGCACCGCTTGGTGGGCGAGGCGGTGTACGCGGACCTGGCCGAGTCCGTCCGGCGTGCCCTGCACCGTCGCTGCGCGGCGCAGTTGGCGGCCGTCGGTGCCGAGAGTTCGCTGGTCGCCGTCCATGCCCGAGAAGGCATCGAGCCCGGCGAGACACAGTGCGCGGCGATCGTCATGCGGTCGGCGGTCGATCTCGCGGCAGCCACACCGCAAGCGGCCGGCGAACTGGCCCTGACGGCATTCCGTGCGCTGCGGCCCACCGATCCGGCGTACCCCTCCCTCGGTGAGCAGTGCGTCCGGGTTCTGGGCCTGGTCCAACGCTGCGACGACGCGGTGGCGGTCGGTGATCTGGTCCTGGCGCACCTGGACGACGGGGAGTCGGTGGGGCGCGTCGAGCTCGTACTCGCCAGGGCTCTGTGGCTGGCCGGCCGCTGGGAGTCGTCGGCGGCGCGCTGTGCCTCGACGCTGGCCAGGTCGGACCTGACTGCCGCGATGCGGGCCCGGCTGACGGCCCTCCAGGCACTCGTCGAGGGCCGGCTGCGGGGGGCCGGGGCGATGCGTCCGCAGGCCGAGGCGGCGCTGGCCGAGGCTCATCGGCTCGACGACCATGAAGCCCAGGTCACCGCGGTGCACGCCCTCGCCGAGATCGCCCGCAACGGGGCAGACCACGCCGGCTCCCTGTCGTACTTCCGTCAGCTGCGCGCCGAGTCCCAGCCGGTGTTCTTCGCCCAGGAGATCATGGCGCTGCAACACCTGGACCGCTACCGCCATGCCGAGGCACTGCTGAAGCAGGCCTGGAGCGAGTCCGACCCGCACCCGGCCTCGGTCCTTCCGGCACTGCTGTACGCGCAGATCTGGCAGGACCACAACCTGGGCCGGCTGGACGAGGCCGAGGCGGGCGCCCGGACCCTGCTCGCCCTCGCTCGCGAACTCGGCTCGCGGATGTGCGAGTGGGAGGCGGCGTCGATCGTGAGCATGGTCGCCCTGCACCGCGGGCGGTTGGACGACGCCCGCAAGGAGCTCGCCCTCGACGGGAACGGGCCGACCCCCGCCGACGAGGAGCACGCCCCGCCGCTGCTGCTGACCCACGGCTGGCTGACCGCCGCGGAGGGCGATCCGACCGCCGCGATCAGGTTGGTGTCGCCTCTGGTGCGTTCGGCCCACGCCGAACGCGACGCCTGGCCCTGGAAGCCGGGCTGGCTGCCGATCTTGGCCGGGATCGGAGTCGCCGACGACGATGCGGCGTTCCTCGAAGACGTGCGATCGCTGGCCGAGACCGGCGCGGCCAGGAATCGCGGCGTGGCCAGCTTCGAAGGCATCGCGGCGCACGTCCAGGGCCTGGTCCGGCAGGACGGTGGCCGGCTCCGCCACGCCGTCGACGTCCTGGCCACCGGACCCCGTCCGTTGCTCCTGGCCGGGGCGCGCGAGGACCTGGGCAGACACCTGCTCGGCGAGCAGCAGCGTGCTGACGGGATCGCGCAGCTGGACCGGGCCTGGGAGGCGTATCGGCAGGCCGGCGCGGTCGGCCCGATGCTGCGCGTCCAGCAGGAGCTGCGCAAGGCGGGCGTCCGGCGCGCCGGGTGGGCGGTCACCGAGCCTGGCCCGGCCATCGGGTGGGTGGCGCTGACCGACGCCGAGCGCACGGTGGCGCGCCTCATCGGCACGGGGTACTCCAACAAGCAGGTCGCCGCCGAGCTGAGGGTGTCCACGAACACGGTCGGCACACACGCCCGGTCCATCTTCGCCAAGCTCGATGTGCGCTCCCGGGCCCAGCTGAGCAGCCAGTACCACGACCAGATCGTGGGAGCGTGAGGCTCAGCCGGTTCCTGCCGAGCGGACGCCCGCGCTCTCGCCTCACCTGTTCGCGTGATGGCGAGGAGCTCCGGGTGGTGATGACCTTGGTGCGATCTCGCGGATGAGGGGCCGGTTGCGGCGTCCGCGGGCGGAAGCCGGAGGTAGGCCGTGGGCGATCGGCGCGACACAGGACAGGCGACACGCGGCAGTGCCGTTGGGGTTCAGTCCTCGACGGCCCACCTGATCGTGCTGCCCGGTGGCGGGTACGCGGCGCACTCGGCGCACGAAGCGGAACCGATCGCTTCCTGGCTCTCCGGGCTGGGGCTGTCGGCCGACGTCTTCCGGTATCCGCTGAACGTGCGGCATCCCGCGCCCCTAGTGGCGTTGCGTGCTGAGATCCGGCGTCGACGCGAGCAGGGGGCCGACCGCATCGGAGTGGTCGGCTTCTCGGCCGGCGGGCATCTTGCGGGGCTGGCGGCCCTGGCACCGAGCAACGACCCGCGCGAGTCGGTCCAGTTCGCCGTCCTCGGCTACGCGATCACGTCGATGGAGACCGAGACGTACCGGCCTTCGCGGATGATCCTTCTGGGCGAGGACGCCTCGCCGGAACTGCGCCGCGCGACGTCTCTCGACGCGCTGGTGACCGCGGCGTCGCCGCCCTTCTTCCTCTGGCACACCGCCGAGGACGTCTACGTCCCGCCCGAGCACACCTACCGCCTCGCCGCGGCCCTGGCCGCGCACGACGTCCCGCACACCGTGCACGTGTACGCCCACGGCCCGCACAGCCTCGGACTCGCCGAGGGCGCGGGTGACGCGGCCACGTGGACGAGGTTCGCGTCGTCCTGGATCGCCGAACAACTCCACTCGCGGCTCCGCCCCAGCCCCTGACGCAGCAGCCCTCACGTATTCGGGTGAGGGAACGGAAGCCGGAGCCGGAAGAGAATTCAAGCAAACCTCCTCATCTCGATTGACTCATCGCGACTGCCTCACCTCGCCTTCCCTCATCTCGCCTTCCTCATCTCGACCGAAGAGGACACCAGTAATGACGGAATTCGCACCTGTTCCGGAATTCGCCCGTGGCCCCGAAATCCCCGATTCCGGCTATCGCGTCACGGAGCTCGGGGGCGGCGCCTACGGCATCACCAGCGGGATGGTGAACACCATGTTCCTGGTGACGAAGCGGGGCGTCGTCGTCGTGGACGCACCCCCGGACCTGGAGAAAAGGCTGCTCGCGGGCATCGAGGAGGTGACGTCCAAGCCGGTCACCCACCTGATCTACAGCCACGCCCACGCCGACCACATCGGCTCCGCCCACCTGCTGGCACGCGACGGTCTGAAGATCATCGCCCACGACGCCACCGCGCAGTTCATCGAGGAGGCGCAGGACGATCACCGGCCCGTGCCCAACGAGACGTTCGGCGGAACGAGGACCGAACTGGACATCGACGGACAGCGGTTCCTCCTCGAGTACAAGGGCGACTGGCACCAGCCGGGAAACCTGTTCATCCACCTCCCGGAACAGCGGATCCTGACGGCGATCGACAGCTTCACCGTCAAGAACGCGCCCTTCTTCCGTCTCCTCTTCTCCCCGCATGTGCCCGCGTACTTCGACGCCATGGACCACATGCTCGAGTACGACTTCGACACCGTCGTCTCGGGTCACATGGCCCTCTTCGGCAGCCCCGAGGACGTGCAGACGCATCGCGAGTACATCCGCGACCTGCGGACCTCCGCCGCACAGGCGCTCGGGGAGGTGGACCTGAGGGAGGCCGCCGCCGCTGCCGAGGTCCCCGACGACAACAAGCAGGCCCAACTCAAGGTCTGGATGGACGCGGTCGTCGCGCACGCCGCCGAACTCATGCCGGCGTCGTGGAGCCGGCGCCTGGGCGGCCACGACATCTTCCTCTCCGACAACCTCAACACCGTGGCGTGGAGTGCCTTCATCGACTGAGAGTTGGGAACGGCAATGGAACACGGCGTCACGTACCTGGACGTCAAGACCATGACCGCGGAGGGGTCGAACGGAGTCGGCTACGCCTGTCGACGCCTCGGTCCCCAGGGCCGCCGCCGACGCGATGCACGGGTGGGCGCCCGACATCATCGGCGCGATCGGCGAGCCGACCACCGACGCCGAAGGCTACCTCCACGCGTCTTTCACCGACTCGCTCACCAGCCGAGCCGCCGGCCGACAAGGCCTGGGCAGGATCTACACCCGATCCGAGGGCCGCGACGATCAGACCACCTGGCAGACCCGCAACGCCCAGCACGACGCGGTCCTGAAGTGGGGACGCCGAACTTCGGGCTGCTCCAGCGGCTCACCGCGATCGAACGAGAAGGATGCGAGCATGCCCGACTTCCCCGCTTTCCCCTCGACCACGGGCGGTGAGTTCGTCGCCCCCTCGAAGGACCTCGTCCTGCCGGTAGGCGCCCATGTCGACCAGCTCTTCCGGCGCACCATGACTGAGCCCTTCGTCCTGCAGAGACTCTCGGAGCGCTCGTACTGGGTCGAGGTCGGAGTCTTCGCCACCCTCTTCTACGTAGGAGAGGAATCGGTCCTCCTCATGGATCCCATCGAGCACTGCTACGACGGCGTCGTCGCGGCGATCGAGTCTGTGACGGCCAAGCCCCTCTCGACCGTCGTCTACACGCACTTCCACGCCGATCACATCGGCGACGCCCCCCGGTACGTCGAACAAGCACGTCAGGACGGCCTCACGCTCCGTATCGTCGCCAGCGACATGACGGCCCGGAAGCTCGACGCCGTCGGCAGCGTGCTGCCGCGCCCGACCGAGACCGTCGCCTGGCCGAAGGGCGGCTTCGCCTTCGAGGACCTCGGCGTCCAGATGCACGGTTTCGAATGGGCGGCCCACACGGACGACCACTCGGCGTGGCAGCTCGCCACCGAAAGGATCGTCCACTGCCCCGACCTGATGGGGCCGGACCAGCCGCCGTTCTGGCGCTTCACCGCGAACGAGCGCTTCCTGTTCGCAGAGCGCAACCTGAACGAAGTCCAGGAGATGGAGTGGGACTTCCTCTCGGCGGGCCACGCAAACATCGGCTCCCGTGCCGACGTTCAGTTCGAACTCGGGTACTACCGCGACATCCGGAATGCGGTGATCCAAGCCTTCGAAGCCAATCCGTTCAGCGGCTTCATCGACCCTTCGCAGGGAGCCCATACGGCCTGGTTCCCGGCGCAGCTCGCTGCCGTGGCCAAGGACGCGGTCGACCTGATGCGGCCGAAGTACGGCCAGTACTACGGCTTCGAGGCGGGTGCGCCGTCCAACGCGGAACTCGCGGCCTTCACGGTCTTCGCGTTCCGCTGAGCGCCGTCGACCTCAGCGAGGTCTCCGTCACCCACGCGCCCTGATGCCCCTTCAGCAATCATTCATGGAGCAATGAACATGCACGTTCCGATCGCAAGAACTCTCCTGCCCGCAGCCATCGCAGGGGTGGTGGCTCTGTCCCTCACCTCGCAGCCGGCGGCGGCTGCCGCCTTCCCCGCCTCTCATCCGCGTGTCCTCGTCGAGTACGACCGTGAGTCGGGGCAGCAGCCGGAGAACGTGGTCGTGACCCCGGACGGCAAGGTGGACGTCGTGCTGTCCAGGTCTGCGCAGATACAGGAGGTGACACCGGGCGGGCACCGGCGGCTGCTGGCCTCCCTCCCACAGCCGGCCGACGGCGGAGTCAACACCCCGATGCTGGGCTTCAGTCTCGCCACGGGGCTGGTGCGCACCGACGACGGCACGCTGTACGTCGGTTACGCGGCCGGCGACGACTCCCTCACCGGCATCTGGCGCGTGAGGCCGGGCGGTAGGCCCCAGCGCGTCATTGCGCTCAGCGCCGCGAGCCTCCCCAACGGCATGGCGCTGGACGAGCGGACCGGCCGGCTGTACATCGCCGACTCGGCCCGCGGGATCGTCTGGCGCGCGCCCATCACCGGCGGAACCCCCACCGCCTGGGCGTCCGGCGCGGTCTACGAGCCGACGAACCAGCTCGGCGTCAACGGGCTCAAGGTGCACAAGGGCGCGGTGTGGGTGTCGAACTCCGCCCGGGGCGTGCTGCTGCGGGTGCCGATCAAGCCGGACGGCAGCGCCGCGGCGGCGCAGACCAGAGCGACGGGGCTCCCGTTCCTCGACGACTTCGCATTCGTCGGCCGTTCCGACGACGTGGTGGGCGCGCTGAACATCGCCAACGAGATCGCGCTGATCCACCCCAGGGACGGCAGCCACTCGATCATCCTCACCGGCGAGGACGGCCTACGGGGACCGACCTCGGTCGCCCTGCATGGCGCCAAGCTCTACGTCCTCAGCGCCGCCTTCGTCCTCGACGCGAAGCCCAACATCCTCACCGCACACTTCCACCGCCCACACCACCAGGAAGGACGCTGACGGTCCGGCCCTGGCAGAGAAGGGATCTTCGAACTGTCCAGGCGCCGTCAGGCCTGATGCAAGGAATCGACGATGACCTTCTCACCCCGCACTGCACCGCCCCAGACCCTGGGCCCCTTCGGTGTCTTCAACCACGAACTGCGCTCCGAGGACCCGGCACTTCAAGACCAGCGGCGCGACGCCGCAGCAGAGCCCGAGGAACTCGGCTTCGGCACGATCTGGCTCGGCGGCAACAGCAGCGTGCGCCACGCAGCGAAGCTGGCCGCGTCGACCGCGGAGAGCAGAAGGATGACGAGCGGCAATCGCCAACTCCGCCTCGCGGCTCGCCCGGTCGGCGCGTTCGTCGTCATCTGCGGGGCGATATCCCAGTACGACTACGCGGACGAAGTCGTGGGTCCGATGAACTATTTGATGCTGCTGTACCAAAGCGCCTCCATGGCGGGGATCGCATCTCCCGAATTCGTCGACCGGTATCAAGAGGCCATGGTGGAGATGTCGGATTGGCCCGCTGCCGGTCGGCTGACCAGTGTCGAGTTCCCGGCCATATTCAGACGGCTTTTCACCGGCGAGAACACGGGCAAGCTCGTACTCGAGCCCGACGCCGGACCGAGCCTCTCTCACCTGTTCATGCGAGAGACGGGCGCCCATCAGATACCAATACTTGAGCCATGAAATCCACTCAACTCATTCACACCCCATTCGGAGAAGAGTCGACGGCCGCCGAGGTGATCAAAGGCATCGACCTTTCCGGAAAGCACGCAGTCGTCACCGGCGCCTCCTCGGGGCTCGGCGCCGAGACCGCCCGCGCCCTGGCAAGCGCCGGCGCCTCGGTCACGCTCGCGGTCCGCAACACGGACGCCGGCGAGCTCACGGCGATCGACATCCGTAAGGCAACCGACAATGACGGCGTCCATGTCAGGCCGCTCGACCTCGTCGATCAGGCGTCGATCGCCGCCTTCACGAGTTTCTGGGCAGGGCCGCTGCACATCCTGGTCAACAACGCCGGCGTGATGGCGCTGCCCGCGCTCGACCGCACGCCGGAGGGCTGGGAGCTCCAGTTCGCGTCCAACCATCTCGGCCACTTCGCGCTCGCGCTCGGCCTCCACGACGCGCTCGCGGCAGCCGGCGACGCGCGCATCGTGTCGTTGAGTTCCCGCGGCCACCACGCCTCGCCGGTCGAGTTCGACGACATCAACTTCAACTCCCGTCCGTACGACCCTTGGCTCGCCTATGGACAGTCCAAAACCGCCAACGTCCTCTTCGCGGTCGGAGCGAGCAGTCACTGGGCCGCCGACGGGATCACCGCCAACGCCGTCCACCCCGGCGTCATCATGTCGACGAACCTGTCTCGCCACATGGACCCGGAGCAGGCCGCACAGTTGCGTGCCGCAGAGGCGGCCGGGGAGGACGGGTCGATCCTCGGGGCGCCGTTCCGGTTCAAGACGACCGCCCAAGGCGCCGCGACGAGCGTGCTGGTCGCGACCTCCCCGCAGCTGGAGGGCATCGGCGGTCGCTACTTCGAGGACTGCAACGAGGCGGAGACGCTGACGCCCGAGGCCGTGGGAGCCTCATCGGGCGGCGCAGCCCCCTTCGCCCTCGACCCGGACGCCGCCGAGCGCCTTTGGGCGCTGTCGCTCGCCGCAGTGGGCGCGTGAGCGGCTGTCGTGGCGCGGACATCGCGGGAACAGTGACAGGGCCTCCTGGATCTCGGTCGGCTTCGTGCCCCGAGCTGCCAAGAGGCCCTGTTCAGGTGTGGGTCAGCCCTGGCGGGCCTTCATGCGCGGGTCGCGCTTGTTGACCACGAAGGTGCGTCCGCGGCGGCGGACGACCTGGGCTCCCGGCTTGGCCTTGAGCGCGCGCAACGAGTTGCGGACCTTCATATGGCCCCTGCCTTCCTGGGTCGCAGACTGATTGTGGTCACGTCAACGAGAGCGGGGCATGCGCTATTCCGCTGGGGTGCCGCAGGTCGTCTCCGCTGGGGTGCCGCAGGTCGTCGGCGGCGGACGTGACTGCCTCAGACGGCCCTCGTCAGCGCTTCGAACTCCCCGTCCGAAAGCCGCACCGAGGCCGCTGCGACGTTCTCCTCGAGGTGGGTGACGGACGCCGTTCCCGGGATGGGCAGGACCACCGGGGATCGGCGCAGCAGCCAGGCGAGTGCGAGCTGGGAAGGCGTCGCGCCGTGCTCCTTGCTGATCGCGGCCAGCGGACCGCTGGACTCGGCGAGCGTGCCGGTCGCGATGGGGAACCAGGGGATGAAGGCGAGGTTCTCGGCCTCGCAGTGGTCGAGGACGTCTTCGGAGGTGCGGTCGGCGAGGTTGTAGAGGTTCTGGACCGACACGATCTCGGCGGCCGCGCGGGCCTGCTTGAGTTCGGCCACCGAGACCTGGGACAGACCGATGTGCCTGATCTTCCCCTCTCGCTGGAGCCGTGTCAGCTCGCCGAGGGACTCCTCGACCGGCACCGTCGGGTCGATGCGGTGCAGCTGGTACAGGTCGATGCGCTCGACACCGAGGTTCCGCAGGCTCAGCTCGGCCTGCTGCCTCAGGTACTCGGGCCGGCCGTTCGGCTGCCACAGGCCCGGACCGGGCCGGGTGAAACCGCCCTTGGTGGCGATGACCAGATCGGCGGGGTACGGATGCAGCGCCTGTTTGATCAGCCGCTCGCTGACGGCCGGACCGTAGGAGTCCGCCGTGTCGATGAACGTCACCCCGAGCTCGACCAGCCGACGCAGCACCCTCACCGCCTCGTCGGGGTCCTGGGGGTCGCCCCAGACTCCGGGCCCGGTGATGCGCATCGCGCCGAATCCGAGGCGATGGATCGGAAGATCACCGCCTAGCCGGAAGGTGCCGGAAGCCGCTGCAGGGGAGGGAGTGGTGGTCACCGCGATTCCTTCTTTCCACATGTGTGAGATCTGGGCACGACGGCGGCGTGTGCCGAGCCGACATGAGTCAACATCCCACCTCACCCGCTTCCGGTCCCTCACCTGTTCAGGCGATCCGAGGCGCAGCCCGGGGCGCTGGTTCACCGCCGACGGGCTGGGCTCGGCCTGGGCGCCCGAGGCCCGGGCGTCACCTCTTTGGGTGAGGGACAGGCAGCCGGCCCCGACGGAGCATGGATCGACCCGAAGGACGGGCTCACCCGTGCTTGCCCACCAGCGAGAGAAGGCACCACATGGACGCCCTTGGACGAGGCGAGCACTCGGCATGGGCCCCGGTGGCGCCGCTCTCCGGCGATCAGCTCAAGAAGCTGGCAGCGCTCGGATCAGAGTCCCCGGTGCACCCCGGCGAGATCCTCTTTTCGGCGGGCGACGCGTCCTACGACTTCTTTGTCGTCCTTGAAGGGTCCGCGGATATCGTCGACCGGCTCGGTGAGGCGGACGAGCGACTGGTCGCGTCCTATGGGCCCGCGGAGTTCCTGGGCGAGATAGGCATGCTGACGGGAGAGCGCTCCCGCTTTGCCGGTGTCATGAGGACCCCGGGTCGGCTGCTGCGGGTTCCGGTGGGTCGGATTCACCTGCTCGTCGCGCAGGACGCCGGCCTCAGTGAATACATTCTGCGGACGTTCCTGGAGCGCCGATCGAACCTGATGCGAAGGGGCGCGGGACTCACACTCATCGGTTCCCGGTATGACGAACGCTGCCGAGTGCTGCTGCAGTCGTTCTCGCTCAGCCGGACAGCCCTGCACTGGATGGATCTCGAAGAGCAGCCAGAGGCCGAGGCACTTCTGCGGGAGCTCCGGATACCTGTGACAGACCTTCCCATCGTCCTCGTCCCCGGCCGCCCCCTGCTGCGCAATCCACAGCCGGCCGACATTGCCGCGGAGTTCGGAGAGCTGCCCACCGCGGTCGGTGAGGACGACCAGGATGTCAGTGATCTGCTCGTCGTCGGCGGTGGCCCCGGCGGTCTGGCCGCAGCGATGTACGGCGCCTCGGAAGGGCTTCAGACCACTCTCATCGATGCGGCGGCCTTCGGCGGCCAGGCTGGTACATCCTCCAGAATCGAGAACTACCTCGGGTTCCCGGCCGGTCTGTCAGGGGCCGAGCTGGCTACGCGGGGCACGATCCAGGCGGCGAAGTTCGGGGTCCGGCTCCGCCGCAACGCCCGGGCGGCAGCCTTCGCCAGTCAGGACGGCATACACACCGTCACCTGCGAGGACGGACGGGCGTTCAGGGCGCGCGACGTCGTCATCGCCACCGGAGTCGACTATCGGCGCCTGGCTGTCCCCGGGATCGAGAACTGGGAAGGCAACGGCGTCCACTACTCCGCAACGGTCGCCGAGGCAAGGTATGCGCTCGGCAGGCCCGTGGCCGTGATCGGCGGCGCGAACTCGGCAGGACAAGCGGCGATGTTCCTGGCCCGGACGTCCGATCCCGTCCATCTCCTGATACGAGGACACGGTCTCGACCATTCGATGTCCCGCTATCTGATCGACGCGGTCACCTCCCATCCGAAGATCCAGGTGCGGGTGCGAACCGAAGCGGTCGCCATCACGGCGGATTCCTCGGTCACAGGGCTCGAGGTAGTGGACCGGACCACCGGTCGGCGCTCCGCCCTGGAAGTGGCCGCGGTCTTCGTGTTCGTCGGCGCCACGCCGTGCACCGACTGGCTCGACAACCATCTGGCGACGGACTCCGAGCGCTTCCTGCTCACCGGACACGACCTCGACGGTCTCGCGACCGGTCATCGA
Source organism: Streptomyces sp. NPDC006872 (assembly GCF_040635845.1). Classification (NCBI taxonomy): domain Bacteria; kingdom Bacillati; phylum Actinomycetota; class Actinomycetes; order Kitasatosporales; family Streptomycetaceae; genus Streptomyces; species Streptomyces sp. NPDC006872. Next base: position 99,442 of record NZ_JBEYIL010000021.1, read on the forward strand.
GCGCCATTCCCTTTCGAGACGAGTGTTCCTGGCGTGTTCTGCGTCGGCGACGTGCGAAGCGGGAGTGTCAAGCGGGTCGCCACTGCGGTCGGTGAGGGTTCCGCAGCGGTACGGCTCGTCTTCGAGCGGCGCCGAGTCGACGGGAAAGACATGTCGTGACCATCAGATTCATTCACTGAAGAGATAAAAGGAGCCGACAGATGCCTATGATCGACGTTTACGCCGCGGCCGGAACATTCCAGGACGTAAAAAAGTTCGCCCAGGATCTGGCGGCTACGCTGATGCAGATCGAGCAGGTGCCTGACATTCCGATGTTCCGCAAGAACACCGCCGCCTTCGTGCACGAGATGCCGACGGACCGCCTGTCGAACGTTGACGGCGACAGCACGTACATCCGAGTCCAGGTACTGACCAATGCGGGCGCCTTGGACCGCGACAAGCAGCTCGCGGTGGTGAGCCGACTGACGGAACTCGTCGCCGCCGCATCAGGTGACCCCTCGGCCGCAGAACGGACGTGGGTCCTTCTCACGGAGGCCCCGGAGGGAGGCTGGGGGCTGGCCGGGCATGCGAACACGAACGCCGATCTGGTGGCAGCCGCCCGCGCTCGGCTCGCCGAGATCGCCGCGGCCAGGAAGGACTAGAGCCTGTCCGGCCGGACAGGCCCTAGCCGTTCGACCGCGATCCTTCCCGCTCACCTCTCTATGCGATGTCGCGGAGCGCCGACCGGCAGAAACGATGCGTGCATCGGCGGCTTCGCCGACCCGACCATCGACAACTGGAGGGCACATGCCTGTATCGAAGGCACATGCAACCTGGAACGGCGACATCCCCAGCGGGTCCGGGAACTTCACCGCGGGCGACAGCATCGCCGGGGGCGTGACGTACAAGTCCCGCTTCGAGGGCGGCCCCGGATCCAACCCTGAGCAGCTCATCGGTGCCGCTCACGCGACGTGCTTCTCGATGGCGCTGGCCGGCGCGCTGGCGCGCGCGGGCTTCCCCGCCGAGTCGATCGAGACGGACGCTTCGGTGACGCTGCGGCCGGTCGACGGCATTCCGACGATCACGAAGGTCGAACTCGTGACAAGGGGCAGGGTCCCCGGGGTCGGGGCAGCCGAGTTCCGTGAGTTCGCCGAATCGGCGAAGGCGACCTGCCCGGTCAGCCGTGCGCTGACGGGCGTCCCCGAAGTGACGCTGCAGGCGACTCTCGCGGATGCGTGAGGGCCTTCGGCTCTCTCGTCACTCCCCGGCGTCATCGTGCCGTGGCCCGGTCAGGCAGCGGCACTGTCTGGAAAGGCGCCCGAAATCTTGGTGATCGAATACGTGCTCCGGATCCCCCTGGAGCGGCATGTCCTCAGCACCCGGCGCCCATTCACCGCCGTGATCGAGGACATCCGCGACGCCATCGGCGGCGCCGGGGCGGGCGGAGAGCTGCAGGGTCTGCCGTCGTCGGCCGGCTGGAGGCCTTCCGGTCGGCAGGTCAACGGTAGGCCGGTACCCGCCGGCCTCATCGGAATCGGAGAGCTCGACATCGATCGTGCCCTGGTCCGGGGGGCGGAGACGGCCCGCCTGCTCAGGCTGCTCGTCGACATGCCGGCCGCCTCCCGGGACCTGGTCCGGTTCCTGCCGGACGCGGGGGCGTCCTGTCCTGTGGCGATCCTTGTTCAGCAGGCAGCAGACGGCGGCACGCGTCTCCTCTACGACTCCGTGGTCAGCGCCCTGTCCGTCTATCAGGACGAAGCGTCCCTGGCTGTCGCCCGTGGCCTCGACGCCGAGGTCCTGGCCCTGCTGCGGCGCGTCACGGCCGGCGACGGCTGACTGCCGACGGCCGTGCCACCCACCCCACCGAGACGGATTGCGATGAACCCGATACATCAGCTCACAAAGTGGCTGCGAGACCGGGATCCCGGCCTCGCAGCCACGCGGCGTGCGGCTCGGACCGCGGTGGTGATGCCGTCCCTTTTCGCGCTGTGCACCCAGGTCTTGCACGCACCGGTCGCGGGCACCTTCGCCGGGTTCGGGGCCTTCGCCATTCTCCTGCTGGTCGAGTTCCCCGGCCCCCTGGCCCAGCGGCTGTGGGCGCATGCGCAGCTCGCCGCGGCATGGCTGGTGCTGGTCTCGCTGGGCACGCTCGCGACGCGGTCGGCCTGGATCGCGACTGCGGTGACGGTCCTGGTGGGTTTCGCCGTGCTGTTCTCGGGCGTGGTCAGCTCGGTCCTGGCCGGCGCCACGACGTCGCTGCTGCTGGCGTTCATCCTGCCCGTGTCGGCACCCGCTCCGGCGGCGCAGCTGCCTGAGCGGCTGATCGGTGTGGTGCTGGCAGCCGGGGCGTCCATACTCGCCGTTTGGCTGTTGTGGCCGAGGACGCAGGCCGACCCCCTCGGCGCACCGGCGGCGCGGGTCTGCCGAGCCGCGGCGAGGCAACTGCGCGCCGACGCGGACTTCTTCGCGGGCCGACCCCCCGGCCCCGCTTTCGGGGAGTGCCGTGCCTGTGTGAGGGTGACCGAGTCGAGCGCGCAGGAGCTGCAGCGCGTCTTCACCGCCACCCCCTACCGTCCCACCGGCTTGTCGACCGGCTCCCGGGCGTTGGTTCGCCTTGTCGATGAGCTGACCTGGCTGAGCGCGATCCTGGCGGAGGCCGCCCCCGCGACGCAGAACGGTCCGTCGGGTACCCCGGAGTCCTCGGCGGTGCGCAGGGCCGCTGCCGCAGTACTGGATCTGTCGGCGGAGACGCTCGATGATCCGGACGTTTCACCGGACCGCCTGCGGGCGGCCGCGGAAGAGCTTCGCCAGGCTTTGGCTGCGTTGGAGGACGGAGCCGTGAACCACCTGCCGCTCCCGAACTCCGCAGCAGGTGGCGGGCTTGGCCTCGACACCTTCATCGACAGCCTCGATGTCTCGTTCCGGGCCCAGGAAGTGGCCTTCGCAGTCCTGCAGATCGCCCAGAACGTCGACCTCGCCCGGGCCGCAGACCGGCGCAGCTGGCCGGACCGTCTGCTCGGCCGGGAGCCGGGGACGGAGACCGGTCCGCTGCCCAGCGCCGCGGCGCGCGCGGCGGCCCATCTGGAACCTCACTCGGTGTGGCTGCACAACAGCATCCGCGGTGCCGTCGGGCTGGGCATCGGGGTTGCGCTGGCCGACGTGACCGGCGTCCAGCACGCCTTCTGGGTCGTGCTGGGCACCCTGTCGGTGCTGCGTTCCAACGCTCTCAACACCGGGCAGAACGCCTTCCGGGCTCTCGGCGGCACCCTGATCGGCTCGGTCCTGGGCGCCGGTGTGCTCCAGCTCATCGGGCACCACACGGCCGTGCTGTGGATCCTGTTGCCGGTCGCGGTACTGATCGCGGGCGTGGTCCCGGCCGCGATCTCGTTCGCCGCCGGGCAGGCGGCCTTCACGCTGACGCTGGTGATCTTGTTCAACGTCGCCCAGCCCGCGGGCGTGTCGGTGGTCCTGGTCCGCATCGAGGACATAGCGCTCGGCTGTGCCGTGAGCCTGATCGTCGGCCTGTTCTTCTGGCCGCGCGGGGCGTCCGCCGCCGTCAGCAAGGCGTTGGCCGAGGCGTATGTCGACAGCGCGCGCTACTTGTCGGCCGCGGTGGACTATGCCGTCTCCAGCTGTGTTCTCGGGTCCGCGGCCCTCCAGGTACCGCAGGAGGGCCGCCGGGCGGCGTCCGCGGCACGGCGGCTGGACGACGCCTTCCGGACGTACTTGGCCGAGCGCGGGGCGAAGGCCGTCCCCTTGGGGGAGACGACGACCCTGGTCACCGGTGTCGTCGCGATCCGTATGGCCGCCGACGCGATCCTGGATCTGGGGCGGCGGTCCGCGGACGGCGGGTCGCTCGATGACCGGGCCGCAGCACAGAAGGAGTTGGTGGTCACGGCGGAGCGGATGCTTCGGTGGTACCGGGGTCTGGCCCAGGGGCTGGAGGGCGAAGGGCCGGTGCCCGATCCCTTGGAGTCCGACCTGACGAGCAACTCCCGTCTGGTCGAGGCGGTGCGTCGCGACCTGCATGATGCGGACGGTCGGGCAACGGGGACCGGCGTCCGCATCATCTGGACCGGCGACCACCTGGAGGCAGTACGCAGGCTTCAGGCGTCCATCGCGGCCGCTGCCCGTGACGCCGGAGCCGCGCCCCGGACCTCAGTGCTGGAACAGCGGGAACGGTCCGAACCGGCTGGTCAGCTCGTTGTGCAGGGCGGGCGGTGTGGGGTGGCACCGGGCTCTTGCGTCCGTCCGCGTGGTAGACGGGGCGTGGGGTGACGGTGATGTCGGTGCTCGCGCCCATCGCGTACCACCAGCAGATGTTGGCGACGCGGTAGTCGGGAAAGCGCCGTCGCGCCGTCTCCCACACCTTCTCCCCCGCCACCAGCCCGTTGTGCTGCCGCCAGAACTGCACCTCGCCCACGTCGCGGAAGTACCAGCCGTTGCCGACGATGCCGTGCTCGCGCGGGGGCAGGCCGGTGAGGATGCCGGCCTGCACGGAGCAGGTGACGGCGGGGAAGACCGGTCCAAGGCGCGCCAGGTGGCCGGCGCCGTTCCCGGTGTTGTGTCCTCCTTGAGCCCGAGCGAGCACAGCAGTTCACGCGTCCAGGACAGTTCGGCCGCGATCCCGTCGGCGAGGGCTGCGGCGCCGTCGGGACGGTCGACGGCCGACATCGCGGACCAGGTGCAGGTCTCCACTTCGAGGTGGTCGGTGAGCGGGTGGGGCCCGGCGACCAGCGCCTCGACTGTGCGGTGCGGACGGTGGCCGGCGGGTCGTTGCGGCCCCAGTCCGCCGCGGAGGGACTCCGGCGCCTCCGACTGGACGGCGAAGGAACGCGAGTTGTACGCCAACGACCTCGACGACGCCCGCGCCCTCATCGCCGTCGCCCTCGGTCACCTCCGACCTGACACATGAGTTGCCGTGCACGGAGACCGCGGGCCTGACTGATGTCCCGAAAGCTCTGGTGATGCCACGCGGAACGGTGCGACGACCCGACCCCGTGTCGGAGAACCGCACCGCTCAGTGCCGACGGTCCCAGAACGGGGTGTCCCAGCGTTGTTCCCGGCGGTACTGTGCGGCCCTTGTCTCCAGGTACTCGGCGTGAATGGCTGTCATACGGCGGGCATAGGCCGCCATGGCATTGGCGTCACCGGCCCAGGCGGTCAGGATCGCCCGCGCCCCGACCAGGCCGGTGGCCAGTGCGGTGACGATCCCCCGGGCAGCCAGCGGGTCAGTGGCGGTGGCGGCGTCTCCCACCGCCACCCAGCCCGGGCCGGCCGCAGGAGTGGCGCAGGCCGAGCCGGCGGCGAGCACTCGCAGCCGCCGCGGCGGTCGCTCCCAGCCGGCGATCCGTTCCCGGATATGACCGGCATCCTGCGCCTGGGTCCACCACACGCCCGGGTCGAGCAGGCGTACGCCGGCGAGGAGATCGGCATCGGTCATGGCCATGAGGATCCGCTCACCACCGGGTAGCGGGGCGGTGTACCACCAGCCCCAGCGAGTGGCCTGGACCAGCGACGTGCGGTCCAGGTGGGCGGCCTGCTTCCTCGGCGGGCCCAGCAGCCCGGCGACCGCGATCAGGCGGTCGGAGCGGGTGCGTGCCGCGCCGATGCGACGAGCCAGCCGAGCGGCTCGGCCCGTGGCGTCCACCAGATAACCGGCCTCCAGTACAACGCCCTCGCCAGTGGTGATCTGCCAGTGGCTCCGATGCCGACGGGCGTCGCGGACATGTCCGGCGAGCCAGAGAGCACCAACGGCGCGGGTCGCTTCCAGGAGGGCGGCGTCGAACCGGGTGCGGTCCAGATGCCAGCCCTCGCCGTACGGACCGAGCTGGTGGTCCACCGCGGTGAGCGCATCCTGGCCCCAGGCGGCCTGGTTGCCGTAGCAGGGAGCGTGCCCAGCATCGGCGAGCCCGTCGAGCACCCCCAGTCGTTCGAGAAGCGGGCGGGCGGTGGGAGCGAGACTCTCCCCCACCCGCCAGTCGGGGGAGCTCACCGGGGAAACGAGGACGACGCTCGCCCCTGCCCGGACGAGGGGCAGCGCGGCTGCACACCCGGCGGGGCCTGCGCCGGCGACGAGAACGTCGAAGCGCGGGCTCCTCCCACAGCCGCTCGGCCCGCCGCTGTCCAACGCGCCGCTCCCGCCTCTGCCCGGCCTACCCGGTCTCGTGGTCGGTCCGTTCCGTCTCGAAGAGGATCACGTCGCCGTTCGGCATGGTCCGGGCGACGATGAACCCGAGAGTGCTCCACTTCTCGACCATCTCGTTCATACCTTTTTCGGCGTTTTCACCGTCGCCGATACCGCGGTCCCACTCCTGGAACGCCCCGGCCGCCGCGTCCTGTACCAGCCCGTCGTGCGCCGGCTCGGGAAGGACTTCATCGGGGCGGGAGGCCGGCCACCAGTGGTCCATGCACATGTAGGAGTCGGCCTGCCAGGGCTGGGCCATGTACTTGGTGACATCTCCGGCGACCAGATCTTCGCGCAGCCGGAAGGGTGCTGCCCAAGTGGACTGCCGGTCAGCGATGTACGTCATCTCGATGCCCGGGAAGAATCCGCCGCCGCTCGCCGTCTCCAGCGCGGCCCGCACCAGGGCGTGGGGCTGGTCGGCCGGTGCGAGAGCCTCGAACGGGAGCGGGGCGGGCACTCCCGTCCAGTCGGCCAGGAAGTCGCCGGCGGCCCAGAGCTGCATTCGCGCGTACTGGTCGGGCGTCAGCGTCAGCCACGTTCGTGGCTTGTTGGGCTGAGCGTCCCCGTCATCGCCGGACAGGACGGGCATGAACCCCTTGTTTGCCTGGCTGGTGTCGTCGACCAGTCCGGGCTTGCGCAGCCTCTTGAAGACGTTCTGACGCGCAGTGGCGTTGTCCGGGGAGTTCGAGGACAGCCGGGCGAGACGGCTCGGTGTGAGGAAGTTGCGTCGAGGGTCGCCGTGCATCTCTCGCGCTCTCTTATTGACCCATGCGTACAAGACCGGGCGGGCGAGCAGCGGGTAGATGTCGCGGGTGAAGGAGACCTCCGGCGGGGTGGGCAGTCCGCCCGATGCGCGGGCGACCCCCAGGGCGACGTCGTACAGGGTGACCAGGCTCGGTACGTCGGGGGCGTGATCGGGCGGGCCCGCCACGACCCAGGCCGAGGTCACCGGGACCTGGCGCCCGTCCGGGCCTAGGCGCACGGTTGCGCTGACCGGGCCGTCGGAGACGTCGTCGAACCAGTCGTCGTTGTTGGCGAAGTGGCGGAGCGGATTGCCGGGCTGGACCGAAGCGGACGTCCCGAAGCCGCCGAGGACGAGCAGCCGGCCGGCCTCGTCGGTGCGCAGTTCGCCCAGCGGTACCGGGGTGTCCAGGAAGGTCCCGGTGTCGAACCTGGCATCCGTGCCGTCCTGGGACGGACCGGTCACACTGCGCGGCCCCGGCCGGATGACCAACCGCGCCCGAGCGGCGGGATCAGCGGGATCGATGTGGTGGTTACGGCGGTTGGAGTCGGCGGTGGACTCATGGAAGCGCCCGGCGAACTTGAACCACTCACCCTTGGCATTGGCCAGTTCGGCGGTCCAGACGATCTGCGCCTCGGCCGAGGTGAGCTCGCCCAGGACGGTGCCGGCCCGGTCATAGGCGTACACCCGGAACCGGGCGGCCTGACGTTTGATCCGCCCGTCGGCGTCCTTGAAACCGCCGGACGGACTCGACGGGATCCCGGGGGTCTCCGGGCCGATGAAGAAGCCGTCTGGGCTGTTGCCCACCCGGGCGATGCCGATCGTGGGATGGATCTCGCAGCGTGCGATGTCATCGAGATTCATGTCAGCTCCCGGTGAGGGTGAGAGGTTCGGGATCGAAAGCCAGTGATGCTGCTCGGCTCAGCAGGGCGCGGAGCACATGACGCCGTTCCGGAACGGCGCTCCTTCAGCCTGCCGGTGCTGTGCACCGCTCTCGTCCTTACGAGGTGCGGCAGCGCTGAGAGTTCGCTCGCCACCCGCTCGAGTCCGGCGATACGACCCAGCCGTGGAGGACGCATCCATCGTCCCCCCGATCGTGGGTGGTCGCAATCCGGTGGCAAGCCGCTGCAACCCGGTGCCGGCAGGTGTTCCGAGGTGATGTCCGGGGGACGAGCGGCAACTGGTCGCTTCAGGTGAACCGCGTTGCGCGCCTGGCACGCCGCGGCGGGACGACCTGCTCTTCTGGGCGGGTATGCCGCGCCGAACGGCGACCGACGAGGAGGAAACATGCGAGTGACCAACCTCGGCAACGAATCCGCTCAGTACACCGCAGCCGTCGAAGAACTGCGCCGGGCGGAGGCCGAGATGATGCGCCAGCGCGAGCACGTCGCCGAGCTGAAGCGACGCCTGCCCGAGGGCCCGGTCGTCGAGGACTATCTGTTCCACGAGGGGCCGGCCGACCTGGCAGCCGGGGACGATCCGGTGCGCGAGGTCCGGCTCAGCGAGCTGTTCTCCGGCCCTGGCCGGCCGCTGATGCTCTACCACTTCATGTACGGCAAGGAACAGGACCGGCCCTGCGCCTCGTGCACGATGTCGATCGACGGCTTCCAGTCGGTCGCCGACCACCTGGCCGGCACCCTTGACTTCGCCGTCGTGGCCGCCGCCGAACTGCCCGTGCTGCGCGCGTACGCCAGGGAACGGGACTGGACGGGACTGCGGCTGCTCAGCGCGGCACCCAGCCGCTTCAAGCACGACCTGGGCAGCGAGGACGACGCCGGTGGCCAGGACGCCACCTTGTCGGTGTTCAACCGCGACGAAGGCGGCGCGGTGCGCCACTACTACAGCACCCGTGTGCGGATGGCCGACGGCGACGGTCAGCAGGCCACCGACCTGCTCAGCCCCGTCTGGCACCTGCTCGACCTCACCCCGCAAGGCCGGGGCGACTGGTACCCCCGGCTCTCCTGGTGACGGTCAAAGGGCGCCGCTGTGTCAGTGAGGTGTCAGGTCGCCGGTTTCGAAGTACAGCTCGGTGCCGGCCTCGACCGAGACCGTGACATGCCCGCCGTTGACCGCGGCGACGGCAGCCGCTCGTTCACGTTCCCTGAGTTTCCCGCCGGGCTCGTCGGGACGACCTGTGACGATGACCTCGATGCCATGGCGCAGCTGGTCGTCGGACACCTCCAGGCCCTGGACATCGGCCGTCATCAGGTGATCGAACTCCTGACGGCTCGTGAGCCGGAAGGGGCCGGTGATCAAATGCGCCAGGAACCGCTCGGACCCCTTGCCGAACAGGAGGTACGTCAACTCCTCCGGCTGCTGGTCGTCCGCGGTGAATGTGTGGTGGTTGACCACATTGGCGACCTCCACCACGACATTGGAGGCGATCTCGACGGGCGTCTCGGGGTGGGCTTCCGGCTGTTCGAAGTGGTTGCGGAACAGACTCCCGGTGAACGACGTGCGGGCGGGCGGTTCGCCGTTCTCGCCGGGATAGAGGTCGGAGAGCGTGAACACCTCGGGGGCAAAGGTGTAGAGCCGGGCTTCCGGGTGCGCCTTGCGGTCGTTGCGATACGCGCGGTGGGCAGCCCCGAAGGCAGCTTGCACGATCGCCTGCACGTTGTGCGGTGATCCGGGCATCGGCAGGTGGGAGAGGAAGGGGGTGCCGTCGCCCACCACCGCCATGCCGTGGAAGGCAGGGGCGTCGGGTTCCGGGTGTCCGCCTGCGTGGTGCATGTGGCCGCCGTACTCGTCCATGGCTCTCCACCTGTTCGCTCGGACCCGCCGGGGGCTGCTGCCAGATGGCGGCGGTGTGTGGATGAGAGCGCGGTCAAGGATCCCGTGCGCGGGAACGGCCGGCCCCTGGTGCGCGAGGAGCATCCTGGCGCCTGTGCCCCTGTTTCAAGGATGTGACCGGCCGAGGCGTGACGCATCTTGGAAGGCCGGCCCGGTGCTGGGCTGGGCTGGGCTGGGCTGGGCTGGGAATCCGCCCGTTCAACGAGCGCCGGGGGCTACAAGCCGCTCTGGAAGAGGGCACCTTGAACGTCGCGCAGGTCCGTCGAAATCTCAGGGCTGCCCGGCCCCAGGCCGCAAGCGCGTCGTCTGGGTCGGCGATGGCTGGGGCGGAACGCCATGGGTCAAGACGTGTTGCCATACCTGCTACTGCGTGCCGCCCCGCGAGCGCTCCAACCGGGAGTGTCAGTGGATGGGTTGAGCAGTGGCTGAGCGGCCCGGTCGTCGGGCGGACACCGCAGAACTCGTGGTGAACCCGTACAACCAAACCCCGGCGTTGTCGGTCACCTTCGAGCCCCCTCGAACATGCTCGAAAGGCGTCTCCCGCCTGTGAGAACCCGTACCCGGTTGAGATCCGTCTCCGCCGCCGTCGTGGCCGCGACCTCCGGCGGTCTGATCACGGCCACCGCCACCCCGGCCTCCGCCGCCGTCACGTGCACCTCCCCCACCTGGAAGGCGCAGTTCTACGCCAACACCAGCTTCGGCGGCACCCCGAAACTGACCGCCTGCGACAGCGCGATCAGCGAGAACTACGGCACCGGCGACCCGGCCGGAGTCGCCCTGCCCAGGGACAACTTCTCGGTCCGCTGGACCGTCACCCGCGACTTCGGCTCCGGCGGCCCGTTCACGCTGGCCGCCGAGGCGCAGGACGGCATCCGTGTCTACCTCGACGGCGTCCGCAAGATCGACCTGTGGAAGAACGTCTCCTCCACGCAGAAGAGATCGGTCAACGTCACGATCCCCGCCGGCAAGCACACCCTGCGGGTCGACTTCGTCGCCTGGACGGGCGCGGCCAACGTCAAGTTCACCTACGCCCCCCGCACCTCTGCCACCGTCGACAAGGTCAAGCCACTCGCCCCGACCGGTGTGGCCGCGAGACTCGACAACGACACCGCCACGGCTGTGGTGTCCTGGTCCCGGAACAAGGAGATGGACCTCGCCGGCTACCGCCTCTACCGTCGTGAGGAGGGCAGCAGCACCTGGCAGCACGTCGCGACGACCACCGGTGCCACCGCCTCCAGCCTCCCGCCCGTTCCAGGCCGCACGTACTTCTACTCGGTCCGGGCCCACGACAAGGCGGGCAACGTCTCCGCGGGCAGCGCCGACCAGCAGGTGGTGACCATCGCCGTCACCGCTCCGACCGGCCTCGCCGCGCAGGGCCTGGACGAGGGCGTCAAGCTGACCTGGAACGCCTTACCCGGTGCGGTGCACTACAGCGTGACGCGGTACCGGAACGGAACGCCCGTCCTCGTCAAGTCCGCGCCGGGCACGAGCTTCACCGACACCACGGCCCCACGATCCATGGAGTCGTACTACTGGGTGAAGGCCGTCGACGGAGCGGGCCGTGCTTCCGAGCCCGCCGTCGTGAGGGCGATCCGCCCCGTCGCGGCACCGCACGACGTCACCGCGACGCCCGACGCCGCCCGGGTCGTCCTCACCTGGAAGATCAACCCAGACCAGGACGGCGACTACTACGCCTTCAACGTCTACCGGTCCAAGTCCCTGCCGGTGGACACCTCCACCGAGCCGGTGCGATGCACCGCCACCTCGACCAGCCTGGCCGACGGCCAAAGGCAGTACACCTGTACCGACCGCGCGACGGCCGCGAACACCACGTACCACTACGTGATCAAGGGGTTCGACAACGCTGACCGCAAGTCCGTCGCCTCCGCCACTGCGACCGTCACCACGCTCGCCTCCGACCAGGACACCACCCCACCCGCCGCCGTCAGCGGGCTGACCGCCAAGGCCACCGAGTACGGCATCTCCCTTGGCTGGAACGCCAACACCGAGTCCGACCTCAAGCGGTACGTGGTCTACCGGGGCACGGTGCACGAGAGCGACGACGGCACCGCCGTGTGTTCCGGAGGGGAGTGGGACTACCTGGGCCCGACCACCACGCACTACGTCGACGCAACCCTTCCCGACGGCGATGAGCACTGCTACTGGATCGATGCCGTCGACACCAGCAACAACTCCAGCTTCAAACGCACCGGCACGGCCGTGGCCAGGGCCGTCACCGAACTCGACCTCACCCCGCCGGTCGCCACGCCTGAAGGCTCCCCGGTGGACCTGACTCACTCCCTCGGAGAGTCGGGCGAGGTGGACCTGTCCTGGAACACGGTCCAGGGTGCCGTCGGCTACCGCGTCTACCGTTGGGACCGGACCGCGGGCCAGTATGTGAGCTTGTCTGGCGACGCCCTCGTCAACGGCACCTTGTACAGCGACAGCACGGCCGCCACCGGCACCACCCATTTCTACTGGGTGAGCGCGGTACTCGCCGACGGCAGCGAGAGCGCGCCGGGCGCCGACTGGGCGATCCTGCTGCCGCCGGACGCCTGAGCCGCAAGGGAGGCGGCACGGCGAAAGGGCCGGGAGAACCACTCCGATCTCCCGGCCCCTGCTGTTTCAGGTCGTCATCCCCGGCACCCACGCCTCGGTGACCCGGTCCACGACGTGCAAGACGGCCATGCTGGGCGGGAGCATCCCATCAGCCAGGACAATTGCCATCCGCGGGGCCTCACAGCCCCTATGAGCGGGGCCCTGACTGTAACTGTCCGACCAGGTGGAAGACCTCGCGGGCAGCCTCGCGGCTCGCCACTTCCTGGCCTACTTCAGCAGATCACGGTATCCCGCAGAGCGTCGACGACAAGTCTGCGGGGCAGGCGGCGTACTGGACATGGTCGAACTGGACATGCCCGTCCCCCTTCCGGTCCGATGGCGCGTCACGTTGCCGGTACCGGGCCGCATCGGGCGGTCAGAATCGTGAGGACGCCACAACTGATCGGCAGGCCCCTATCGGGACACGCCCCGCCGGCCCGGCACCGACAACGCACCATCCCCGGCCAACGGCCGACACTGTGAGACCAGGACACTTCGGTCAGGCGTGTCATGAGTCAGACCCCGGACCGGGGACAGCACCCACCCATCCTCCCGCCCGTCACAGCATCCCCACCAGAAATACTGAGCAATACAGGCACTGGCATGTGGATCTCACCCGGCCCACGACGATGGGCTGTAACTCTCCACTGCCTCCGGAGCTTCTACGCCTCACCGTTCGAAGCCGCCGCGGCCCCGGTCAGGAGCAGAGTCACCAACCGCGTGAGGCGGGGGCGAACTCGGAGGCCACCTCGCCACACGGGGCTGCCCACCATGAGCACCCCGTCCGTCCGACCGGCCCGGGACGGCCGGATACAGTGCGCGCGACGGCAGCCTGGCTGCTCAAGGAGGGGAAGCGTGACCGACACCAGCGAAACCCGATCCCCGACAGTGCAGCGCACGGGACCCAGCGGACCCGACTGCACCGCCTGATGCGCTACATCCCCCTGATCGCCCCGTCCTACTGTGGACCCTGCCCTGCTGGCTGCTCCTGCACACCGGCCAGCATTGGCCACTCCCCGTGGCGCTGGGCGGCACCGCCCTGTTCGTCCTCGGTCTGATCGCTATGCCGCTCGCGATGGTACGCGGCCACGGCCAGCGGCAGCAGGACTGGGCGGCGATCGTTGCCACAACCGGTCGCTGACCGGCAGGGATGCACACCCGGTACCGGGGACGGTACCCCCGAACGCCCCGGGACCGGGCCCCGACGCCTCGTGGGTGGACCTGCGGGCCGCACTCGCCGCCACAGCGACCGTCGCCACGGAGCGACAGGCCGTACGCCAGCAGTGGGTTGACAGGGACTTCGCCCGCTTCCTGGGCATCCCGGCGATCCGGATCACGGGCTGGACGACGGGTCATGGCAACCTGCACTGGGCAAACTTCACCGGGCCGCCGCTTGAACGAGCATGAAGATCGGGATCTCGGCTGAGTCGTACTTCTTCGCAGCGGTGATGTACGAGGCGATCACGGTGTAGTCGCCCGCCTCGGCCCGTGCCCAGTACCAGTGGTACATGAGGCCGGCCATGTCGGCGTCGCCCCAGTTGTGGTCGTGGTAGCCGGTACCCGTGCGGGTCTCGGTCTCGCCGTCGATGGTGAGGGGGGCCTAAGCGGCCTGGGGAATGGCGGGCGCCAGGCGAAGTACTTCTGCTTCTTTTCGCCGAAGACGATGTGTCCGGTCTCCGGCCGCCAGGAGGGGACCTGTCCGGTGAGGGTGACGTCGGCGACGACACCCTCGATGTCCGCGTGGACGCAGTAGGTGTGCAGGTCGCCTGTGGGCTTGATCGGCTTTGACGGACATTCGAGATCAGGGGTTCCGCCCCCGGAAGGATGCCAGGCACCAGACGCACGGTGGCCGCGGCGCTCACGGGCTGGGCCGGACGGAGCCCGCGGCGCATGCCGGGGTCGCCGCCGCTGACCTCTCCCAGCCAACTCCGGTGCACCGCGCAGGAATGGTCTTGCAGATCAGGTTTCGTGTGGAGTTTTCGTGGCGAAATACTTCAACCATGGGCTTATCACCGTTTGCCGGTCATCCTGCTGTCGCTGTCTTCCGAGAGCCCCGGGGCGGGCGGCCCGTCCCGGTGCTGGGCCCACGGGTCGAAGCTGAGGCGAAGCGGGCCGCGCGCGTGCTGGCCGCGGTGTCGACCCACGCCAGACCTGTCGAGCGCACCCTCGCGCTGCGGCAGGCAGCCACGGTCGCCGGTGAGTTGGCGGCCGCGCTGTCGGATCTGGCTCCGGCCTTGGTCGGTGAGGGACTGCCGGCGGAGTCGACCAGTCAGTCGTTCTTCCGGGTCCGTGAGGGGGAGCTGTCGGATCAACAGGCTGCCCTGCACGGTGTCCTGGTCATCAACCGCGGTCTGGAAGATCTGTGTGATGCTCCGCTGTCGGGTTCCGACCTGGCGCTGGAGGTGACCGGGATGCGGCAGTCGGTGCTCGATCTCACCGGCGCAGCGCCGGGCACAGACCCTGATTCTGTCCCGCCGGTAGCCGTCCCCGAGGCCGGTGCGGGATCGTCGTTGGAGAGTATGTGGAGTGCTCGCTGGCTCATCGGTCACCAGGTCCATGTCCTGTTCAACATTTGCGCCGCGGTCGCCGTGGCCGACGCCACCCGCTCGCTGCGGCTCGGCGACGGCGATGCCGCACTGCTGCGGCTGGCAGCTGCGACGGTGCATGTGCGTGGCTTCCCAGCAGCCATGGCTCACGCCAGTACGATCCCCGCCGACTACTACATGGCGGCGATACGCCGCACCATGGCGCCTCCGTCGGTGGACGTCCCGTTGAGCGGGCGCCAACATCGCGGATACAAGCTGTTCCGGGCGGCGATGAAGGACCTGCTGTCCGTGGTTCCCGACTCCTACGAGCACTTGGCAGCCCGCGCCCCGGAGCTGGCCGAGGCACGGGGTGCTCTCCTGGAAGCCGACATCGTGGATGCAGAACGGCACGTCACCCTCGCGTACTCGATGGTGCATCTGCGTCGTTCCATCGCTCAGAAACGCGAAGGACCCGACAACGCCGTCGCCGAACTACGGCTCATGCGCCATCGCCGTGCGGCCCAGTACGCCTCGCTGATCCGATTCGGGGACCACTACATCGCCGACGCCGTGGCCGGCCTGCGCCACTCGTGAGTCGGCGCTTCCGCCGCCCACGCCCCAGGCAGGAGACCCCCATGCCCGAGACAACGCCCGACACCGCCCAAAACACCGTCCTCGCCACAGACCGGGAACTGGATCCGGCCGATGCCGACGCGTGCGAGCAGCTGGCCCGCACCCTGTGCACCCGCGGGCACGACCAGGTCGACAGCCCCGAGTGGGTGGCCCAGGCCCGGGACGCCTGGGAGGAGCTTCCGCTACGGCTGCGCCTCGAGGTGCGCCGGTTTCGAAGGCATTCCGGCCCGAACGGCACCTTGGTGATCGGCGGCCTGCCCGTCGATCAGGCGGCCCTGCCCACAACACCGACCGTACCCGGCTCGGTCCAGCGCCAGGCCACCATCTCGGCGGCGGTGCTCACCATGGTGGCCTGCGGGCTCGGCGAGCCTCTCGCCTACCTGGGGGAGAAAACCGGCGCCCTCGTGCAGGACGTCGTGCCCGTGCCCGGGCAGGAGACCTTCCACGGCAACGCCGGATCGGCGCCGCTGTCCTTCCACACCGAAAACGGCTTCCACCCCCACCCACCCGACTATGTGATCTTCCTGTGCCTGCGTGCCGACCACGACCAGATCGCCGGCATGCGCATCGCCGGCATCCGCCAGACACTGCCGCTCCTCACCCCAGCCAACCGCCAGGCCCTGTTCGCATCGGAGTTCATCACCACACCACCACCCTCCTTCAGCCCCGACGCTGCCGCGACCGAGTCCGGCGTCAAGCCCCGACCGGTGCTGTGGGGAGCAGCCGAGGACCCCGACATACGTATGGCTCAACTCGTCACACGCCCGCTCACCCCTCAGGCCGCAGCGGCGCTGACCGAATTCGGCCGCGCCTGCGAGGCGACCGCCCGCACTCTGCGCCTGACACCCGGCGACCTGGTCGTCATCGACAACCGCGTCACCGTCCACGGCCGCACCGCCTTCCACCCTCGATACGATGGAGCAGACCGCTGGCTGCAACGCACGTACGTCACCGCCGACCTGCGTCGCTCCCGCGACCACCGCCCTCACGACGGCCACATTCTCGCCCGCTGATCAGCGATATCTTCACCGTCGCCGGGTCGCCGAGGAGAACGACCCTCCGCCCGCACACGCCAACAGGACCGCCATGAGAGGACGCTGGCATCCTCCTGTGACTCAGCGGACTCCCAAGTCCTCAGGGGGTCGTTCGATGGCGTGGGAGCGGAGTTGCTGAGCGAGGCCGCCGTCGAAGAGGTGGGTCGCGCCGTTCGCGAAGTCGAAGACCGGTGTCGCCAGCACCGCGACGGCGTGAACCACCTCGGCGAGGGTCGCGTAGCGCGGTAGGGCGACGTCGCGAACGAGGGCGTCGAGGTGTACCCCGTCGGCAGAGGTGGTCGAGGAGTCGTCGATGGGGCCGATCGCGATGGCGGCCTGCGTCGACATGTGGAGCGGGCCGTACTCCAGGGCGAAACTGCGGGTGAGGCTTTCGGTGGCGGCTTTGGCCTCGTCGTAGCCGGCCTTGTAGCGGTGTGCCCCGGTGCCGCCGACCGAACCAGGACCAGCATGGCGCCCGGCGCGCAGTGGGCTGCCACGGTTTCCGCGACCGTACGCAGGACCGTGTAGGTGGTCACCAGGTTGTCCTCGATCGCCGCGCGGATGGCGTCTACGTCGTTGGCGGCGATCCGAGCGAGGTGGGGTACCCGTCCAGCAGCGTGGAAGAGCTCCACGCGTTCGGCTCCGTCGAGGAACTCGTCGACCAGCGGCGAACTCCCGCAGGAAGGCGATCGCCTCGGCGTCGCCGAACAACCTGGCGAGCATTTCCGGCCGGTGCAGGTGCACGATGTCCGGCACCACACCGACCAGGTGGGAGAGGTCTCCGGGGGGCGAACCCTGGTTCGTCGCGGTACAGCCCCATGCACAGGACCACGGCCCCTTGGGCCGCGAAGTGGCTCTCCTGGAGTGCGACGTAGTCTTTCCAACCACAGGTCCCGGGTATCTGGAGCACGCGGAGTCCGGTCACCGCACAGCCACCCTTTGAAATCCCTCTACGGGGCAGAGGTCCCTGAGTGCGGAGGGCTGGGAGTGACGGTGCCGTACGGGTCATGAATCCTCCGCCGTGTGATGGCAGTGCACTTGACGTGTTCGTGATGAATGTTCACAGGTGAGGAGGCAGGCAGCGCCCCGGATCCGAGAAGTGGGCGGATCCCGCCATCGCCGGCGCGTGCCGACTTCTTCTCGACTGCGCTGCCCCGATCCATGCGCCGCTGCCGCCAGCCCGGAGAGCCGGCAGGTACGCCGATCCACCTCGACAGTTCGCCGATCGGCCATGGGCGGCCTCGACGGGCGTGTCTGGTATGGGAGGTTATGGTGCCGGGTAGTGCGGAACCATGCCCGACATCCCCCTGGCCGGAGTGGCGCTGCGAAGGTTACTGACGGTCGTCGACCAGACGGCGGAGTTGGCGACAGAGCTGGCGTCCGCCCTTCGGAGCCGACCGAATGACGCCCCGACCCGCACCGCGCCGACACCGCTCGGCGTCGATGCACTGGCGTTCGAGCCTGCGGAGTTCGAGGCCGTGGCCCGCCATCTGGAACCGCTGGACCGGCTGATCGCGTCCGTCCCGCCGAGTGCCGACGGGATGCGGTGGCGCTACCTGGACGAAGCCGTCCTGTTCCGCTGCGAGAGGCAAGAGCCGACGCCGTTCGACGAGTTCACCACACGCCTCGACATCAGCAAGGTCATCGGTCTGACCAGCGGCCATCTGGCAGGCTGTACGGATGTCCAGGCCCGCGATGAGGCCGGAAGGCCGATTCGGCAGCTCGAGCGGAGCATCAACCGGGCCCAGCCCGCCTACCTCGCGCTGTGCGGCGCCGACGTACTCGACGTCTGCAAGCTGGAGACCATCGACTACGGCCCGGACGAGCAACTGCTGCGCTGGCGGCAGGTCCACAGCGAGAACGCCTCCGCGCTTCAGGACGACGGCTCGGTGTCCTTCGCCCGGACCGCGGGCGGCACCAGAGTAACCATCTGCGCCTATCAGCAGTTCGCCCTCCCACCGTTGTGGCGGGCCATCACCCCCACGCTGTGGCCCGCGGTCCGGCGCGCTCTGGTGGAGGACGCCTACCGCAGGTCCTTCCACACCACCCTGAATACCATCGCGACACACGGGCAGGGCAGCACAGGGCCGGTCGCGGAGACGGCCGGCGCCGACTTCTCGCTCCGGGACGCCGTCGCCCGCGTGGCCGAGCCGTTGAACCCGTTGGCCGGGTTGGCCCCGTGGAGGCCGACACGGCCCGAGTACACCGACAGTTCCGGCTTCCGTCACTTCAGGCCCGAGAGGCAGCCCCGTTGACCCCGCTCACCACCCAGCCGCACGAGTACCCGTACGCCTTCCACATCGCCCTCGACGGCAACGGCCTCAACGGCCTGGAAGGCCGGGCAGGCGTCTGCGTCTTCCGCTACGACCCCGCCACCGGCCGGTACGCGTACAAGATCGAGTACTACGACGGCATCGCCGGCGGTCATGCCGTCAGCGTCAGCCCGGACCGCTCGCTCGGGTTCCTCGGCAACACCGGCCAGCACCTGCTCTTCTACGACACCACGGCCCTCGCCGAGACCAACCGCCTGTCCACCCTGCGGATCGAGCCCACCGACTCGTCCATCAAAGGCACCACGCACATCGCCTGGCTGGGAAACCGGGAGATCGTCGGTGCGATCGGCGAGCACCTGTGGCGGTTCGACATCGACCAGCTCGGCCGTCCCGAGCGCCTGGGCCCGCACGGCCTGAAGCTGCCCCACGCCATGAAGACCACGGCCTCCGGCCGATACCTCGTCTACGGCGGCATGGACCACCCCGGTCGCGGCGAGGCCCGCGAGGTCGGCATCTTCGACCTGCGCACGGGCACAGCCCACCGCGTCGACTTGCCGGCCACCTGCTGGCATGTGGCCGTTCATCCCCGCGAAGACCGCTTCTACGCCCTCTCCTTCCGTGTCCTCCCCCAGGAAGGACACGACTGGCACGAGTGGGCCATGGCCTACCTCAAGGAGTACGTCTTCGAGATCGACGCCGAACACGGACAGGTCCTGCGCCACTGGACGGCCCCGCGTGAGACCCCGGCGCACATCAACTCGGACGTCTGCGTCTCCGATCGCGAACTGATCTACTGCAACGGCGGCAGCGGCACCATCGTCATGATCGACCTGGACGATTTCTCCACCCACCGGATCATCGACGAGCGCCCCGGCCTGCCCGAGCAGCTCCTCGCCGGCCGGCAGGCACTGCACCAGGTGACCGACGCCTTCACCCGCGGCTCGCCGGCCGCGAGCAGCAGGCACTTCCTCGCAGCGCTGCGGGTCTCGCGCGGAACGCTGCTCGATTCGGTGTACGCCTGTCAGCTCTCCGCCGACCAGAGTCTGCTGTTCACCGCCAACCGGGGACTCAATACCGTCACCGTCTACGACTATCCGGCCAACACTGTCCGGCAGCGGGTGCGCATGCCGCAGCTGCAGCAGTATGTCGACGGCCTCCCTTGGAGACACGATCCGCGTCTTGGCTTCCACCACAGCACGCTGATCTCTCCTGCGTGAACGCGCATTCATGTCTGGAAGTGCGTTCCGGTCGGCCGATGGCAAGCCTGTCCTCAATGATGCCGTTGATGCGGCGACACCTCGGTGTACGCGGTCGTGCACAACGTCTGTGCGTACGCCGGGCGCTGAGCGTCCGTCCGCAGCGGCCGCGGTCCAAGAGGGGAACGCACAGGTAGTCGGTGACGGGCGAGGTCGCGCCAGGGGCCCGGCCCGGTGGGTGGGCGGCGGGCGCCCTCGCTCGTGCCGCAGGCCAGGACACGGCCAACGGCGGCGTCGTAGACCGGGATGTGAGAGGCGAGCAGGTCTCGTTGGGCATGGCTGGGGGCCGCGGTGGCCACGCGCGGCACGCGTCCGCCCTCGACGATGTCGACCGCGCACAGGGGCGCGAGCGTGGGTGCGCAAGAGTTGGCAGGGAATCTGATGCCGGTCATCGATGCGGGGATGCAGCACCCCACACGCTCGCCGGTCTGGATCGTTGGTCCGGGCATGATGATCAACACCCATCCCGTGATCGGCTCTCACCCGGATCTCGACAGCGCCAGGCTCACCGACGCTCTCTTTGACGACGGCCCGAGGGCACCGATGTCCACGCGATGTGGCGCAAGGCGGTCTCGACCGACCTGTTCCGTCACCGCAGCAATGCCGGTGCCGAAGAGAGGTGGCAGCTCTCCTACGACCGGCTGAAGGCCCTGAACGAGGAACTCCTCTCCCCCGAGGACCTGGCGCAAGATCCGCGGGCGCTGGCCGCCCTGCACGAGTGGAGCGCGGTGGTGGACGGTGCGACGGCGACCGTGGCCGGCATCCACTACAACCTCTTCCTCGGGAGCCTGCTCGACGACCGCCTCTCACCGCCGCGCGACCTCAGCGTTCAGCGGTCTGGCCCGCACCGGCACGATCACCCCGCCAGGGCAGAGACGACGGCACACACGGAGCGCGCGGCGTCCAGCGGTCCCTGCATGCCGGCCACCATGCAGGCGAAGCCGGTGCCCCGCCAACCGGCACACCGCGTCATTCCGAAGGAATACGAAACTCGAATTCGGGACGGTCCCACGGCACGGCGGGCGGGTTCGCAAACGCGGTCCCGGTCCGCACCGCACCCACACGGTGGTAGAAGTCCTCGGCGGGAACATGCGAGACGACCTTGACACAGTCGAGCCCGGCGGCACGGGCCTCGGACTGCATGTGCGCCACGAGCAGCCGTCCAATACCCCGTCCTTGCGCTTCGTCGGCAACGAACAGCAGGTCGAGCTCCGGTGGCGCGAGGACGAGCGAGTAGAACCCGATGACCCGGCCTCCATGCTCGTCGGCACCGACGGCCACAAAGGCGCGGTGGGCCTCGATGTAATCAGGACCGACCCGGTAGCCCGCCACTGCGGCCGCGTACTTACCCTCGTAGGCGCCTGAGCCACGCACGAGCCGCGTGAGCCGTTTGGCATCCCGCGCGACGGCCCTCCGTATCGTGATCGGCTGGCTGATCGGGGAAGTGCGTGAACTCATCGGGAGAGTATTTCGCACCGGAGAGTGCCTTCCTGCGGCGGGTCGGCTGCTCTGATGGCGATTCGCGAAAACGGCTCTGTCGGCAGTTCCGTGAATTCCCAGGTCAGGAGACGACTGCCGGAAGGTTCCCTCAAGGTTGCTACGGACGCGTATCCTCACTCGGCCGTAGCGTTAGCCGGCAACGGGTAGGCGGGGGACGCGATGACGTGGTCGATAGCAGCACGGGTGCGAATCCAGCATGCTCGAAAGCAGAACTGGGACCCAGACATCATCCGTGGCCTCGCACTGCCGGTCCCCCGCACAGTGCAGAACCGGGCCCGCAACCTCGTCGAGCAGCGAAGATGGGAGGAAGCGATCAGCGAGATCTGCGAGGCCACCCGATACGACCGCCGTGACGCGAGATGCATCGCCTTGGCCCTGATGCATGGCTGGAAGATCCCAACCATCGTGCCACGGAGGTCCAGGCGCCTCGACAGAACGTGACCACCGACCTGCAGTGTGACCATCACGGAACTGTTGCTGTTGGTGATCTTCAAGTGGTCAGGGCCTGGCATAGCTGCCGGAATCGGGTAGCGGGTCTGGGCTGACGCGGTGGTGTGGTGCCGGGCGGATGGCATCCGCTGAGTCGGATGATGTTGGTTCCGGCGGCGGTGAGGATGTGCTGGACGTGGGTCTTCGCGTTTCCGTGGCAGCGGCAGTGGCGGAGTCCGTGGGCGTGGCCAGTCTCGGAGACGGTCGCTTCGCAGCCGGCGCGGATCGCGTAGTGCTCCTGCCGCTCCCGAGTGTCCTGCTCGCGGCGGACCCTGGTCCGGATCTCCTGCGGGGGCTCAGGCAGGAGGATGATGTGGCGGCCCCGTCCGTCGGCATTGCCCGTGCACTCCACTCGGTCTTCGCCGGCCCGGCAGGCAGCGCTGGGGAACATGACGGACAGCCGCTCGTGTCCGTCGCCGAGTGTGGGTTTCCGGGGGCGGCTGGTCACGCCGCGCGGACAGGTGAGGGTGCGGGCGTCCCAGTCCGGGGTGAAGTCCGCCTTCGTGAAGCCGGGATGGTCACGGGCCCGGGGATCGGGGCGAACCGGGCCGGTCAGCGCCCCAAACGGGCCGTCGCCCACTTCTTGGACTACACCGACACCGAGTGAGCACCCAGCGCCACCAGCTTGGGGTCGGCTCTGCCCTCCAGGGCGAGGTGAACTGCAGGGCGGTCCTGGCTACGACAGGTCGGTGGGACCGGCGGCGGCTCGGGGTCGCTCACGAGCACACCCCGACCTGTTTCATGGCGGACTCAGCCATCTCGCACGGCCGGCGCTCGGCGCATCCCTGGCAAGAGGGTTCGGGACCATCAGCGGTCTGTGCTCTTTGAGGATCTTCTCGGTGACGTCCCAGAAGTCCGCGTACCCGGCGGTGGCAGGTTCCCGGCTCACGGCGGGGAGGGCGCACATCGCGCGCCAATAGCGGTTCTGCTCGGCGGTCTCTTCCTTCACCGTCTCCTCCTCCACCGGACCCGGAGGCGTCATGGCTGCCCAGGGCACACGGTGCTGTCGTGTTGACTGCTTGTTCCTACGGACAGTTGGGCCGGCGATGTGGTGCTCAAGGCTCGAACTCCTGCATCAGGTGGACAATCTGGCCTCGTGCCGTGTGGCACAGAAGAGCCGGTACGACTTCGACAGAGTCCTGCCCGCAGCGCCGCCCTCCTTCCCGCTTGATGGCCATCTGCACACGGCGCAGGGATGCCTGAGATCCACCCGTTTTTCTTCGGACCAGGTGAGGCTGCTCAGGCCGCGAAAGTCTCGGGTCGCTCGACAAAATGGCCGCGTTCGAAGCGGACTCCGGCACGGACGAGCGCGACGAGGGGGCGCGTTCACGGCCCGCCACCGGGCCTGGGCGGTGATCGAGGCCGAGGACGCCGCGGTCGCAACCCACAACTCCTCGCGCCTTGCGGCATGTTCCGCTTGGAGATCATTGCCCTGGCTTGCACTATGTCGGCTTGGTGACATGACATAGAAGCGCCAAAACACTGTGTTGACAGTGATGTGAACGGATGACTGACTGCGAAGATCTTCTGCACATCTAGTTCATGAGGTTCCCTTGCGCATACCTCCGTCCCGCAGACGCGGACTGACCGCGGCCGTCGCCGCCCTGACGGTACTGACGGTGCTGACGGCCACCGGTCCTGCCGCGTCGGCCGACGCCGCTCCGACGTCCCCATCCCCCACCGCAACCGTCGCCGCGGGTCCTGCAACCATGCACACCGTCACACTGATCACCGGTGACAAGGTCACGGTGACCGCGAACAGCACCAGGGGCTCGGTCACGTCCGTGGCCGATCCGCAGGGCAGGAGCGGTGGCGCTCACATCATGTCGGTCGGCGACGACACCTATGTGTATCCCGACGCGGCGCTTCCTTACCTCGCGTCCGGCGCTCTGGACGAGGAGTTGTTCAACGTCACGGAGCTGCTCGCGGACGGTTACGACGACGCGCGCACCGACCACCTGCCGCTGATCGTCACGTACACCGACGCGGCGGCCCGCTCCCGCAGCCTCAAGACCCCGGTCGGCGCGAGCAGGAGCCTGACGCTCAGCAGCATCCAGGGCGCGGCGATATCCGCGAAGCACACGCGGGCGGCGGAGTTCTGGTCCTCCCTCACCGCCGCGTCCCCGGTGCGCGCGGACTCGGCGCCCCCGGCCGGACAGCTTGCGGGCGGCATCGCCAAGGTGTGGCTCGACGGGAAGGTGAAGGCCACACTGTCCGACACGACCGCGCAGATCGGGGCTCCCGAGGTCTGGGCGGGCGGGGACACCGGGCAGGGCGTGGACGTCGCCGTCCTGGACACCGGTATCGACGCCGCGCACCCGGACTTCGCCGGCCGTATCGCGGCGACGGAGAGCTTCGTGCCCGGCCAGGACGTCACCGACCGGCACGGCCACGGCACCCATGTCGCCTCCACCGTCGCCGGAACCGGCGCGGCGTCCGGCGGCACCGAGAAGGGCGTCGCTCCCGGCGCCGCCCTGCACATCGGCAAGGTTCTGGACAACGACGGCGGCGGTCAGGACTCCTGGATCCTGGCCGGCATGGAGTGGGCCGCCCGCGACCAGCACGCCAAGGTCGTCAGCATGAGCCTGGGCGGCGGACCCACCGACGGCACCGACCCCCTCAGCCGGGCCGTGAACCGGCTCAGCGAGGAGACCGGGGCACTGTTCGTCATCGCGGCGGGCAACTCCGGCTCGGCCCCCTACAGCGTGAGCGCCCCCGGCGCCGCGGACGCCGCGCTGACGGTCGGCGCGGTGAACGGCCCGGGGAAGGGCTTGGACCAGCTGGCGTCCTTCTCCAGCCGCGGCCCCCGCGTGGGTGACAACGCGATCAAGCCCGATCTGACCGCCCCGGGTGTGGACGTGCTGGCTGCGCGCTCGCAGTACGCGCCGGAGGGCGAGGGCACCTATCAGACGATGAGCGGCACCTCCATGGCCACCCCCCACGTCGCGGGCGCCGCAGCCCTGCTGGCCGCCGAGCACCCGGACTGGACGGGGCAGCAGCTCAAGGACGCTTTGGTCAACACCACCTCGAGCAGCAAGCGGTTCAGCCCCTTCGAGGTCGGCAGCGGGCGGCTCGACGTCGCCGCCGCCGTGAAGGCCACGCTGGTCACCTCCGGGAGCGCGTTCGCGCAGACCCACTACCCGTACACGCCGGGCCAGACCGTCCGCAAGGACGTCACGTACACCAACTCCGGTGCCGATCCGGTCACCGTGGACCTGTCCCTGGGCCGGGACCAGCTGCCCGAGGGCCTGTTCACCCTCACCGACACCCGACTGACCGTGCCCGCGCACGGCACCGCCGTCGTCGGCGTGATAACGCACCTCGACGCCGCGGAGGACAATGCCGCCTACGCCGGTCGGCTCACCGCCACCGGCGCCGACGGCACGGTCCTCACCCACACGTTGGTCGGCGTGAACAAGGAGGGCCGGCGGGTCACCTTGTCGGTCGCGGCGAAGGACCGGCACGGCGCCGCCCTGCCCGGCACCCTCATCCTCAAGGACGTCGAGCGCAACACCGACCCCAAGGTGTACGAGATCGACGCTTCGGGCCGTACGACCGCGCGCCTGCACCCGGGCACCTACTCGGCGTGGATGTACGCCGATGTGCCCGGCATCGACGGCACGCACACGCTGGGCCTCGCCGTGTTGTCCGCGCCGCAGATCGACCTTGACGCCGACCAGGCCGTCCGCTTCGACGCCGCGGACCTGCGCAAGGCGGCCGCCGTCACCCCGCAGCCGACCGCCAATCAGTTCATGAGGGTGGACCAGTACCGCGCCAACAGCGGCCTGTTCCCGTTCCTGGACAGCTATCTGCCGGCCTACTGGCGGTACGACAGCGTGTGGGTGACCCCGACGCCGAAGGTGACCAAGGGTTCGTACACCTTCGCCACCCGCTGGCGGCAGGTCCAGCCGCCGCTGACGTTCTCCTCCGGCTCCCAGACCTACGACGACGTCGTCGTCCAGAGCCAGTCTCCCAGGCTGGCGGAGGGCACGGGCGGCTACCGGGCGGTCTGGGCCGGCGACGGCTCGGCTGCGGAATTCCGCAAGGTGAAGGTGCGTGGCCAGGTGGCGGTCGTCCGCCGCAGTGACACCGTGCCCGCCCCGGAGCAGGCCGCGGCGGCGGCGAAGGCCGGCGCCAGGCAACTGCTGATCCTGAACGACGGTTACGGAAAGCTGGACGCCTGGGCGGACCTGTCCGACGTCGCCCCGCTGCCGGTGGCCTCGCTCGGCGCCGACGACAGCGCACAACTGCTGAGCCGGATCCGCAAGCCCGGCACGGCGATGCTGAAGGTGGTCTCGCACCCGTATCCGCGCTACCTGTACGACCTGGTCCGCCACCACGGCGGGGCGGTCCCCCGGGATCCGTCCTACCGGCCCGGCCCGGGTCAGCTGGCCCGGATCGACGAGTCGTTCCGCAACACGAAACAGGACGAAGCCGTCGAGTACCGTCAGGACGTGTCCGTCATGTTCGACAGCCCCCTGGGCATCCTGCCGACGCAGGTCGCGGCCCAGGGCACGTTGACGTCGTGGGTCTCGGCGGGCGCCGGTGTCCGTTGGGTCTCCTCCGCCAGCATGCCGGACCTCCACCAGCGGGGCGTGGCGCGCTCGTACCAGCCACGCAGCACCACCGGCGAGAGCTGGTTCTCACCCATCCAGCGCCCGCGCCTGCTGAACGACGGCATCAGCTGGCGGGCCCCCTTCCGGATCGGCGACATCATCAGCACATCCACGCTGCCGGCCTGGGGGGACTCCGGCGGTCACGCGGGCGTCGCCTGGGCCGACGGCGACACGTCGAAGGTCTCGCTCTACCAGGGCGATCAGTTGCTCGGCGAGGACTTCAACGAACGGATCGTCTCCGCCGAGGGCGTGTCACCGGACCCGCTGCCCTACCGGATCGTGGTGGAGGGCAAGCGAAGCCTGGCGGACCGCCCGCACTCGACCCGTACGCGCACCGAGTGGGGCTTCACCTCCAGCACGACGGACCACACGGTCCTCACGCCTCTGCCGCTGGTGCAGCTCGACTACGCGGTGGCCACCGACCTGTCCGGCAAGGCGCACCGGCGGACCGGGCTGACAGTCACCCCCTCGCATCTGAAGGGCGCGGCCGGCGCGGGGACGATCCGCACGGCGACGCTGGAGGTGTCGTACGACGACGGTGCCACGTGGCGCAAGGCGACCCTGCGGCAGTCGGGCGGCGACTGGAAGGCGCGGCTCGACGCGCCGTCCCGGGCCCGCTTCGCGAGCGTGCGCACGACAGCGCGGGACAGTCAGGGAAACAGTGTGAGCCAGACCGTGATCCGCGCCTTCGGCCTGAGGTAGCGACGGCGGATTGCTGACGAAAGGGCCCCTGTCCGCGGTGGAGACCGTGGGCAGGGGCCACACGTTGTGTGTGGCAGGAACCACACGTTGTGTGCACGAGGGCGAACGAGCAGCGACCGGTCCGACGGCGGAGAAGCACTTTTCGCACTGTGGGCAGGTTGCCTCGCCGAAGACATAGGTCAGGGCGTGGGCGTCGTCATGCGCGTCCGGGTGCGGGCGAGGGGATCACTTCAGGCCGAAGGCCCGGGTGATGCTCTGGTCCACGCTGTTGCCCCGAGCGTCGCGGGCGGTGGCCCGCAGGGTGACGAACCGCGCTGTGCGCGGCGCGTCGAGGCTGGTGCGCCAGCTGTCGCCGGTGTGCTGGAGCCGCGCGGTGTGCCAGGTTGCGCCGTCGTCGTAGGAGACCTCCAGGCCCACCGTACGGATGGCGGCGGTGCCCGTCGATGCGGACAGATGCGACGCGGTGAGCGTCAGGTCGGCGTGGCGCCCCGCCCTGCCAGCGACATCCGTGTCCACCGCGTAGTCCAGCTGGATCAGCGGCATTTGGGCCAACTCGCCCGCAGCGCCCGCGCGGGAGGTGAAGCCCCACTCGGTTCGGGTGGACGTGGAGTAAGGGCCGGACCACGTGTCGCGGTCGTTCTCCGACACCAGACGGTAGGGGAGCGGGCCGGCGCCGAGGCCCGGGACGGTCATGCTGTACTGGTACCGGCTGGTCTCCTTCACGAGTGTGTCGCCCTGGTACAGCTTGAGAATGTTGCGGACGCCGAAGTTGCCGTAGGTCGCCCCGAGGTGGTCGTTCCCCGAGTCGCCCCAGCCGGGGATGAACACGTACAGCGTGTCGTCCTGACGGACCGGGGCGTTGCCGTTGCCCAGGCGGGGCCGCTGGACGGGCCCGAACCACCGGACGCTGCTCGTCGTCCCCGCACGGTAGGTGACCGCAGGCGCGAACTGCTGCTGCTCGCCGGGGATCTGGGCCCGGCCCGACCACTGCTCGCCCGCCGTGACGTAGTCCGTGCGCTCCCCGAGCGCCGGCGCGATCGAGGAGTTGAGGGCGCTGGGCCCGGACCGCGCGATGTCCTCGCGGTAGTCCAGCGCCTTCCCGGCGCGGAAGTTGCGGAAGGACACCTCGACGCGGGCCAGTTCACGCTGGGCCGCCCGGTAGGTGGGGTCCGCCGGGACGGCACCCTTGTAGTCGTGGACCAGTTCGTACACGTAGTCGGTGGTCGGGCTGGAGGTGACGTCGAGCCGGGTGCGGCTCTTCCCCAGTCCGGCGATCAGCTGCTCGCCCTCGTCCTGGGTGAGGCTCGCGACCGTCAGCGGCGGCGGGTTCGGCGTCCCCCAGGGGGAGTCGTTCCACGGGTCCAGGCGGCCCGATCCGTCGTGGACGACCAGGAGCAGTTCGGCGCCCGCGGCGGTGGCAGCGGCGGCCTGCTCCTCCACGGGCACGGTGCCGTTGCGGCGCACCACGACGGCCTTGCCCCGGGCGTTGAGAGAGGTGTACGCGCCGGCGGCGCCGTCACCGGCGAACACCGCGTCGAGCCGGTGCCGACCCTGGGACAGCGGGGTCGCACTCCGGTGCACGACGAGGTCGTCGAAGGCCCGGTCTCCGGAGGCCACCGTGAGAGCCGGCTCCTCCAGCCGCCAGCGGGTGCCGAAGACGAACTCGCCCTCGGCGACCTTCTTGGTGGGCAGGGCCCAGACGCTGTCGTACGACGTACCTGGCCAGCGCGCGGAGGACGACCAGTCGTCGTCGGCGAAGCCGCGGTAGTACTCGATGCGGGAGCCGCCGGGCGTGCTCGGCTTGGGCGCCAGCGTCCTGACCTGGCGGGCCCGGGTCGCGTCGAAGACGGCGGTGCGGTCCTGGTCGAGGACGACCTCCGACACCGCCATCAGGCCCAGCCCGAGCGAGTGCGGGCCATGGGAGCCTTGGAGGTCGGCGTCCATCCACGCGGTGTACGAACCGGGCGGCAGCCGCAGGTCCACGGTGCCCGACTCGTCGATTCGCACGGGCAGCCACAGCTTCTTCGCCGTCAGGATGACGGTACCGCCGATCGGGTTGCCGCTGCGGTCCTTGGCCTTCAGCGTCAGCTGATGGCGCTCGCCCTCCTTGCCGGCGCCGAGCGAGGTGCGGGTCAGCACCGCGCCGGACCGGTCGGTGGCCGTCAGGAACCCGGCCACCATCTGGTCCGCCGCTATCTCGTCGAAGTGCGCCGTCACCGTCACCGAGGCGGTGCCGTGCGCCGGGACGGTGACCCGCGAGGCCGACAGGGTGAACGGGCCGGCGTCCGCGCCCGAGGCACGCACCGCGAGATCGAGGGTGAGCGGGCTGGCGGCGCTGTTGGTGTAGGTCACCTCCCGCTGGGTGGTCGTTCCGGCGGGCGTCGGCCAGGTGCGGAAGCCGAAGTCGGCGCTGCCGGTGGCGAACGTGCTCGCGGCCGTCGTCGTGGCGATGTCCAGGCGGCCGGTGCCGCCCTCGAACGGGCTGTACCGCGGCGTCGCCCTGGTGGTGCTGACCAGGGCGTTCTTGAGCTGACGGCCCGTCCAGTCCGGGTGCCCGGCGGCCAGTAGCGCGGCGGCGCCCGCGACGTGCGGAGTGGCCATGGAGGTGCCGCTCAGGGTCTGGTACGAGCCCGAGCCCTCGGCGGCGTACTGGGAGCGCGCCGCCAGGATGTCCACACCGGGAGCGGTGAGGTCCGGCTTGACGCCTCCGTCGCCCGCCCGGGGGCCCCGGCTGGAGAAGTCGGCGAGGGAGTCGGAGCCGTCCACGGCGCCGACGGTCAGCGCGGCGGCCGCGGCGCCCGGCGCGCCCACCGAGAAGCTGTCGGGACCGGCGTTGCCCGCGGCGATGGTGAAGAGGGCCCCGGTCTCCTCGCTGAGCGTGTCGACCGCCATGCTCAGCGGGTCCGTGCCGTCGGTGGGCCGGCCTCCCAGGCTCATGCTGATGATCTTCGCGTGCTGGTCGCGGGCCGCCCACTCCATGCCCGCCAGCACCCACGAGTCCTGGCCGTAGCCGTCGTCGGAGAGCACCTTGCCGATGTGCAGTTTCGCGCCGGGCGCGACGCCCCGCTCCTTGCCGTCGGACGCGGCGCCGGTACCGGCGATGGTGGAGGCCACGTGAGTGCCGTGGCCGTTGCGGTCCACGACCGACTCGCCGGGCACGAAGTCCTCGGTCGCGGCGACCCGGTCGGCCAGGTCGGGGTGGTCCGTGTCCACGCCCGTGTCGAGGACCGCGACGTCCACGCCCTCGCCGGTATTGCCGGAGCCCCACACCTGGGGCGCGCCGATCTGCGCGGTGCTGTCGGCGAGGTCCACCTTCACTTTGCCGTCCAGCCAGACCTTGGCGAGGCCGCCCTTGAACCTGGGCCGTTCCCCGCTGTCGCGCGCCGCCGCACCGGCGTCGTCCCCGGTGATCGACGCCCAGAAGGCGTCCGACCGGTCGGCGCCCACTGCCGCGCCCTGGATGCTGTCCAGCGTCCGCACCTTGCGGGCGCCCTCCGGCACCGGGAGGGCACGCGAACGGGCGGCGGCGTCGGTGTAGGTGACGATCAGCGGCAGCCGGTCGCGGTGCTCGTCGTCGTAGCCGTCCGCCAGGAGCCGCGTGACGTTGAACAGCTCCTTGTCCAGCAGGCCCGCAGCGACGTACGGCAGGGCGCTGTGCGGATAGACGTACGTGTCCTTGCCGGCCCGGTTGGTTTCGAAGCCGGTGTACAGGCCGTCCGGGTCCTGCACGGTCCGGCTCGACGTGCCGTCGGCGGCCCTGGTGACGGTGACCTTGTCGCCCGTCACCAGGGTGACGCTTTGAGCGGTGCCGAGCGCCGCGGGCAGGGCCGCGGCGGACGCGAGGGAGGCGGAGGACGGTGAGGGGGCCGCGGAGGCCAGGGCGGGCGACACGGCCAGCACCGCGATGGCGGTGCACAGCGCTGTCAGCCTGCGTCTGCGGAAATGCAGAAACGACAAGGGAGACCTCATGGTTGCGCGTCGGGATGGGACGCCGAGGATTATGCGATCATCCCCGGCCGCCCGAACTGGCTCCCGCGTGACGCAGTTGGGCCATGTCGCAGACCGGACGAGCCGGACCGGGGCAAACAGGTGCCATGCCCCTTCGGGGCGCAGTCACGTTGTCGGGAGGGTGAGTTGCCTTGCCAGCGACAACGCGGTTCCTTACGGGTGAGGTTCACCGACCGCGGGATCCGGAGCCCTTCCTTGTCCGCTGGTCTCGCGGAGCGCGTACAGCGCGGTCAGGAGCACTATTCCGACGAAGGCCAGTTGGACGGTGAGCACGATCGCGTCTGTGTCGGCGCCTGCCGCGGCCACGGCGAGGGCATCCGCCGCGACCTCCTCCATCGTGTACGTGCCGGGGATGCCCATCGCCTCGCCATACCCACGGCAGTCCACGAACGCGTAACTGAACGCCCTCCCGTCCAGGTACCGCCGCAGACGCCGAAACTCGATCTGTCGCCGAGCCAGTGGTGGAGTGCGAGGACCGCTGCAAGCCCGGCGTCCGGGATGCGCGCGGCCTTTTTGTGGCTTGTTCGCGCCATGGCGTAGACGAGTCATCTCACTTCGTTGTTGCGGGTTCACCTGTCTGCCACCTTGTGGTGCGTGTGCCCACCCTTCATCGCTACGGAGGCCGACACGTGTTACCCCTTCGAAGAC
Source organism: Streptomyces sp. NPDC006872 (assembly GCF_040635845.1). NCBI lineage: Bacteria > Bacillati > Actinomycetota > Actinomycetes > Kitasatosporales > Streptomycetaceae > Streptomyces > Streptomyces sp. NPDC006872. The sequence continues at coordinate 131,422 of NZ_JBEYIL010000021.1, forward strand.
CGCGGGTTGTCTGTGCGACGTTCTGCACGGCATTGGCGCTCGTGACATCGATGTCCTCAACGGCCGCGTCGTCCTCGGCGGCCGCGTCCCCGGCGGGAGCCGTCCAGAAGTCTCGCAGCGCGCTCGAGCTGCGGGCGGTCACGCTGATCACCGGGGACCAGTTCCTTGTGGACCAGAACGACGACCTCGTGTCGGTCACGCCCGCCGATGGCCGCGAGGATGTCGGCTTCCGGGTCGAGAACTCCGGCGAGCACCTGTACGCGATCCCCGCGGACGCGGAGCAGATGCTCGCGCAGGACACAGTGGATCGAAGCCTGTTCGACCTGAAGGCTTTGCTGGACGCAGGGTACGACGACGCGCACCGCGGTCAACTCCCTTTGATCCTCGGCGGGACCACCTCCACGTCTTTGTCCTCCGCCCGGCTGGGCTCGCAACCCGTTCCCGACGGGACGGTCGTCACGAGGAAGCTGCCGGCCGTCCGAGGCGTCGCCGTCGAGGTCGGAAAGAAGAAGGCCGGTGAGCTGTGGAAGGCTCTGACCCGCCCGACCGCCTCCCGCTCGATGGCAGGGCAGCGATCCGCGGCGGCCGGAATCCGCAAGATCTGGCTCGACGGCACGGTGAAGGCCACGCTGGACCGCAGCGTGCCGCAGATCGGGGCGCCGAGCGCGTGGGCGGCCGGTTACACCGGCCACGGCGTCAAGGTGGCCGTGCTGGACACCGGTATCGACACCGGACACCCGGACCTGGCCGGCCGTGTCGTCGCCGAGAGGAATTTCTCCAGTGCCGGTGACACGGGCGACCACTTCGGACACGGCACCCACGTGGCGTCGACCATCGCGGGCAGCGGTGCCGCGTCCGGCGGCAGCTTCAAGGGAGTCGCCCCTGATGTCGGTCTGCTGAACGGCAAGGTGCTGGGCGACCAGGGCGACGGGAGCTATTCGGGGATCCTGGCGGGGATGCAGTGGGCGGTCGACCAGGGCGCGAAGGTCGTCAACATGAGCCTGGGCGGCACGGACAGCGCGGGCACCGACCCCCTCGAAGCCGCTGTCGACGACCTGTCCGCCCAGCACGGCACACTGTTCGTCGTCGCCGCGGGCAACGAGGGCAGAGACGGTGACAGTACGGTCGGCAGCCCGGGCAGCGCGGACGCCGCGCTCACGGTGGGCGCCGTCGACGACTCCGACGCCCTGGCTGCGTTCTCCAGCACGGGTCCGCGGCTGGGCGACAACGCCGTCAAGCCCGATATCACCGCCCCTGGTGTGCACATCGCGGCCGCCCGCGCGGTCGGCACGGCGATGTGCCAGAACAGTTGCGTGCAGCCGGGTGACGGGCCGGTCGACGACAACTACACCTCGGCTTCCGGAACTTCCATGGCCACGCCGCATGTCGCCGGCGCGGCGGCGCTCCTGGCCGGCGCGCACCCCGACTGGTCCGGAGTGCAGCTGAAGGGCGCGCTGATGGCCTCCGCCCGGCCCACTGCCGATCAAGGCGCGTTCCAGCAGGGCGCGGGCCGGGTCGACGTCGCCGCCGCGCTCGGCGGGCGGGTGACCAGCGAGCCGACCTCGCTGAGCTTCGGTTTCGCCACCTATCCGCACACCGATGACATGCCGGTCGGCACCACCCTGACGTACCGCAACAGCGGCGAGGAGGACCTCGTTCTCGGCCTGACCGCATCGACGACCGACCGCTCTGGCCGGCCGGTCAACGACGGCACGTTCACCGTCTTCCCGGAGCGTGTCACCGTCCCGGCCGGCGGCACCGCGACCGCCACCGTCACCTCCGACACCCGCGTGGGCTCGACCCTCGGCCAGCTGTCCGGCGCGGTCACCGCGACCACGGCCTCCGCTGTCGTCGCCCGCACCCCGCTCGGCATCGTCCGAGAGAGCGAGGCCTACGATCTGACACTGCGCCACATCGGGGCGGACGGGAACACCCCGGCTCCGGGGACCGGCGGCACTCTCTACGACGTCACCACCGGCGAGATGTACTCGATCTCGATGCGATCCGACGGTACGTCGGTGGTGCGCGTTCCCCCCGGCGTCTACCACCTCACCAGCACCGTCTCCACCCGCCGGGCGGACGGCACATCCGCGCGAGCAGTCCTCTACCAGCCCCAGCTCGTCATGGACGAGGACAAGTCCCTGACGCTCGACGCCCGGGCCGCCAAGCCGGTCGACGTCACCCTGCCCGATCGCCAGGCAACGGCGGCCACCGGCGTCCTGGCCGTCCGAAGGACCATGGACAACGGGCAGGGCCGCCTGACGAGTTCCTGGCTGGGCTCGTTCGACCGGCTCTCGTTCGCACAGATCGGCGGCCGTGCCACCACCGGATCACTCCAGACGATGATCGGCGGCCTCTGGACCCGCCCCGAGGCGTACGACGGCGCCGCCGTCCCTCAATACCGCCTCGCCTACTCGCTGCCGGACAAGCGCGGCGCCGGTCTCACCCGGCACCTGACCCGTCGTGACCTGGCCCGGATCGACAGCACCCTCGGCGCCTCCGTCGCGGGCAAGCGGGCCGACGTCTCGGCGGTCCCGTACGCGGCGGACGGCATGAGCTCCGCGGGCGTCGCCCTTCGCAGCACCGCTGCCCTGCCTCGCGTACAGACCGACTACGTCAACACGGAGGCCGCGGTGTCCTGGGGCTTCATCGTGACGCAGAACGGCCAGACGCTGCAGAACGAAGCCAGCTACTACAGCCCGGAACGACGGTACCGGCCCGCCCGGACCTATCGGACCGCCTATGGAGTGGGCGTCTTCGGCCCCGGACTCGGCCTGGCCGAAGGCCGCGACAGCTTCGGCAGCGAGGGCTGGGGGCTCTTCCGCACCGGGGACACACTCCGCATGCGCCTCCCCCTCCACACCGACGGCATCGGCCACCCGGGCAGCACGGGCCTGCGCTTCGGCGGCAGCGCCCGCACCACGCTCGTAGCCGACGGCTCCACCCTCGTCGACATCGCCTCCCCGCCCTCCAGCAATGTCACCGTCCCGGCCGGTGATCTCCGCTACACCCTGTCCACCGACCTCACCCAACAGGCCACCATCACCGGCGTCTCCTCCCGGATCACCTCCACCTGGACGTTCCGCTCCGCCACGGTCGCGACCGGCACCCAGCGGATTCCGCTGCTGAACGTCCGCTACACGCCCAGCCTCACGGCGGACACAAGCGCACCGGCCGGTAAGCAGGTCCTCGTGCCGGTCACCGTCGAGGGGGCCCGCGCAGGTGTACGGTCCCTGGCCGTGGACGTCTCGTACGACCTGGGCAAGACCTGGCAGCGAGTGCCCGTGAGCGCGGGCCGGAACCTGCTGCTGCGGCCCCCCGCGGACGCCGGCTCCGTGTCGCTGCGCGCCAAGGCGGTGGACGGCAGAGGGAACACGGCCGAGCAGACGATCATCCGCGCCTTCAAGGTCGCCCCGCTCGACAACTGACCACCCGCCACGGTCACGCCCGGCCCGGCCCCGTCTCTCCCGTGGAGACGCCGGGCCGGGCACCGTGTCGAACCGGGCAGCCCAAGACCTAGTCTTTGCTGATCCATCCACTGCCGGCCGGAAGGAGGGCGGGCCCCGTGCTGACCGGTCTCGGCCTGAACCCAATCGAGGAAGACGTCTACTTACGCCTCGTCGACCGCGGCGAAGCCACCGCCGTCGCACTCGGTGCGGCCCTCGACCACCCGGCGGACGCCGTCGTGGAAGCACTCGGCGGCCTCGCTCGCCACGGGCTGGTCACCACCACGCCCGACGAACCCGGCCTGTATGTCGCCGGCCCGCCCACCGTCACGCTCGGCTCGCTGCTCGCCGCCCAGCGGGACGTACTGCACCAGGTCGAGTTCGCCATCACCGAGCTGGCTGAACGCCACCGTGCCGCCGCCAGTCGCGATCTGGGCGGCCTCATCGAGATCGTGACCGGAGTACAACCCATCAGCCGGCGCTTCCTCCAGGTCCTGGAATCGGCCGACCGGGAGATATGCGGCTTCACCAAGGCCCCACCGGTCGCGGTCGGTCCAAGAGACAACCCCGCCGAGGCCGTTGTCGCGGGACGAGGGCTGCGCATGCGAACGGTCATCGAGCAGTCATACCTGGCCGACCCCGACGCACGAGTCGACATCGACCAGGCGCTCGGCCGAGGCCAGGAAATCGCCATCGCCGCCGAACTGCCCGTGTCCATGGTCATCGCCGACTCGGCCATCGCGCTGGTGCCGGCCTTCGCCGACCCGCAGGACACGCCCCGGGCCGTCCTGATCAACTCCAGCGGCCTGTTGAGCCCACTCGTCACGCTCTTCGAGAAGACGTGGAGCGAGGCATACCCTCTGAACTCCCGCACGGTCATCGAAGGCGACCCGATACCGTACGCGGAAGGCGCCCCGGCCCCAGCACAACTCGCCCCCCTCGACGCCAAGATCCTGGACCTCCTGCTGGCCGGCCTCACCGACCGCGCCGCAGCCAACAAACTCGGCGTGTCCCTGCGCACCGTCACCCGCAGAATCCGGCACCTGATGGACCTCGCCGGCGCCGACAACCGCATCCAGCTGGGCTGGCGGGCAACACAACGCGGCTGGATTTGACCGACCAGTGTGCAAAAACCGGAACCTCGGTCGTCGACGCAACCGGGTTCGGCGTTGGGGTAGGGCACGGAGTTGACGCCACCTCGGCGCGGGGCGCGGACGTGCGCCTGCGGCCGAGGTGAGGGAACCGACGGCACCGGTGCGAGAGACCGACGACGACCCTTGTCAGCTGCCGAAGGACCAAGGGCCGAAGCGGCCCCAGGCGATGAAGACGGCCAGCGCGAGATAGACCGTGTTGAGCAGCACCAGTCTGGACTGACCGAGGCGACCGTGGGTGATCATGGCGCCGACCATGAGGGCGATCCAGCAGGCGGCCGTCACCGGCACCATGACCGGTGCGATGTCGAGCACTGCGGGCAGGATCAGGCCGACCGCGGCCAGGAGTTCGAGGACCCCGAGGGTCTTGATGAAGCCGGTGCTCGCGTCCTGCGTCCATTCCCCGCCGTGCTGCGCGGCCAGTCTCGCCTTGGGGATGAAGGTCTTGGTAGCGCCGGCGGCCAGGGCGACCGCGGTCAGCAGTCCGGCGGCGATCCACAGAGTGAGGTTCATGGGTGGGCTCCCGGTCTTGTGCGAGGTGAGTGCGGCATCGCGGGGATCGGCGGGGAATCAGCCGCTGAAGGCAGGTGCGTTGTCGCGCGCCCAGTCGGCGAAGGTGCGCGCGGGGCGGCCCAACAGGTCTTCCACGGTGCTGGTGGTGGGTCCTGGGCGGTGGGCGTAGTCGGCCAGGGAGCCGAGCAGGCGGTCGGGGACCTCCTCGGGCAGCCCTTGCGCGAGCATGCCCTGGCGTATGTGCTCCGGCGGGAGCTCCTGGAAAGACAGTGACCGGCCGAGGGCGGCGCCGATGAGGTGCACCTTTTCGGTCTGGTCCAGTGACTGCGGCCCGGTCAGTGTGTGGATCGACCCCGGGGGAACGCTGCCGCGGAGGGCGCGTGCGGCGACGGCCGCGATGTCGGTTTCGTGGATGGGCGAGGTGGCGGCCTGGCCGTACGCGCCGCGCACCACGTCACCGGACCTGATCTGCGGCGCCCAGGCGAGTGCGTTGGCCGCGAAGTCGGCCAGGCGCAGCACCGTCCAGTCCAGGCCGGAGCCGTTGACCAGGTCCTCGGCGTGCCGGAACTGCGCGGCGAAGCGGGCTTCCCCCGCGGGATGCTCCACGGTGGTGGCCGACAGCAGCACCACACGCTGCACACCCTGCCCGACGGCGAGCCGCAGGAGTTCGCCGAGTCCCGGGCCGGTGGCGCGCGGACTGATCTGCAGGGCCTCCACTCCTTCCAGCGCCGCCTCGATCCAGTGGGGGCGAAACAGGTCACCGCTGACGGCTTGGACGCCGTCCGGGAGCGCGGCCGAGCCGGGACCGCGCGTGACCGCGGCGACAGCCGTGCCCTCCTGCAGCAGCAGGTTCATCACCTGACGCCCGACGACGCCGTTGGCTCCAGTGATCAGGATCATGACGGTTCTCCCCTTTGACTGATGCGGAGTTCGGTTGGTGCGGTGGATGGATGCATGTGCAGGTCGTCGGTCACGGCGAGTCGATCCGGGCGGTCGGGCGCCTTGAGAACAGGTGTCCACCGACTCGGGAAGAGGCGGTCGCCACACGACGCGGCCAGGTGGTTGATGCACGTCCCGTCGGCCCGTCGGCCCGTCGGTGGTCGTCAGACGCGCCCGTGCCCCAGGCTCCGGGGCGGTGAGCCCGTCAGCGGGGTGGAGTCGAGGTATCTGACCTCGTAGACGCGTTCGCTGAACCTCCAGCCGTCGCATGTCCGCTGGTAACGGTCGTGATAGAGGGCGTAGTTCAGGTGCGAGCTGCCGTCGTGCATCCGGCCGAACTCCTGGACGTGCACGCGCCCGGTTGCGCTGTCGCCGTCGAGCCGGGTGACGCCGGGGTGGACGTTCTGCACGAAGAACTCCCACAGTCCCTGCCCCCACTCGATCCCCGCGCGGATCTCCTCGCGGCCGACGAACTCCTTGTCGATGTGCGGCCATCGCATGGCGCCCTCGGGCGTGAACAGCGAGGCGACGCGGTCGAAGTCGCGCATCATCACCGCGTCGGTGACCTCGGCGCGCAGCTCCTCGATCTCGAAGCGATCGACGACGGCCTGCACAGCGCTCATCGGGTCTCCCTGCCTCATCGATTGCGTCGGTCAGGCGTCCGCCGCCTGCCCGGTGGGTGATGTGTCCAGCATCGATGCAGGTCAGCGGCGGAACAAGGTAGAGTCCGTGGAGCTATCCATAATGTGGGAGTTATGCATGGAGCTGCGTGACATCGAGATCTTCCTGACGCTGGCGGAAGAGCTGCACTTCGGCCGCACCGCCGAACGGCTTCATGTGTCCCAGGCCCGCGTCAGCCAGGCCATCCGCACGCAGGAACGACGCCTCGGCGTGGCCCTGTTCGATCGCACCAGCCGACGCGTGGCCCTGACCCCTGTCGGCCGGCGGCTGCGGGAAGACCTCCAGCAGGCCCTCGACCTCCTCCACGCAGGACTCGCCCGCGCCCAAGCGGCCGGCCCGGGCGCGGGCCGGACGCTGCGGCTGGGCGTCTTCGGCCACGCCGGACACGAACTACGCCCCCTCGTCGAGGCGTTCCGCACCCGCTACCCCGGCAGCGACATCGAGTTCCGCGAAATCAACGGCAACGACGCGTTCACGGCCCTGCGCACCGGAGAGCACAACGCGCACGTGCTGTGGCTGCCCGTCGCCGAACCGGACCTCAGCGTCGGCCCCACCGTGCTCACCGGAGGCCGCGTGCTGGCCGTGGCCGCGGACCATCCGCTCGCCCGACGCGGCACCGCGTCCCTGGAAGATCTCGCCGACAACCACGTCGTCGACCTCGGCCCCGAAGCCCCCGAGTACTGGGTCGCCTCCATGGTCCCCACCCGCACCCCGCTCGGCCGCCGTATCCCACGCGGGCCCGCCGCGCGGACCTTCCACGAGATCCTCTCTCTGGTCGCCGCCGGACGCTGCGTCCACCCGCTGGGCGAAATCGCCGCGCGCTACAACAGGCCCCCCGGCATCGTCTTCCTGCCCCTCCAGGACGCCCCCACCCTCGAATGGGCGCTCACCTGGCGTACCACCGACGACAGCCCCACCATCCGCGCCCTGGCCCAGACCGCCGCCGACCTCGGCCCCATCGCACTTTGACAGCGACAACGGGCAGAGACCGGGGCACTCTCCTCAGCCTCTGTGCCGTGACACCCTCAATCGGGTCCGCGCCCCGGGGGCCCCGCCCGTGCTCCCCCTGGGCAGACGGCATCGGACACTCTGGTGGATGGTGGACAGCTCAACTCTGGCCGGCCGTTCCACCCCCGCTCTTCACCGCGGCCAGCACCTGCTCCGCCAGCTTCTTCGCGCTCGCGGCCCCGTTGTCGGCGCCGTCCGTGGACAGCACGCTGACGACGGCCGTGCCCGAGCGGGAGGCGATCAACGTGGTGCCGCTCTCCCAGGCGCTGTCGGTGAGGGTGATGGTGTATGCCGCGTCCCCGAGCCCGGCCGTGGAAGCACCGGTGACCGTCACCTTGCTCTGGGTGTCGGAGTCCGTGTAGCTCGGGCAGGCGGCGACGACGCTCGCCAGGTCCTTCAGCACGTCCGCGGCGATGGTGCCACGGTAGACGTCGATCTCCTGGTCGAGTTCGGCGCTCGTGTCCTTGTTGATGTAGGAGTTCTGTGCGAACGAGACGCCCTCCACGCCGGTGAGGCTGATCCAGCTCGTGGCCGCCAGGTCGGCGCAGTGCGGCTTGGCGGCGGTCTTGGTGGTCGGCGCCTGGTAGGTGTCCCCGGTGTCGCGGGCGAGGCTCGGGTCGGCGGCAAAGCCGGAGGAGAAGTACGAGGAGGGGGCCAGTGCCTCCTTCAGCTGCGTCCCCGTCAGAAGGCCGGCGTCGGGGTCCTTGGCCTTTGACGGCGTGGCGGCTGTGGGGGTGCCGCCGGCGGAGTCCGTGGAAGTGGAGGAACAGGCGGCCAGGGCCAGCGGGAGTGCTGCGACGGTGAGCATCTTGACGGCATGGAACGGGAGACGCATCGAAGTCCTCGAAAGTGAAGTGCACCGTGCGCCGGACCTGGGTGGGGGACCGGGAGCGGCCGCGCCGCGGAAGTACGGAGGCGTCCGGGGCCTGGTCGGCGGGGCCGGAAGATCGCCGAGCCCGGAGCGACTCTAGGAGGGTGCAGGCCACAGAATGATCACCGGTTCCTCAAAGCGAGGTCAAAGCATCCGCCCTTGTCCGAGGTTTTGCCGTGTCTTGAGGCGGTCTTGCGGTGATCCGGGAACAGAGTGACCGGCGATCCGCCGGCAGCCGCTCGATTGCCAAGGCTTGTCGGGTTGGTCCTTGGCCCACCGAAGGAACGCGACGGAGTCAACAGCCTCCCGGAAGGCGGTGACGTTCACAGCGGCCGGGCCGGGGCCACAGAGGGCTCTCCGGCCGCGACGATGTTCCGCCAGGTCATCAGACGTGGGTGCGCGAAAGGACAGGATGGCAACCACCTACGCCGGCAGCTGCGCACCACGTCGTCCTCCGTCACCTCGTACACGTCGACGCGCAGCAGCTCGCGGACGTGTGCCGGAACGCGTTCGACGGCCCTCGCAGACGAGGACGGCACGGCCGGCGCGTACCGTGTCCAGGAGTCCTGGCTCGTCATACGGCGCAGCAGTGGCCCGTAGGCGATGTCGGCGTCGATGCCCTTCTTGCTGGTTCGGCCTTTGGCTTCATGACTCGTCGGCCGTCCACCGGCAGGTCCGCCACCCAACGCTGTCGGTGCAGGTGCGGCGTCTGGTCTGCCCGATGCTGGGCTGTCCGCGGCAGACCTTCCGAGAGCAGGTCCCCGGACTGCTGGAGCGATATCAGCGCCGCACGGCCCGACTGGCGGGCCAACTCGGACCCACGGTCGAAGAGTTGGCGGGCCGGGCGGGCGCCCGCCTCTCCCGATGCCTCGTCGTCGCGATCTCGCGCTCGACCGCTCTGCGGATGCTGACGCGGCTGCCGCAGCCCCCGCTGCGCGTGCCGCGGGTACTCTGCGTCGAAGACTTCGCCCTGAACCGGCGCCACCGCTGTGCCACCATCCTGACCGACGCCGAGACCGGCGAGCGGATCGACGTACTGCCCAACCGCACCGCGGACACGCTGGAGACGTGGCTTCGCGAGCATCCCGGCGTCCAGATCGTCTGCCGCCGACGGCTCGGGGGCCTACGGCGAGGCGGTTCGCCGGGCCCGGCCGGACGCGGTGCAGGTCAGCAACCGCTGGCACATCCGGCGCAACCTCTGCGACAAGGCACTGGCCGAGGTCCTCTCCCACAGCTCCTGCTGGGCAACCGTCAACCCCACCTGAACGCCTGCGCCGACGGCCTGGAACTCGACCGCACCGCTGTCGACGCCGGCGTCACCCTTCCCCTCCGCAACGGACGCACCGAGGGAGCCAACACACGAACGAAGAGAATCACGAGGCAGATACACGGACGGGCCGGGTTCACCCTGCTCCGCCACCGCATCCTCGTCCCGTAGTCCCCACGCTTCGTCACCACCGACTACGGCCCCACCCCCGTGCAGGACCCCGTGAGAGGGCCACGACACCCGGTCGTGGCTCTCTCCGCGTGCATTCCAGAGTCCCCAGCCCCACAGACTCCCTTGGCGGGCCTGGGGACTCTGGAATGTCGGAACGTTTGCTGCGTGGCCGTGCTGTGCCGCAGGCGGGCAAGCCGGGTCAGCGCTCCAGGAGCCCCATGCCCGCCTCGTTATGGCTGTCGACGGCGGCCGGGGTGAGGTCGTCGAGCTTGGCGATCTGCTCGGCACTCAGCTCCATGCCATCGGCGGCGGTGTTCTCCTCGACGCGTTCGACGCGCTTGGTGCCGGGGATCGGGGCGATGTCGTCGCCCTGCGCCAGCAGCCAGGGTCGAAAGCGATCTCTTCCGCCGGCCTGTGGGACGGGCCGGTCGCATGGCAGGCCACGCTGTGCCTGGACCCTCCCGATGCCGTCACCGGGGGCAGGCACTGCGGCTTCTCGGTCAGTCGGAGGTCTCGGGCGACTCGGCCGGCTCAGAGTCGTCGACCAGCTCGAACTCATCGATGTCGTCCGTGGTGGCGGCCCAGCTGGCCAGCAGGTTCAGGGCGTCTTGAGAACGCGACGCGGGCTCGGCGGTGTAGGTGAGGAGGCTCTGGCCGGCGCCGCCCCCGAGGGGGAAGGTCTCGAAGGGCAGGTCGAGGTCGCCGACGACCGGGTGGTGGAGGCGCTTCATGCCGGTGGTGTGGATGCGGACGTCGTGGGCCGCCCAGCGGCGACGGAAGTCCTCGCTGCGGGTGGACAGTTCCCCGATCATGTCTGTCAGCCGCCGGTCGTAGGCATCGCGGCCGGCCTCGGCGCGCAGCATGGCGACCACGTCGTTCGCGACCTCGTCCCAGTCGCGGAAGAACTCCGGTGCGTGCGGGTCGAGGAAGACGAACCTTGCGTTGTTCGGCGGCCGTGCCGGGTCGGCGTAGACCAGTGAGAACAGCGCCCGCCCGAGGGCGTTGGCGGCCAGGATGTCCAAGCGTCCGCTGAGTACGAACGCGGGTGTGCCGGTCATCGAGTCGAGGACGCGCTGCACCGCGGGGCGTACGCGCTGCTGGGCCGGCCGGCGCCGCGGCGGACGGGTCGTGCCGGCGCCGCGCAGGAGGTCGAGCAGGTGGATTCGCTCGGCCTCGTCGAGCCGCAGCGCCTGCGCGATGCCGTCGATGACGCTCTCGGAGACGCCGGTGGCGTTGCCGCGCTCCAGCCGGGTGTAGTACTCGCTGGAGATGCCCGCGAGCAGGGCCACCTCCTCCCGGCGCAGTCCCTTGACCCGCCGACGGTCTCCCCCGTACGAGGGCAGTCCGGCCTGCTCAGGAGTGACCCTTGCCCGTCGCGTGCCCAGGAATTCCCGGATCTCCGCACGGAAATCGCCACGTATATCGCGATTGGTGTTGTAAGGGTCGTTTCTTCCTGCCATGTGCTCCACTCTACGAGCGCTTCCCGCCGGCTGGGGGTCCCTGTCAGTGACCCCCTCATCAGGGACTCCCACACTCGCCTGACAAGCGGTTCTGTTGGTGGTGCACCGCCCACGGCGGCGTGAATGGCCCGGACACGGCGGCGCTGCTGCAGCCGTATCCAGCCCCTCTGCGGCGCCGTCGGCCCTGCGATCGTCGGAATCAGAAGGATGAATCATGCGTCTTCACACCAAGCCGGCCGTCGTCGTCACGGCGCTGGGAGCGCTCGGCCTCGCGGCCTTCGGATCGGGTGCCGCGGACGCGGCCGGCACGGCCGGCGGCAACACCGGCTCCGGCTCGTCGTCTCGCGTCACGGCGGAGTCCGTCTCCTGGAACCGCGCAACCGCGCAGGCGAACAAGCGCGTCATGGCTCGCTTCACCAGTGAGTTCCTGCCCACCGGCGATCCCGCACTGGCGAAAAAGTTCATCAGCCCGGACATCGTCATGCACTTCGGCGGAACGACGCAGCAGGGCCGGGACACCTACCTCGGCATCGTCGCCGCGAACATAAAGGCCTTCCCCGACCTCAAGTGGACGGTGGAGGACATGCGGGCCGAGGGCGACACCGTGGCCATCCGCTACACCATGACCGGCACGCACGAGGGCCCCTTCGCCGGAGTCGAGGGCACGGGCAAGAAGATCCACGCCGAGAGCTTCGCGTTCTACCGGCTGTCCCACGGCAAGATCGTCGAGGAGCGCGCCCAGCTCGACATGCTCGGCATCCTCCGGCAGATGGGCGCCATCCCCGCCGCATAGCACGGAGCGCTGCACTTCGCCCGCCTCCGCCGCATCGGCGCCTACGCCGACGCGATGACCGACGCTCGCCGCGCCCCTCGGCTCGGTACGGGTCCCCCGTCGGCCCTACACCGCACATCCAGAGAACCAAAGAGAGAGACAGGACACCCCCATGGCAACGAAACTGACCGACACCGTCGCTCTCGTCACCGGCGCGAGCAGCGGCATCGGCGCCGCCACCGCCCGCCGACTCGCCGAGGACGGCGCCTCCGTCGCCCTCGTGGCCCGCCGCAAGGACCGTCTGACCGACCTGGCCGCCGAGATCGAGAAGGCAGGCGGCACCGCGCTGGTCGTGGAAGCGGACATCGCCGACCGCGCCCAGGCCGAAGCCGCCGTACAGCGGACCGTAGAGCACTTCGGACGCCTGGACACCCTGGTCAACAACGCCGGGCTGATGCTCCTGGGCCCCGTCGTCGGCGCGGACGCCGACGAATGGGAACGCATGATCGCCGTCAATGTCCAAGGCCTGCTCTACACCACCCGCGCCGCCCTCCCGCACCTGCTCAAGGCCGCCGAGGACGGGCCGCGCCGGGTCGCCGACATCGTCAACATCAGCTCCATCGCCGGCCGCGTCGCCTGGAACGGATACGGCGTCTACAACCTCACCAAGTTCGGCGTGAACGGCTTCACCGAGTCCCTGCGTCAGGAGGTCACCCAGCGGCACGTACGCGTCGGCGTCCTGGAGCCGGGCGGCGTGGACACCGAGCTCGGCTCGCACAACGACCACAAGCCCGAGGTCCGCGAAGCGATCGGCACCTTCTACGAGCAGACCGAGGTCCTCGCCCCCGACGACATCGCCGACGGTGTCGCCTACATGGTCACCCGCCCCCGCCACGCCTCCGTCGGCGAACTGTGGATCATGCCCACCGACCAGGCCTGACCCCGGCCGCCACCGTCCGTCCGGGCCTCCGGCGACGCCACAGCCACACATCACCACCACACCCGACTGAGCGCCGGGCTACGGCGCCCGAAAAAGGAACCCCTCATGAGCAAGGTCATTCTCGTCACCGGTGCCGGACGCGGTCTGGGCACGGACATCGCCCGCGAGGCCCTCGCCGCCGGCCACCAGGTCGTCGCCACCGGCCGCCGCCCCGAAGAGGTCGAGAAAACCCTCGGCGGGCCGCAGGACAACCTGCTGGTCACCAAGCTTGACGTCACCAGCCTCGAGGACGCCGAGGCCGCCGCGCAGGCCGCCGTCGACCGCTTCGGTCGCATCGACGTCCTGATCAACAACGCCGGCAATTTCTTCGCCGGCTACTTCGAGGAGATCACGCCCGCGCAGATGCGCCAGCAGATCGAGACCAACCTCTTCGGCCCGATGAACGTCACCCGCGCCGTCCTGCCCGTCCTGCGCAAGCAGCGCGCCGGGCACGTCATCACCCTCTCCTCCTCCGCCGGCGTCATCGGCCAGGAGTTCTGCGTCGCGTACGCCGCCTCCAAGTTCGGTGTGGAGGGCTGGATGGAGTCGCTGCGCTACGACGTCGAGCCGTACAACATCCACACCACGGTCGTGGAGCCCGGCTTCTTCCGCACCGAGCTCCTCGTGGACGCCTCCACCACCTGGCCCGAGCCGACCATCGCCGACTACGCCGAGCGCACCACCGCCACCATCGCGGCCTGGAAGAGCATGAACGGCCAGCAGACCGGCGACCCCGCCAAGCTCGCCCGCGCCCTGCTGACCATCGCCGACCAGGACAAGCCACTGCTGCGCTTCGTCGCCGGCGCCGACGCCATCGAAGGCGTCGAGGCCAAGGCCAGGGAACTCCTCGCCCAGGCAGAAGCCTCCCGCGAACTGGGCGGCGACCTGGGCTACGACAACGCAAGCGCCTGACCCGCCCGGAACCGGGCTTTGGGCTCACGCCGCAGCGAGGAGTCCGGGCCGCACGAGTGCGAGCCTTCGGACGACCGCAGCCCCCTGCCCCAGGGCGACGGTGACGGAATCATGGTCAACTGCTCCTCGCCGGCCGGGCTCCTGGGCATGCCGGAACGCGCGGCCTGTCACGCGCCCAAGCACGGCGTCATCGGCCTGACCAAGAGCGCCGCCGTCGAGTACGCCCCCCAAGGGGGTCAGGATCAACTCCGTGTACCCCGGGGTGATCGACACTCCCATGGCCGCGGGGCATGACCGAATGCCAGGCCGACTCCATGGCGGAGCTCATGGAAAAGCAGTCGATCGGAAGGCTGGGGCGCGCGGTCGAGGTCGCCGCAGCCGTTCTCTGGCTGTGCAGTCCGGGGGCCGGACTCGTGGTCGGTGTCGCTCTCCCCGTCGACGGCGGCTTCACCGCTCGCTGACCGACCGCCCTCCCCCACGCCGACGAACGACGCCGGACCACCACGTTTGACCGGCACCGCGCATCTCGGCAGGCCGACGGAATTCCGCATGTCCTGCCGCCCAACTGCCCCAGCAGCGAGGAATGCCAGGAGTTTGACACCAAGCGCTGCCGGCCTAACAGCGTCTAACACAATCGGGTGGATCAGTCCTGATGGCCGTGTCCGGGGCCGCAGCGACGTCACCCAGCTGATCCCTCTGCTCGATGCGATCCCGTGCTGCCTGATCACCCAGCAACAACTCGACTTATGGTGTTAGCCGTTGCTAGGGAATCCGGAACCTCGCGCATGTCGGCCCGCGCTGCGTGAGCGAGCCACACTCGTCCTGGGTTCCGTCGCCCGCGTTGAGGGCCATGATGCTGATGCCTGCGGCCTGTGGTGGAAGGGCCATCGGCATACTGACCCGCTGCTCGACCACGCCCTTGTCGTTGGGTCTGAGTTCACTCGAGTAGGCGTCGACCGACTCAACAACAGGATCGGACAGGTCGGCCCTGACAGCGTTTACAAACACCTCAATGCTGGCCCCCGTCTCGACGCCGTCAGCATGAATATCGAAACTCAATTTCAGATTGGACCGAGGGCCGTCGACTTTGATGTTGGTGATCGTCGGCCGCCCGTTTCCCCCAGCAGCCTTGGCCGCGCCGATAACCGCCACGCTCAGAGCCGCCATATAGAGGATCACCCCGAGAATGAGCACAACGGTCTCCCACAGGTTGCCCCGCCGTGTGGGGTGGACGAGCAGAGCCACAATGCTGCAGACGATGGCGAGGATGGCGCAGAGCGAGGCGACATAGATGGGCCACGAGTCGTTGTTGAGGGCGACGAACACGACGTCGCTGTTGAGGCCAAGCAGGGTCATGACGCCGGCAACGGCGACGAGGGCGCCAGCCAGGATCTTGGCGACGTCGTCCAGGCGCTTTCCGATCCTGGCCTGGATCTCCTCGTGCGTCGGGGCAGGTTCTTGTTCGCTGCCCCACTTCGGTACCCCGCTCATTGCGCTCCTCCTGGCCGCGGGCTCTGGGCGGTCAGCCGGTCGTCCGGCTGGCGTCCGGCCCTAGTGGAAGAGGCTAGGTTCGCGCGAGAACCTCAGCGACCCGGGGTTGGGCCGGACAGAGGAACCATTAGTAAAACAGGTCTCAGCTGGACACACTGATGCACCGGTTTCCCGTTCGGCCCGGGTGAGATCCATTTGACGCAGTAACGCGCCAATCACGCTGCGCTGCAAAAACCGACGCCAGTTGCAATAGAAACCTGGGCCGGCTTTCTCCAGGAAGTCATCGAGGCGAACGACAGAGCCCAACTGGCAGTCCGGCTCGTCTCGGCACACGCCACCGCAAAGACGCATTCGGAACAGATCATCGAGTTGAGTGATGTGCGCGAAGTTCTGCGACGTGTCGCGTCGTCACCGCAACTGCATGGCGATCCGCCCCTACGAGAGAAAATACCTCCTGATTTCTCGGCAGCAGCAACCGGATGAAGCGTACTTGGGCCACAGGATCAAGGATCTTGCTCAGATGGATTCGAGTCGACCGCCATTGATTCCAGTCGACCTGAAAGTGACCCTTCCTACCTGGAGGATGCTCGGAGATAAAACGGAATTCCCGCTTCTTTACGATTTCCGCAACAATTTCGAACATAGTCTGTTTCGAGTTTCGTACGATGCTGCCAAGCCGACGCTGGAACGTCATGCGGGGATCGACAGGGAAAACCGTGCGGAGATCCTTAAGGAAACTATGGGCGATTATCTCGCCCCGGGCCCGGAACAACGCCCCGGGCCGGCGGCTGCGCGAATGCCTGACCACCGGCGCCCGGGAGTTCGGGTGGAACCGGCGCAACCCCGCCCAGGCCAGGGCCAGGCTGGACGCCGACGGCACCGCGCTCGTCGAGGCCGCGACCAGCGACATGGGCCCGGGCGCCTACACATCCCAGACCACGGTGCCGACGCCCAGCGCGTGCTGGACGTCGTGCCCGGTGGAGTGGACGCCGTCTGGGAAGTGCCATGCTGCACGAGCGGATCGCGCCGGCGATCCGCGACAACGGCCGGATCGTGATCCTGCGTTTCTGGGACGGTGATCCCGGCCGCGGCATCGTCGTGTATCCCATGAACGTCCGCTCGCGGCGATCCAAGGAGCAAGGAGGCAGTCATCCCGTGCCGAGAGCTGCGCTTGAGTGCCGCGTACCTCATCTCTCACTGCCCCTTCCGCCTCTGCTCTCTTGCCAAGGGCTCGAGGTCGCTCACTCGTCCGGATGCGCTGAGTAGTGCGTCGGTGACGGGCGGCCGACAGGATGGAGGGGGCTCTGTCCCACGGGCGAGGGAGGGGTATGTATGGTCGACCTGCGGCGCATCGGGGCGAACCCGGATTTCTGGTATCCGGTCGCGCTGTCCGGGAGCGTGCGCAGCAAGCGGGTACTCGCGACCGCCTTCGCCGGAGAGCGCATCGCGCTCTACCGCGGGGAGAGCGGTGCCGTCCACGCGCTGGAGGACCGGTGTGCCCACCGGCAAGTGCCGCTGAGCATGGGGGCCGTGGAGGGCGAGACGCTGCGCTGCGGCTATCACGCGTGGGTCTATCGCGGCGACGGCCGCCTCTCGCAGATCCCGTACCTGTCCAAGGGCGATGGCCGGCCGCCGCGTGGCGTGCGCAGCTTTCCCGTCCGCGAGGCGTACGGCCTGGTGTTCGTTTTCCCGGGCGATGCGGAGAAGGCCGCGGTCACTCCCCTGCCCGACCTGCCGGCATACGGTTCGGCGGAGTACAAGACCATGACCTTCTCCCGGACCGTGCACTGCCACTACTCGTTCATGCACGAGAACCTGCTCGACATGAATCACCAGTTCCTCCACCGGGGCGTCGTCGGTAGGCTCCACCCCCAGTTGCTGGGATACCGGACAGGCCCGCGGTCGGTGGAGGCCCGATACCTGTTCACCCATGCCGGAGGTAAGCGGAACCGTGCAGCCGGCCTGCTGGCCGCGGAGAGGATCGGTGGCGGTGACTCCAGCGACGTCATGACCATCCGCACCGAATACCCGTACCAGACACTTGACCTCGTCCCGGAGGGCGCCGAGCGTCCGGCCTTCCGCCTCTGGGCCGCGTACGTGCCCGAGGACGCCGAGCAGCGCACATGTCACACCTATGGCCTACTCATGATCGAGAAGCCCGGGATTCCCGGGGCCTTGAATCTGGCGTGGCCGCTCATCAGGCGCTTCACCGAGCGGGTGTTCGCCGAGGACCGTATGGCCGTTGAGGCTGAGCAGCGGGCGTGGGAAGAGCAGGGTGAGGACCGCAATCATGAGGTCTTTCCCTTGATCCTGGGCGTCCGCGAGGTGCTGCGCGCCAACGGCGTCCCGCTCCGCCCCCGAGCTGCCGCGTGCGGTATCACCACCCAGGGCGGCCAGGCATCGGTACCCGGGCACCACGCCGCGGGACCGGCCACCCCCGACGGCCCGGATGCCTCCGCAGCGCCTCCTCCTGGGTGAACGGGAGTGACGTCCGGATGGCGGAGAACGAAACGACATGCCCTGCGACCGATGAGCCGCTCAGTCGAAGGAGGAAGGACCGGTAGGAACGAACGAGTTCGTCCTGGAACACGGCAAGGTATGCCTACAGGGTCACCAGGTCCTCGTGTCCCAGAAGGCGGGCGGCCATGTGGACGGGGAGTCCGCCGGTGACCGCCTCGGTCGCGATGGCCAGCGATGCGCTGCCGCTGGACTCCGCGCCCTGGCTGACACGGTCCCACTCCTGCATGGACTGCTCGATGAGGCGGTTGGCCTGCTCTCGGACGCCGTCCAGGAACTTGGCGTAGTGGCGGAAGAGGACGACCAACTGGTCCGCGCCGTCAACCAACTGACTGCGGAGAATCGCCAACTGCGCATTGCGCTGTCGCAACCCGGTTCCCCCATCAGGGCACTTCCAACCCAGCCACACCCGAGCCGAACGCCCTGACACCACTGTGCTGCCGGGAACAGGCACGAATTGAACTTTCGGCAGTGTCCGACGGCCCGTGATGTCCGTACCGTCGCATCCGTGGACAGCACAATGATCAACGGTGTGAGCGTGCCCGGGACGGCTGCTTCTCGGCGGGCTCTTGATCCGGGGAACCTTCTGACAGCGGCCGCGGCGATGGCGGCGGGTCTGAGCGTGGTGAACCTGTGGTGGGCTGTCCCAACTGTGGTCGCCGCGTTCCTGGCGGGACGACGGCCCGGACGGACCCGTCCGACGGTGCTCGCGCTGGTCGCGATTCTCTCGGCCGGCGTGGTGGCACTGTCCATCGTGCCTGCCTGGCTCCCACTGGGGAGCCGGTTTGTGGCGGTGGTGGTGGTCGCCACGATGCTGCCCTGGTTCGCAGGCCGGTTCTGGCGGAAGTACCGAGAACTCGTCCGGGCCGGCTGGGAGCGTGCCGAGTAACTGGAGCGCGAGCAGCGGCTGGTCGCCGACCAGGCCCGGCTGCGCGAGCGGGTCCGTATCGCTCAGGACATGCATGACGTACTCGGCCATGACCTCAGCTTGATCGCGCTGTCGGCTGGCGCCCTGAAACTCGCGCCCGGCCTTGAAGAACACCTCCGAAGGGCCGCAGGGGACATCAGAGCCAGAGCAGCGGCCGCGGTGGAGCGTCTGGGAGAGGTGACCGGTCTCCTGCGCGAGGAGACCGAAGGCGCGCCGATGCCGCAGTCCGGCTCCAGTCTCGCGCGTCTGACCGCCGAGGCGTCCGCGTCCGGGCTCGTGGTCGAGCTGCACATCGACGGCGACATGGACGGCCTCTCGCCGGTGGTTGAGCGGGCCGCTCACCGCGTTGTGCAGGAAGCGCTGACCAACGCCAAGCACGCGCCCGGCGCGAAGGCGACCGTGCACGTGACGCATACGGCCATAGAAACAAAGGTGGTGGTGGAGAACAGCCCGCCGCCATTCGCCGCCGCTGTCCGTCCGCCGGGCGGGGGGCGTGGCCTCATCGGCCTCGACGAACGGGTGCGGGTGGCCGGCGGCTCTTTCGAGCACGGCCCGTGCGATGGGGGCTTCGCGGTCGTCGCACGAATTCCGCACACTCCCCCGTCACAGCTCCCCCCGCCCACCATCCCCGCGGCCTCCCCGGGCGGCGAGCTGCCGACAGAACACCGCCACGCCCGGCGCCGTGTCCGACAGGCCCTGGTCACCGCGGTCATGCTGCCCCTGTTAACAGGCGCGTTGCTGGGCGGAGCGCTCATGGGGTGGGAGATGCTGTCAGCATCACAGTCGGTCCTGGAGCCGGGCGACTATGCCCGCCTGCGAGTAGGGCAGGATCGCTCCGAAGTGGAACGTCTCCTGCCCGACCACCAGACGAGCCACCGACCGCTGGATCCGGAACCGAGAGGACACGGCACAACGTGCCAGTACTACGCGATGACGGCCGACCGCTCCGGAGATGCCTACCAGCTCTGCTTCCGGGACAACATGCTGGTGTCCCTGGACGCCCTCACCCCATGAGCGTCCGATGATCCGCGTGCTGGTCGCCGACGATGAAGCAATGATCCGCGCAGGAGTGCGCGCCGTTCTTTCCACAGACCCGGCCATCGACGTCGTCGCCGAGGCCGTCGACGGGCACGACGCCGTGGAACTGGTTCGGCGCCACCGCCCCGAGGTGGCCATACTCGATATCCGCATGCCAGGGATCAACGGCATCGAGGCAGCGGCCGAAATCCGCAGCACAGTGCCGGGCACAGGCATCATCATGCTGACGACATCCGGTGAGGACGACTACATCCTCCAGGCACTCGGCGGCGGCGCAGCCGGCTTCCTGATCAAGTCGGGCGAACCCGAGGAACTGATCACAGGGGTCCGTGCGGTGGCCGAGGGCGCCGCCTACCTGTCACCGAAAGTCGCGGCCCGAGTCGTCGCGCACCTTGCGGCGACCGGCGCGGGCGCCCTGGCCAGTCGGCGCTCCACCGCCCGTGACCGAGTCCACGCCCTCACCGCCCGGGAACGGAAAGTACTGGCCTTCCCCAGCAGCGGGCTGTCCAACGGGCAGATCGCCCGACGACTGCATGTGGTGGAGGGAACGGTCAAAAAGCGCATGTGAGTTCCATCCTGAGACGTCTGGGCGTGGACAACCGGGCTGCCGCTGCGGTCGTGGCTCACGAGGCCGGAATCGTTCCTCCGCCAGTGCCTCCCCAACCGTAACGCCGCCCGCTGAGCAATGGGCATGAACACGAGCAACACAGCCGTCACCACTGCGCCGCCGAGCATCGCCCCGGCCAGCACATCGTGCGGGTAGTGCACCCCTACCAGGACACGCAACAGCGCCGCCGCCCCGGCCAGCGGCAGCGTGACCGCGGCAAGGCGTGGCCACAACATGGCCAGGCCGACAGCCAGTCCGGCGGCCAAGGTGGCGTGATTGCTCGGGAACGACCAGTCCCCTGCGCCGGGGCATTCGGCAATCGCGTCGGTCCCGGCGCGCAGCGCACGGCAAGGCCGCTCCTGGTCCACCGCCAGCTTCACCGCTTCGCTGATTGCATGGGCCGCCATGGTGCCGACGCCGGTCAACACGGTTCCGGCAACCCCGCGTGTGTCCGCGCGGCGGATGCCGGCCCACCACATCCATGCCAGCAACACCCCGAGGATCACCAGAGTGCCCTCGGTGGCTACTTCCAGGATGGGGCCCAGCCACGACGGCGCGTCCGCCATCGTCCCGGTCACCGAACGGTACGCAGACGCCGAGGCTCCGCCTGTGACCTCGACCGCGTCGGCCTCGCCCAGCCCACCTGGGGAAAGCCAGGCGACTACACCCGCTGCAGCACACAGCAGCCCCACTGCGGTTAATGACCGGCCGGCCCAGCTTTTCTCTCGCTGTTCTCGTTCCATGGATCCGAACGTAGAAGTGCGAACAGCCCAGAACCCGAGCCGATCGGCAACGCCGGATCTTGACGATCGTCAGGGTTGACGGTTCGTGATTGATGCCTGCGGTCGCGCTCACCGGAACTTGTGGATTTTGGGCTCACCTTGGTTGGACCGCCTTCCGCCGTCCGTCGCTCAGGAAGACTCAACACGCAGCACTTGACAGGGAACGCATCTGGTCCGACGACACCACCCACGCGATCCACGAATCCCAGACCGTGCGCATCCAGCGGGAGCACGACGGCCACCCCCGCGACACCGCCTGGACTGTGGCCGCCTATGAGACGCCCGTCTCCGAGCGCATGTGGCACCTCACCGCCACCGGAACAACACCCGCCCCCATGCTCCAGACCCTGCTGACCCATCGCGCAGACGGTGACGGCTGGGACACCGCCCTCGGCAGCCCCATCACCGACAAGACGGTCACCGCCGCCACTAGACCCCTCACGGACGCCGGTTGGACGCATACCGTCGACGGGCAAGGGAATCCGGTGGATGAATCCCTCCGAGGACGCGGGAGTTCAGTTCGACGCCTTCGCCGCCCAGAACCCCAACAGCTCCCTCGATACCTCGCCGAGGAACTCGCCCACGGAACCGGCACCCGAAAGACCAACCCCCACCAAGCCGTCTGGAACACCAGCAGGATCAAAACCTCGCCCCAGCCCGCAGCGCCACCTCGCACGCCTCCGATCAGCCTTCAGCGCCGGCACCAGGCCGCGCCCGCTAAGGGTGTTGCACAAGGCTCTGAGCTGGGCATCTCCTTTGTATGGCCGGGGTCTTACGTGCTGAGCGGGTGTGGGTGGAGACGTTCACGGGGCTGCGGATGCCGCAGTTTTCGGGTCTGTTGAAGGTGGTGCGGGAGCGGGGTGGCAACGGCACGCTGCGGGGCCGGCCGTGGTCGTTGCCGTTGGCCGAGCGGGTGCTGATGGTTGCGGTGTACTACCGCACGAACCTGACGATGCGGCAGTTGGGTCCGCTGTTCGGCGTCTCCTCCTCCACGGTCTGCGGTGTCATCCAGCGCTTGGTCCGCTGCTGGCGCTTGAGCCCGTCTCTCGCACTGCCGATGCGGCGGACCGGTTGTGGATCGTGGACGGCACGCTGGTCCCGGTCCGCGACCGGAACGTCGGCTCATCGTCACGCAACTATCGATTCTCGGCGAACGTGCAGGTCATCGTCGATGCCGACACCCGCCTTGTGATCGCCGCCGCCCACCCGGTGCCGGGCACCACCGCGGACGCGCACGCCTGGCGGGCCTCCGGTTTGGCCGAACACTGCCAGGGCGTGACCGTCCTGGGCGACGGCGCCTACCTCAACTGCGGGATGGTCGTGCCGCACCGCAAACGGCCTCACCGGCCCCTGCTGCCGGGCGAGGAGGACGACAACGCCGCCCACCGCAAGGTGCGTGCGCGCGTGGAGCATGTGATCGGCCGGATGAAGAACTACAAGATCCTCCGCGACTGCCGGCAGCGCGGCGACGGCCTCCACCATGCGGTCCAGGCCGTCGCTCACATGCACAACCTCGCCCTCGCATCATGACTACAAGACCGCGATCACAGGCCCTGACCTGCCCGAACATGGCCTTGTGCAACACCCTTTAAAGGCAATGCCGTTGCCTTATGGGGGTCACGTCCGCTGGAGTGGTGTATTGACGGCCACTCGGTGATCTCGTTTTGAGGCTATGCGGTGAGTTCGGTGGGCAGGGCGGTCTCGTCGGTTTCTGACTCGATCGGGTGGAGGCGGGCCTTGGCCAGCAGGTCGAGTCCCATGTAGCGGCGGGCCTCGGTCCATTCGTCGTTCTGCTCGGCCAGGACCGCGCCGACCAGGCGGATCAGGGCGGTGCGGTCGGGGAAGATGCCGACGACGTCGGTGCGACGCCTGATCTCCTTGTTCAGCCGCTCTTGCGGGTAGTTGGACCAGATCTGCCGCCAGCTCTCGCGCGGGAACGCGGTGAACGCCAGAAGATCGTGCTGCGCGGTGTCCAAGTGGGCTGCTGCCTTGGGGAACTTGGCTTCCAGGGCGTCCAGCACGTGCCGCATCTGGGCCTGGACGGCGTCGGTGTCGGGCTGTTCGAAGCCGGTCCGCAGCAGCGTGGCCACCCACGGCTGGGCGGACTTGGGCACCTGGCTCAGCAACGCACGGGCGATGGGGGCACCGCCCACGCCCGTTCAGGGCGTGGGGGAGGGTGCGGCAGCGCTGCCACGAAGCGCCGGGCAACACAGCACCGATCGCGTTGACCAGGCCTGCATGGGCGTCGGAGACGACCAGCTGGACGCCGGACAGACCCCGCGCGACCAGGGAGCGCAGGAAGGCCAGCCAGCCAGCGCCGTCTTCGCTGGAGGCGACGTCGATGCCGAGGATCTCGCGGTGGCCGTCCGCGTTGACACCGACCGCGATCAGCGCGTGCACGTTGATGATCCGGCCGCCCTCGCGGACCTTCTGGGTCAGCGCGTCCACCCAGACGAAGGTGTAAGGCCCTTGGTCCAGGGGCCGGTTGCGAAAGGCGGCGACCTGTTCGTCCAGGTGCTTGGCCATCGCACTGACCTGGGACTTCGACAGCTGGGTGACCCCGAGGGACTCGGCGAGCTTCTCGACCCGGCGCGTGGAGACGCCGAGCAGGTAGGCGGTGGCGACCACGGAGATGAGGGCCCGCTCGGCCCGCCGGCGCCGTTCGAGCAGCCAGTGCGGGAAGTAACTGCCCTGGCGCAGCTTGGGGACGGCGAGTTCGACTGTGCCGGCGCGGGTGTCCCACTCGCGCGGGCGGTAGCCGTTGCGGTGGTTGACTCTCTCGTCGCTGACCTGCCCGTATTCGGCGTTGCACAGGGCATCCGCCTCCGCGGACATGAGCGCGTCGGCGAACGTCTTGACCATCGCGCGCAGCAGATCGGGACTCGCCGCGGCGAGGTTGTCCTCCGCGAGGGCGCGCAGGGGCACACTGTCAGGTGCGGTCATCGTGCTGATCTCCTTCGTGACTCGACATCTCGAAGATCAGCCGGTGGCCGTTCATCTATGCGGGCATCAGCCAGATGCCGGAGCAAACGCCCGGATCAGGTCGAACCCGTACACCACTTCTCTGGACGCAACCTGGACCTGTCCTCGCCCTGGGCGCCGTGTGGCCTGAATATTGGGCTACTCTCACCACGCCTCCCGCCCCGGGCCAAACGATCCCCATGCCCAGGCCCGCGCTCTGCTCAGTGGTACCGACATTCCTGTCGCCGAGTCGTTTACAGGCGCCGCGCTCGACGAGCTACGGGTCAAGGCCCTCACCGACCCGAGACTGGCTGAAGCCCTCGTCCGGGGAGAGGGTGGCCGTATCACCCAGTACCTCGCCGGCCCCGGCACTCCTGGAGCGCTATCAGAACGCCCCCACTGCGGCAAAGGCACTGATCGAGGCCGCCATGGACGCCCGCCGCCTTGGGTTCATTCGTCGAGGATGTAGCGGACGTGCGGGGCTTTGAAGTAGCCGGTGACGACGTGGGGCTGACGTTGTCGGCGGTGGAAGAACCTGCCGGTCTCGGTGGCGAGTTCGGCCTGGTTCCGCCCGGTGGGTGTGGGGCAGGCTGCGTTTGAGGTCGGCGTTGACCAGCTCGTCGGGGTTCAGCTCGGGTGAGTACGACGGCAGGAAGTGCAGCTCGATCTCGTCCTTGTGGTCGGCGAGCCAGGCCCGGACGGTCTTCGAGCGGTGGGCCGAGTGCCGGTCGACGATCAGGTGGACCTTCCGGTCGAAGTGTCCGGTGATCCGGGCGAGGAAGCGACACATGACCTTCGCGTCGAACGACTCGGCGAAGACCATGAAGTGCATCCGGCCGCGGGTGCTGATCGCGGACATCGCGTTCACGGAGAACCGGTTCCCGGTGCGGCGGGCGACCGACGTCGTGCCCTTGGCGCTCCAGGTGCGGCCGGTGACCTGGTCCGAGCGGATCCCGACCTGGTCACCGAAGGGAACCTCGGCGTTCTCCGCCTTCGCCCTGACCCGGATCGCGGGCCAGGTCTCCTCGTGCCAGACGCGGACGGCTTCCGGGTCCTGCTCGACGGCCCGCTTGTCCGGACGCTGGAAGGTCAGCCCCCAGCGTTTGAGGTACTTGCCCACCCCGGGCTCGGTGAAGCGGACCCCGTACAGCTTGTAGATCAGCCGGCCTATCTGTCCCCGCGTCCACAGCTGTCCGGAAAGCCCAAGGTCAGATGGGGTGTGATCGAGGACAGCCTGCCGGGCGGCGACCTGTTCGGCCTCGGACAGGACCTGGTGCTCGCCCACGCGGCGGCCTCGCGGGCGGGACAGCAGTGCGTCCTGGCCGCCGGCCTGCCACTTCGCCCACCAGTTGTCCACGGCCCTGGCCGAGACCTTGAACAAGGCGGCGACCTCCACCCGGTCCCGGCCTTCCACCAGCGCGGCCACCGCCAGCAACCGCACAGCCTCCTGCGCGTCCGGCGACCAGGTCGGCGCATCCCCCACCAGATCACTCACACACCGTCAACGAGCCTGAACCCAAAGCATTTCGGATCACTAGGACGATGTCGACGCCGACGCAGGGGACCGACCCCGGCCGCTCACCGGTGGGTCAGTCCCCTGCAACCGTACGAGACGGGCGAGTTGCCGCCCCGCCGCGTGCAGGGGCCCCTCGCTGCGGTAGACCTGAGCAGTGACCTCGGCGCCTTCCAGGCCGACGCGGGCGTCGACACCACCCTGCCCGCCGCGGTCGCCAGCCTCTGCCGACACGGCATGGACGCCGGTCGCGGCGCGGACGGCTTCTCCAGCCTGGTGGAGCTGATGAGGAAGCCCGCGGCCTGACGGCTGGCTAGACTCCCTGCCCATGACGGCCACGGCGGTCCCGGACCGGATCCGGCGGGCGGTGGGGTCGCTCGACGTGCGGCCGGACGACCGGCTGCTGGAGATCGGCTGCGGCGGCGGAGTCGTGGTCGCACTGATCTGCCCGCTCCTGACGACCGGCGTGATAGCGGCCGTCGACCGCTCGGCGACGGCACGGGCCGTGCGGCGCAACGAAGCGGCGGTCACGGAGGGACGGGCCGTCATCGCGACCACGGCCTTCACGGAACCCGGCCTGAGAGCGACGGGCTTGACCGCCCGTCGCTACGACAAGATCTTCGCGATCAACGTCAACCTCTTCTGGACCGGCCCAGCGACAGCCGAACTGGCGCTGGCAGCCAAGCTGTTGATCTCGTCCGGCAGCCTCTACGCCTTCTACGACCCGCCGCCCGGCCGCCTCGACGAGGTCGCCGCGAAGACCACCGCCGCATTCGAGACAGCCGGCTTCCGCACGGACGTGCGGCACGTGCCGCCGGTCGTGTGCGTCAGGGGCCACGGGCTCCGGATGCGCTCGGAACGGTGAAAGAGGCATGCTGGGAGGAGGACCGGATTTCATGTCCTCTGCAACCTTGCGGTGGCGAAGCCCCATGCGAAGAAGGACCATGTCAGCGGTGGCTTTCTCAGGACTGCTGGCATTCCCGGTGTTCAATCCGTTTGCGGCGACTTCCTCGGCGAGCGCTTCCCAGAGCATCTCGACCGCACAGCCCGTGGTGGCGCCGGCCTACGAACAGAGCACGACGTGCCGGCCGGTTCAAGGCGACGTCCTCTATGGTCATGCATGCCGGGGCACGTTCAAGGTGGAAGCCGGCATGAGTCTCTCCGTCAAGCTGACGGGTGAGGTCGCGATCGCCGATGTCGGGCTCTACGAGGCGGGCACCGGGGGCGCCCTCCTTGCAGAAGCCGAGTACGTGGGCGATGAATACGAGAAGCTGTGGCTGAATGACACGGGGCTCAGCGCGAGCGTGATCCTGAAAGCCCAGCCGTTCTCCGCAGCCGACACCGAGAAGACGATCGGCGTGGTAGCCCGGGTCGAGGAGCCGGGTGACAAACTCAGGCATGCGGCCGCCTTCGCCAGGCTGAAGGCGGCGGGTGTCAAATGGAACTCCAGCGGGAATTGCACCGACCGCAACAACAGTCGGTGCACGAGCTACGAGGGCCTTCGCGTGGCGTCGGTGAACGGCGCGGTGGCCCTGAAGCAGAGCCTTCCGGAGGACTGTGTGCTCACGGTCACCGCCGGCACCGAGACGGGCCACTCCACGTCGGGCACGCGCACCCACAGGAACGGCTACAAGCTCGACTTCTCGCCGACCCAGTGCCTCAGAGACTGGATCCGCCTCAACGCCAGGCTGGACACCGCGCGGGAGGACCGCCTCCGCGTGTACAACGGCCTTCTCAACGGAAGGAGCGTCGAGTACCACGACGAGACCAGGGACAGGGACAAGCCGCACTGGGACATCACCTTCCACTGAACCCGCACGACGTCCCGGCGAACACCGTCGCCGCTAAACCCAAACCGTTTCTGATCAATATGAGCGGGGCCCGACTGTAGCTGTTGACCAGGTAGAAGACCTCACGGGCCGCATAGCGCGTGAGGCAACGGACGATTTCGCGCCGGGTCTTGCCCTCCTTGATGCGGCGCTCATAGTAGTCCTGGGTACGCGCGTCGACCCGCAGGCGGGTGAACACGATGCGATGGAGCGCGGCGTTGGCCTGCCGGTCGCCGCCGCGGTTGGGACGACGGAGCTGCCGGCGTCCCGAGGAGCACTCGACAGGGCTGACACCGCACAGCGCGGCGAACCACGCCTCGCTGTCCAGCCGCTCCGGGTTGTCCCCCACCGTGATCAGCAACGTGACCGCCGTGTCCGGACCGATCACCACTACGGCGAGCGGCTGCGGGGCATGCCCTTCCCCGAACGGGCCCGCGGTGGACATGTCCCTTCCCCTTCCCGTCCTGTGGCGTGTTGTGTTGCCGGCACCGGGCCGCGTCAGGCCGTCAGAATCGTGAGGACGCCACGACAATCGGCAGGCCCCTATCGGGACACACCCCGCCGGCCCGGCACCGACAACGCGCCATCCCCGGCCAACGGCCGACACTGTGACACCAGGACATTTCGGTCAGAGAGATCATGAGTCAGACCCCAGACCCAGTACAGCACCCACCCACCCTCCCGCCCGTCACAGCGTCCCCACCCAGAAATACTGGGCATGCTCAGTTCCCGCTCTCGGGACATCCTCGATATGACTCCTGCCGATCGCTACCCAGCGCAGAGGCCGACATCTTCGCTCAGGTTGCTTCACGACCGGCGCGGCTTCTCCACGGCTGTGTGCGCCACGGGGCAGGGCACCAACGTGCTGGCATTCGGGTTCGATCCGCACTGGGTGGCCGAACGGCGCCGCCCGCTGTGGGCACTCCAGGCGTTCGCCGACGCGACAGCCCATCCCGATGGAGGTGGCGGCCGTGCGGCCGAGGTCGAGGCCGTCGGAATAGAAGAGCCGGTGGGCGTGGCAGTGGGACGAGAGCGGGGACGCCACCGAGGCGCCCGGCCTGTACTGCGCCGGGGAACGGTGCGATAGCGGCGGCGGTGTGGGCTGGGGCTGCCAGGAGTGCGGGCAGGTAAGCCGTAGTGGGTGGTGCCTCAGCGGTCGGTGATGGCCGTGGCATGGAGCAGGGTGAGGTTATCGCGCACCATCCGGCCGCGGCTGGCATCTCGACCAGCAGCAGGTATGCGCCGGGTACGGCGGCGAAGGCAGCTGTGGTGATGCCGCCGAGGCTGAATGCACGCCGACTGCGGGCGCCCGGGTATGCGCAGACCCGCGCCGTGGGCTATGCCCTCCCGGGCCGGACGGAGTACCCGGCGCACCGCGTCACGCAGCCACGGGTGGGCCCCGTCGGTGCTGTGACGCGGGTGCCAGGCCATGCCGATCGTCAGCGGTGGGACACCGCCGCTGAGCGAGGGGTTACCTGTTGCCGCGCCGAAGCGCTGTCGGCGTTCGCCCGAACCAGCGCCTGCAAGCGCGCGTCAGGGCTGACTGCTCGGAGAAACCCAGGGCCAGCGCCACGTGCGACATCGAGAGGGAGGACTCCGTGAGGTACTGGTGCGCGAGGTCTCTCAGCGCCTCGTCGCGCAGGTGGTCGAACCCGGTTCCCTCCTCGGCCAGGCGACGCTGCAGCGTCCTGGGATGGAGTGCCAGCATCTTTGCCACCTGCTCCAGACTCGCTCCCGCGCGCCCGCCCGCGGTGCGCGCCATCGCGGTGCGCACGAGGCCTGCCGTGGAGGAGCCGGGGGCCGGGTAGTTCGTGTCGAGATAGCTGGTCGCGATCCGCCGGATCGTCTCGTCGACGTCCTGGAGCGGGACGTCCATCAAATGCTCGTCGATGATCAGGGCGCCGTGCGCACGTTCCGGTCGCACTTCGGCCCCGAAGAACCGCACATAGCACGACAACGGGGCGGCCGGCGAATGCGGCAACAGCACGGCCCGGGGCCGGTATCCACTCCTGACGACGAGGCCGAGAAGGCGGTGCGCCGTCGCGAGACCGAGATCCATCGCCTGACGGGCGGGCGGGCGGGGGTCGAGCACCATGTCGAACCGCATCGCGACGTGACCGGGGAACTCCGGCCCGGCGGGGATCAACGCCAGGGTGAGCGACGGGCTGTGCACGAACAGGTACCGGGCCGCGGCCTGGATCATTTCCCGCACGGTCGGCGTGTTCTGAAGGACCAGGGCCAGCGGCCCGAGTGCGGTCGGATCCTGCGCGTGCGCCATCCGCAGACCGAAGTCCGGGCAGCGAAGATCCACCGCCGATGCCTCCAACAGGTGCATCGCGGCGCGCGCGGGAACAAGGGCGTCCTCGTCCTCCAGCGCGTACCCGGGCAGGCGCGCCGCCGCGAGCAGGGCGTCCGGGTCCCCGCCGAGCTCGAGCACCAGACTCGCCCAGCCCCGCAGGGTTGCGGCCCGCACCAGTGGTTCCATGTCGTGCAAAGTAAAAATTCTGTCGCTTCCTGTCAAGCAAATGCGAGTGTGCCGCGCCACACTCACTGCTGGCGCGAGTTGCTTTCAAGTAGCGAACGCGCCCCTGCGAGCCCCAGGGACAGGCTCGCCGGGCAGCGAGGTCACCTGCCCGGGTCCGAGCGCCGGGACGCGTCGCGGACAGGGACGGGTGACCGCCCGACGTCGGTCGGGCTGCTGCCCTGAGCCCACCCGCCAGCGACCTGCGGCCCGTCCGCACCCATTGGAAGGCTTGGAGCCGCGTGAACGCATTCGCAGAGAGGGCCGCCGTCATCACCGGAGCGGGTTCCGGCATCGGCCGGGCGCCGGCCGACGCACTCGCGTCCGAGGGTGTCAGTCCGGCCCTGTCGGGCGTCGACACCGCGGCTCTCGCCGCAACGGTACGGCGAGTCGAGGCGTTCGGCGCCGACGTCGAGGCAGCGCGGGTCGACGTCTCCGAGCGCGAGGCCGCCTTCCGGTTTCCCGGTATCGAGCGATCGGATCTCGAAGACGTCGAGCGGATCATGAACGTCGATTTCTGGGGCGTGGTGAACTTCAGCAAGGCGTTCCTGCCGCACCTGATCGCGTCCGGTGAGGGACACCTGGTCAACGTCTCAAGCCTGTTCGGCCTGATGTCGCTGCCCGGTCAGGCTGCCTACAGCTCGCCAAAGTTCGCGGTGCGGGGCTTCACCGAGTCCTTGCGCCAGGAGATACCGGTGGCCGACCACCCCGTCAAGGTCACGTGCGCACACCCGAGCAGCGTCAAGACTGCCATCGCACGCAACGCGCGTACCGGCCGGCGACGACCCGACCGCAGTGGTCAACCTCATCGACCGCAAGCCGGCCCGCATCTCCCCCGACGACGCGGCACGGACGATTCTGCGCGGCGTCCGCAGGAACAAGGCACGTGTACTCGTCGGCGCCGACGCGAAGCTTCTTGACGTCTTCGTCCGCCTCGCAGGGCCTTCCTACCAGCGCGTCACCGCGGCCATCGCGGCACGAGCGCTTCCCAACCATTAGTGACGGCGGCACCACCGACCGTCCGTCGTGGACGACTCGGCAACGACGCGCCCGAACATCAAAGCACCCTTGAGGTAGAGGAGAGCCGCCGATGCCTACTCCCCCGACCAGCCCGCTCCTGCGTCCCTTGCGGATCGGCACGCTCAACGTGCCGGGGCGGCTCTACAAGTCAGCGACCAGCGAGACCCGTGCCACCGACGACGGGTACGTGACGGACGAGTTGCTCGAGTTCTACGACCCGATGGCGCGGGCCGGCACCCCGCTCATCGTGACCGGCAACCTCTACGTCTCACTGCAGTCCAAGTCCGCGGGACGTCAGGCCGGCATCGACGACGACGACAAGAAGGCCGGGCTGCGGGACTGGGTCGACCTGGCCCACAGCTGCGGCAGCCTCCTGATCGCCCAGCTCAACCACGGCGGCCGCCAGATGGTCAGATCTGCGGACCCTGGCAAGGTGCCGGTGTCCGCGTCAGCGGTGCGCGAGCCGTTGTACGGAACGAAACCGCGGCCACTGCGCCGGGACGAGATCCCGGCCGTGGTGGAGACCTTCGCGGCCGCCGCGGAGCGGGCCCAGGACGTGGGCTTCGACGGAGTGCAGATCCACGCCGCCCACGGCTACCTGCTCAGCCAGTTCCTCACCCTGCACACCAACCGCCGCACCGACGAGTACGGCGGCAACCTGGACAACCGGATGCGCCTGCTGCTCGAGGTGTTCCGCGCGATACGCACCCGCGTCGGCGACGACTTCCCCGTGCTGCTCAAGCTGAACGGCACGGACATGCTCCCGCTGCGCCGGGGGGCGACCACCGCCGAGCTCGTGCGCGTCGCCCAGGTACTGGAAGGCGAAGGCGTCGACGCGGTCGAGATCTCCAGGGCGCACTACGAGTCGTGGCCGGGCATGATCCTGGGGCATTACAAAGGGTTCATCCGCGGACAGATCACCGAGGGCTCAGGGATGTCGATGACGCGTCGGAGGCGCCTGGCGATGCTGGCTGCCGCCCCCGTCATCGAACGCGCAGCGGAACATCTCGCCCCGGGCGGCGAAGGCTTCAACCTCCCCCAGGCCGAGCGGTTCACCGCGCGGCTGGACATCCCGGTGATCTGCGTCGGTGGGTTCCACACGAGGGAAGGGATGGAGTCGGCCATCGACAGCGGCCGATGCGATGCCGTCTCGGCGGCCCGAGCGATGATCGCCGACCCCTTCCTGTTCAAGGACATGCAGGACCCCGTGCCGGGCCGGCCGGTGTGCGAGTACCGCAACGGCTGCATCGCCCGATTCGGCGGCAAGGCGATCGACTGCTACGTCGAGCCGATCCGCATCCAGAAGAACCACATGCTGCGACGGACGGAGCAAGCGTGAACCACCTGCCGAGCGACCGCGAACCCCTCGGCACCCGCCAGGGCAGCACGACCCCCGGGAGTACGACCACTGCCGTACCGACCACCTCGGGAATCTTCCCGGTGTGCCTCCGCGAGGACCTGCCGAGAGACGCCGCCCTCCGGTACTGGAAGGGACCCCACGCGCGGATCGTCGCACGGCTGCCCAACATCGCCGAATACCTCCAGCACCACTTCTCCCCCACCGATCACGGCTACTGGCCCTCGTCTCCCACGGTGGGCACCCTCGTCCCCCCGAGCTGGCGCTGTGACGGCATCGCCGAGGTCCGGATGGAGAGCATGGCCGCCGCGCTCACCATCCCGGTCCACATGCGAGAGGTGTACCTCGACGAGCAGAACGTCTTCGACCGGGTCCTCGGAAACCTGACCGGCCCACGAGGAGGCCGCTGGTGGACCGACGGCCACGACGCCGACGTCGGCCACCGCACGGTCCTTCTGCTGCGCCGACGTCGCGGAGTGAGCCGCCGCGCGTTCCGCAGGTACGTCCACGACCGCATCGGACCCGCGCTTTATGAGTCCGGCGCGCGCGACCTGCGCACGTACACCTTCCTGCCCTGGACCTCACTGCCGCACCCCACGCCCGGCATCTCCCACGCCAATCCGACCTTCCGCCGCTACCACGGATGTGTCGTCCTCGGAGCCGACAGCCGCGCCGCCTTGGAGGAGATCCTGACGTCCAAGCCCGTCGCCGGTCTCGTCGCCGATCAGCACACGGTCATGACAGCCGTCCACGCATTCACCGTCGAGCACACCGAGCCGGTCATCAAGACGGGCCCTTCGGTCCGGCCTGACAACGGAACTACCGCCTCAAACCGGAAATCTCGTCTTTCGCCGCACCGAAATCGGCGTTGATAACCGACCGCGGAGTCAAAACAGCGCTGCTGGAAACGGTCGGTTCGGGGGACGCGCCTACCTTCTCCGAGGAGGTCGCGGCGGGACTGCGTTCCATGGACGCGGCGACGGCGAGGGCGCTGAGCAAGGTCAGGAGTCGGACTGGATTCCGTCGTGCGGATGCCCGGAGCGCTCGGACGTGCGATGGCTGGTGTCGCACCACGGGTAGGTCCGGCTGCGTCGGCAGGTGCACAGGGCGACACGGAACCGGTCGGACGCCACGATGGTGCCGTCCTCCAGAGTGACCTCTACCGGGCCTTCGACCAGCAGCGGTCCTGCGCGCTGAGCGGCTATGCGGCAGCGGCGTTCATCCGAGTCGTACAGCACGAACGATCACCAGCTCTTCCTTCTCGTCGTCGTCTTCGACCAGGCCGCGGCCGCGCAACCAGCTTTTCCGGGAACGCAGGACGGGGCCGAAGGTGATGTGGTGGTGTTTCAGGATTCCGGCGCGCAGGCCCATCGCCCGCAACTGCCGCAGTGACTCTTCCGGACGGCTCAGGGCGGACTGGACCAGAAGCAGCACGCCGCCGGGCCGCAGGAGCTCGGGCGCGTCCTGGCATATGCGGTTCAGCACAAGACGGCCGTCGTGTCCGGCGTCCCAGGCCCGTGCCGAGCCCCGTCTTGGGCACGCAGCGGCGGGGGCCGGCACGTACGGCGGGTTCGACAGGATGAGGTCGAAGGAGCGGCCCGACACCGGAGCCAGCAGGTCGCCACGTCTGACGTGCAGCGGGAGACGAGCCAGCACCGCGTTGACCTTTGCGTTCAGAGCCGCTCGCCAGGAGATGTCGACGGCCGTGACGCGTGCGCCGAGCCGGGCCGCGGCCAATGCGACGGCACCTGTTCCCGTGCCCACGTCCAGGACTTCGGCCCGTGGGGGAAGGGGTTCCGGGCGCAGGTATTCGTGGTGCAGGTATCGGACGAGCAGGTCGGTGTCGTCCTGGGGGGTGTAGACGCCGGGCAAAGTAACCGTGGTCATGGGGTTTCATCTCCGGTTCTCTCGGAGTGCGCGAGAACCTGTTCGCCGTCGGCACGCCGGTCAGACAGGTGCGCGCAGCGATGACTCCCCGGTCCGCCACGCGCCGAGAAGACGCTCGGCAAGGCGGTCTTCGAGATATGTAGTGGCTTCCACTCCGAAGGCGACATCGCAGTCGAGGTGGGGCTCTTCCTCGAGGAGGCCCGCGACGACTTCCCGGCGGACGATCTGTTCGTGCACGGCGTCGGCCTCGACGTGTTCGTCGTAGAAGTGCTCGGCGGCCGGTCCGGCGCCGGTGCGCCGCATGGCCTGGGCAAGGCGCCGCGAACCCGGGGACGAGGCGATTTCGACGGCGGCGAAATGTCCCACCAGGGCCCCTCGCAGGGCGCGGTGCAGGCCGAAGAGGGACATCATGTTCACGACGGCGAGGGCTTCCGCACCGGCCGCGTCGAGATAGTGCCCGTACGAGGTGTTCAGGTCGAGGTCGGCCATGAGATCGGCGAACAGTCGGGCGTGCACGCGATCCGCACGTCCCCCGCCGAACTCGTCGAACTCCACTGCCGCCATTCCCGCCTTCGCCCTCCCCCACAACCGGGGCAGCACCCAGGCATGCGGGTCGGCTTCCTTGAGGTGGTAGAGCGACCGCTGGGCGGCGTACTCGCGTATCTGCCACAGTTCTCCCTCGTCCCGCAGGAAGTGACTGACGCCCGTGCCGTCGACGGGTTCGACGAGGAGTTCGTCCAGTGCCTCGCCGGCGAGCTTGTGGACGGTCGCAGCGTCGCGGAGAGTCCGGAGAAACGGCTGTTCCAGGGCTGCCCGGATCTTGAGCAGGTCGGGGTCCCACTCGCGGTCGGCATCAGCGTCCGCGAATCCGCGGTAGTGCAGCTCGTAGCAGAGGTACAGGGCGAGCTGGAGATCGTCTCCGAGCGGGGCGGCGCTAGAAATCTCCCGGCTGTTCGGAAGTGGTCCCGTACTCCGCAGGTATTCGATGATCGCCGTCGAGATCCGACCACGCGCGGACGGCAGGATCGGCTCCCGCGGTGTGACGTTCATGAACGCCGAGTACCCATGATCAGCGGCTTGGCACCTGTGCCCCGCGGTGGAATGCGTGCTCGCACGTTCCGCCCGGGCGCACCGCGGACATGTCTCCGTAATGTGCACCCCACACCCGATGTTGCCGCTGGTGAGCGCAGGTGCACACGCCACCGCCACACCGCGGCCCTGTCCAACGGTCGTCCCGCGGTACGGGGATCCCGTCCGGATGGGTCGGCATGTCGAGCAGGATCGACCACTACCTGGTGGGGGGCGGCCGATCTGGTCGTCGACTGACACCTGCTTCCACGGTCCGTACACACGGGTGGGCCACGCGGGTAGGCGTGGTCGGACGGCTCTGACGAAAACCTCGGCCATGGGGCGAGGAACGTTCTCGTCGAGCAGCAGCTGTGCCCTGGATGACCGGCTCCCCGCCGCCCACCGACTCGTCGACGGCCACGCGCGCACCCGCGGCGCCAGCAGGCCGGGAATCTTGCGGCCGTCCTGGCAGGAGGAGGGCGCGAGGACGTCCACCATCTGGTGGATGCAGGAGGAAAGGCGATCCGGAATAGAGGATCTTCCACGGCTGACGTCGACGGGCGGGATCAGCCGGGCCAGGTGCCGGTCAGGCGGCGAGTCGCTACGGCGCCACCACGGTCGACGACGGCTTTGACGCCGGCGAAGATCGCGCCTTGGAGGATGGCTGCCGACAGCACCTCGCGCCAGGTGCGGCGCTCGTCAGTGGCGTCGGGGGCCTCCTGTTCATGCCCGAGCTTCTTCCACACCTGTTTGAACACTCCGCCGGCCAGCACTCCGCTGACCGCGCCCAATGCCAGGCCGACCGGCTTGTAGACGATCTTCGACACTTTCATCGCCGCCTCCAGGCTCGACGTACCAGTAGCAACGCGACCACCGGACCCACTGCGGCGAACAAGGGGCTGCGGTTGGCCCGCCTGGCGGCGAGCCGCCGATCCCCCCACCCGCAGAGCCCGGGCACACGCGCGTGCTCCGCCACCTCAGGGTCCGGCCCGGTGGCGGTCCTCCTCGTCCCACTTCCGGGTGTCTCTCGGCGTGACGTACGGCTCCTCTCCGGCCGGGTGACCGCCCGCAACGGCACGCTGGCGGTTCATCTCCGCGTCGAACTCCAGGCCGAGCAGGATCGCCAGGTTCGTGATCCACAGCCACACCAGGAAGATGATCACACCGGCGAGGGCACCGTAGGTCTTGTTGTACGAGCCGAAGTTCGCCACGTAGAACGCGAATCCCGCCGAGGCGATCATCCAGATCAGCAGGGCGAGGAAACTGCCCGGCGTGATCCAGCGGAAGCCGCGGACCTTCGCGTTCGGTGTCGCCCAGTACAGGACCGCGATCATCACCGTGACCAGGACCACCAGCACCGGCCACTTCGCGATCGACCACACGGTCAGCGCCGTGTCCCCGACCCCGAGCCCGGTGCCGACCTGCCGGGCCAGACCGCCGGTGAACACCACGATCAGCGCACTGATCACGGCCATGACCATCAGCAGCACGGTCACGCCGACCCGCACCGGCAGCACCTTCCACACCGGACGGCCCTCGGGAACGTCGTAGACCGCGTTCGCGCTCCGGATGAACGCCGCGACATAACCGGACGCCGACCACACCGCCAGCACCAGGCCCACGATCGCCATGATCGAGCCGATTCCGCCCTTGCCCTGCATCTGCTGCACGGCGTTGCGCAGGATGTCCTGCGCCGCGCCCGGGGCGAGCTTCTGGATGTTGTCCAGCACCGCCTGTGTCGCCGACTGTCCGACGATGCCGAGCAGCGACACGAGCGCCAGCAGCGCGGGGAACAGCGCCAGGATCGAGTAGTAGGTAAGCGCCGCCGCCCGGTCGGTCAGCTCGTCCTTCTTGAACTCCTTGAGGGTGCCTTTCAGCACCGTCCCCCAGGAGCCCTTGGGCAGGTCCGTCGGACTGTCCGGCGCCTGCCGCTCCACCTGCTCGTCCGGCCCGGCAACCGCTGTCCGCCCGGTCTCGCCCTGCTGTCCGGACGCGACGTCCCCGCCGTGCCTTCCATGCCTTCTCATCGTCCGCGTCATGCCACACGAGTATCCGATGAAACAACACTCATACTCACATATAGACAAACCAGACAATCGTTTCACTTGCGCTGGACTGCTTGAAGAGTGCCAATGGGCCGGCGGGCGGCGTGGAGGGCCAGATCCGGCGTACCGCCCGCCGGCTCACTGCCCGCCCCCACTACGACGCCCCGCGGCATCGACGCCCCAGCACCTCCGGACGGCGCGTACGCATCGGCATCCCCGTCGCCACGGATGACGAAAACCCGGACGCCGTGCCCGGTCCGCCTTCTGCGGCGTAAAGGCTTTCACCATGGTCGGCGTGTTCTGCCAAGTGACGGTCCGACCGGGCATACTTCCGGGCATGAGTCCGGTCGACAGACAGGGTCAAGAGCCGTCTTCCCAGCTCAAATGGGGTGATCCCGAGCCGGCAGGAGTGGTTCAGTACGAGTTCGGCGGCGCCTGGGGGGTCGTCGCGAGCGGCGCCTACGACATGAATTCCCTGGGGCCGCCGGCCGACGCCTCGGAGGCGGCCGGCGAGGAGCACTCCAGAGTGGTGCTGGTCGTGCGGGACACCGTCGACGCCGCGGCCTCAGCCTGAGCCGACCAACGACGGCCCATCAGGGTTCGGCGTAAGCCTCAGTCAGGTTGCCTGTGCCGCTCGACAGGACGGCTGGACCTCCCGACGCCGTCGGACCTGTCCGCCCAGCCAGGTCCTGTCCGAGCGATCCCGTCAGAGCCGACTGCTGGAACATGATGGTGACTCAGACGCCTCCCTGGAAGGGCAACGCGGCCGAGCGCTCCCGTCCGGGAGCCCGTTGCGTGTCCTGAGTTGTCAGAAGGCCGAGCCAGGATTCACGGGCCGGATGCGCCCTCGCCAGGCGCCGGTCTCGCCCCCACGCTGTTCGATGTAGTCCTTGAAACGGCGCAGATCTCCCTTGACCTGACGGTCGATCATGCCGAGCATGTCCGCGCCCTTCTCGGCCATGCCGCTGGGCTCGACGTCCATCGTGAGCTCCACCCGGGTGTGGGTGTCGTCCAACCGCTGGAACCTGACCGATCCCCGCTGCCGGGTCTCTCCTTCTACGACCCGCCAGGTGATCCGGTCGTCCACCAACTGATCGACTATCTCGGTGTCGAACTCGCGCCGCACCCCGCCGATCTTGGTGGTCCAGTGATTGTGTCGCTCGTCGAGCTGCCTCACCTCCTCGACGCCCTCCATGAAGTTCGGGAACTCCTCGAACTGCGTCCACTGGTTGTAGGCGGTATGGACGGGGACCCCGACGTCCACTGCTTCCTTCACCGTACTCATCGTCTCCTCCTCGCTGATGGTCGTTTCCACACAACACCGAGTACCCGTACACACAGGAATGAAGATCTATATATCGGGCTTGTCACTCACCACGAGGGGCACTCGGGCGCCATGGCCGCAGACACAGGAATCCAGGGGTCCTACTGGCTGGAAACCGCACCGCCCGGCGACCCCGCTCCCCCGCCGTCCGGTGATCTGACCGTCGACGTCGCCGTGGTCGGCGCGGGCATCGCCGGACT
This sequence comes from Streptomyces sp. NPDC006872, assembly GCF_040635845.1. Classification (NCBI taxonomy): domain Bacteria; kingdom Bacillati; phylum Actinomycetota; class Actinomycetes; order Kitasatosporales; family Streptomycetaceae; genus Streptomyces; species Streptomyces sp. NPDC006872. Next base: position 170,680 of record NZ_JBEYIL010000021.1, read on the forward strand.
CAGCACGGCCTGGGAGCTGGTCCGGCAGGGACGCGAGGTGGCCGTGCTGGAGGCCGGCCGAGTCGCCGCCGGGGTCACCGGCCACACAACGGCCAAGCTGAGCGCCCTGCACACCCTGGTCTACGACCACCTGCGCCGCACCCGCGGCCCCGAGGGCGCACGCCTGTACGCGGTCTCGCAGACCGCGGCGATCCGGCACGCGTCCCGAGACCGAGCTGCCCTTCGCGGTCGCCGGCGCGGTCCGGGTCAGCGGGCAGGCACAGTTCCATCCCCGTAAGTACCTGTTGGCGCTCACCGACGACCTGCGCCGGCGCGGCGGCACGGTGTACGAGGGAACGCGCGTCGTCGGCCTCACCGAGGGCGAACCCTGCGTCCTGCGGACGGACGCCGGAGTGTCCGTTCGCGCGGGCGAGGTCGTGATCGCCACGCACTATCCCACCTTCGACCGGGCCCTGCTGTTCACCCGCCTCAGCCCACGCCGTGAACTCGTCGTCGCCGCCACCATCGACGAGGACCGCGCTCCGCGCGACATGTACATCACACCGGAACAGGCCACGCGCTCCCTTCGCAGCGCGCCGTACCGCGACGGCAGACGACTGCTGATCGTCACCGGGGAGCACTTCGTGCCCGGCACCGCCGAGGTCGAGGAGCGGTTCGCCCGGCTGTCCGCCTGGGCCGACGACCGCTTCGCCGGGCTCACGTTCACCCACCGCTGGGCCACGCAGGACAACGACTCCACCGACTCCGTACCTCTGGTCGGCCGCTTCCACCCCGGCAGCCGGCACACCTATGTGGCCACCGGGTTCGGCGGCTGGGGCATGAGCGGCGGCATCATGGCGGGCAGGCTGCTGAGCGACCTGATCAACGGCCGTGAGGTCGCCTGGCGCGGCCTCTACGACACGCGGCGCCTGGCTTCCGTGGTCCGCGAGGGAGCGTCGCTGCTGAAGCACCAGGCCCAGGTCGCCCGGCACTTCCTCCACGATCGACTGCCCCCCCCTGACGGGCCCCGCACCGGACCACGTCCCCCCGGGCCACGGCGCCGTGGTGCGCCTGGGCGGACGGCAGTACGCCGTCCGCCGGAACGAGAGCGGCTCGCTCCAGGCCGTCTCGGCCCGCTGCACCCACCTCGGCTGCATCGTGTCGTTCAACCACGCGGAGCAGGCGTGGGAGTGCCCATGCCACGGATCGCGCTTCGCCCCGGACGGGCTGGTGGTCCAGGGTCCTGCCGTACGTCCGCTGGGAAAGCGCGACATCGCGGAATAGGAGCGACCGAGAGTTGCTGGAATATACACCTAAGACACAAAGCAGGATAATTGACCCAATATGGCGCCGCACAGGCATCGCCCCCGTCGAACAGGCAGGTCACCCCATGGCGAAGAAACCACAGCCGTCCCAGCCACCGCACGGTCAGGGCCCGAGCCGCCACAAGGGCAGTGAACAGCACGGCTGGTCTCCCGACGTGGACGAGACACATCAGCAGGACAACCCAAGCGCCCATCGTTCCTTCCACACCGCCGAGTACGGCGGCGGGAAAGGCCCAGGACGGACCAAGTCCAAGGAAGAGACGAAGTCGGTACCGGGCGACACGGTGGAAAGCGTCGGCAAACGCGGCGAGGAGTACGCCGACAAGGACGAGAAAGGCCGGAAGGACACGGGCCCCAGGGGTCGCTCCCAGCGCCCCAGCGGCACCAAGGACGCCTCCGCGACGACCGGCGTCGACCCTCAGGACCCACCGTCCCGGCGCCGCCCAAGCTAGGTGCCGAGATCCCAGCCGCCCAGGCCGATCGCCTTCCCTTGTCACGCGTGAGCCTGGGCTGCACGCTGCCGGGCGTCGGAGTGGGCGTCCGGCCGGTGGCTCGCGCCGTGAAGGGCGGTGCGCGTCACTGCCGCTGCCGGTCGGCGGTGGCGTAGACGGCGGTACGCCGGTGTTCCGCGGCTTGTACGAGCGGTGCGCGACGGCGGTCCGTGGGGTGGACGCGCCGGGCGGGTAGGGGCATGTGGGCACGCGGTTCGCTCAGGACGGCGTGGTGGTCGGCATCGCGGATCATGTCGGTGTCGATCCGGTTCAGGTAGGCGATGCCGACGGCTACCCCGTGCCGGGCCGCCTCGGCGCGCAGGGCGTGCGCGAATGCTTCCGCGCCGGACTGCGAAGCACGAACGTGCGCGCCGGTCAGGGCTCTGCCTGTGAGGTTGACGTCGATGACCCGCCGTCACGCGGTCACGTCGGTCTCGTGACCGATCAGCACCACGTGCGCGCCGCGCCGGGCAAGGTCGCGTGCTTGTGCCGCTCCCAGCCCACGTGCGGCTCCGATCACGACGATGGTGCGGCCTTCGAGGGGCTGTCGCGCATGAGCTGCTCCCTTGATCCGCCGCGGAGCGTCAGCGGACCGGCGGACGCTTGGCACCGGTGCGGTCGCGGTGGGCCAGGATGCGCTGCAGGCGGTCCAGGCCGGGTGGCAGGTCGCCGCGCAGGGCCGCTGGTCGAGCATCTGCAGCGTGGGGGGAGCCAGGATGCGCCGGGCCCGGATGAAGGACCGGAATCCGGGAGCGAACCACTCGGCCTGGCGTTCGATCCGGTCGGCCATCGCCTCCTGCTCTTTCGCGTCCCAGGCGCCGGTCAGCCCTTCGTCACCAGCGTCAGAGGTGATCCGTTGGGGTACGTGGGTGTAGGCCCAGGCCGACTCGGTCCCTCGGGGCGAACGCGTGGGGTCGGCGGTCGTCATCTGGCCGAACAGCGCGAAGGGGCGGTCGGGCACAGCGCCCGTCGCGATCTGGGCGGCAAACCGGGTGAGCTCGTCCAGTCCGTCGGCCGGGTGGACGGTGCCGGCCCGGCCGGCCCGACCCACCTGCCAGGGCACGGGAGCGTCGAGCGCCCAGCCGACCTAGAAGGTCGCGAAGTCCCACTCGAGCCGTTTCAGGTCCTCCAGCAGCTGGGCCGGCAGATGCTCCGGGTCCAGGAGGTCGCCGTAGAGCGCGGGCACCGACGCATCCGCCAGCACGGCACGGCGGGCGGCGAGGCTGTCGCCGTCGGCGGTGCGTACACCGGCGGCCGCCCGTCGCGGACGGCGATCCGGCTGGCACGCTGTCCGTGACGCGCGGCGCCACCACGGGCGTGCAGTCGCCGTACCAGTGCATCGGTCAGGGCGCCGGAGCCGCCGACCGACAGGGAAGCCGTACGTCTGGCCCAGCATGGACACCAGCCGGCCGAAACCGCCGCTGCCCGCGGCCTCCGGCGCGAGATCGGCGTGCAGGGCGTTGCCGGCCAGCAGCAACCTGCCGCCCTCGCCCGCGAACTCCTCCGACCCCATGCGCCGCACCGGCAAGGAGGGTGCGAGCCAGCCGCAGTCCGTCCGCAGCCCGCAGCCGGACGGCGAGCCGCGCCGTGGCCCGCAGCGGGGGAAAGGGAGTGAACAGAGCGTCCAGGATGTCGGGACGCAGTCGTTCCCAGACCGCGGGCAGCCGTCGCCATGCGTCTCCGCCCCCGGCTGCGAAGGTGTCGAGGGAGGCGGAGGTGGCGTCGATCCTGCGGTCGAGGGCGGCGCATCTGCCGTCGGCCAGGGGATGGGCCAGGACGCTCGGCGCATGGCTCCACCGCAGTCCGTGCTCTTCCAGGCGCAGGCCGCGCAGCACGGGGGACGCGGCGGCCAGCGGGTAGAAGGAGCTGAAGAGGTCGGTGACGAAGTCGGGGTCCACCCTCCTGTCGTGCCGCACCGCCCCGCCGGGTTCGCGCTGTTCCTCAAGGACCTCCACGCTCCAACCGGCGTCGGCCAGGAGGTTCGCCGCGACCAGTCCGTTGGGCCCGGCCCCGATCACCACCGCGTCAGGCATCGCCGCCTCCCCAGGCGCGCGGCCCGGCCGTCGAGGCCGCGCGCTGCGCCCCGTCCGCACGATGACCGACCAGGCCACCCAGTAAAGCGCCGTCGCCTCCGAAGAACGCTTCGCCAGCATGCGTCACCCGGCCGAACTCGCCCGCCTCGGCACGTCGCTGGACGCGATACTGAACCGCATCCGCACCCTTCTGCGCCACGAACGGCAGCTCACCGGGGAGCTCTCGCACGAGCTGCGTACGCCCCTGAGCCGGATCATCGCCGAACTCGACTGGTGGCAGACCCGCCCCCGCACAGAGGACCAGACCCGCAGCACCCACAAGGTCATCGCCGATGCCGCCGAGTCCATGCGCACCATCTGCGACACACTTCTCGACGACGCCAGGGGCGGCACCCTCACCGCTCCCGGCACCGCCGAGGTCCTGCCCACGCTGCAACTCCTCGCCGAAGCCCCGGACACACCAGGCCACTTGACGGTCACCGTCGACGGCCCGCAGCTGAAGGCCGGAGTCCCACCCGCCCACCTCGAACGCATCATCAGCCCACTTCTCACCAACGCCTGCCGCTACGCCCGCTCCAACATCGCCGTCCGCGCATACCACGCACCCGACGGCGTATGCATCGACGTCATCGACGACGGGCCCGGCGTACCACCTCCGTTCGCCGGACAGCTCTTCGCGCCCGGTCAACGTGCGGATCCGGGCGACGGACACCATGGGGCGGGCCTCGGACTGCCGCTGACGCGACGCCTCGCACGCAGCGCCGGCGGCGAGGTGACGTACGACCCCGCGCACACCCCCGGGGCACGATTCGTCATCAGCCTGCCTGCCGGGTGACGTCAGCCCCACTCGGCGGCACAGACGCATCACTGCACGACGTCGTGCCGGATGTCCTTGCGCGAGACGGCCAGATAGCCGACGAAACCGAGAATGGCCACCGTCCAGGACAGCGTGACCGGCCCGAGGCCCAGGTCGAGTCCGCCTCGGTCGTGGCCCACGGCCATCCAGTCGGCGACGGAGGCTCCGAGCGGGCGGGTGATGACGTACGCCGCCCAGAAAGCGACGACTGCGTTCAGGCCGCCCCAGCGGTGAGCGACGGCCGGAACGGCGATCGCGGCGGCGTACAGGACGGTGGAACCCAGGTAACCGAAGCCGATCGTGGCGGTCAGATCGCCCGCGGCGGTGCCCAGCGCGAAGGTGGCCAGCACGGCGGCCCAGTAGAAGATCTCGCGGCGTCGGGTGTGGATGCTGTGGATGGACAGGGTGCGTTCGCTGCGATACCAGAGGACGAAGACGGCAGCCAGCGCGGCCATGAAGAACGGGGTCGAGAATGCATAGGGCACGCCCAGGCCGACATGCAGGACGTCGGCGGCCATCGTGCCGAACACGCCTCGAATCTCCCGTTGCCTCTCTCGGCAGGATGTCGCACGGCCATGATCTCCTCGCCTCCCGGGGCCCAGGGCGCAAAGGAACGGGATCCCCGACATGAGATCCCGCTCGGTAACTGCCTGGTCAGTGCTTGAAAACGTCCTTCGTCTTCTCCTTGGCCTGACGGGCCGCACCCTTCGACTTCTTGGCCTGCCCTTCGGCCGTCATCCGCTCGTTGCCCACGGCACGACCGACCGCCTCTTTGGCCTTTCCCTCGGCTTCTTCCATCTTTCCCTTTGCCTTTTGCTCTCCACCCATTGTCGCTCACCCTCCTAGTCAGGTGGGAAATCGTGAACACACCCCGAGTACCCCCTGTCAGCCGGGACGAACAGGTGGGAGAAGTGTTCCGAGCGGGCCGAGGTCCAGGTTGAGGTCCTCCATGGTCAGGCCGTAACTGGCGCACAGCTCCAACATTGCGGTCGTGGAGGATCATGAGAGTGGAGCCCAGCCGCTCCTCCTGCTCCTCGGTGAGGTCCTGCTGGTCGACGCGGTGCAGGGCTTGGCGCTCCATGAGCTGCCGCAACAGTTCAACCAGCGTGAGGACGAGTCTGACGAGGTCCCGTTCGACGGTGTCAGGATCGGTGCTGATACGCCGGGCGGGGTGCGGCGGCCCGGGCTCTCGGGTGCCGTCCGGTACGGCGGGCAGCAGCCGGAAGGCCCGGGCGGCCGCGTCGGCGACCTCGGCCCGGCGGTCCGGTCGATCGGGATGCCGTCGGGGCGTACCGGTGTCACCCACGGCGACGGGTCATGGTGCCAGGCCGTCGCCGGGGTCTGCCCACCGGGCGTGGCGGCGAAGAGCAGGGCGCCCACGGGCCGGTGACGTCTATGCGTACGTCGGCCAGGTCCTGGACGGCGTCGAGGACCCGCGTGCGGAAATCCGCCGCCGCCTCGCGGGAGACAAGGTAGGCATCGTCGACGACGTTCTCTGCGGCGCCGGCGGCGAGTTCCCCCTGCTGAACCCGATGCCGGGCCTGGCCGGCAGCCATGGCGCGACCGATCGCCTCGACTCGTTCGGCTGCCTGGCGGGCGGCCCGGTAGGACTCGTCGCGCGAGTGCCGCTGTGAGCGACGGGCGCGCAGATGGGCCCGGCCCGGACTCAGCTCGTCAGCCGTACCGGACGACGCCACCGACGCACCGACCGACGCACCGGAGGCATGCGTGTCCGGCTCCCGCCTTCCGGCTCCTGCGGGTCCGGCTGCGGCTCGACGTAGATCTTCACGCCCCATTCGAGGTGTCCCGCCAGTCGCCGCAGGGCATGCGAGAACTCGTCTGCCCCCTCGCTCAGCATCGCCTCCACCCGCCCGTCGTCCAGTTGCACCGTGGCGAGCCGTAGGGGCAGCACGGTGGTGCGCGCGGCGAGGGCCTCGATCACGGTGTGGTGGGCGCGGGCAACGGTCTGCAGCCAGTCCAGGTCCCCCAGATGGCGTCGCAGGGCAGTTTCCTGAAAGTCCTGGGCGGGCACCGAACTGACGGCAGCCGCCAGAGCGTCTCCCTCCCGCGCCCCCGGAGCCTTCCGGCACCAGGCGAACGGGTGCCTTCGTCACGCCTTCCACCCCGTCCAGGGCCGCACCGAGGCCCTCTGCGGCACGCAGAACGGCGTAGGCATGGGCGACCCTTTCAGTCATCGGCCACCTCGTTCCTGCGCCGCGTGGTGGAGGGCCGCGAAGGGCGGTGGCGCCGTCCGGCGGTCGACCCCGCCTCGGCCGGCGGCAGCGCCCGCTCGCCCCCCAGTGCCTCGATCTCCGCCTGCAGCCGTCTGTTCTCTTCGGCCAGTGCCCGGTCGTCGGCGCGGGAGGAGAGCGACGGATCGTGTTCTCACCAGTCGATCCCCATTTCCTTGGCCTTGTCGACGGAAGCGACGATGAGCCGGAGTTTGACGGTGAGCAACTCGATGTCGAGGAGATTGATCCGGATGTCCCCCGCGATAACGATGCCCTTGTCCAGGACGCGCTCGATGATGTCGGCCAGGGTCACCGAGGAGCCGTGGTCGTAGCCGTACGGGGCCGTTGCCCGGGAGGGGTACGTGCTCAGCCGTCGGTCCTCGCGCTCGCCGAAGGCCCTCGGGGTCGCAGCACTCCTGTTCGGCGGCCTCGGTCACCCGGTCGACGACCCAGCCCACGCCCCGTACGGGCACCAGCGGGAAGGCGAGGAGTTGAGTCAGCAGACGCCAAGCACTTCCATCGCTGTGTCACCCTCTCCGACGAGGACGCGGACGAGCGAGTGAAGGCATGAAGCTTCACGCCTTCACGCCCTGACACCCCCGCGCCGCGCTCGTCAGGTTCGCCGGGACACGCGAGAGCCCCGGGACTCCTTGCGAGTCCCGGGGCCGCGGCGCGAGGAGCAGGCGTCGGGTCAGGTGTGCGGGCCGCCGAACGCGGTGCCCGTGCCGTAGTAGATGCCCAGCTCATCGTGGTAGCTCTGGTTGCCGAGGTGCTTGTCGCGGTCGAACTCCGGAGCGTCCTTGATCTCCTGCTTCGTGCGGCCGACGAAGACCTTCCGCTCGTCGGGGTCGATGCCGACGACCATGCTCGCCGGGAGCAGGACCTCCTTGCCGAAGATCCACACACCGGTGTCCACCACCAGGTAGGCGGCATCGGCCTCGTCGGAGTGCTTGTCGACCTTGCCGATGCTGCCGTCCGTGGCCTCGACCTTGTACCCGCTGAGGTCGGCGCCGGCCAGACGGCCCGCAGTCGAATCATAGCTCCACATATTACCGGTCACGCGAAAACAACTCCTCCGGTAAACAGAGGACAGCGGGATCCCCCGCCGTTCCTCCTTTTTGCGTATGTCATGCGCGGCGGTCTCCGCGACCACCCTTTTCGCGAGTGCCCCACACCCAGGGCCTCACACCCATTGGATTCGGTATTCTTTTCTTGAAATGTATCGCCGCAGGTCAGCTACCAGCGATACCAGCGGCCGCTCCCACTCTTCGGACGGGCGACGAAGCCGATAAGCCACAACACCAGCACGATAATGGCAACCCACCACAGAATTTTCAGCGCAAAACCCGCGCCGAACAGGATCAGAGCCAGCAGAAGAACGAGAAGCAAGGGAATCATGACTATCAACCTCCGAACCACCGATTACCCAACTGTTCTCCGGCCATGCGTACGACTTCGAAATCCGCCGGCATTCGAACGTGGAACCCTCGCCCGCAGCGGATCCGGGTGATTCCGCAAGCTCCGCAAGGTCGCCCGCCGGGTATGTGGAAGGGGGCAGCCTCTCGTGACCTCGGCCGGACCGCTCCCCCTCCTCCCAGTGACTCGGCTCTCGTTACGTCTGCTGCCAAGGGGTACCCGTGACGTGCTGCCGGCTCATGTCCGTGCAGCGGGCCGCCTGTCCCCGGCATCGGAGCGAACGTGCGAGCACTCCTCGTCAACTTGTCGCGCGGGCCCTGTCCCTGTCCCCGTTGCGGGCGCGTGGCTGAGGGGCACCACCCATGACGACCGAAGCCCTCACCGCCGCCCCCGGCCTCCGCTGCTGGATCCCCCGGGGCGTCTACGCCCCGGGGGCCGACACCCGGCTGCTCCGGAGGGCGATGCGCCGCGAGCAGATCACGGCGGAGACGGACGTACTGGACCTGGGCACCGGGAACGGTCTGCTCGCGGTGGAGGCGGCCCGGCTCGGCGGCCGGGTCACCGCGGTCGACATCTCCTGGCGGGCGCTCGCCGCCACCCGGCTGAACGCCCTGCTGAACGGACAGACCCTGCGCCTGCGCCACGGCGACCTGACGACAGCCGTATCCGGCCACCGCTTCGACCTCGTGATCGCCAACTCGCCCTACGTGCCCGCGTCGGGCACCACGCCGGTCCGGGGCCCCGCCAGGGCCTGGAACGCCGGAAGGGACGGCCGGCTGCTGATCGACCGCGTCTGCGAGACCGCGCCGGCGGTCCTGCGGTCGACGAGGACGCTGCTGATCGTGCACTCCCACCTGTGCGGCATCGACGCGACGCTGACCCGTCTGGAGGAAGTCGGTCTCCTCGCGGAGGTCGTCGACCGGGCCTCGCTGCCCTTCGGCCGCGTGCTGCGCTCCCGGCTCGCCTGGCTGCGTGAGCAGGGGCTGACGGCCGGCGGGACGACGGAGGAGCTGGTGGTGATCCGTGCCGAACACGCCTGAACGCCCCCGCCGCGTCCGCGTCCAGCGCGACGGGCCCCTGCTCATCGAGGGGCCGGTCGAAGTGGTGGGCGAGGACGGCGAGGTGACGGTCTCGCACCGCTTCACGGTGGCGGTCTGCATCTGCAGCCGCAGCCGCGCCTTCCCCTGGTGCGACACCAGCCATCGCCATCGCCGCCGCCCTGAGCCTTCCGCTCCGGGCGAGGGCAAGGAGGACAAGGAGGACAAGGAGGGCGGGACCGCATGACAGGCTCCAGTCCCCGTGCCCGCCCCCGGCACGAGTTCCGGCTCCGGCCCCCGCCGCTGCCCGAGCCGCGCGGCCCGCTCTCCGCCGCGGTGACGGCACCCGCCCGGGGCTCGGACCCCGGGCGGGTGCCGTCCCCCGAGGGCTGTCCCCCGTACGGCGACGACCTCCAGCTCGCCCTCTACGTCCTCTACGAGCTGCACTACCAGGGCTTCCAGGACGTCCCCGACAGCCTTGAGTGGGACAGCGGCCTGCTGACGCACCGCGCCGCGATCGAGAACCGCTTCCTGAGCGCACTGCGCCGGGACGTGCCGATCGACGGCACGGAGACGGCCGAGCAGGCCCTGGACGAACTCCAGCTCGAACCGGTCGGCGACGACGGCACCGGCGTCTCCCACTTCCTCCGGAACGAAGGCAGCCTCGACCACCTGCGCGCGTACGCCGCCATGCGCTCCCTGTACCACCTCAAGGAGGCCGACCCGCACGCCTGGGTCATCCCCCGGCTCCACGGGCGGGCCAAGGCGGCGATGGTCGCCGTGGAGTTCGACGAGTTCGGTGCGGGCCGCGCCGGCCGAGGCGCTGGCCACCGTCAACCTGATGTCCCTGTTCGGTCTGCACCGGGCGCTGCGCGCGGCGCTCGTCGGACACTTCGCCGCCGTCGAGGTGACCTCCTCCCCGGCCTCCCGCCGCCTCGCCGAGGCCATGCGCCGCGTGGGTGCCGGACCGGCGGCCGTACGGTTCTACACCGAGCACGTGGAGGCGGACGCGGTGCACGAACAGGTCCTACGGTACGACGTCGTCGGCGGGCTTCTGGAGAGCGAGCCGTACCTGAACGCCGACGTGGTGTTCGGGATCCGCGTGACCACTCATCTTGAGGACAGACTGCTCAGTGCCTGGCACGAGGGCGCCACCGGACTGCGCGGGGACATCCCGGCAGAAGGCGAACAGCCGCCCATCGGCCCGGCGTCCCACGGACTGCCGTCCCCCTCCCCCGCGGGCTGAACACGCGGGCTGAACACGCGGGCTGAACACGCGGGCTGAGGCGGAAGCCCGGTCGGCAACCGGCGCGGTCGTACGGCGCGCCGCGATGCCCGGATCTTCAGGCGTGCCACCGCGTACCCGAAGTCCGGACGCCGACACGGGGTTTGTTGTTGCGCTCGTCCCGCCGTTCGTCCTCGGCCTTCTGCCCGCCCTGGGCAGAAACGAGGAGCTGCCGCTGCCACAGCGGAACACCGGCCGCCGGCTCTCAGCAGCTCCTCGACGCCGACCCGCCGCGGGTCTGACCGGGTGTTTGCCATCAAGGAGCGGGGGTACCCGCCGAACAGTGCTTCAGACAAGCGGGCACGTCCGTGGGAGCGACAAATCGTCGCACCGGGTATGCCTGTCCGTATGGCGAGTGCGCTCCCCATGGCGATCGTTCACTCCAGACCAGGGGAAGCGCGGTGAAGCACCATGACCGCTCGAATGAGTACGGATCACCATGCGCACGACGACGCACCCGACACCGCTGAGTCCTTCCGTACGCTCGCTCTGCTCGCTCCCGGCCCGCAGCACGACGCCGTCCGCGAGCAGATCGTGGTTGCGTGGCTGCCCATGGCCGACCGGCTCGCCGGACGGTTCCGGAACCGGGGTGAGAGCTCCGAGGACCTGTGCCAGGTCGCGGCCCTCGGCCTGGTCAAGGCCGTCGACCGGTACGACCCAGAGCGCGGCAACGCCTTCGAGAGCTACGCCGTCCCGACCATCACCGGCGAGATCAAGCGGCACTTCCGTGACCACACGTGGACCGTGCATGTGCCACGCCGGGTGCAGGACCTGCGCAACCGGGTGCGGTTCGCCATACAGGATCTGTCCCAGACCGTCCCGGGCCGTCGGCCCACCACCGCCGAGATCGCCGCTCAGGCCGGCCTCGGCGAGGAGGACGTCCTGGTCGGGCTGGAGGCTCTGCAGAGCTACACCGCCCTCTCGCTGGACGCGGAGCTGCCGGGCGGTGAGGACGGGTACTCCCTCAGCGACACGCTCGGGGCGCCCGATCCGGCCCTCGACACCGTGATCAACCGCGAGACCGTCAAGCCCGGTATTCAGACGCTGCCGGAGCGCGACCAGCTCATCCTCCACCTGCGCTTCTTCGGCGGCTTGACGCAGGCTGCCATCGCCGAGCAGCTCGGCATCTCACAGATGCACGTCTCCCGGCTGATCAGCCGCTGCTGCGACCGACTGCGTGACCAAGCGATGCACGACGCGGCCTGAGTCCCCCGCCGGGTCGGGTGCGCACGCGCGGCGGAGTCCGCTCGCTCTCCGCAGACGCTCTCCGGACGGAACCCGTGCTCACGCCGAACCCCAGCCCCAGCCCCAACGCCGGCGCCTCGTCGGGCTCGCGCCTCTCCCGAACTTCGTGGGTCGGCCCGGATTCCGGCAGCCGCTCCTCCGGGCGCGGCAGCGCCGACTCCCGACTGCGGGTCCTGATGCCGAGCCGTACGGCTCAGATCAACGCGACGACGACGATCAAGCCGACGGCCAGCGGAAAGAGTCCAAGGGCCGCGCCGCTGTTCCGCGCCATCGCAGATGTGCTCCGCGGTATCGGCGGCGCGATCGTCACCGTCGTGAGACTGCCCTTCAGGGCGCTTGCCCGGCTGTTCGGCGGGGCGTCGCGCTCCGCGCACTGACGACGCGGTGACGAGCTTCGGCGACGCGTCCTGGCGCGACCCGATGTGCACGCGACAAGGCAACTGCGAGAACCCCATCCCGGCCCGTAGTGGGTACGCAGAGCGGAAGGCCCACCGGACCGATGTCCTGCGGGTTCCCCGTGGGGGTCGACCCCGTGGACCGGCAGCCGGCCACCCGGGATAGCACCGAACCGGAAAGCCGTCGCATGCCGACGGCTTTCCGTCACGCGGCGGTCAGGAGGTGTCTCCCGTCGGGGACTCTGGCTCGTCTTCGTCCTTGGCCTTGTCCCGGACATCTCGCGGTGTGGGTGCGGTGACGTTCCGCTGCTCCGCGGACCGCCGCCGCGTCTCGTCGTCGACCGGGGGTGTGTCGTGTTCACCGGGGGTCTTCATGGGGTTCCTCCTCTCTTGGAGGGCCCTACGCCTTGTGCTGCATGGCACGGCGCGCGGGGTTGGCCTGTGCCGCCGCCTTCGGGTCCTTTTCGTCGGACTTCGCTCGCACGCCGTCGGCGATGCGCTTGCCGATCGCTTCGTCGATCTTCGACCAGTATGCGAAGGCGCGTTCGAGGACGGGCTCACTCACGCCGTCGAGGAGATGGCCGACGACGTTGTCGACCAGGCGGTCACGGGCCGCGTCGTCCATGACCTCGCGTACGAGGGTTCCCGGCTGCCCCCAGTCGTCGTCCTGCGGGTGAGACACGTATGCGGCGCGCGTGATCTCGCCGTCCGCTGCCCAGCCGGGCGGGGTTCCGTAACGGGCTGTATCGGCGGCCGGACCGCCCTTGGAGTTCGGGGCGTAGACGGGGTCCGTCGTCCTGCGGTAGGCCATCGCGCCGTCTTTGGAGTAGGTGTGGACGTCGACGACGGGCGCGTTGACGGGAAGCTGCTGGTAGTTGGCGCCGATGCGGTGGCGATGCGCGTCCGCGTACGAGAACAGGCGGGCCAGGAGCATCCGGTCCGGACTCGGCCCGATGCCGGGGACAAGGTTGTTCGGTTGGAAAGCCGCCTGCTCGATCTCGGCGTGGTTGTCCGTCGGATTGCGGTCGAGCGTCATACGGCCGACCGGGATCAGCGGGTAGTCGCCGTGCGGCCACACCTTGGTGAGGTCGAAGGGGTTGAAGCGGTAGTCGGCGGCGTCCTCGTACGGCATGAGCTGTACATGGAGGGTCCAGCTGGGACAGTCCCCGTCACGGATGTGCTCGAAGAGATCACGCATGTGGTAATCCGTGTCGACGGCGGCCATCTGATCGGCCTCGTGCTGGGTGAAGCACTCGATGCCCTGGTCCGTCTTGAAGTGGTACTTCACCCAGAACCGCTCACCGCCGGCGTTGATCCACATGTACGTGTGCGACGAATACCCGTTCATATGACGCCACGTACGCGGTATTCCGCGGTCGCCCATCAGCCAGGTGACCTGGTGGGCGGACTCCGGGGAGAGCGTCCAGAAGTCCCATTGCATGTCGTGGTCGCGCAGGTTGCTGTCCGCGCGGCGCTTCTGAGACCGGATGAAATGCTGGAATTTCATCGGATCTTTTATGAAGAAGACCGGCGTATTGTTGCCGACCATGTCGTAATTGCCTTCGCTGGTGTAGAACTTCACCGCGAAACCGCGCGGGTCACGCCAGGTGTCCGGGCTGCCACGCTCTCCCGCCACAGTCGAGAACCGGATGACCAGGTCGGTGCGCGTGCCCGGCCGAAACACGGCCGCCTTGGTGTAGGCGCTCACGTCGTGGGTCACTTCGAAGTGACCAAAAGCGCCGCTCCCTTTCGCATGCGGCTGGCGCTCGGGAATTCGCTCCCGGTTGAACTGCGCCATCTGCTCGATCAGGTAGGCGTCCTGCAGAAGGACCGGTCCTCCAGGCCCAAGGGTCAGTGAGTGTTCGTCGCTCTCCACCGGAGCGCCCGAGTCGGTGGTGGTGGCGGTGTGGATCTCTGTCATGACACTCCTCATTTTTTCGCCGGGGTCCGTACTCGGCCCTTTCGGGACCCACAAAACGCGTGACCCCGAAAAGCCGCGTCAAACGTCCTCCGGGCAACGGATCTCCTGGATACAGCCGCCCTCGACTGTCCGGCCCGGACGGGACCCGACATCCCTTTTGGAATATTCGAAGCGAAACGGGTACCCGGCGAAATATTGATCAATCGGAAGGCAGGCCGGTCAGACGGCGCAGGGCCCGACGATCGGGATCATCCTGCTCGTGATCGGGCTCGCCCTGTTCCTCCTCGGCTCGGCCGGCCACGCCGTCGCCGGCCGACGCCACTACTGGTAGCCCGCAGCCGGTCAGACCGGCTGGACCGCCGGATCCCCGGCGCGCGCTCAGTACAGCCGACGTGTTTCATCCGGGAGGCGCGATGCCCGGCTTCGGATGCTTCTTGGCGGGTGAGGAGCCCGGCCCGGCGGAACTCGTCGAACAGGTAGTGGTCGATATCCACAGCGCCTCGAGCGGGGATCGCCGGGAAGCCGAGGTCCTCGGGGTCGGCGATCCGCCGCTCTCGCCACCTCGTCCAGTGCTGCGCGCTCCATTCGGTTGCCAGCAGCGGGCCGGGGGCGGTGCGTTCGGCGGGTAGAAGGTCGCCGATGCGGAAGCTCAGCGACAAGGCACGGCGGCGGATTCCCTGATGGATGAAGCGGATGCCGTCGCCATCCGCCACCGCGAGGGACACCGACTCGTCGAGTTCGTCGGCCAGGCCATCGGCGTGCACGGCCAACAGGTCGGGGAGACGCAGAGCGGCCAGATACGCGTTGCCCAGTTCCATCAGGCGGGGCTCAGGGACGACGTTGCTGCCGTCCAGGCGCACGTACCCCATGTGAGCGAGTGTTCCGGCCACCCGGTCGATGGTGGCGCGGGCCAGCCCGGTGGCCCGTCCCAGATCGCTCAGGCCGGCCGCCCCTCCGACATCGGTGAGCCCGCGCAGCACTCCTCCGGCGGCCCGGCCACCGTCACGGGGCCGGCGGGCGGCACAGCGTGGGTCGATGTCATGGGCTCTCCGCGGTCGCTGGCTCGTCACTGGAGTCAATGACGCCTGGCGGGTGCGTGGCTCCGCTCACCAGTGCGGCGACGACAGCCCACGAGAGCGCAGCCACAGCTTCGGGGGCGGAGTGCGGGCGAGCGCTCAGGACGGGCCGGCGGCCGGACCACGGAGAGCCGCCGGGCAGAAGGCGGTTTCCGGCGGGCGGGTCGGTCGTGGTCCAGCGCCTTCCCCGCTCGCCGGTGAGCGCGTCCGCGGACGTGATGACGCAACGACGCCTGTACCCCGTGGCGGGCGGTGAGCTAGGACTCCGAGTTCTGCAGGGTGTTGACCGCCACCTTCTTGCCGACGAGGTCCTTGGCGGGCTTGATCGGGCTGTCCTTCTTGACGCCGACTCCGGTGACGTCGGCCCCGGCCTTGCCGTGGGTGGCCACTCCGTTGACCACGGACTTGATCGGCACGCCCTTGGTCTGAGCGATCATCAACGAGGTACCTGGGCTACGCGGTGATCAGGGGCAGAGCAGCGAAAGCATGGTGTTCCCAGAGTCGGCGGGTGGCCTCCTCCGGGTACGCGGTGACCGTGGGTTCGACGTCGAGGAGTTGCACGAGACGGCGCTCGGCGTCGTACGCGGGCCAGCCCGGGTCGCCGTCGGCCGCGAAGGCGGTCCAGGCGGAGCGGAAGCGGACGGAGAGCGCCTCGGTCTCGGGCGAGGGGACCGGCCCGGTCAGCATGGCGCCGAGGCCGCCGTACACGCCGAAGGTCAGGGGTACATCGAGGCCGTGGCAGGCGCCCAGGACGCCGCCGTTGGCGGGTGCGGCCCAGGTCAGCTCGTACATGTGCGCCCGGCCGCCGCCTGCCGCCTGCGCCTGCGCGAGGTGCAGCGAGGGCATGCGGAACAGCCAGTCCGACTGCACCAGTTCGAACAGGTACTCCGCGGAGGCGTCCGGGAACGCGGTGCGGTAGGCCTGTTCGCTGTCCGGCACCGGTCCGAACAGGCCCAGCGCCATCGAGGCCAGGCTCTCGTCCACCTTGCCGAGCAGCCCGCCGAGCAGGAGAAAGAGGCGGTATTCGTCCCGGTTGTGCCCGGCGATCAGCTCCACATCCCGTGCGGCGCCGCCCGCAAGGGCCTGCCACGGCGCGGCGGGCAGGACGTCGCCGTCGACGACGGGCGAGAAGGGGGTCGGGGTGAGAGCCACCGGACCCCACCGGTGCACGTACTCACGCATCCTGGCGGTCAGCGCGGCTCCCGCCCCGGGCAGCTTGCGTGGGTCCACACCGGACAGATCGGCGACCGTCGGGCGCAGACCCAGCTCGCCGGCGAGGACCTCGGCGATGTCCCCGGCCAGTGCGGCGGAGAAGAAGGTGCCCGGCACGCTCTGGGTGATGGCCCTCCGGAACAGGCCCCGCGCTCGCGGCATGACCATCAGCGCGGCGATGGACCCGGCGCCTGCGGATTCGCCGAAGACCGTGACCTGGTCGGGGTCGCCGCCGAAGGCGGTGATGTTCTCGCGCACCCACTCCAGGGCGGCAGCCTGGTCGAGCAGACCGCGGTTCGCGGGTGCGCCCTCGATCTGGGCGAACCCCTCGATGCCGACTCGGTAGTTGAGCGTGACCACGACCAGCTCGCCGTCACGGGAGAGCCGGCTGCCGTCGTAGGCCGGGTCGTCGACGGAGCCGAACTTGTACGCGCCGCCGTAGATCCACACCATCACGGGCCTTCGCGCGGCCGGGTCCGACTCCGGTGTCCAGACGTTGACCGTCAGCCAGTCGTCACCGACCGGAAGTCCGGCAGGAAGTCCGGCAGGGGGCTCGGCCGCGGGGCCCATCGGCTCCTGCGGAGGCGGCGGACCGAACGCGAACGCCTCCCGCACGCCGTCCCAGCCGTCCACCGGCTGCGGCGCCGCGAAGCGCGCCTCACCCACCGGCGGCTGGGCGAACGGGATGCCCCGGAACACCTCCAGGCCGCTCTCGCGGCGACCGCGGACCGCGCCCGCCACCGTCCTCACCTCAGGGAACTCGCTACTGCTCATCGATGACTCCTCAAGGGACCGGCTGCCGGGCAGGCGGTCCGCGCACGGGATGTGAGTCGAGTGACCGAAACGGAAGGCGGAGCCGGCCCCATTGACACCGGCCGACCGTCACCCGAGACTCATAGGCGCTCACAGTGAACCATATTTCACTGGGCGAACTACCCGAACAGTCTCGTGCTTTGAGAACCCACATCTCCAAGGACGAAGATGGCCCCTTCCCCCACTCCCGCCGCACCACCTCCCCCAGTGGGCCGATGACGCCGTCGGCATTGATGACGAGGAGCGAGCCGGCGGAGGAGGCGACCTGGTTCGCACCGACAGGCGCCGAAGCACTTCTGCGCACGTCCCACCTGCCGCTCGGCGTCATGTACGTCGTGGCCGCCGTCACCGGTGTGGCTGTTCAGCGTGCAGGCCGCGGTCCACGCGGCCATCAACGCCGTCCACCGCGACAGCGAGCGCGCGGCAGGCCTCGGCGGCCGGGCCGGGTCATCGGAGTCGGCCCGGCCGGCGCCGTCGTCGGCCCCCGGCCGGTTGCCCGGCGTTACCAAGGACCTCCCCTACGCGTCGGCCCAGCCGCCCGGGACCCAGGGTCACCTGTTGGATCTCTACGTTCCCCAGTCGAAGCGCCCGCTCCCGCTGGTCATCTTCACCAGCGGCTCGGGCTGGCTGGCCGACAGCGGTCGCATCGGTGCCGACAAGGTGGCCGCCCAGCTCAACCCGCACGGATACGGCGTCGCGGGCGACGCGATCCGCTCCAGCGGACAGGCGCAGTTCCCGGCCCAGTTGTACGACATCAAGGGCGCCATCCGGCCATCCGCTGGCTGCGCGCACACGCGAAGACCTACCGCCTCGACCCGGAACGGTTCGCCATCATGGGCGACTCCTCCGGCGGCTGGACCACGGCGATGGCAGCCGTCACCGGGAACATCCCGGAACTCGAAGGCGAAGTCGGCGAACGTGGGCCCTCCAGCGCCGTCCAGGCGGCCGTGCCGTTCCACCCACCCACGGACTTCCTCCAGATGGACGCCCACATGCCGGACGACTGCCGATCCTTGAATTCCGCATTCGGGCTGACGGACTGCCACTCCGACACCCGCTCCCCCGAGTCGCAGCTGCTCGGCTGCACCATCACCGCCTGCCCCGCCAAGGTCGCCGCGGCCAATCCGCTCACCTACATCGGGACCCGGCGCACCCCGCCGTTTCTGATCCTCCACGGCGAACAGGACACCACCGTGCCCTACCACCAGAGCCGCCTCCTCTACGACAAGCTGGCCGCCGCGGGCGACGACGCACGCCTGATCTCCCTCCCGAAGGCCGGACACGGCACGGACTTCGCGATGCTCACCGACGACGCGACCCGCCAGGGCGCCTACCAGGAGAGCACGCGGAAGGGGCACACCACAGCACCCCGCCCGGTGACCCCGACATGGCAGGCGGTCGTCTCCTTCCTGGATCAGCGGCTGCGCCCCGCTTCCCGCTGCGGCAACCACCGCTGATGGACGGAGGTCAGCCTGTCTGCGCCTCCGGCATGCCCGCGCCGGTGGCTGCCCGGTGACGGGCGAGCAGCAGGGCGGCGGCCATGAGGGCCGAGGCGAGGCCGAGGAGCCCGACGGCGGCGGCGAGGCCGCCGACCGCGGCGGAGACGGCGAGGAGAACCAGCGGGCAGAGGAACTGGCCGATGAAGAACGACGCGGTCCACAGGCCGGTGCCGCGGCCCCGGTCGGCGTGGTCGAGCTTGGACATGGCGCCGGTGAGCAGGGACGGCAGGAGTATGCCGGTGCCCAGGCAGTTGATGACGGCGCCGACGATCAGGAGCACCGGGTTGCCCGCGAAGGCGATCACCACGAATCCGGCGGCGCACAGGGCGAAGACGGCCGGCAGTGGAAGCCTGGGACCTCGGCGCAGCTTGGTGAAGACGATCGCGCCGGTCACAGTGGCGGCGCTGGCGAGGGCGGTGGCCAGTCCGATCACACCCGTGGCCTTCACACCCAGGTCGTCCATCAGGTACGACATCTCCACCGGGACGGTGTAGAAGACCAAGGCGCCGAAGACGGTCAGTGCGCAGATCCCGGCCAGCTGCCGCCAGGGGTAGGGCCGCGACTCCGTCGACGGGACGGAGGCGGCATCGGCATCGGCGTCGGCATCGGCATCGGCATCGGCGATCTTCGCCGTGGGCCTGGGCTGCGGCAGGAAGGCGGCCATCGCGGGGGCGAGCAGCAGGCTGACGGCGTAGATCCAGAACGGTGCCCGCCAGCCGGCCGATCCGACCGCGCCGCCGATGACGAAGAAGGCGGTCGCGGAGGCGGAGGCGCACATGGTCTGCAGGGCGAGGTAGCGGTCCCGTACGCGGCCGGTGTAATAGTCGCCGATCAGCGTGGTGCAGCAGGTCATGATGGCGGCCTCGGCGACACCGACGAGGGCTCGGCCGGCCACGATGGCGCCCAGCGAGTTCAGCCAGAGCGGGGCGGTACCGAAGATCGCGTACAGCACGGTGGCCACCACGAGCAGGCGCTTGCGGCCGAGCCGGTCGACGATGACGCCCGCGAAGGGGGCCAGCAGCGCCAGCGACAGGGCCGGCACGGTGAGGGCCATCGGGACCAGCACGTCGGCGCCGGGTACGCCCGCGAAGTGGTCCCGCATCTTCGGCAGCACCGGGGCGATCAGTACGGCGCCCAGGATCGGCAGACAGCTGCCGGTCATCAGGAGCGTGACGCGCAGCCGGTGTGCGGAGCCGGACACGGTGTCCGCCGTCGGAGCGGTGCCGTCGACATCTGCGGGCGGGGGCGGGGGCGCGGTTGTGGGCATGCTGGAACTCCACGTCGTTGTGTTCAGCGGGGATGGGGACGCGCCGTCGGCGAGCGGGCCGGGCGAGGCGGTGCGGGGCCCGGCGGGCACCCGCCCAATGTGTGGGAAAGGCACCGAAATGCGGCCGGGCGGGCTGGACTGAGGTCGACTATGAGCCAGCGAGTGGGCGCTGCCTAGTCTCTGTCCGATCGATTTACCGGATGAGGATCATCCTTGGTGTGGATGGGCCCTCGCGGAGCTGGTCCGGGTGTTCAGCAGGCGGCGGTGGCCGCGTCGGCGCGCAAGGGTGCAGCCGTCTTCGTGGCGATCTCGTCGAGGGTGACCCCCGGGGCGGTCTCCACCAGGGCGAGCCCGTCGGGGGTGACGTCGAGGACGCCGAGGTCGGTGATGATGCGGTGGACGCAGCGCTCGCCGGTGAGCGGAAGGGCGCACTCCTTGACGATCTTCGGTGAGCCGTCCTTCGCGGTGTGCTCCATCAGCACGATCACCCGCCGCGCGCCGTGGACGAGGTCCATCGCGCCGCCCATGCCTTTGACCATCTTCCCGGGAATCATCCAGTTGGCGAGGTCACCGTGCTCGGAGACCTGCATGGCGCCCAGGACGGCGGTGTCGATGTGGCCGCCGCGGATCATGCCGAAGGAGAGCGCGGAGTCGAAGAAGGAGGCGCCGGGCAGCACGGTGACGGTCTCCTTGCCCGCGTTGATGAGGTCGGGGTCGACCTCGTCCTCGGCCGGGTAGGGGCCGGTCCCCAGGATGCCGTTCTCGGAGTGCAGGACGACGTGCACGCCGGGCGGAAGATGGCCGGGGATCAGGGTGGGCAGGCCGATGCCGAGGTTGACGTAGGAACCGTCGGTGAGTTCGGCGGCGGCGCGGGCGGCCATCTGGTCGCGGGTCCAGCCCTTGGGCGTGCTCATGCGCGTACGGTCCTCTTCTCTATCTGCTTGTCGGCGGCCTGGGCGGCGGTCAGGCGCACGATCCGCTGGACGAAGACGCCCGGCAGGTGGATCTCGTCGGGGCGCAGCTCACCCGGTTCCACGAGCTCTTCGACCTCGGCGACGGTGACGCGTCCGGCCATCGCGGCGAGGGGGTTGAAGTTGGCGGCGGCACGGCGGAAGACGAGGTTGCCGTGGTGGTCGCCGCGCCAGGCCCTGACGAGGGCGAAGTCGGTGGTGATGCCGTGCTCCAGGGCGTGCGGGCGGCCCTGGAAGTCGCGGGTCTCCTTGGCCGGCGAGGCGAGGGCGACCGAGCCGTCGGGCGCGTACCGCCAGGGCAGTCCGCCCTGGGCCACCTGGGTGCCGACGCCCGCCGGGGTGAAGAAGGCGGGGATGCCCGCGCCGCCCGCGCGCAGGCGTTCGGCCAGCGTGCCCTGCGGCACCAGCTCCACCTCCAGCTCGCCCGACAGGTACTGCCGGGCGAACTCCTTGTTCTCGCCGACGTAGCTGCCCGTCACGCGGGCGATGCGGCCGGCGGCCAGGAGCACGCCCAGACCGCGGCCGTCGACACCGCAGTTGTTCGACACGACGTTCAGACCGGTGGCGCCCTGCTCGTGGAGGGCGTGGATCAGGACCTCCGGTACGCCGCTGAGGCCGAAGCCGCCGACGGCGAGTGACGCGCCCTCGGGTATGTCGGCGATCGCTTCGGCCGCGCTCGTACTGACCTTGTTCACGAAGGGTCCTCTCAACCGGGGAGTGCGTCCGAGATGGACTTGACGCCGCCGTGCGCGGTCAGACCGCCGTCGACCGGTATCTCCGCACCGGTGATGAAGGAGGCGTCGTCGGACAGCAGGAACACGACGAGTGGGGCGACCTCGTGCACCGTGCCGGTGCGGCCGAGCGGGGTCTCCCGGATGTTCGCGTCCCGGAAGGCGGGCGCGGCGGAGGCGGTCATCTCGGTCTCGATGAAGCCGGGGTGGATGGTGTTGACGCGGATGCCGCGCGGGCCGAGCTCCATGGCGGCGGTCTTCGACAGCCCGCGCAGGGCCCACTTGCTGGCCGTGTAGGCGACCGGGTAGTGGCCGGTGAGGGCGGCGGTCGATCCGACGTTCACGATGGAGGAGCCGGGTGGCATCAGTGGGGTGAGGTGCTGGATGCCCAGCAGGGGGCCGGTGACGTTGACGGCGTGGACGCGGGCGAAGTCCTCGGGCCGTACCTCGTCGAGGCGCGCGCGCCAGGTGACGCCCGCGTTGTTCACCAGGCCGTGCACCTCGCCGTAGAACTCCCGCAGCTCGGCGGCCAGTCGGGCCCAGTCGTGCTCGCTGGTGACGTCGAGGCGGCGGCAGGCGCCCTCCGGTACCGCATCGGTGGCGATGACGCGAGCGCCCTCCCGGATCAGGGCCGCCGCCTCGGCGGCACCCTGGCCCCGGGCCGCGCCGGTGACGACCACGACCTTCCCTTCGAGCCGCTTCACGGCCGCTCCCGGCTACGACGACGGGCGGAGGCCAGCGGCACCGGATCGGCGCCCGCCACCACGGTGTTGGACACCGTGCCGATGCCCTCGACGGTGAGCGTGACGGTGTCGCCGGGCTGCAGCGGGGGCGGAGACTGCTCACCCCGGACGCCCCACAGCTCCGCCAGACAGCCGCCGTTGCCGCAGGTGCCCGAGCCGAGGACGTCTCCGGGGCGGACGACGGTGCCCCTCGACGCGTAGGCGACCATCTCCTCGAACGTCCAGCTCATGTTGGACAGGAGATCCTTGCCGACGACCTCGCCGTTCACCGAGGCGGTGAGTGCGAGCCGCAGGAATCCGTCGGCGTCGCGGTACGGCTCCAGTTCGTCGGCGGTGACGAGGTACGGGCCGAGGGTGGCGGCCGTGTCCTTGCCCTTGCACGGGCCGAGGCGGACCTGCATCTCACGGGCCTGCAGGTCGCGCGCGGACCAGTCGTTGAAGATCGTGTAGCCGATGATGTGGTCCCGGGCCCGCTCGGGGGTGAGGTCCCGCCCCTCCCGGCCGACGACGGCGGCGACCTCCAGCTCGAAGTCGAGGGCGTTGCTGCCCGGTGGCACCGGCACGTCGTCGTGGGCGCCGATGATCGCGTAGGGGTTGGTGAAGTAGAAGGTCGGGGCGTCGTACCAGGCTTCGGGCACCCCGCCGACGCCGTCCACGGACCGCCGTACACCCTCGACGTGTTCCTCGAAGGTGACGAAGTCCCGCACGGTCGGCGGCTCCAGCGGCGGGAGCAGCCGTGCCTCGGACACCTGCGGTCCCGGCGGGGCACCGAGGGCGGTGGCGCCCATGTCGAGCAGCGCGTCGAGGCCGTCGCCGGACCGGATCAGCTCCGTGAGCGAACGTGCTCCGGGTACCGGGTGGAGGGTGCCGTCCTCGCCCACGACGCCGACCCGGCGTTGGTTGTGGTGTTCGTAGGTGGCGAAACGCATACGAGGCTCCAGGCTCCGACGGTGGTCGGGAAAGGAAGAGGGCGGGACGAGGGGAATCAGACCGGCGGGGCGACGAACACGCCGCGGTCGACGTCGTTGAACGACTCCTTGGCGACCAGTTCGTTCATCGGGTTCGCGGTGCCCCACTGGTCGGAGACCTCGGGCTGGGAGAAGTCGTAGACGTGCGGGTGCCAGGTGTCCTCGTCGAGGGCCTCCAGCTCTGTCGTGTATTCGACGGTGTTGCCGTGCGGGTCCAGGAAGTAGGTGAAGGTGTTGTCGCCCGCCATGTGCCGGCCCGGGCCCCAGACCTTCTTGAAGCCGGCCCGCATCACCCGGCCCGAGCCGCGCATGTACTCGTCGATGCCGCGCATCTCGAAGGAGACGTGGTGCAGGGCGGTGTGCGGGCCCTGGGCGATGGCCATGGAGTGGTGCTGGTTGCTGATCCGCATGAAGTGCATCGCCTCGCCCATCCTCGGATGCATGAGGGTGTCGGAGAGACGGAAGCCGAGGTGTCGCTCGTACCACTCCCGAGTCCGGTTCAGATCGGGGGAGTTGAGGACGACGTGCGACAGCTTGACCGGGATCGCCTCCTTCTCCTCGATCCGGCGGTGCTGCCGTACCTCGACGTCCGCCGAGACCTCGATGGTGCGGCCGTCGACGTCGAAGAACCGGAAGCCGTAACCGCCGCCGGGGGTGTCGACCTTGCCGGGCTGCGAGATCAACTGCACTCCCCCGGCGCGGAGTTGCTCGGCGAGCGTGTCGACGTCGGCCGCCGAAGCGGCGCCGTACGAGACGAGGTCGAGGCGCTTCTCCTCGGCCTTGCGCAGCCGTACGACGTACTGCTCGGGCGAGCCCTCGGCGGCCAGGAAGGAGATCCCGGAGTCCTCGGCGACCTTGGTCAGGCCCCAGACGCCGGCGTAGAAGTCGAGTTGCTTGTCGTAGTCGGGCACGGCGAGGTCGACGTGCCGCAGATGGGTGAGCAGACGCATGCGATCAGTCCTTGAGGAGGAGGGCGGCGGCGTTGCCGCCCCGGACGGCGTCGAAGTCGGCATCGGAGAGCCGCGCGGAGCGCAGCGCGCCGAGCGGGTCCTCGGTGCCCATGTCGAACGGGAAGTCGGAACCGAGCAGGACGCGGTCGGCGCCCGCCGCCGCGATCAACGACCGCAGCACGTGCGGGTCGTGGACGAGGGAGTCGAAGTAGAGGCGCCGCAGATAGCTGCTGGGCAGCTGGGCGCAGCCCGCGCCCGCGTCGGAGCGGGTGGACCAGGCATGGTCGGACCGGCCGATGTGGGTCGGCAGATAGCCGCCGCCGTGGGCGGCGATCAGCTTCAGTCCGGGGTGTCGGTCGAGTACACCGGAGAAGATCAGATGGGAGAGCGCGACGGCGTTCTCGGTGGGCTGACCGACGGTGTTGGACAGGTACCACTGGTCCAGCCGTTCGTCGAGCGTGCAGCCGAAGGGGTGCAGGAAGAGGACGGCTCCGGTCTGCTCGGCTCGTGTCCACAGCGGCTCGTACGCCGGATCCGACAGCTCACGACCGGGCGCGTGCGAGGAGATCTCGATGCCCAACAGGCCGTATTCCAGGGCGTGTTCGAGCGCCTCGACGGCCAGGGACGGGTGCTGGAGGGGAACGAGTCCGAGCCCGCGCAGGCGCGTGGGCGCCTGGGCGCAGTGCGCGGCCGTCGCCTCGTTGGCCAGCCGGTACACCTTCTCCGCCGTCTCCTCGTCCGCCCAGTAGTGGTAGTGCGAGGGCGACGGGCTGACCAGCTGGACATCCACGCCCTGGGCGTCCATCGCGGCCAGCCGTACGGTGACGTCGGTCGCCCTGGGGATGCGTTCGCGGACCATGGGGCCGCTGACGGCCAGGGAGGCGGGGCCGTTGCGCCGGGCGTCCAGTGTCCTGGCCTCGGCCAGACCGGGGAGGCCGGCCACGAGAGCCTCGACCTCCGGGAGCAGGATGTGCGCGTGTACGTCCACGGTGGGCGTGGTCATGGCAGTTCCTTGAGCATCGTCATCGTGCGGCCGATGAGGCCGGGGACGTCGGCGTCGCGTATGCCGTCCAGCTGCCACTGGCCGAGCTGGACGGACGCCTCGACGACGGCCCGTACGCGCGGGATGCGGCGCTCGTAGTACTCCTGGAAGAGGTCGTCGTCCCAGGCCCGGCCGCTGGTGAGCAGTTCGGCGAGGACGGAGGCGTCCTCCAGGGACATGGCGGCGCCCTGGGCGAGGGTGGGCGGGCAGCCGTGGGCAGCGTCGCCCACGAGGACGACCCGGCCCCGGTGCCAGGAGCCCTCGACCAGCAGCCGGTCGAACCACGCGTAGTTGACCTTCGCCGGGTCGGTGATGTGCGGGGTGATCTCACTCCAGTGGCCGCCGTACGCCTGTGTGAGCCGCCGCATCTCGTCCGCGTACGTGGCGGGGTCGATCGAGGCGCGGTCGCGGCACGCCTCGACGACGTAGGCGTAGATGGTGTTCTCGCCGGTCGGGCAGTAGCCGGCGATGTACGCCGGGCCGCCGTACGCCAGGTCCGTGCGTACCAGGCCGGCGGGCCGGGGGGCGGGGGTGCGCCAGATGGCCATGCCGGTCGGCTCGGGCTTGGCCGTGATGCCGGTCGCGGCCCGGGTCGAGGAGTTGAGGCCGTCGGCGGCGATCACCAGGTCGTAGCGGGCGGTCGTACCGTCGCTGAGCTGTACGGTGACGCCCTCCGGGTCCTGGTCCAGGGCCGTGGCGGTGGTGCCCAGACGGATGGTGGCGCCCGAGGCGCGGACCGCGTCGATGAGGATCCGCTGCAACTGGGGCCGCTGCATACCGAGGGTGGCGGGCAGGTCTTCGCCGCCGGTCCGGATGTCCTCGGCCTCGTGCAGGACGGTGCCGTCGGGGGTGGTGACGCCCAGCGAGCCGAAGGCGAATCCGGATGCCTCGACCTGGTCCCACACCCCGAGTTCCCGCAGGACGCGCAGGGCGTTGCCCTGGAGGGTGATGCCGGAGCCGGTGGTGGCGTTCCAGTCGGGCCGGGCCTCGATCAGGTCCACGGCGACGCCGGCGCGGCGCAGCAGGACGGTGCTGGCGTTGCCGGCGGCGCCGCCACCGATGACGAGTACCGTACGGGGTTCGGCCATGGGGAACTCCCTTGTTCCGCCGCTCACTTGACGGCGACCGGGTTGACGGGGGAGCCGACGGCTCCGGTGATGGGCAGGGGGGCGGCGGTGAGCCAGAACTCGTACACCCCGTCGCGCGCGCAGTCGTCCGCGAGGGCGTCGGGGTCCCACATCTCGCCGATGAGCAGGCCGATGTGGGGGATGGCGACCTGATGCAGCGGCTGGAAGGCGTGCTCGAACTCGTTCGGGCGCACCTCGAAACCCCAGGTGTCGGTGGCGATGGCCGCGATCTCGGTGCGGTGCAGCCAGCCGGCCGTGGTGAACGACAGGCCGGGCGAATCCCCGCCCGCGTAGTCGCCCCAGCCTTCGCGGCGGGCCCGTGCGAGCCGCCCGGTCCGTACGACGACGATGTCCCCGCGGCCGACATCCACCCCGTGGGCCGCCGCGGTCGCGGTCAGATGCTCCTCGGTGATGGCGAAGCCGTCGGGCAACTCACCGTCCGTGCCGACGACTTGGCCCACGTCCAGCAGGACTCCGCGGCCGGCGACGTACGGCGCCATGTGCTCGATGCCGGTGACCAGGTCGCCGTCCGAGGTGACGACCTTCTCGGCCGCCCGTCCGTTCCAGGCCTTGCCGTGGTCGAAGATGTGCCCGAGGCCGTCCCACTGGGTGGAGCACTGCAACGGCATCGCGATCACGTCGTCGGCGCCGCCGATGCCGTGCGGGAAGCCCTGGTTGCCCAGGGCGGCGTCGGTGCCGGTGTCGAGCATGGTGTGCACCGGGTTGGTGCGCCGGCGCCAGCCCTTCTGCGGGCCGTTCATGTCGAAGCTCTGCGAGAGGGAGAAGCTCACCCCGCGCCGGACCAGCGAGGCGCCCTCGCGGCGTTTGGCCTCGTCGAGGAAGTTCAGGGTGCCGAGCACGTCGTCCTCGCCCCAACGGCCCCAGTTCGAGTACGACTTGGCGGCCTCGGCGATCGCGCCCTCGGGGTCCGCGCGGTTCATGCGCCCTCCCCCAGACAGCGGGTGCGCTGGGCGCCGAGCCCGGTGACCGAGCCGTCCATGATGTCGCCGTCGCGCAGCAGCCGCCCCCAGTGCATGCCGTTGCCGGCCGGGCTTCCCGTCAACACCACGTCTCCGGGAAGGAGTTGGGCGGTCCGGGAGGCGTATGACACCAGGCGCGCGACGCCGAAGATCATGTCCTTGGTGGACTCGTCCTGCATGGTCTCGCCGTTCAGCTTCAGCGTGACCCGCAGGTCCCCGGTGTCGGCGATCGACTCGGCCGGCACGATCCATGGGCCGAGCGGGGTGAAGCCGGGCGCGTTCTTGCTGCGCAGCCAGTCCGTGCCGATGGCCTTCATGTCCCGGCGGAAGACGGTGGCACGGTCGGTGAGGTCGTTGGCGATGGTGTAGCCGGCGACGTGCTCCAGGGCCTCGTCCACGGACACCTGGTAGGCGGGCCGTCCGATGACAGCGGCCAACTCCAGTTCCCAGTCGGGCTGTTCGGCCCAGGCGGGGAGCACGACATCGTCGTACGGGCCGGTGATCGCGCTCGGTAGCCCGATGAAGACGTACGGCAGGTCCTCGGCCGCCCGGCGGTCCATGATCGCGGCGATCTCCGCGCGCGCCTCCTCGACCGTGCGGGGGTCGTCGGGGGCGCGGTGGGCGACCTCCAGGTCGATCACGTGCTGCCGGTAGTTCGCGCCGGACTGGAAGACCTGACGGGGCTCGACGGGCGCCCGCACGCTCAGGCCGTCGAGCGACTGCCAGTCCGCGTCCGCGTCCGCCGCCAGTTCGCGGAGGAGGGGGAGCGTCTCGTCCCAACGCTCGAGGATCCCCCGGACCGTCAGAGCGGGCTCGCCAAGAGTGGTACGCAGGTTCAGCACCCGACCCTCGGGGACCGTCAGGGCGGGGAAAGCCGCCTGGTCGGGGGCGGAGAGCGTGCCGAGAGCGAACGGTCCGGAGAAGGACGCGGACGGGGCTGCGGGTTTCACGGGAATGTCCTCCTGATTGCGGTGCGACTAATCTGGCCCGTCCGCCGTAATCTGGGAAATAGATTCTTCAGATGTTGATCATCTGCCGTGTGGATATCGCAGCCTTGCGCTGGCCCGTCCTGGAGGCGTTGTGTACCTGTCCGGACTCGATCTCAATCTCGTCCTGTCCCTGAGAGCCCTGCTGGAGGAACGCAATGTGACGCGTGCCGGGCAGCGGATCGGGCTCAGTCAGCCCGCGACGAGCGCCGCCCTGGCCCGCCTGCGCCGGCACTTCGACGACGAACTGCTCTCCCGCGTCGGCGGTCAGTACGAGCTGACTGCTCTTGGCCAAGCCCTCCTCGACCGCACCGCCACCGCCTGTGACCTGCTGGAACGGGTCTTCAGCAGTAGGGCCGAATTCAGCGCGGGCAGCGAGGAGCACGAGTTCACGCTGCTCGCCTCCGACTACGCGGTAGCCGTGTTCGGTGCCGAACTCGCCCGGACCGTGCACGCGGAGGCCCCGCGGGTACGGCTGCGCTTCCAGCGGCATCCGACCGATGTCATGGAGGACACCGCGACGCTGCTCAGCACGGTGGACGGGCTTCTGCTGCCGCACGGCATCATCAGCGGTTTCCCCGCCGTCGAGCTGTTCACCGACCGCTGGGCCTTCCTCGTCGCCGAGACCAACGACGAGGTCGGCGACCGGCTGACCATGGGCGACCTGGCCCGCCTGCCCTGGGTCACCTACCAGCGCACCTACGATGCGCCCGCTGCCCGCCAGCTGAGCATGCTCGGCATCGAACCCCGCGTCGAGGTCTCCGTCGACAGCTTCCAGGTACTGCCCTTCATGGTCGCCGACACCCGCCGGATCGCCCTGGTACAGCGGCGCCTGGCCGAGCGACTGGCCGGGGTGGCCGCCGTACGCGTCCTCGAACCGCCCTACGAGGCGGTTCCCCTCCAGGCGGCGCTGTGGTGGCACCCGGTCCACACCCACGACGCGGCCCACATCTGGCTGCGCGAGACCGCCGCCCGGGTGGGAGCCGAGCTGTCGACGTCTACGCCTGGCCACCTGGCCACAGCGGCAGAAGGCGACTGAGCCTCCGTCGGCCAGTGGCGTCAGATGAGCGACTTCTCCTCAAGCCACTGCTTCGCGACCGCGACCGGGGATTCCTTGTCGATCTGGACCTTCGCGTTCAAAGCCGTGAGCGTGGTGGTGTCGAGGGCCTTCGCAATCGAGTCGAGCACCTTCCGGGCCTTCTCCGGCACCGCTTCGGAATTGACGAGCGGAATGACGTTCTGGACGCCGAAGACGTTCTCGGGATCGGTGAGGGCGACAAATCCGCGCTGCTTGATCTCGGGTGTCGTGGAGTAGAGGATGGCGGCGTCGACGTTGCCGTCGGCAAGCGCGGTGATCGTGAGTGGCCCGGCTTGGTCGAGCGGCTTGAAGCCCTTGAAGTCGAGCCCGTAGACCTTCTTCAGCCCCACCAGTCCCTGGAACCGTTCCTTGTCCTCGGGCGCCCCGCCGAACTGCATGGACGAGGCGACGGGAGCCAGATCCGCGATGGTCTTCAGACCGTGCGCGTCCGCGGTCTTCTTGGTGACGGCGATCGTGTTCTTGTCCTCGGCCTGGGACGGGTCGAGGACGGTGAGTTCCTTGGGCAGGAGTCTGCTCAGTGCCGTGTCGACGGTCTCGGTGGTGGTCGAGGTGTCTTTGACATCTAGGTAGGACAACAGCGCGCCGTTGTACGCCAGGCCCGTTGACCCCAGACATACCGCCGGCCCAGTCCCGCCCATGGATCCAAAGGGGGGTTGAGACACAGGCCCCAAGCGAATCTTGGGTTTGGCCTGCTCTGCGAAGCCGTTGGCACAGGGCCGCTCAGATCGTGACGGTGTGCGCCGTAGATGTGCGTCTGTGCGCCCCCAGCAGCCGGGAACGGACAGTGGCGCTGACTCGTGGCAATGAGTGGCGTCACATCGAACGGACGGGCGTCGTACGGCCGAGGGGCAGGGGATCGTGGAGCTGGGGAGGCGGCACAGGTCGCCGCGGACGTCTATCGCGCCGTGGCACCCGACGGCGTACGGCACGCCGACCGTGCCGCCGCCGGGCCGCACCATGCCGTACGCCGGCCGCGTGCCGAATCGACGGACCGGCCCACCGCGTGGACCCCGTTCGCGCACACCGGTCCATGACCGCGAAACCGCCACGGACAGGAGGCTCCGTCGATGCCCAAGGTCCACGCCCTGTTGGTCGGTATCGACAGCTACCGACTGCCGCACCTGAACCTGCGCGGCTGCGTGAACGACATCAGACTGGCCGAGCGGCTGTTGCGCGACCGGATCGCGCCGGCGGACTTGGTCATCGAGAAGCGCTGTGACGAGCAGGCCACCCGGGCCGGCATCATCGAGGCGTTCCGCAGCCACCTCGGCTGTCTCGGCGCCGACGACATCGCGCTGTTCTGGTACAGCGGTCACGGCTCGACGGGGCCGTTGCCGGAAGGGATCTGGTACGCCGAAAGCGCCGGCATGTGCCAGACGATGGTGTGCCATGACAGCCGCGCCGACGTCCCGGACCTGTACGACAAGGAGCTCGCCGTCCTGGCCTACGAGGTGGTCAGTACCGGCGCCACCCTTGTGACGATCATGGATGCGTGCCATTCCCGCAGCGCGATGCGTGACGGCCTGCCGCCCGACCTGACCCCGCGGTCTGCGCCCAGGTCGGAAACTCCGCCCGACCTCCGCGACCTGCTGCCCGAGCTGGATACCGACGCTACGGACCCATACGGTCCAGGGCCAGTTCCCGGCGCGCAGTTGCCCAGGCATGTGGCGTTCTCCGCGTGCGACGAGTGGGAACTGGCCAACGAACGGCCGTTCCCCGACGGTTGGCACGGTGTGTTCACCGAGGCACTCGGCCACGCGCTGGCCCGACTCGGCCGCGACGCCACCTACCGCCAAGTGCTCAGTTACGCGCGATGCCGGGTCGAGGGCCGGCTCCTGCGGCAGATACCCCAGCTGGAAGCGATCGGGGATCTCGCCGACCGGGAGGTCTTCGGCGGGGCGCTGCGGCCGCGCGCTGCCCGGGTCACCATGCGGTACCTGCAGGACCAGTGGGAGGTGGACACGGGGGCCATGCACGGCGTCGTCACCGGCTCGCGGTTCGGGGTGCACCGCACCGCGCCGCTCCGGGAGGTTCACGTTGCCGACGTGTACACCCAACGCAGCGTCGTTGACCCGATCGACTGGGCACCCGACGAAGAACAGCAGTACGACATGGTCCTGACCGACGTGCCGCTCCCCCCTGTCGCGGTGTCGATCCAGGCGGACCCCGACGTCGTCCTTCGCCTGACCGAGACCGTCCGGACCACCGGTCCCGGCGGCGGCCCGTCACCGCACATTCGCATCGTCCCGACCACCGACGAGTCCGCGTTCCGGCTCGGGGTACGGGTACGTCAAGCCGACCACAGCCGCACGATTCAGGTCACCGGCATCGACGACAAGCCACTGGCGTCCCCGGTCCCCATCGACGACCGTGGCATCCAACAGACCGTCCGCGACCTGGACCACATCGCCCGCTGGCTGCAGGTACGCAACCTGGAAAGCGCGTCCCCGGCGCTAGAGGAGGCGATCCAGCTCGAGTTGTTCCCGGCGCTGCCGGGTCGGCAGCGCCCGCCCCGCGACGGCGCGCCCGCACCGGTGAAAGACCTCGACTTCGCCTACACCTGGACCGGCGCGACATGGGAACCGCCGTCGGCCTTCGTCCGGCTCCGCAACACCACAGACCGGAAGCTGTTCTGCGTCCTGCTCGACCTGACCGACCGGCACCGCATGCATGCGGACCTGTTCCCCGGGGAGTACGTGGCGGGACACTGGACGGCGGAGGCCGGTAACGGTGCGGCCGTCACTCTGGCCCTGCCACCCGACCAGCCGGTCGAGCCGGGCGCCTCCGTCACGGACTGGCTGGTGCTACTGGTCGCGGAGGAGCCGTTCGGCTCGGCCCCGTTCGCGCTGCCCCGGCTCCGGGAGACGCCCCGGTCGTCCACCCGAGGCGCGCGGCGCGGCGTCACCGGGGTCCTGGACCGGCTCGGCCTGCTCGCGGTGCAGCGCGATTTCGAGCCGGCGCCGCAGGTCGCGTTGGACTGGGCCGTCAAGACCGTCGAGGTCACCACGCGGGTACCGAGCGGCCCTGACGATCCCGGCCGGAACCCGCGCACCCAGCCGGCGCGTGAGTAGCGTGGGACGGGTGCCGAGCAGCGAGCGCACCGGGCGGTGGCGGCGGCCCGGTCGCCGATTCGCTGACACAGAGCGCCGTCGCGCTCGTGGTCCTCATCGTCCACGCCGCCGCTGGGGTCGACCTGCTGGTGCACTTGCTCGCGTGGCTGACCACCCCGGGCGGATTCGGCGTGCTCATCCTGATGCGGGGTGCCTGCGGCGCCGTCCTTGCGTTCTTCCACCGCCGGCCTCACGGACATTGGCGCGGCAGTCCGTTGGCGAGAGACGGGAGTTCAGGTGGACTACGAACCGTTCGAGCAGTGTCTGTGGGCATTCGTGCGACGCGACTACCCCGCCGCGGCCAGGATCGCGATGGACATCCTGCGGACGGGCGTCAGCCTGGGGATGGCGCAGATCCTCCTGATCAGCCTGCGCCGGATGGGGATGTCACCCGACGACGCGATCGGGCAGACCCCGCACGAGGTCGTCGGCGGCCCGTGGGAGTCCGCCCTCCTCGACGTCACGCTGGGCCGGCGGGAGCCGGCGTCGGTCATCGCCGAAGCCGACGACGACCTTCGGCGGTGCCAGGCGCTGTGCTACGTCGGGATGCACCTGATCACCACCGGCGACCTGGACGCAGGGCGCCGGCATCTGCGCGAGTGCCTCGACCTGGACGTCGAGTGCATGGAGACCCAGATCGCGTTGATGGACACCGACCTGCTCGACGGGTGGAGCCAGGCGGCGCCGAACCCCGACGAGGAGGTCAACCGCCTCCGGGGCAACTACCACGCGCTCCGGTCCAACGGACACCACGAGCAGTCGATCCACATCGCCCACCTCGTGCTGGCGCTCGTCGTCGGATGGCACGGCGAGTTCCATCCCGAGACGGGCCGCAGCCTGAACTACTTGGCCATGGCCTACGCCGCGACCGGCGACTGGCAGCGGGCCGAGCCACTCCTGGCCCACGCTCTTCAGCTGGCGCTGCTGTTCGACGGGGTGTCGAGCGAGACCTACGCGACCGTTCTCGACAACCTTGCCCAGGCGAAACACGTTCAGGGTCAGATCGACGTCGCCGAGGAGATGCACCGCGAGGCGCTGGAATCCTTCGCCCGGGCGGTCGGAACCGACCACCCGTCGTACGCAACGTGTCTCGGCAATCTGGCCCTCGTGTGCGCAGAGCTCGGCAAGCACGCCGAGGCCGAGCGGCTCTATCGTGAGGCCGTCGATCTCAGGCGCCGCCTCTTCGGCACCGACGACCTGCGGTACATCGGCATGGTCGACGGCCTCACCGAGGTCTACGTCGACATGGGAAGGCTCAGTGCGGCCGAAGCTCAGGTGACGGAGATCGTCGACATCGTCGGCCGTATGAAGGGCATTGGCTCGCCGGAGTACGGGTCGCGCCTCAAACAGCTCGGCGACCTGTACCACCGGATGGGTCGGTACTCCGACAGCGCCGTCCGGTACCACGAGGCCTTCGCGATCGATCAGGCGAACCTGGGCTTCGACCACCCCACCACCGTCGACACGGCGGCCAGGATGGCGCTCTCCCAGAAGCTCGCCGGCCAATTCGGGGAGGCGGTGCGCGGTTACCGGTACGTCATGGGCCGCCAGTCGGGCGCGGACCTCGCGGCCACCACGCACAACCTCGCCGTGCTCCATCTCGACGCCGGGGACACGTTCCTCGCCCGCCACTACGAGGAGGAGGCGATCGAGCTCCACCGCTCGGCCGGCCTCGAGGACTCCGTCGGCCACGCGTTGATACTCATCGGCAAAGCCGCGGTCGACACCTACGAGGGCCGGTATGACGACGCGGAGAGCACCCTCCGCCGAGCGATGGACCTCATCGAACGGAATGCCGGTCCCGACAACGAGTACTACGCGACCGCCTGCGACGGACTGGCGAAGTGTCACCTCGCGCAGCAACGCTACGACGAGGCCGACGAACTTCTGCAGACCAGCCTCCGGTTGATGGAGAAGGCGGTGGGCGACCACGTTCCGGCCATCGCGGTCACCGTCGGCCTGCGCGGAACGGTTCAGCTCGCGAAGGGCCGCTGGGACAGCGCGGAGAAATTGTTCCGACGCGCGGTCGAGCTGCTGGGCCGGGACACCGACGCGGAACGGAAACCGCAGTACATCGCACTGTTGCGGGAACTCGGTACAGCTCTCGTCGGGATGGGACGCGAACGAGAGGCGATCGACGTCGTTCTGACGGCCGAGCGGTATCAGGACGGTCTCATCCAGGAGAAGTCCACGGTGGCGGGCATCTCGTCCCTCTCCGTCGATCAGCCGGTCGCGCTGCTGAACATCCTCGGCCGCCCCCGGTTCCAGTCACCCGAGCTGGTGACGCAGCTGTTGGAGGTCGTCTGGCGGCGCAAGGGAATCGTGGCCGAGGCCGACTTCGTACGCAGGCGCGAGGAGATCCACAGCAGGCAGCACGACGGCGGTGACGCGCGGAGCAAGCTTGCCGAGGTCTTGCATACCATCGAGAGCGGCGAGATCCCACAGATAGCCGATCTCGAGGACGTGCTCGACACCTACGCGCGGAACCTGCGGTACGGGATGTATCCGGAACTCGAGGCGGCCCATCGGGATCTGCACGCGCACATGATGGAGGGGTGGCCCGAGCAGGGCGACCTGAGCCGGGAGGAGTGGTTGGAACAGGTTTCCGAGTACGTCGGCAGGGCGGGGTTCCTCATGGGAAACCGCGACCGCCTCGAATCCGAGCTCCGGACCATCTTCCACGGCGACGGATGGCTGGGCGAGGTTCTGCCGCGGGTCACCCTGGAGGCCGTCCGGTCGCGGCTTCCCGAGGGGTCGGCGCTCGTCGAGTTCCTGTGCGTTCCGACGCTCGACGAGTCGGCCGTCCCGGCCGAGGGCGGGTCACGGTGGGGACCCGACCGGTACTACGCGTTCGTCGTCACGCCCGATCGCGACGACGACGTCCGCCTGATCGACCTGGGTACGGCCGGCAGCGTCGACGCGAACATCGTCCTGCTGCGCCGCGATGTCACCCGCGGTGGCCGGGCGCGCGACATCGACCCGGAGAAGGCCGCTCCGGACGACGTCGCGCGGGCGGCCGACCAGGCTGCCGTCGAACTGCGCAAGGCCCTTCTGGACCCGCTGCGGATCGACGACCGGCCGCGGTTGTTCATCGCTCCCGACGCCCAGCTGTACACGCTGCCCTTCGAGATCCTGCCCCTCGACGACGGCCGCCTCGTCATCGATACCCATGAGATCGCCTACCTGACGACCGGCCGCGACCTGATCCCCGCCCACCGGACCGCCTCCGAGCCGGCCAACCCCCCGGTCGTCATCGCCGACCCCGACTACGACCTCGCCCTGGACGCGACCACCGACCCGGCTCCCCCGGAAGGTGACCCGGACGGGCGACGTGCCGCCGGCCTTCACTTCGCCCGGCTACCGGGAACGCACGACGAGGGCCGGCACGTCGCCGACCTGCTCGGTGTCGAGGCGTGGCTCGGCGCCGACGCCGTCGAGGGGCCGCTCAAGCAGCAACGGTCGCCCGTCATTCTCCACATCGCCTCGCACGGCTACTTTCTCGACGACGCCCAGTCGACGGAAAGCCGCCCCCGGCAGGCCGACCGACGCGCGTTCAGCGCCTTCCCCGCTCCCCTGCTCAACTCGGGGCTCGCCCTCGCCGGTGCCAACACCTGGCTGCGCCGCGGCCACCTGCCCGACCCGGCGGAGGACGGGCTGCTGACCGCGGCCGACCTCGCCACCATGGACCTGTCCGGCACCGAACTCGTCGTGCTGTCGGCCTGCGACACGGGTCGCGGCCTGGTTGCCGTCGGGCAAGGCGTGTACGGACTCCGCCGGTCGGTGGGAATCGCCGGCGCGCGGACCCTGGTGATGAGCCTGTGGCAGGTCCCTGACCGGGAGACGCAGGAGCTCATGGAAGAGTTCTACGGTCGTCTCAAGCGTGGCGAACCGCGCGGTTCCGCGTTCCGCGCGGCCCAGTTGGCGATGCGCGCCCGCAGGCCCGATCCGTACTACTGGGGCGCGTTCATCTGCCAGGGCGACCCCGGGCCGATGTCCGCGGGCTTCCTCGGCAACGTCGATCGGTAGGACGTCGCGGTGCGGCTGTCCCACCCGTTGGCCGCGGCCGTCGTCCTGGCCCCTCCCGGTCCACCGGGGCAGCTTCGCGGCGCGTTCGGGGTGGGCCGCGTTGATGCACCGCATCGCGGTGTGGGAAGCGATACCGAACAGGCGCATCAGGTGACCGCGGTTCATCGATTGATCAGCAAATGCGGGTTGCTCGTGACCGGTCGACGTCGGTGGCGTTCAGGGAGCCATGCGGGCGCGCAGCGGTAAGTGAGTTCGTCCAGGCAGACAATGTGTCGCTTTTCCAGGGTGCCGTACGACGAGACGCTCGCGGGACAGGTCAAGGTCGGTGAGCAGCAGGCGGCGGATGTCGGTGCCGCGGCTTATCAGGCGCGGTCGTGGAGAGTGACTTGGTAGCCGTCGGGGTCGGCGAAGGTGAAGGTCCGGCCGAAGGGGCCGTCAATCGGTGCGGAGACGATGGTGTGACCGTCGGCGACGAGCGCGTCGTGGATCGCCTGGACGTCGGTGGCGTGGAGCCAGATCGCGGCACCGATGCCGGGCTGAGCAACGGATGCGAGATCGGTGCCGGGAACGACGTCGCGGAGTGCGAACGCGATCGGCTTCGTCTCGAAGACGACGGCGTGCGGAGGTCCGGCCTGCGAGCGGACGAGGCCGAGGTACTGCTCGTAGAAAGCCTGCGAAGCGTCGAGGTCACGCGCCTGGAGAGAGATGAAGTCGGGGCCGGTGGCGGGCATGATGATGCTCCTTCTCGTCGTGTCAGATTCCTGACACAGACCAAGGTATGTCAGAATGCTGACATGAGTCAAAACGGCGTTGGCGTCGACCTGGACAAATCACTGGGCTACCTGCTGAAAGAGGCGTCGAGCGCCCTGCGCACAGCCATGGAGGAGGTGCTGCGGCCACTCGGGATGAGCGTGACGCACTACGCCTGCCTCGAACTGCTGGCGCAACGACCGGGCTTGTCGAACTCCGAGCTCGCGCGCGGCGCGTTCGTGACACGGCAGTCGATGAACGTGCTGCTCCAGACCCTGGAACGAGACGGCTACGTGACCAGGCCTGCGGAGGCACCCGTCGGGAAGGTTCTTCCCGCGCGGCTCACGCCTCGCGGCCGACGGAGCCTGGAGAAGGCGACCGTAGCGGTCCGGTCCGTCGAGGTCAGAATGCTGGCCGGCATGACCGAGACCGAGCAGTCAGCCGCGTTCCGGACCCTGCAGAGCATGATCCATTCCCTGCGCGATGACAACGACGGTGCATAGCTCGTTCCCCGGCGCACGTCTCGCCGCACCCGGACAGGAGTGCAGCCGAGCATGAAAATCCGCGCAGGCGACCTCGAAAACCGACAGCCCCCGACTACACCCTCTTCCACGATGAGCCAGTTTCGGGCCAGAGGTCAGTAGCGCCCTTGAAGTGCCTTGTGGACACCGTACGCTTCGATGAACCCCTGAATCGTCTGCAGGTCGTCCGCGAAGGATGTGGATCGCCACTTTCCCTTCCGTCCGTCGCGATAGTCGAGGTCCACCCATACGTCAAGATCCGCCAACATACTTCCGGAGGAGGTACGTGCGGTCGCTTTCAGCGTTATTCCAGCTAGCTCGTAGAAATTGACGATCGTCAGCGACTTGCGTTCGTCCTTGTACTCGATGACCTCATCAGGGGTGATGACCAGCAGCGGATCCGGATCATCCGACGTCCCGCGCAGGAAGCCGGACAGTTTCCCCCGCTTCTTGGTGAAGACCCGCCAATTCTCCGGTACGGGACCTTGGCTTGCCTGCATCAGGACGGTTCGGGGATTCGTCACGCCACCTCCCGTTTTTGCCACCGCGCCCAGCGAGAGTCACTGAAAGGCCAGGAAACCTGGGGCGGCTGAGATCCGCTCGCTGCACGCGAGGTGAACCGGATCGTTCAGGACCAAGAAGAATTCTCCATTCCCTGGCCGACGTACGCCACTTCGGCACTCCAAGAGCCGGTGAGGTTACACAGCGTGATGCCGCGCGTGGGTGTTGGACACCGAAGCCCTTCGAACCTGGGTCGACCTCTAGCGGAAACTGCTGCTGGGCGATGACTCGCGGGGCCTCACCACCTTCGCAGACCTCCTGGAGCGTGCCCCTTTGAACCTCAAGCAGTGGCGCGGCCCGGCCATGCGAACGGACAAACTCGCCATCGCCTACCAGGCCCAGGCCGTACTCCACCTCGTTGCCATCCTCATCTCGACGCGACGCCGACCCGAGGAGAGACGGCCATCAGTCGTAGAAGAACAGCTCGAGATCCTCGATGGAGCCTGGCCCGGTCAGGAAACCCTCTGCCTTGGCAATCTCATTCGCCGGTGGCAATCTGCGCTCTCGGAGCTGCGCCATCCATATCTCGCCCTGCTCGCCGATCGCATAGATTCCGGACAGCAGTTCGGCCATGCCCGCAGGGTGCGGCGGGCTGTGCCCGACGACGGGTCGGAGTTCCCACTCGCCTGCCCGAGCGGCCAGCCGGAGTACCCCGGCCCAGTTGGCGACCCGCCCGATACGTACGTGCCACGAGTCCTCGGTGAACGGCGCCAGTCGGCCAGCATTCAGGGCGTTGTTGACTTGCACCTCGGGCTGAAGCCCGAGGATTCCGGCCTTCTCGATCGTTGCTGTGCCGCTACGCGGCACGGGGTTCGGTCGGGAATCCATGGC
>NZ_JBEYIL010000022.1:0-185318 GCF_040635845.1 Streptomyces sp. NPDC006872
CGACGCCTGCCGGGTCGTGGCCGCCCGGGGCCGGCTCATGCAGGCCCTTCCCCCCGGCGGCGCGATGATCGCCGTCCAGGCCACCGAAGTTGAGGCCGAGGAACTCCTGCACGGACACGAGACCCTCGCCGGGATCGCCGCCGTCAACGGCCCCCACGCCGTGGTGATCTCCGGCGCCGAGGACACCGTCACCGCCCTCGCCGAAACCCTCCGCAGCCAGGGACGCAAGACCAACCGCCTCACCGTCAGCCACGCCTTCCACTCCCCCCTGATGGACCCGGTCCTCAAGGAGTTCACGGCCGTGCTGGAGACGGTGGACTTCGCCGAGCCGGTCGTCCCGATGGCCGCCGACACGGCAGAGGTCTGCTCCGTCGAGTACTGGGCGGGGCATGTGCGCCGGCCCGTGCGATTCGCCCAGCACCTGACCCGACTGGCCGAGCGCGGGGTGAGCCGGTTCCTGGAGATCGGCCCCGACGGCGTGCTCAGCGCGATGGGTCCGCAGAGCGTCGACGCGACCTTCACCGCACTGCAACGCCGGGACCAGCCCCAGGTCCGAACCGCCCTCACCGCGCTCGCCCACCTCCACACCCACGGCCACACCATGGACTGGCAGCGCCTGTTCGCCCCCGGCACGGCCACCGCCGTCGACCTGCCGACCTACCCCTTCCAGCACCAGAACTACTGGCTGGACAGCACGTCGACGGGCGCGCGGAACACCGTCGGGCTCGGTCTGAAGGAGCCGGGACACCCGCTGCTGACCACGGCCATCGAGCTCGCCGGCGGGGACGGCGCGGTGTTCACCGGGCGGCTCTCGCTGCACACCCACCCCTGGCTCGCCGACCACCGCGTGGGCGGGACGGCGACGCTGCCCTCGGCGGTCGTCGCCGAGCTGGCGGTCCGGGCCGGGGACGAGGTCGGCTGCTCCGGCGTCGCCGACCTGACGATCGACACCCCGCTGACCGTCCCGGACAGCGGCGGAGTGCAGGTGCAGGTGACCCTCGGCGCACCCGGCGAGGACGGCAGCCGGCGGATCGCCGTCGGCTCCCGGCCGGACCGGGCCGACCCGGACGCGTCCTGGGAGGTGCATGCCACCGGCCTGCTCACCGAGCCGACACCCCCGCCCGCGGTCCTCCTCGACGCCTGGCCGCCGCCCGACGCGACCCCGGCCCCGCTCGACGACTTCTATCAGCGGCTCGAGGAGAAGGGCTACTCGCACGGGCCGGCGTTCCAGGGGCTGCGGGCGATGTGGCAGCGGGGCGAGGACCTGTTCGCGGAGGTGCGTCTCCCCGAGGACACGGACGCGGACACGTTCGGGGTCCATCCCGCGCTGCTCGACTCCGCGCTGCACCCGCTGCTCGCCGTCGGCCACGACACCGCCGGTCTGTCCTGGCACGGGTTCGACCTGCACGCCGTCGGTCCGCGCACACTCCGGGTCTGGATCAGGCCCAAGGGCCAGGACGCGTTCCGGCTGTGGCTGGCCGACGACGCCGGCGAACCGGTCGCGGAGGTCCGCGCCCTGAAGCGGCGCCCGGCGGCCGTCGCCGCACAAGCCTCAGAGGCCTCAGGACTCGACGATGCGACGGGCGACTCCCTGTTCCACGTGGTCTGGTCGCCGGTCGTCCTCCCCGAACCGGAGGACCTCGTCCCCGCCCGTCTGGCCGTGCTGGGAGACACCC
Source organism: Streptomyces sp. NPDC006872 (assembly GCF_040635845.1). Taxonomy (NCBI): domain Bacteria; kingdom Bacillati; phylum Actinomycetota; class Actinomycetes; order Kitasatosporales; family Streptomycetaceae; genus Streptomyces; species Streptomyces sp. NPDC006872. The sequence goes on from NZ_JBEYIL010000022.1 coordinate 1,677, forward strand.
TGTCGGCCGGCCTCGGGCCTCGCGTCGCGCATGTCGCGGACGCCGGCGAGGACATCGTCGTCGCCCTCATCGACGAGGCGGCCGGACGGGATCCGGCGGAGGCGGCGCACCGCAGCACCGGGCGGGCGCTGGAGCTGGTGCAGGACGCGCTGGCGTGCGGGACGTCCCGGCTCGTGCTGGTCACGACCGACGCCGTCGCCACCCACGACGGCGAGGACGTCGAGCTCGGCTCGGCCCCGGTGTGGGGTCTGGTCAGATCGGCCCAGGCCGAGAACCCCGGCCGCATCACGCTGATCGACCTGGACGGCGACCCGGCGAGCGCCGAGCGGCTCCCGCTCGCCATCGCGTCCGGCCACGAGCAGCTGGCCGTCCGCGCGGGACGGGCGAGCACCCCCCGGCTGGCCAGGGTGCGGGCGGCGGGCGCAGCGGCACGGCCGGAACTCCGGCCGGAGGGCACGGTCCTCGTCAGCGGCGGCACCGGCGCGCTGGGCGGCCTCTTCGCCCGGCACCTGGTCGCCGTATACGGCGTCACCCACCTGCTCCTGACCAGCCGACGAGGCCCCGACGCCCCCGGAGCGGGCGAACTCGCCGAGGAACTCACCGCCCTCGGCGCCACCGTCCGGACCGTCGCCTGCGACCTCACCGACCGGGCGGCGGTGGCCGGGCTGATCGACTCGATCCCGGTGGAGCACCCGCTGACCGGCGTCGTGCACACCGCAGGCGTCATCGACGACGGCATCGTCACCGCGCTCACCCCCGACCGGGTCTCCGCCGTGCTGCGCCCCAAGGTGGACGCCGCCTGGCATCTGCACGAGCTGACCGCGGGCATGGACCTCGCGATGTTCGTGCTGTTCTCCTCCGTCGCCGGTGTCGTCGGCTCGCCGGGACAGGCGAACTACTCGGCCGCCAACCTGTTCCTCGACGGGCTCGCGCAGCACCGCAGGGCGCACGGGCTGCCGGCCGACTCCCTGGCCTGGGCGGCGTGGGCGCAGCAGCACGGCATGGCGTCCCGGCTGTCCGAGGTGGACTGGAACCGGGCGACGCAGTCCGGCCTGCGGCCCATCTCACCGGCCGAGGGTCCCGCGCTGTTCGACGCGGCGCTCGCCTCCGCACACCCGACGACGGTGCCGATGCACCTCGACGTCGCCCTGATCGCGCGGCAACCGGGCCCGGTCCTGCCGGTGTTGCGGGGTCTGGTGCGCAGGCCGGCCCGGCGCGTGGTCACCGCGACGGCCCAGAACACCGGGCTGCTCGCGGCACGCCTCGCCCCGCTCGACGAGTCCGGTCGGCAGGAGCTCCTGCTCGACCTGGTGCGCACCGCGGCGGCCACGATCCTCGGCCACGGCGGAACCGACGGCATCACCGCCACCAGCGCCTTCACCGCGCTCGGCTTCGACTCGCTGACCGCGGTCGAGCTGCGCAACCGGCTCGAGGGCGAGACGGGCCTGCGCCTCGCGCCGACCCTGCTGTTCGACCACAACACCCCCGCGGCGCTGGTCGAGTACCTGGGAGCGGAGCTCGCACGCCGGACCGAGGGCTCCACGCGGTCCGCGGTGGACTTCGCGGCCGAGGTGCGGCTCGCCGCGGACGTGGTCCCGGCCGAGGACGTCGTCACCGTGGTCGCCGACCCCGGGCAGGTGTTCCTCACGGGCGCGACCGGGTTCGTCGGGGCCTTCCTGCTCAGGGACCTGATGCGGTCGACCGGGGCCACCGTGCACTGTCTGGTGCGAGGGACCGACGAGGCGACCGCGCTCGGCCGGCTGCGCGCCAACCTGACCTGGTACGGGATCTGGGACGAGATCGACGGCGACCGGCTGTCGGTCGTCACCGGCGACCTCGCCGAGCCGCGCTTCGGCCTCGACGCGGAGCGGTTCGACCGGCTCGCCCGGGAGGTCGACGTGGTCTACCACGCGGGCGCCACGGTCAACTGGCTGCACCCGTACCCGTCGTTGAAGGCCGCCAACGTGACCGGCACCGAGGAGGCGCTGCGGCTCGCCGCGCTGCACCGGACGGTCCCGTTGCACTACGTGTCGAGCACCGGCGTCTTCGCCCGGCCTGCGCCCGACGGCGCCGGGCTGTCGCCGCAGGACCCCACCGGTCCGCCGGAGGAGCTGACCAACGGGTACCGGCAGAGCAAATACGTAGCCGAGAAGATCATCGGGCTGGCCAGGGAGCGCGGGCTGCCCGTGTCGATCTACCGGGCCGACGTCGTCTCGGGCGCGCAGACCAACGGCGCCTGTCAGACCCGTGACTTCGTCTGGCTGAGCCTGAAGGGCAGTCTGCAGGCGCGGGCGCTGCCGGCCGGCGCGAACGCGTTGTTCCCGATGGTGCCGGTGGACTACGTCAGCGCGGCCGTCCTGGCGCTGTCCCGCACGGCGAACGGCGAGACGTTCCATCTGTTCAACCCGGTGGCGATCGGTTTCGCGGACATGGTGGCGCGGCTGCGCGAGTCCGGCTACGTCCTGGACGAGGTGTCCTGGGACGAGTTCGTCGCCACCGTCCGCGCGGACCGGGACAACGCGCTCTTCCCGGTGATCGACATCTTCCGCAGCTATATGACCGCGGGCGAGGCCCTGTACATGCGGATGGACGTCGGCGCGACGGAGGCCGCGCTGGCCGGCACGGGCATCGTCTGCCCGGAGATCGACGCCGAACTGTTCGGCAGGTACACGGAGTTCTTCGCCGGAGCCGGCTACTTCCCGGCCCCGGTGAAGCTCGGGTAGGCGCCCCCGCGATCGCCCTCCGATCGCCCTCCCCGATCGCCTCCTCGTTCCGTGCGGACGGCCCTTCGCACGGAACGAGGAGGACCACCCGACGGGCCGTTCGTCAGAGCCAACCCCGCCGGGCCGCCTGCCAGGCGAGCTGCATGCGGGTGCCGGCTCCGGCGAGTTCCATGAGGTGCTGGACACGGCGCTGGACCGTCCTCCTGCTGAGGCTCAGCTGGGAGGCGATCGCCTTGTCCGCCACCCCGGCGACCAGCAAGGACAGCAGTTTCCGGTCCGTCGGGGAGAGCGATCCGGAGGTACTGGAGTCATCGGCTTCCAGGGCGCCCGTATCCGCGACGGTGAGCGGGACGGCGTTCTCCCAGTAGCTCTCGAACAGAGCGACCAGGGCGCTCAGCAGATTGCTGTCGCGTACCAGCGCGGTGGTCGGTTCCTCGGGGTTGCCGTTGGGGCCGCCGGGGACCAGCGGGAAGACGGCGACCGAGCGGTCCGCGATCGCGAGCCGGAGCGGCAGTTGAGGCACCGCGCGGGCCTTCTCGCCGGCCCGGACTCCGGCCACCACGTTCTCCACGGCGCCCTCGTCCGCGAAGAAGTCCTTCTCGTACAGCACGCGGTACGAGACTCCGCGGGCCAGCGCCTCGTACTCCTCCGTGTTGGTGCCCGAGGGCATCGCCACGTACTGCGCCTTGCACAGCCACAGCATCTCCTGCCTCGAGTCGGCCTGGATCCGTCTCAGGTGCTGGCGCAGGGCCTCCGCGCCGGTGATGACTTCGAGCAGCTGCCCGGCATCGTGCCGTCGTGCCGTCTCGCGGTAGGTCTCGACCAGCCGGCCCGCTTCCATCTGGGCGACGTGCAGAGCGTCGGCGTTGTCCTTGATGCGGGGAAGGAGGGCGACGTCCGGAGGGACGGCACGGAACAGGCGCGGCGTGCCGTCGGTGCGGGTGGCCAGCCCCATGACAGTCAGCGTCTCGAGGACCCGTAGGCCCTCGGCGCGCGTCGTCCCGGTGCGCTCGGCGACGTCGTCGACCGTGGCCCGGCCGAAGGTCACCAGGAGCCGGTAGACGGACTCCTGTTCCGGAGAAAGGCCAACTGCTTCCAGCACCCCGCGCGCCCTCCCCGGTACCCATGGCGTGGACTGTTCAAGACTGTACTGCAAGGGACGGGAAGCCTCTTGTGTGACCGGGGTGGGGGGCAAGGGCTGCGGGGGCGGGCCGTCATGGCCCGCCCCCGCAGAGTCCGACACTGCTACCGGTGCTGCGCGAACGCGCGCCGGACGGTCTGACGGACACTGTTGCCGGCGGCGTCCCGCGCGGTGACGCGGAGCGTCACATACGCCTCCTTCCGCTCCTTCGGCAGGCCGCGGACCACGGCGCGGAAGGTGTTCGGGCCGCGCTCGCGCACCTCGGCGGTCTGCCAGGTGCGTCCGTCGTCGTAGGAGGTCTCGACGCGGGCGGTGACTCCTCGCGGCGCAGGCAGTCCGTCCTGCGAGCGCACCGTGACGCCGAGGTCGTAGCCGCCGGCCGTGGGGAGCGTGTTGTGCACGTCGACCGGTGCGGCGTAGTCGAGTTGCAGCAGGGCCAGCGGTGTGGCGCCGTCGGTCCTCCCCGAGCGGAACGACCAGGAGGTGAAGGTGCCGGTGGCGTATTGCCAGTCGGGGGAGTTCCGGTTCGTCGTGAGATCGAGACGGTAGTCGGCCGCGTCGGCGGGCACCTCCGCGTCCGCCCAGCCGGAACCGAGGTCCAGGAGCTTTTTGCCGTCGCGGTACAGCACGGCCGTGGCGGTGTCTCCGGACGGGACGGCGTCCGAGGCGCCGACGCCGCCCGAGTCCGTCAGCCGCGACCAGTGACCCGACTGCGAGTCCGTGAACTCCGGGATGCGCAGCCGCAGGAGACCTCCCTCCCGCACCGTCGGCGTCGTGGTTCCCCGGGGGATCGACGGGCGCACGACCGCACCCTGCCATGTCTGAGCCGTCTCGGCGCCGGCACGGTAGGTGCGGGGGTTGTCGCGCATGCCGTTGCCGAGCTGCTGATCGGGGTCGTACGACACGGTGTGGTGGACGAGGTGCTGCCAGGTCGTGTCACCGGCGCTGACGTACTCGGTCCGCTTGAAGCCGGTCGGCACATAGCGGGTGTACTGCAGCCAGGCCGTCTGCTGGGCGGGCCGCCAGCCGAAGCGTTGCTCGCTCGCCCAGCCGGAGCCGTTGTTGGCCGCGTACGTGCTGTGCACCACCGCGCTGTTGGACTTGCCGACGGTGTACGTGACGTGCTCGGGGACGCGCTGGGCGGAGACCTGCGTGACGTCGTACAGGTAGGGGCTGCGCGCGGTGCCCTGGAAGGTCACCTTGGTGACACGGCGGTGGATCCGCTCCAGCAGGGCCGCTCCCGTGTCGGCCCCGACCCGGACGGTGGGCAGCGACCAGCGGTCGCCGTCCGGTTGCCACCTGGTCCAGGGATTGTCGCTGAAGTGAACGACGAGCACGGCACGGGCGCCCGCCGCCGCGATCTGTGCGATGAGCTGCCGGCCGCCCGACCCCGCCTCGTCGGTGACGACCGCGAGCTTGCCGCGGACATGCTTCAGGACGGGCCGGTCGGCGTCGCCCGCGTCGACGGCCGTCAGCGTGGCTCCGCTGTCGCCGAACGTCGGGGAGGCGGGCATGTAGTAGGAGTCCAGCTTGCCCGGCAGGCCGGTGGCGGTGGTCTCCAGGAGCGGCGCGACGAGCTGCCACCGGGACACGAACTCGAAGGCGCCGTCCTTGACGGCAGCCGTCGGACTGACGTACAGCCGTTTCGCGTTGTCGAAGAACATCGTGCCCTGAAGCAGGCCGTTGCCGCCGATGGAGCGGTACGTCTGATAGCTGAGGATGCCGCGCTGCTCGGCGGGCCTGGGCGTGCGGATGTCGACCCGAGTGGTCCTGCGGGCGTCGACGGTGACGGTCATGTCCTGGGTGACCTTCACCTCGGGAAGCACCACTTCGCGCAGTTCCTGGCCGTCGTGCGCGGTGGTCAGGAAGGTGGAGCTCACCTGGTAGGTGCCCTCTTCGACCTCCGCGACGGCCCTGTCGCGGTCTGTGTACGCGGCGAAGCCGTCGGCGCCCCAGATCGTCGGCAGGGCGCCGGGGACGAGCCGGCCCTGCGTGTCGTACGTCCGCACGGTGAGCCGGTGCGTGGGACCGTGCACGACCAGACCGAGGGTGGTGTGCACGGGTTTCCCGGTGGCCGGGGTGGCGGTGACGTAGCCGTAGTACTTGCCCTGTCCGGCCCTGCCCGGGTCGACGGTCAGGGGGACCTGCGCCGTCCCGCCCGCGGGGACGCGTACCGAGGTCGTGCCGAGCTCGAGCGCATCCGCCGGGACGGCTTTCCCGCCGGCGTCGGCCAGTGTCGGCTCCAGGGAGAGGGTGATCTCGGCGCCGGAGGTGTTGGCGTACTCCAGCGTGGCGGTGCGCGGCTGGGCTCCGACCTCGACGGATCCGAGGGGGACGGTGCCCGTCGCGACGACCGGGCCCAGCACTGCGGCGGCCGCGTCGATGCGCCCGCCGCCCTGCTCGGTGACCTTCTGGCCGGGGATCGTCCGTGCGCTGCCGATGAGCGCGTCCTTGATCCGCGAACCGCTCCAGTCGGGATGCCGCTGGGCGATCAGGGCCGCGGCGCCCGCCACGTGCGGAGTGGCCATCGAGGTGCCGGAGGCCGCCACGTAGTACGCGTCGACCGGATCGCCCATCGTGGTGCCGGCGGCGCGCGCCGCGACGATGCCGACGCCGGGGGCGGTCACGTCCGGTTTGACCGCACCGTCGCCGAGCCGGGGTCCCCGGCTGGAGAAGGCCGCCAGTGCGTCGGCATCGTCCACCGCGCCGACCGTCAGGGCCTCGTCGGCCGCGCCCGGTGAGCCGACGGCGCCCGGACCGGCCGCACCGCTGTTGCCGGCCGCGACCACGAACAGCGCCCCGGTGCTGCGGCTGATCTCGTTCAGCGCCTGGCTCATCGGGTCCGTGCCGTCGCTGGGCTGTTCGGAACCGAGGCTCATGCTGATGATCTCGGCGCCCTCGGCCGCCGCCCATTCCATGCCCGCGATCACCTGGGACTGCGAGCCGTATCCGTCGTCCCCGAGGACCTTGCCGACGAGCAGGTCCGCGGAGGCGGCGACGCCCTTGCGGGCACCGCCGGACGCGGCGCCGGTCCCGCCGACGATGGACGCCACATGCGTACCGTGGCCGAACACGTCACCGGTGCCGGTGCTGCCGGAGAAGTCCTTGGCCTGTGCGACCCGCCCGACCAGGTCGGGGTGGGACTGGTCCACTCCGGTGTCCAGGACCGCGGTCCTGACGCCCTCGCCGTGATAGCCGGCCGCCCAGACTTCCGGTGCGCCGATCTGACCGGTGCTGCGGTCCAGGACCGCGCCGACCCGGCCGTCGAGCCAGACACGGGGGACCGCGGCGAGGGCGGAGCCCGTCGTCCGCTCCCCGTTCGGGGTGAGTTCGTCCCAGAACCGGCCCAGGTCGTCCTGCGCGACACGCAGGGACCGCGCATCGATGCTGTCGAGTTCGCGCACCGTCCCGTCCGGGTCGGCGAAGCCGGTGAGCTTGCGCACGGTCGGGGCCGGGGCCCGTTCCGAGCGGTCCACGATCAGCGGCAGCACCGTCGTGTGCGCCTCGTCGTAGCGCTGTGCCACGAGCGCGGTGACGTCGAACAACTCCCTGTCCAGACGGCCGGTGGAGACCAGCGGCTCCGCGTCGGAGGGCAGCACCGTCACATGGCCGTCCTGCTCGACCGTGCGGAAAACGATGTCACCGCGCCCGGCGCCGGGCACGATCGAGGCCGTCTGCCGACCGTCGGACGCCGTGGCCACCGTGACCGTGTCACCGGTGATCAGATGTACCGTCGCCCGGCTTCCGGCGGCGGGCGCGGGCGCGGGCGCGGCCATGGAGCCTGGCGGAGGAACGGTGCGTGCCGACACCGGTGTCACAGTTGCGGCGGCGAGCGCGAGGCCCACCGCCAGGGGCACCACCAAACGGATCGGTCTCATCGGTCTCGTGCTCTCCTCGGGACGCGGATTGCGGTTCACACGCTTGCCAGAATCCGGTGACGGCAATCCGGTGTCACCGCATCCCGGTGGCACAGGTGAGACATGGCGCAACTGCGACAGCGCCGGCGAGGGCCGCCCGGCGCCGTCGCCCGCCGGCGCGCCCGCGGCACGGACGCCACCGGCTGACCGGACCTCAGAGCACGGCCGGCACGGTCGCTGCCCCCGCCCCCGCCCCCGGCTGCTCGAACTGGGTCCGGTACAGCTCCGCGTAGCGTCCGTCGGCCGCCAACAGCCCCTCGTGCGTGCCGCGTTCGACGACCCGGCCGGCTTCGATCACGAGGATCAGGTCGGCGGCGCGCACGGTGGACAGGCGGTGGGCGATGACGATCGCGGTGCGGTCCGCGAGCGCTTCGGCGAGGGCCTCCTGGACGGCCGCCTCGGAGGTGTTGTCGAGGTGCGCGGTGGCCTCGTCGAGGATGACGACGCGCTGACCGGCCAGCAGCAGCCGGGCGATGGTCATGCGCTGGCGTTCGCCGCCGGAGAGCCGGTAGCCGCGCTCGCCGACGACCGTGTCCAGGCCGTCGGGCAGGGAGCGGACGAGGTCGTCGAGGCGGGCGCGGCGCAGGGCGTCCCACAGGTCGTCCTCGGTGGCCGAGGGGCCGGCGAGCAGGAGGTTGGCGCGGACGGTGTCGTGGAAGAGGTGGCCGTCCTGGGTGACCATGCCGAGGGTGGCCCGCACGGAAACCGCGCTCAGGTCGCGGACGTCGACCCCGCCGATCCGGACGGCGCCCGCGTCGACGTCGTACAGGCGCGGCAGGAGCTGGGCGATCGTCGACTTGCCGGCGCCGGAGGAGCCGACGAGGGCGACGGTCTGCCCGGGTTCGGCGCGGAAGGAGACGCCGTGCAGGACCTCGGCGCCGCCGCGGGTGTCGAGGGAGGCGACCTCCTCCAGGGAGGCGAGGGAGACCTTGTCGGCGGACGGATAGCCGAAGCGGACGTCCTCGAACTCGACGGCGACGGGGCCCTCGGGCACCTCGCGGGCGTCCGGTTTCTCCTCGATGAGCGGTTTCAGGTCGAGCACCTCGAAGACCCGCTCGAAGCTGACCAGGGCGCTCATCACCTCCACCCGGGCCCCGGCGAGGGCGGTGAGCGGGGCGTAGAGGCGGGTCAGCAGCAGGGCGAGGGCGACGACGGCGCCCGGTTCGAGGGAGCCCTCGAGGGCGAGGTGGCCGCCGAGTCCGTAGACGAGGGCGAGGGCCAGGGCGGAGACGAGGGTCAGGGCGGTGATGAAGAGCGACTGGGCGGTGGCCGTGCGGACGCCGATGTCCCGCACCCGGGCCGCCCGGGCCGCGAACTCCGCGGACTCCTGCTCCGGGCGGCCGAACAGCTTGACGAGGGTGGCGCCGGGCGCGGAGAAGCGCTCGGTCATCCGGGTGCCCATCGCCGCGTTGAGCTCGGCGGCCTCCCGCTGCATTCCGGCCATCCGGTTGCCCATCCGCCGCGCCGGGACGACGAACACCGGCAGCAGGGCCAGCGAGAGCAGCGTGACCTGCCAGGACAGGGTGAGCATGACGACGAGGGTGAGCACCAGGGTCACCAGGTTGGAGACCACTCCGGAGAGCGTGTTGCTGAAGGCGCGCTGGGCGCCGATCACGTCGTTGTTGAGTCGGGAGACGAGCGCCCCCGTACGGGTACGTGTGAAGAACGCGACCGGCATCCGCTGCACATGATCGAACACGGCCGTGCGCAGATCGAGGATGAGCCCCTCCCCGAGCGTCGCCGACAGCCTCCTGCCGAGGATGCCGAGCGCCGCCTCGAGCACCGCGATGAGCGCGATGAGCAGGGCCAGGCGGACGACCGTGCCCGCGTCGCCGTGCGACACGATCGCGTCGACGACCCGTCCGGCGAGGACGGGGGTGGCGACGGCGAGCAGCGCGGTCAGCACCCCCAGCACGACGAACTGCGCGATGCGGCGGCGGTGCGGGCGGGCGAACGCGCCGATGCGGCGCAGCGTCACCGGGTCGAAGGGGCGGCGTTCCTGCTGGGCGTTCATGACGCTGTACAACTGCGTCCAGGCGGTGGTCTCCATGCTCATGAGTGCGACCGTAGAACCTCGAGCAACCTTGAGGTCAAGATTCTTCCCCAGGATCCGCCTCGTCCCCCGAATCCCCCACGTCCCCCGAATCCGCCGTATTCCCCGCATCCCCCGCTGCGAAGGACCCGATGACCGTACGTAATGTCCCGTCCCCGCTCCCGCAACCCGTAGTTGGCGCCGTGCGGAGAACCTCTCCGAGTGTGACAGCGGTTCCCCTTCCCCCCGTCAGGCCGGCCCGTCGACTCCCCGTCCGCCAGATCCTGTGTCTGCTCCCGCTCCTGCTGGTCGCCGTGGTCGCGGTGCAGCACCGGTCCGTCCTCGCCGAGGGCTTCGGGCATCTGCGGCAGGCCGAGTGGCCCTGGCTGCTGGCCGCGGTCGGGGCGACCTGTCTGACCTGGGTCGCGGCTGCGGTCACCCGGCAGGGCGCGGTCGTGCAGCGGCTGCCCGGACGGCGGCTGCTGGCGACCCAGTTCGCCGCTGGCGCGGCCAACCACCTGCTGCCGACGGGCCTCGGCGCGAGCGCGGTCAACCTGCGGTTCATGACCGTGTGCGGGGTTCCGCTGGCCCGCTCCTCGGCGGCCCTCGGGCTGTATCTGCTGGCGGAGGGCGTGGCCCGGGTGGGCCTGCTGACCGTGCTGCTGCTCGTCTTCCCCGACGCGCTGCGGCTCGGCTCCCTGCTGCCCGACGCGGCGCTCGGTCCGCTGCTGGGCGGCCTCGCGGCGGCCGTGCTGCTGGCGGCGGGCGTGCTCACCTTCGTCCGGCGGGTGCGGTCGGCGGTGTGGAGCTTCCTGCGCACCGCGCTCGGCGAGGCGCGCTCGGTGCACTGCCGTCCGTCCCGGGCGCTGGCCCTGTGGGGCGGCTCCCTGGCGTTCCCGGTGCTGCAGGCGGCCGGACTCGCCGCGGTGGGACACGCGTTGGGGCTGCCGGTGCCGGTCGCGCACATGATGGTCGCGTATCTGGCGGCGACCGTGGCGGTCGCGCTGATCCCGACCCCGGGCGGGATCGGCTCGGTGGAGGCGGCGCTGATCGTGGCGCTGGTGGCGGCGGGCGGGCCGGTGGCGGTCGCCACGGCGGTGGTCCTCGCCTACCGGATCATCACCGTATGGCTGCCGTTGGTGCCGGGCGCGCTGACGCTCGGCGCGCTGGTGCGCATGAAGGTCATCTGACCGGTCCGGTCGTACCGGTCCTCGCCACGGTGTGGTGGTGCGCGGCCCGTCGTTCGTACGGACCACGAACCGCGCAAACCGGCCAACGCGCCTCTGAGCTGCGCCGTCCCGGCATCGCGGCCGGATCCCTCGGGTACGAACTCCTGTGTCGGATACGGCAGGATGAGCGGTTGCGCCCTTCCTCGACGGGGACGGGCGCGACCGCATTTCCCGGAACCGAGCAGGTGACATTTGTGAACCGCGCACTGACCCTGGACGACGGCGTACTCGCCGGAATCGCCCTGGCCACCGGCCTGTTGGCCGCCTTCCTGTCGCGCACGCTGCTGCGCTGGCTGGGGAAGCACGCCAAGCGCACGAAGTGGAGCGGCGACGACGTCGTGGTGGACGCGCTGCGCACCGTGGTGCCGTGGTGCGCGATCGCCGGCGGCGCGGCGGCCGCGGCCGCGCTGCTGCCGCTGACGAAGGGCGTGCAGCACACCGTCAACCAGTGTCTGACGGTGCTGCTGATCTTCGTGGTGACCGTTGCGGCGGCGCGGGTCGTCGCCGGGCTGGTGCAGAACCTGACCACCTCGCGCTCCGGGGTCGCGGGGTCGGCCACGATCTTCGTGAACATCACCCGGATCCTGGTGCTGGCGATCGGTTTCCTGGTCGTGCTGCAGACGTTGGGCATCTCCATAGCCCCGCTGCTCACCGCCCTGGGCGTCGGTGGTCTGGCCGTAGCGCTCGCGCTCCAGGACACCCTCGCGAACCTCTTCGCAGGCATCCACATCCTCGCCTCCAAGACCGTCCAGCGCGGCGACTACATCAAGCTGAGCAGCGGCGAGGAGGGCTACGTCGAGGACATCAACTGGCGGCAGACGACCGTGCGCGCGCTGTCCAACAACCTCGTCGTCATCCCCAACGGGCAGCTCGCGAAGACGAACATGACCAACTACATGCGTCCCGAGCAGGACCTGACGATCCTGGTGCAGGCGGGCGTGGCCTACGACAGCGATCTCGAGCAGGTGGAGCGGGTCACCATGGAGGTCGTCGCCGAGGTCATGACCGGCGTCGACGGCGCGCTCCCGGACCACGAACCCGCCATCCGCTTCCACACCTTCGGCGACTCGCGGATCGGCTTCACGGTGATCCTGGGCGTCGGCGAGTTCAGCGACCAGTACCGGATCAAGCACGAGTTCATCAAGCGTCTGCACCGCCGCTACCGCGAGGAGGGCATCCGGATCCCGGCGCCGGCCCGGACGGTCGCCCTGCAGCAGGGCGCGGTGGTCATCCCGCAGCAGCGCACGGGCGACGACGTCGTGCAGGGCGAGCCGAGCGCCCTGCACGACTGACCGCCTAGAGCGTCGCCGAGTTGTCGTGCGGGCGTGCGCCCGTCCGCTGACGCGGGACGGCGAGGGACGGCGGCACCGGGGTGACCGTCCAGTCCGGATGGCCGGGCATGCGCGGTGTCGTGGTGCCGTACAGCCACTCCCGCAGGAAGCCGGACACGTCCTGTCCGCAGGCGCGTGAGGCGACGGCGATGTAGTCGTCCGTCGACGCCGAGGAGTCGCGGTAGCGGGCCAGGAAGGTCCGCTCGACGGTGTGGAAGGCGTCCTCGCCGATGAGTTGGCGCAGCGCGTACAGGACGAGGACGCCGCCCGTGTAGCGCTGGTTGTCGAAGAGGTTGACCGCGTTCGGGGCGGCGACGGGGCCGGAGGTGTGCCGCCACTGGTCGCCGAGGGCGTACGTGTACTTCATCCGGTCCTCGAACGTGCTGTAGCCGAGCGAGTCGGTCCAGCCTCGCTCGTAGCGGTAGAGCAGCCCGTAGAAGTCGGCGTGGCCCTCGTTGAGCCACAGGTCGGCCCAGCTGGCGGGGCTGACGCTGTTGCCGAAGTAGGAGTGGACCAGCTCGTGCATCATGTGCGAGCCGATCTTGGGCTCCGCCTGGAGCAGGTAGTTCGGCTTGTAGAGGGTGAGGGTCTGGGTCTCCAGGCCGGTGAAGTCGAAGGCCTTCGGGTCGTCGGAGTTGCAGGGCAGCAGCCCGTACGTCTCGAAGGGGTAGGCGCCCAGCCGTGCCTCGATCCACTCGACCAGGCCCGGGGTGAGGGCGAGGGCCGGTTCCAGGGCCTCGGCCCGGGCGGTCGGGACGACGTCGCGCAGCGGCAGTCCGTGCGGCCCCTGCCGCTGCTTCACCACGTAGTCGCCGACGGTGATCTGCGCCAGCTCGGTGGCCATCGGCCGGCGCGAGCGGTAGCTGTACGCGGTCCGGTCGCCGGCCAGGTGCTCGGTGCGCACGAGCGAGCCGTTCGCGACGCCCCGCAGGCCCGCCGGGACGGTGATCCGGAAGGTGAAGTCCGCCTTGTCCGACGGGTGGTCGTTGCAGGGGAACACGGTGTGCGCGGCGTCCGGCTGGGGACAGATCGCGAACCCGTCCGGGGTGGGCACCCACGCGGTGTGCGGGAGGGGGAGGCGGCGCGGGTCCGCCGTGTAGGTCACGCACACGGTGACCCGGGCCCGGGCGGGCAGCGGCCGGGCGGGCGTGATCCGCAGCTTCTCGCCCACCTGTTCGAAGGCGGCGTCGCGGCCGTCGACGCGGACCGTGTGTATGTCCAGGCCCAGGGCGTCGAGCGAGAGCCGGGTGAGGGCCTGGGTCGTGCGCAGTTCCAGGGTCGCCTCGGCGTCGACGAGGGTGGTCGTGGCGTCGTAGGAGAAGTCGAGATGGTAGGAGGCGACGCGGTAGCCGTCGTTGCCGAGGGCGGGATAGACGGGGTCGCCGAGGGTCTCGGGGGCGGGGACGCCGCCCCCGCCCTTGGCGGCCGCCGTGTCCGCCGTGTCCGCGTGGGCCGTGTTCCCCCCGGCCAGGACTGCCGCCGTGCCGATCAGGGCGGCCGCCGGGGCCGTCACTCTGCTGCGATATCTCATGGTCCGCTGGTCCGCTTTCGCTGGGACGGCCGGGTGGTCGGTCCGGCCGTCGGATGAGGTCGACGATCGCCCTGTATGACCGCCGAAACGGACGCTTCGGTTGCACGGGACCCGCCGGCCCTCGGGGAGACCCCTGTCGAGCCGATCCCGTTCACGAGATATCTTGATGTCGAGCAATGTTGCAGACGTGGAGCGGAGCACCCGGTGACTGACTCGACCATCATCTATACGCACACTGACGAGGCCCCGGCCCTGGCGACGTATTCCTTCCTGCCGGTGGTCCAGGCATACGCCTCGCAGGCGGGTGTCGCCGTGACCACGCGGGACATCTCGCTGGCCGGGCGCATCATCGCGGTGTTCCCGGAGTACCTGACCGAGGACCAGCGCATCCCGGACGCGCTGAGCGAGCTCGGCGAGCTGGCCAAGACGCCCGAGGCCAACATCATCAAGCTGCCGAACATCTCGGCGTCGATCCCGCAGCTCAAGGCCGCGGTCGCCGAGCTGCAGGCCCAGGGCTACGCGCTGCCGGCCTACCCGGACGACCCGAAGACCGACGAGGAGCGGGACGTCCAGGCCCGCTACGACAAGGTCAAGGGCTCCGCCGTGAACCCGGTCCTGCGCGAGGGCAACTCCGACCGCCGCGCCCCCGCGTCGGTCAAGAACTACGCCAAGACCCACCCGCACCGCATGGGCGCCTGGTCCGGCGAGTCGAAGACCGACGTCGCGACCATGGGCGAGAACGACTTCCGCTCCACCGAGAAGTCCGCCGTGATCTCCGAGGCCGGCTCGCTGAAGATCGAGCTGGTCGCCGAGGACGGCTCCACCACCGTGCTGCGCGAGTCCGTACCGGTCCTGAAGGACGAGGTCGTCGACGCGTCCGTGCTGCACGTGGCCGAGCTGCGTGAGTTCCTCACCGCGCAGATCGCCCGCGCCAAGGCCGAGGACGTGCTGTTCTCGGTGCACCTCAAGGCCACGATGATGAAGGTCTCCGACCCGATCATCTTCGGTCACGTGGTCCGCGCGTTCTTCCCGAAGACCTTCGAGCAGCACGGCGCGACCCTCGCGGCCGCCGGCCTCTCCCCCAACGACGGCCTCGGCGGCATCCTCAAGGGCCTGGAGTCCCTGCCCGAGGGCGACGCGATCAAGGCGTCCTTCGACGCCGAGCTCGCCGAGGGCCCGGCCCTGGCGATGGTCGACTCCGACAAGGGCATCACCAACCTGCACGTGCCGTCGGACGTCATCGTCGACGCCTCGATGCCGGCGATGATCCGCACCTCCGGTCACATGTGGGGCCCGGACGGCCAGGAGGCCGACACCCTCGCCGTGCTGCCGGACTCGTCCTACTCCGGCGTCTACCAGGCCGTGATCGACGACTGCCGCGCCCACGGCGCCCTCGACCCGGCCACCATGGGCTCGGTCCCGAACGTCGGTCTGATGGCGCAGAAGGCCGAGGAGTACGGCAGCCACGACAAGACGTTCGAGATCCCGGTCGCGGGCACGGTCCGCCTCGTGGACCAGGCCGGCAACACGGTGATCGAGCAGGCCGTCGCCGCCGGCGACATCTTCCGCGCCTGCCAGACCAAGGACGCGCCGATCAGGGACTGGGTGAAGCTGGCCGTCACCCGCGCCCGCGCCACCGGGGACCCGGCCGTGTTCTGGCTGGACGAGACCCGTGCGCACGACGCCCAGCTGATCGCCAAGGTCAACGCGTATCTGCCGGAGCACGACACCGAGGGCCTGGACATCCGCATCCTCGCCCCGGTCGAGGCGACCAAGCTGTCGGTGGAGCGCATCCGCCGCGGCGAGAACACGATCTCCGTCACCGGCAACGTGCTGCGCGACTACCTCACCGACCTCTTCCCCATCCTGGAGCTGGGCACCAGCGCCAAGATGCTGTCGGTCGTCCCGCTGATGGCGGGCGGCGGCCTGTTCGAGACGGGCGCGGGCGGCTCCGCCCCGAAGCACGTCCAGCAGCTGGTCAAGGAGAACTACCTGCGCTGGGACTCCCTCGGTGAGTTCTTCGCGCTGGTCCCGTCCCTGGAGCAGTGCGCGACGGCCACCGGCAACACCCGCGCCAAGGTCCTCGCCGACACCCTCGACCGCGCCACGGCGACCTTCCTCGACGAGGACAAGTCCCCGACCCGTCGCGTCGGCGGCATCGACAACCGCGGCAGCCACTTCTACCTGTCCCTGTACTGGGCCCAGGAGCTCGCGGCGCAGACCGACGACGCGGACCTGGCGAAGGCGTTCGCGTCCCTCGCCGAGACGCTGGCCGCGAACGAGCAGACCATCGTCGACGAGCTGAACGCCGTCCAGGGCAAGCCGGCCGACATCGGCGGCTACTACCAGCCCGACCCGGCCAAGGCGGCGGCCGTCATGCGCCCGTCCACCACCTGGAACGAGGCCCTGGCCACCCTGAACTGACCCGCTGACGCACCCGCCCTGCGCCCCGACCGGCACCAGCCCGGCCGGGGCGCAGGTCTGTCCTTTCGTCCCGTCCGGGAGTCCCGGTCCGGGAGTCCCTGCCCAGGAGTCCCCGTCCGGGGGTCCCCCCTCCGACCGACAACGCCGGGAGCAGCCCGATGACCCCTGCCGCACCGCCCTTCGCGTTCCTGCCCGGCGCCGCCGCCTCGCCGGTGATCCTCCATGTGCCGCACTCTTCGCGGGCGATACCGGCCGAGGTGCGCGCGGGCATCGTCCTGGACGACGGCGCGCTGGAGCGGGAGTTGGACCACATCACCGACTCGCACACCGCGGAGATCGCCGAGGCGGCGGCCGGGCGGGCAGGCGTGACGCCCTGGCGGTTCGTCAACCGGCTGTCGCGGCTGGTCGTCGACCCGGAGCGGTTCCCCGACGAGCGGGAGGAGATGCGGGCCGTCGGCATGGGCGCCGTGTACACGCGGACCACGCACCGGGAGCCGCTGCGGCCGCAGGACACCGCTGCGGACACCGCTGCCGAGTCGCTTCTCGCCCGCTACTTCCGGCCGTACGCGCAGGCCGTGACCGACGCCGTCGCCGAGCGTCTCGCGGCCGTCGGCCGGGCCGTCGTGATCGACGTGCACTCCTACCCGTCCGAGCCGCTGCCCTACGAACTCCACGGCGCGGGCCCGCGGCCGCCGGTCTGTCTGGGCACCGACGCCTTCCACACCCCGCCCGAGCTGCTCGCCGCCGCGCGGAAGGCGTTCGCGGAGATCGGGGAGACCGGGCTCGACAGCCCGTTCACGGGGACGTACGTACCGCTGGAGTACTACGGGAAGGAGCCGCGGGTGAGCGCGCTGATGGTGGAGATCCGGCGGGACACGTACATGAGCGAGCCGGGCGGGCCGGCCGGGCCGGGGCTGACCCGACTCGCCTCGGCCCTGGCGGCCCTGGTGGACGCCGTCTCCTGAGCGGCCGGCGTCAGGCGCGCAGCCACTCCGTCACGACCACCTCCCCGCCGGTGCGCAGCCGCAGCGCGAACGGGCCGGTGGGCGGTGCGTCGCAGGCGAAGCGGCCCATGTCGTCGGCGGTGAGCGCGGCGCCCGCGCGGGGGCCGTGCAGGACCTCGATCGAGGCCGGCTGGGGCGGCAGCAGCTGCCCCAGCAGCCCCTCCTCGGTGACCTCGACGTCGACCGTGAGAGCGCCGGTGTGGAAGGTCAGCATCCGTGGCACGTCCACCGCTCCGCGCACCGGGATGGCGTCGACCAGCGAGTCGAAGGTCAGCTCGGCGATCCGCGCGTCCAGGTCGTGCAGCGCGTAGGCCTCGATGGCGATCCGCCGGAGCTCCGCGGGGACCGGGTCCAGGATGGCGGTGGCCTCGCGCAGCTCCTCCTCCATCCGGTCGTGGTCGAACTCCTCGTCGACGAAAGGGACGTCGCCGAAGAAGTCGTCCGGCTCGCCGTCGCTCATGTCATGGATGTCGTTCATGTCGCTCACAGTGCTCCCCGTGCGTCGAGTCGGGCGCGCAGGCGGCGCAGGCATCGCTGGCGCATCGGTCCGATGCTGCCGACGGCGATGCCCAGGGCGGCCGACACCTCCTGATAACTGGGCGGCGGCGAGGCGATCAGCACCCGCAGCAGTTGTCGGCAGCGGTCGCCGAGGGCCTCGAACTCCTGCCAGAGGAAGCGGACCCGCTCGCTCTGCGCGGCCGCCTCCTCCGAGTCCAGCACCGACTGCTCCGGGGTGCGGTCCTCGCTGGCCCGGTCGAGCAGCAGGGGATCGTCCGTAGGGGTCAGTCGCCGCAAGCCCTTGATCACTTTCAGGCACTCGTTGCGTGCGGTGCTCGCGAGCCAGGAACCCGCCTTGTGCGGCTCCCGGATCCGCCCCAGATGCTGGGCGAAGCGGAACCAGACGGTCTGGTACACCTCGTGCCCGTCGGCCTCCGAGAGCCGGTGTGCCCGCACGACCGACCACACCAGTGGGCTCAGCCCGTCCACCAGCGCTTTCCAGGCCGCCGTGTCACCGTCGACGGCGGACTGGACGAGCGCGCCGACATCACTACGGTCCACGGCCCCACCCCTCGTGTACGGCCTGTCATCGTACGCCGTGGCGGGGCCGGTCTCGGACCTCATGCGGCCCTCACTGCGGACCTGCCGGGGCCGGGCGCCAGGTGGGCGGCAGCAGGGCCGGCACATGCGCCCCGCGCACCTCGGCGAACTCGGTGTTCCCGGCGAGCAGTTGGGCGGCGGCGGCCCGCGGGTCGGTCATCCGGTTCGCGGTCATGTGGGCGGCGACGAGCCCGGCCACCAGGGGAGTCGCGAAGGACGTCCCGCTCCAGGACGCCAGTCCCTCGAACATCACCTGGTCCGGCTTGCCCGGGCTGAACTGCTGCGCCTCGCTCAACACGCCGGTGTGGCGCGGGGATCGGCAGGTGCAGGAGTAGGCGAAGCCGTAGCGGCAGGCCTCGTAGGTGGAGTGCTGGTAGACGTAGGGGACGGGTGTGTCGAAGCCGGTGAGGGCGCTGGTGAGGCGCTCGCCGGGGGCGTAGACCCGCACCCATGCGCCGTGGTTGCTGAAGCAGGCGCCGAACTCGCCGTCGGTGCGCAGCGCGCCCACGGAGAGCACCGCGTCGGCGTGGTCGGGGAGGGAGGCGTAGGCGGCGGGCCAGAAGGGCGCGGCGCTGGCGTTGTTGCCGGCGGCCGCCACCAACAGGGTGTGCCGGGTGCGGAGTTCCTCCATGAAGGCGGCGACGCCGAGCAGGCCGTCGACGCGTCCGTTGGAGGTGCCGGCGGAGAGGCTGATGATGTCGGGCCAGCCGTCCGCGACGGCGTCGAAGAGCTTCTCGCCGAACTCGGACTCCAGGATCGCGCCGGCGTCGTTGAGGGTGCCCCGCACGGTGACGTCGGTGTTCGGCGCGACGGCCGCGACGAGTCCGGCGATGAACGTGCCGTGGCCGACGTACTGCTGGAGGATCCCCTCGTCGTCGGTCTCCCTGAGCTGGGCGTCGCCCTCGGTGTGGGCGAGCGGCGGGTAGGAGCGGTAGTCGTGCGTCAGGCCGGTGTCGATGACGAGTACGCCGACCGCGCCCGCCGGGTCGTGGGCCGCGTCGGCCGCGGACGGGTTGGGCGGCTCGGTGCGCGGGGCGGGCACCGGCTCGTCGCCGGGGCAGGCGTTGACCGCGATCGACACCACGTGGTTGCGGCTGATCAGTCGGCGGCCGGCGCGCCCTTCCGTCTCCCGCAGCGCGCGCAGGGCCCCCGCGACGGCGTGGTCGGCGGCGCGGCCGCCCGCACCCGGGTCCCCCACCCGGATGCGGGTGATGCCGGAGCGGTTGGTCCCCGGGCCCGCCCGGCGCACCTGCTCCGGGACCAGGCCGTCGGTCGCGGTGAAGTGCGAGCGGACGGCGTCCTCGACGACCTGGGCCTCCTCGCCGTCGCGTGCGAGGACGACGCCCTTCTCGTAGATGAACTCGGCGGAGTCGTCCGGCCCCATCGCCAACTGGACGTCGGGCAGCGAGCGTTGGATCTGGTCGAACTGCTCGTGGAATCGTTGTGGTGCCATGGCATGTCCTCCCCTACAGCCGGCGGTCGTCAGCAAGACCCGCGAGGCGGCCGTCTGATACAGGTGGTGCGGCCGCGCCCGCGCGCCCCCCGAGTACGCCCCGGCTCACCGAATCCGTTGACACGACGTCCAATTGTTACTGGTGGATACGGTGCCGAACCGGTGTGATGGGCGGAGCGGAGCACTACCATCCGTGGAGTGACAGCGGGAAACGACACGGTTCTCGAACTGCTGCCGATGGTGTTCGCCGCCCCCAACGACGCGTTGTCGCGGGCGGAAGGAGTGCTCGACACCGATCCGACGCCGTTGCACGCCTCGGTCGCCCACCAGGTGATCGGCATCTGGCAGCGGGAGTGGGGCGACATGCGTCTCGCCCTGGACCATCTGCGCCGCGCCCGGGACCTCGCGGCGCGCGCGGACTCGGCCGAGCGGGAGGCGGACGTCCTCGGCACGCTCGGTGTGGCACTGGTGCACGCGGGCCGCACCCGACAGGGGCTGGCCGCCTTCGAACGGGGCGTCGAACGCGGAAGCGGCCACACCCGCGCGCGGGTGCTCTACCGGCGGGCCTTCTCCCTCTGGGTGCTCGGCCATCACCGCGAGGCGCTGGAGGACGTCCGGCGGGCGATTCCCGTGCTGCGTCAGGCGGACGACGTCATCTGGACGGCGCGCGCCCTCACCCTGCGCGCCACCGTGCACCTGGCCCTCGGGGCGGTGGACCGGGCGGAGGCGGACTTCACCGCGGCCGAGGCGCTGTGGGACACCACCGGCCAGGAGCACGACAAGGCGGACGCCGTGGAGAGCCGCGGGCTGGCCGCGTTCCACTCGGGGGACGTCCCCGCCGCGCTGCGGCTGCTGGACGACGCGCAGGAGCGGTACGCCAAACTCGGCACCCCGACGTTCATGCTCACCATCCGGCGCTGCGAGGTCCTGATGGCGGCCGGTCTCGCGCCGGAGGCGCTGGCCGAGGCGGACGCCGCGACCGGGGTGCTGGACGGCATCGGGGGACAGTCCACCCGCAAGGCGGAGCTGCTCCTCACGGCCGCGCGAGCGGCACGGCTGGCGGGCGACCCGGGGACGGCGCTCGCGCGCGCGGCGGTGGCCGAGCGGCTGTTCGCGGGACAGCGGCGCACCTGGTGGGAGACACACGCGCGGCTGGTGCTGATCGAGGCGCGGGTGGCCACCGGACGCGGCTCGGGCCGGCTGGTCGCGGACGCCGCCAAGCTCGCCGAGCGGCTGGCCGCCTTCCAGGCGCCGGCCGCGCCGGAGGCCTGGCTGCTGGCCGGCCGGATCGCGCTGGGCCTGAACTGGAGCACGGACGCGGAGCGCTATCTGCAGATCGCGGCGCGCAGCCGGCGCAGCGGTCCCCCGCTGGCACGGATGACGGGCTGGGCGGCACAGGCGCTGTGGGCGCGGGCGACCGGCTCGGACCGGGGCGTGCTGGAGGCCTGCCGGCGCGGGCTCGACGTCCTCGACGCCCACCGGACGACGCTGGGCGCCTCGGAGCTGCGGGCCCGGGCCACCGCGCAGGGCGCCGAACTCGCCGCACTGGCCCAGGAGGTCAGCCTGGAGCGGGGCGGGCCACGGCAGTTGCTGGCATGGAGCGAGCGCTGGCGGGCCACCGCGCTGTCCACACCGCCGACCCGGCCGCCGGCCGACCCGGCGCTGCTGAGCGGGCTGACCGCGTTCCGGGTGATCGCCGCCCGCGCGGAGGCGGCCCGGATGGACGGCAGGCCCGTGCCGACGCTGGAGCGCGAACAGCGGCGTCTGGAACGGGAGATCCGCTCCCGGACCCTGCACATCCGCGGGGTCACGCCCTGGGGCGGCGAGCGGTTCGGCGGGGACCGGTTCGACGCGCGGCGGCTGCTGGAGCGGCTCGGCGCGGGGCGGCTGGTCGAACTGGCGGTGTTGGACGGGCGGGTTCAGGTGCTGCTGTGCGGGGGCGGGCGGGTGCGCCGGTTCGCGGGCGGGCTGCTGGCCGAGGCGGAGCGGGAGGCCGAGCACGTCCAGGCCGGGCTGCGGCGGCTGGCCCATCCGGGTGCGGAAGGCCGACTGCCGGTGGTGGAGGCGGCGGGAGCGCGGCTGGAGGAGCTGCTCCTGGGCGAGGCATCGAAGCACCTGGGCCCGGGCCCGCTCGTGGTGGTGCCGCCGGCCCGGCTGCACCGGGTGCCGTGGGCGCTGCTGCCCTCGCTGCGCGAGCGGGTGGTCAGTGTGTCGCCGTCGGCGAGTGGCTGGCTGCGCGCGCGGGAGACCGAGCCGCACCCGGACGGCCGGCAGGTCCTGGTACGGGGACCCGGGCTGGCGACCGGCGGCGCGGAGGTGCCGGAGGTGGCCGGGCGGTACGGCGCACCCGTGGTGCTGGAGCAGGAGGAGGCCCATGTGTCGCGCGTGCTGCGGGAGTTGGACGGGGCCGCGCTGGCGCACATCGCCGCGCACGGCACGTTCCGCGCCGACAGCCCGATGTTCTCGTCGCTGCGCATGGCGGACGGCCCGCTGATCGTCCACGACTTCGAACGACTCGCCCGCAGCCCGTACCGGATCATCCTCTCCAGCTGTGACACCGCCCGCCTCGCCTCGGTCGGCGCGGACGAACTCCTCGGCCTGGTGACGGCGTTGCTCCCGCTGGGCACGGCGGGCGTGGTCGCGAGCAGCGCGCCCGTCAACGACGCGGCGGTCGTCCCGCTGATGCTGGCCCTGCACAAGGGCCTCAGCGCCGGCCTGTCCCTGGCGGAGGCCTTGCGGGACGCACGGGCTGCGCTGCCGGGAGACGCGGTGCACCAGGCGACGGGCTGGGCGTTCACGGCGTTCGGCGCGGCCTGAACCGGCCGCCCCGTCAGGCCAGTTGCGCGTCCTGCGCGTCCGGGAGTTCCACCAGCCAGGGGAGCGCCCCGCGGTCGCCTGCGCCGAGGCGGGTGTAGGCGCTGTGGAGGTGGTTGCCCACGGTGCGAACGGACAGGGTGAGGCGTTCGGCGATCTGGCGGTTGCTGAGTCCGGCCGCGGCGAGGGTGACGATCTGCCGCTGGCGGGCGGTGAGTTCGCCCAGCACCAGACCCGCCAGGGCCGGGGTGCGCGCGCCCTGGCAGCGTCGGGCCAGGGCGACGGCACGCGCACGGGCGGTGCGGGCCGCGCCCGCGTCCCGGTGGGCGCGTCCGGCCTGCGCGTACGCCTCGGCGGCGAAGAGCAGGAACCCGCGCTGCTCCAACTCGGCGGCCGCCAGGTCCAGGGCAGGGCCGTCGGCACGGGCGAGCGCGCGGGCGTGGCGGGCGAGGACGCCGTCGGCCGGGAGGAGCCGGGCGGCCCGGTCGGGAGCGCCGAGGCGTACGGCGTCGTAGAGGGTGTAGCAGTCGCGGGGGTCGGTGCCGATATCCGTGCCGGGGTCGGTGTCGGTGTCGGTGTTCTCGAGTGTCTTCAGGGCTTCGTCCAGGTCTCCGCGGGCGGCGGGCGGCCAGGCGGCGGTGCCGGGATGTTCCGCGAGGGGCTCGACCAGCGGGCCCGTGTCCCCCGACTGCGCGGCGGCCAGGGCGAGTTCGGTGCGGCAGACCGGGTCGTGCGGGGCGGCGGCCAGGCCCTCTCCCGCCCAGGCCGCCGCCTCGCGCAGTTCTCCCCGCAGCCGTGAGAACCGTGCGCGGACGGCGGCGTACCACGGCGGTACCGGTTCCCCCTCCGCGAGGATCCACTCCCCCACGGGCGTGGGCGTCTCACGGACGTCGGCCCGCTCGATGCGGCGGATCAGCTCGGCCGCCTCGGCGTCGAGGAGGTCCGCGGTGGGCCGTCGGCTGCCGGTGAGCCGCCGCGCGCGCAGCCGGCCGGCCGCGGCGCGCAGCACCGGCCCGTGCAGGGGGTGGGCGAGACGGACGGTCGTGTCGTCGTCGTCCACGTTCGCATCCACGTCGATGCCGATGCCGATGCCGAGAAGGCCCTCCGCCTCCAGGCGTTCGAGGATCGTCAGGTCCAGGGTGTCCGCCGGCAGTGGCAGGGGTTCGGCGAAGGCGAGGCGGTCGAGGGTCTCGCGTTCGTCGGGGCAGGTGCGGGCGAGGACGGCGACGGCGCGTTCGCGCAGCGCCGGGGTCACCGGTACCCGGCCGCGCCAGGTCCGTTCGTCGGTCTCGGGGACCCGGGTGAGCAACTCCTGCTCGCGCAGTGCGTCCAGCAGGTCCCGCAGGAGGCGCAGGTCGCCCCGGCACAGACGGTGCAGCCGGTTGGCGGTGAGCGGTTCCACGGGGCCCCCGGCGGCGGCCGTGAGGAGCTGGGCGGTGTCCTCGCGGGGCAGGGCCTCCAGGGCGAGGCGGGGCAGCAGCTCGCCGGTCCACAGGCGGGAGACCGCGTCGGGCACGGGGGCGCCGTCCGTGACGAGGACCAGCAGTCGGGTGCGGCGCTGGACGGCCAGCTGATGGAGCAGCGCGGCCGAGGCGTCGTCCAGCAGGTGGGCGTCGTCGACCAGCAACAGCCGTGTACCGGAGAGGAGTTGGACTGCGCGGTGGAGGGTGACGCCCTCCGGGAGCAGGTGGGCGAAGGCGGCGAAGGGCAGTCCGCGGGTCTCGGGCGTGCCGGCGACCCTGACGCAGTCGGCGCCGCGCACCGCCTCCGTGGCCAGCCGGGTGCGGCCGCAGCCCGCCGGTCCGGTGACCGCGATGCCGGGCCGGCCCGCCGTCAAGGAGCGGCGGACGAGGTCCAGTTCCTCGTCCCGGCCGGTGAACGGCCACGGCAGTCGCAGGGTCCCGGCTCGGGGCTCAAAGGTCGTCACCTCTATGGGAGCAGCCATACTCACCCCTGATACAGGGCGAATTGAGTAGCCCCCGACTCACGCTCCCGGGCGGTGCCGCAGGGCAACCTGGAGTCCATGACCGCCCGTTACTGCTCGCTCGCCCAGCAGTCGGCCCCCGCGTTCGCCCCGGGGCTGGCCGTCGAGCGGCTCGGCGCGCTGATGAGCGGGCGGCGGATGTGGGTCAACGGCACGGTGCTGCACTACTGCTTCTTCGACGGCGAGGCCGACGGGTCGGTCATACCGCTGCCCGGTTCCGCGGGGACCCGGTGGGTGTCCTGGGTCGGCGGCGAGGACCAGCGCGAGATCGTGCGCGACTGCTTCCGCGAGTGGCGGGAGCTGGGCATCGGGGTGTCCTTCGCCGAGGTCGCCGACCGCTCGGAGGCCGAGTTGCGCATCGGCTTCCAGACGGGTGACGGCTCCTGGTCTGCGGTGGGCCGGGACGCGCTGTCGGCCGGACGGGGCGAGCGCACCATGAACTTCGGGTGGGACCTGACCGCGCCCGGGGAGCGCACCACGGCCCTGCACGAGATCGGGCACGCGCTCGGCATGCAGCACGAGCACCAGAGCCCGTTCGCGGGCCTGCACTGGGACGACGAGGCCGTGTACACAGATCTGGCGGGCCCGCCCAACCACTGGAGCCGGGACCGCACGTACTTCAACATCCTGCGCAAGCTGGACCCGGCCGAGGTCAACGGGTCGGTGTGGGATCCGCAGTCCGTGATGGAGTACCCCTTCTCGGCGGGGCTGATCCTGGAGCCGGAGCAGTTCCG
Source organism: Streptomyces sp. NPDC006872 (assembly GCF_040635845.1). Taxonomy (NCBI): domain Bacteria; kingdom Bacillati; phylum Actinomycetota; class Actinomycetes; order Kitasatosporales; family Streptomycetaceae; genus Streptomyces; species Streptomyces sp. NPDC006872. The sequence continues at coordinate 27,092 of NZ_JBEYIL010000022.1, forward strand.
CGGGGGTGTGCATCCGCCCGGCTCGCTGTCGCCGCTGGACAAGGAGTTCGTCCTCGGCTGGTACCCGCCGCTCGACGCGTCCCGGCCGCCCGCGCTGGCGCCGTTCCGGTCGGTGCCGTTGTCGCTGGGGTCGGGCGAGCAGGCCGACTTCACCGTGGAGCCGCGCGAGACCCGCGACTACACGTTCGGCGTCTTCGGGGAGAGCGACGCGGTGGTCGTGGTCTTCGAGGAGCGGGACGGCGAGCCCCGCTTCCTCGCGGGCCACGACGACGGAGGCGCGCCGCGCAACGCCACGATCAGGGCCCGGCTCGTCCGGGGCCGCCGCTACTTCGTCCGCGTACGCCTGTACTCCGGCTGGGGTTCGGGCGAGACGGCGGTCATGTGCTGGTGAGAGAGCACACGACCGCCTACTGAACCACTGTGCGGCGCCGGGGAAACGGCCGGGGTGACGTCACCTTCGGGGGAGGGAGACGTCACCCCGGCCACACCGGACGACGCCGGGCAGAACAGCGCCCCAGGGGCGCGGGGAACTGCGCGACCAGCCGCGACGCACCCGCACCCGCACCCGCCGAAGCACAGATCCCCCACCCTCAGCCGCCCGACTCCAACGGCCGTCCCGGATCCGTCGACCACTCCTCCAGCGACCCGTCGTACACCGAGACGTCCTCGCGGCCCAGCAGAGTCAGCGCCAGAGCCGCGCCCGCGGCCGATATCCCTCCACCGCAGTACAGGACCACCGGGGTGTCGCCGTCACCGAGCACACTCCCGACCCGAGCGGCGAGGTCGCCCTCCGGCAGCACCCGCCCCTCGGCGTCCAGCAACGCCCGCCCGGGAAGGCTGCGGCTCCCGGGAATGTGCCCCCGGCGGCTGTACCGGGTCGGGACGGTCCCGTCGTAGCCCCCGGAGGGCAACGCGCAGACCAGCGCCCCGGGCCGCTCCCCCCGGCTGATCGCGGCCACTTCGTGGACGTCCGTCCATAGTTCGGGACGCGGCACCGGCGTCAGCGGTGGGACGGGCCGGACCGGTTCGCCCTCCTCCCCGGAGACGACCGGCCGCCCCGCCGCCTCCCAGGCCGCCAGTCCCCCGTCGAGCACCGCCGCCGGCACGGAGATCGCACGCAGCATCCACCACATCCGGGCCGCCCAGATCCCGCCCCCGGTGTCGTACGCGACCACCGCGCAGCCCTCCCCCACGCCCACCCGGGCGAGGGCGGCGGCCAGTTCGGCCGGGGCCGGCACGGCGAAGTGGTACGGGGCGTCCGGGTCGGAGAAGTCGCCGGTCAGATCCGCGTGCCGGGAGCCGGGGAGGTGCCGCCCGGCCCAGGTGTCACGGCCGCTCGCCGAGCGGTGGTCGCCGTCGTGCCGGGGCGAGGGCAACAGCGCGGTGGCGTCCAGCACCACCAGGCGCGGGTCGCCGAGACGGTCGGCGAGCCAGGTGTCGTCGACCAGGGGTCCGGGGAGCAGGGGTCCGCGGAACGGGGGTCCGGGGAGCAGGCGGGTGGTCATGGCGGCCGATCGTACGCCCGTGAACTGGGCGTCTTGCCCAGCGGCAGCGGCGTCTCACATTCCGGATCATGCTTGCGCGGTGCCCGTCGGCTGCCGTTATGGTTTCGGCCATCTACGCGGGAGCCCCTCCCCGACCGGGCTGAGAGGGCGTCTGGGATCCGCTCGCCGAGCGGTCCCCATGGGGACGCCGACCGCACCAACCGCGCCGTGCCGGCGCCCCGCGTAGGAGTTCATGTGTCCGCAGCAGTCGAGCCGAAGCCTCCGGTGGTCGCCACCCCGGTGCGCCGCTCCTGTTGTTGTCACTGACCCACCTCCACCCCCTTCTTCTCGCCGTTCACCGCGCTCCCGCGCGCCGCCTTCGGAGTTCCCCCATGCCACATATCCGGGTCATGCTCGACTATTTCCACCCTTGGCCGAATTCAGCCGGTCTGTATGTGTCCCGTGCTCGCGGCCGGTTCGCCGAGGCGGGGCTCGACGTGGAGCTGGTCGTACAGGACCCGGGGCGCGGCGACACGCTGGAGTACCTGGCGCGGGGCGAGGTGGACTTCGGGATCTTCCCGCCGAACCGGTTGCTCGCCCGTCGCGCGGCGCACGGCCAGCCGCTGATCGCCGTGGCGGCCGTGAACCACCGGGGTCTGGAGGCGGTCCAGACGACGACCTCGACCGGCATCACCCGGCCCCGCGACCTCGCGGGCCGCCGTATCGCCCTCAATCCGACCCCGCGCGGCCGTGCGATGGTCCGTCATCTGGTCGCGACCGACGGCGGCGACCCGGACGCGGTGATCACCGTCGACGCGGGCGCCCGCGAGCTGACCGTGGACGACATCGAGGCGGGCGAGGCCGACGCCACCTTCGGCAACTACTGGTCGTGGGACGCCCTGCGCGGCGACCTGCCCGAGGAGCGGCGCCTGACCTGGCCGGTGGACGAGATCGGCGCCCCCCGCTACCACAGCTACCTGCTGGGCACGAGCGAGCGCCTGCTTGCCGAACAGCCGTCCCTGGTGCGGGACTTCCTGGCCGTCACAGCCCATGGCTACGCGGCCGCCGCACAGGACCAGGAGCACGCCCTGAAGCTGCTGGAGCGGGTGATCCCGTACTTCCCGCGTCCGCTCATCGCCCGCTCGCTCGCCCTGATCGCGCCCACCTGGACGGACCCGGACGGCCGTTGGGGCGTCATCGACGCGTCCAGGATGGGCCCGTACGCGCACTGGCTCGCGGACAACGGGGCCATCGCGCACGACCGGGACTGGGACCGCTCCTTCACCAACGGCCTGCTGGACGTGGCCGCGTGACCTTCCTGACCCGCCGCCTGGCGGTCGACTTCAAGCGGGTGGACAGCGCGCTGTGTCGGGCGTGACCGCCCCTCGCCGCCGAACTCCCCTCCGTACGAAGGACCCCGTCATGCACCGCCGCCGTACCCTTCTGTCCGCGACAGCCGCGGCCGCCCTCCTCACCGTCACCGGCTGCTCCGCGAACGCCGACTCCTCGGCCGCCGCGAAGGACGGGACGACCACGGTCACCCTGGCCCTGGACTGGACGCCCAACACCAACCACACCGGAATCTACGTCGCCCTGGCCGAGGGCTGGTTCAAGGACGCCGGGATCGACCTGAAGATCGTGCCCTACGGCTCGACCGCCCCCGAGACGCTGATAGCCGCCCACAAGGCCGACTTCGGCATCTCCTACCAGGAGGGCGTGACGACCGCGCGGGCGGCCGGCGCCGACATCACCTCCGTCTACGCGGTCACGCAGAAGACGAACGTCACGATCGCCGTGCGCGCCGGCCGCGACGACATCAGCTCCCCGAAGGACCTCGACGGCAAGACGTACGCAGGCTTCGGCGCCCCCTACGAGAAGCCGCTGCTGCAGGCGGTCATCCAGAACGCGGGCGGCGAGGGCGAGTTCAAGCAGGTCACCCTCAACACCTCGGCCTACGCGGCGCTCTACGCGGACAAGGCCGACTTCGCGATGCCGATGCCGACCTGGGAGGGCCTGGAGGCGGAACTGAGCGGCAAGCCGCTGAAGAACTTCCAGCTGTCCGACTACGGCTTCCCGGCGATCTACTCGACGCTCGTCGCGTCCTCCGACCAGTACCTCGAGAAGAACCCGACGGTCGCGAAGAAGTTCCTCGCCGCGCTCGACAAGGGCTACCGGTACGCCGCCGAGAACCCCGACAAGGCGGCCGATCTGCTGATCTCCGAGAACAAGAGCGTGCTCACCAACACCGAGCTGGTGAAGAAGAGCGAGGCGCTGCTGGCGAAGGAGTACTACAGGGCGGCGGACGGCACGATCGGCACGCAGAGCGCCGAGCGCTGGCAGGCCTTCGCCGACTTCGAGTACAAGGCGGGGCTGCTGGTCGACGGAGCCGGCAAGAAGCTGACGAAGGCCCCGGACGCCTCCGAGTTCTTCACCGACGACTACCTCCCGGCCGCCAAGTGAGGTCGCTGCTGCGGTCGTTGTGGCCGCCGCTGCTGGTGCTGGCCGTGGTGCTCGGCGGCTGGCAGCTGTACGTCACCGCCGCCGGGATCGACCCGATGACGCTGCCGTCGCCCGCCCGGGTGGTGGAGCAGGGCTGGGCGAACCGCGAGGAGCTGTGGGCGCAGACCCTGCCCACCCTCCAGGAGACCCTCCTCGGCTTCGCGCTGTCCTTCGCGGCGGCCTGGCTGGTCGCCGTGCTGCTGGACTTCTCCGCGGCGGCCCGCCGGGGCCTGTACCCGCTGCTCGTCGCCTCGCAGACCATCCCGATCGTCGCCGTGGCGCCGCTGCTGATCATCTGGTTCGGCTTCGGGCTGCTGCCGAAGATGCTGGTGGTGACGCTGACGACGTTCTTCCCGCTGGCCGCCAACCTGGCCGCCGGGTTCGCGGCGACCGACCGGGAGGCGATGCGGCTGCTGCGCTCGCTGGGCGCGGGCCGGTGGCGGACGTTCCGGCTGGTGCGGGTGCCGAGCGCGATGCCGTACTTCTTCGCCGGGCTGCGGGTGAGCATCACCTACGCCGTCGTGGGCGCGGTCTTCGCCGAGTACGCGGGCGCCGAGGCGGGCCTCGGGATCTATATGCAGGCGCAGAAGAGCGCGTTCCGTACGGACCTGGTGTTCGCGGCGGTGGGGGTGACGGCGGCGCTGAGCATCGCGTTGTTCGGGGCCACATATCTGCTGCAGCGGCTGGTGCTGCCGTGGGAACGGAAGGCGGGGAAATGAGCACGCTCAGGATCGAGGGCGTCGGGAAGTCCTTCGGTGAGCTGGAGGTCCTGCGCGGCCTCGAACTCGCCGTCGAGCCGGGTGAGTTCGCGGCGGCGATCGGCCCGAGCGGCTCCGGCAAGAGCACCCTGTTCAACCTGGTGTCGGGGCTCGACAGCCCCACCTCGGGACGGGTGCTGGTGGAGGGCGAACCGGCCTCGGTCGAGTCGGGGAAGGTCGCCTACATGCCGCAGAAGGATCTGCTGTTCCCCTGGCGGACGGTCCTCGACAACACCGCCCTCGGCCTGGAGGCGCAGGGGGTGCGGAAGAAGGAGGCCCGGACGCGGGCCGACGCCCTCTTCCCGGACTTCGGGCTCGACGGCTTCCAGCAGGCGTACCCCTCCCAGCTCAGCGGCGGTATGCGGCAGCGGGCGGCGCTGCTGCGCACGGTCGTGCTGGAGCGGCCGGTGCTGTTGCTGGACGAGCCGTTCGGCGCGCTGGACTCGCTCACACGCACCGAGATGCAGCTGTGGCTCGCCGGCATGTGGCAGCGCCACCACTGGACCGTCGTGCTGGTCACCCACGACATCCGCGAGGCGGTCCTGCTCGCGGACACCGTGCATGTGCTGTCGCCGCGCCCGGCAACGGTCGTGGAGCGCGTCGAGGTGCCGCTTCCCCGCCCGCGCGGCGAGGAGGACTTCACGGCACCCGGGTTCGCGGCGACCGAGCGCCGGGTCCTGGCGGCCCTGCGGGGCACAACGGCGGTGAACGCGGCGTGAGTTCACATCAGGCGCACGGTATGGGCACCGACCCGGTCGAGCCCGACTGGGCGCCGCTCACGGACGCCGAGGTGACGGCGGTCGTCGGCCCGGCCCGGGTGGTGTGGCGCAGCCCGCGCCCTCTGTCGGCGGCGGCCGTCGTGGAGCGGGACGGGCGGCGCCTGTTCGTGAAACGGCACCACGCCACCGTACGAACCCTCGCCGGGCTGGCCGAGGAGCATGCGTTCCTGCGCCATCTGCGGGAGCGTGGCGCACCGGTGGTGGAGGTGCTGGACGCGACGGCGCGCGGCGAGTGGACGTACGAGGTCCACTCGACCGGCGTCGGCACGGATCTGTACCGGGACGCGCTGTCGTGGTCGCCCTTCCGGTCGGCCGCGCACGCCAGGGCGGCGGGCGAGGCGCTGGCCCGGCTGCATCTCGCGGCGGAGGGCTTCGACGCGCCACGGCGCCAGGTGCAGCCGCTGGTGGCGTCGTTCACGGTGTTCGCGGCGGACGATCCGCGGGCCGCGCTGGACCGGTATGTCGGGGAGCGCCCCGAACTGGCGGACGGTCTGCGGGAGTTCCCGTGGCGCGAGGACACGGACCGCGTGCTCGTCCCGCTGTACGAGGGCCTGGCCCCGCACCTGCCGGAGCTGCTCCCCCTGTGGACCCACAACGACTGGCACGCCTCCAACCTGCTGTGGGACGCCGACGGCCGGGTCTCCACCGTCCTGGACTTCGGCATGAGCGACCGCACGACCGCCGTGCACGACCTGGCCACGGCGATCGAACGCAACGCCGTGCAGTGGCTCCGGCCCGGCTACCCGGTGCGGGAGGCGGACGTGACCGCGCTCGTCGACGGCTATCAGTGCGTACGGCCGCTCGCCCCCGCCGAAGCGGCCGCGCTCCCCGAGCTGCTGCCGCTGGTGCACGCCGAGTTCGCACTGTCCGAACTGGGCTACTTCCACGGCGTCACCCGGTCCGCGGAGAACACCCGGCTGGCGTACGAGTACTGCGTGGGGCACGCCGAGTGGTTCGCCGGCGACGACGGCGGACGCCTGCTGGACGTCGTCGCCCATGCCGCCGGGACCGAGCGCGGGTGAACCGCCCCGGGGCGGCGACGAGGCCGCCGCGCCGGGGCGATCACACCGGTGGATCAGCTCGACGGGCCCGGGTGACCGAGGAGCTTCACGAGGCCACCCGCGCGGCGCCGACCGCCTCGTCGGGGTGGGCGAGGCCGAGGTGGTCGCGGAGCGTGGTGCCCTCGTACTCGGAGCGGAAGACGCCCTGTTCCTGGAGGAGCGGGACGACCTTGTCGGCGAACGCGTCGAGGCCGCTCGGGGTGATGTGCGGGACGAGGATGAAGCCGTCGGCAGCGTCGGCCTGTACGTACTCGTTGATCGTCCTGGCGACGGTCGCCGGGGAGCCGACGAAGTTCTGCCGGTTGCCGGTCTCGATGACCAGGTCGCGGATCGACCAGTTGTTGGCCTCCGCGCGCTCCCGCCATTCGCGGGCCGTGGCCAGCGGGTCGCGGTACATCCGGACCTGGGCGCGGCCGCGCGCGATGTGGTTCTCGCCGAGATCCGGGTCGATGTCGGGCAGCGGGCCCTCCGGGTCGTAGCCGGACAGGTCCCTGTTCCAGACGAACTCCAGGTGCTTGAGGGCGGTGGCGCCGCTGACCTGCTGACGGCGCACGTCCTTGGCGATCTCCTCGGCCTCGGCGTCGGTGTCGCCCAGCACGAAGCTCGCGGCGGGCAGGATCAGCAGTTGGTCGCCGCGCCGGCCGTACTTGGCGAGGCGTGACTTGACGTCGGTGTAGAAGGCCTGGCCGGCGTCGAGCGCCGAGTACCGGCTGAAGATCGCGTCGGCGGACGAGGCGGCGAACTCGCGGCCCTCGTCGGAGTCTCCGGCCTGGAAGATCACCGGGCGGCCCTGGGGGCTGCGCGGCACGTTGAACCGGCCCTGGATGTCGAACTGCCGGCCCTCGTGGACGAAGGCCCCGGCCTTGGCGTCCTGGAGGAAGGTGCCGGTGCTCCGGTCGGCGACGATCTCGTCGCCCTGCCAGGAGTCGAAGAGCTCCTGGGTCGTGGCGAGGAACTCCTTGGCGCGGGCGTACCGCTCGTCCTGCGGGAGGTAGCCGCCGCGGCGGAAGTTCTCGCCGGTGAAGGCGTCCCATGAGGTGACGACGTTCCAGGCGGCGCGGCCGTCGGAGAGGTGGTCGAGGCTGGCGAACTGGCGGGCCACCTCGTAGGGCTCGTTGAAGGTGGAGTTGATGGTGCCGGTCAGGCCGAGGCGCTCGGTGACGGCGGCGAGCGCGGCCAGGATCGTGAAGGTGTCGGGGCGGCCGACCACGTCCAGGTCGTAGATCTGGCCGCCCTGTTCGCGCAGCCGCAGCCCCTCGGCGAGGAAGAGGAAGTCGAACTTGGCGCGTTCGGCGGTCCGTGCGAAGTGGGCGAAGGAGCTGAACTCGATATGGCTGCCGGCCCGTGGGTCGCTCCACACGGTGGTGTTGTTGACGCCGGGGAAGTGCGCGGCGAGGTGGATCTGCTTCTGGGGCTTGCTCATGGTCGGGGGCTCTCCGTCCGGCTCAGACTGCGGCGTAGCGGTTGGCGGGGCGGGGCAGACCGAGCAGCCCGCGCAAGGTGTCGGCCTCGTAGGCGCGGCGGAACGCGCCGCGGCGCTGCAGCTCGGGGACGAGGCCCCGGGTGACGGCCGGCAGGTCGTGGCCGGCGACGGCGGGGCGCAGCCGGAACCCGGTCAGCCCGGACGCCTGGAAGTCCTGGAGCAGATCGGCGAGTTGGGCGGGCGAGCCGGCGAAGACACGGGCGTCGCTGCGGTACTCCTCGCCGGCGAGGGCGTCGAGGCGGTCGCGTCGGGCGGCGGCCTCGGCAGGGTCGTCGTCGAGGAAGACCACCAGGTCTCCAAAGATGTGCAGCGGCTCGGCGGCCCGCCCTGCCCGCTCCTGTTCGGCGCGGATCTCGGCGACGATCGCCCGGGCCTGGTCGGTGTCGTGCGGGGTGACATAGCCGACGTCGGTGGAGCGGGCCACCAGCCGGTAGGGGACCGTGTCGTGCGCGAGAGCGGTGACCAGGGGCTGGCCCTGCGGCGGGCGCGGGGTGATGGAGGGCCCCTTGACGCTGAAGTGGCGGCCCTCGAAGTCGATGTAGTGGAGTTTGTCGCGGTCGACGAAACGGCCCGTCGCCACGTCCCGGATCTCCGCGTCGTCCTCCCAGCTGTCCCAGAGGCGGCGCACGACCTCGACGTAGTCGGCGGCCTCGTCGAACAGCTCGGTCACCAGGTCCTGGGTGGCCGGGGAGTCGTAGGCCTCGATCCGGGGGATCGTACGGCGGCCGAAGTGGGCGGCGTCGGTGGGGCGGGCGGTGATCTGGACGCGCAGGCCGGCGCGGCCGGTGCTCACGTAGTCGAGGGTGGCGATCGCCTTGGAGAGGTGGAACGGCTCGGTGTGCGTGGCCACCACGGTCGGCACCAGGCCTATGTGGCGGGTGAGCGGGGCGACGCGGGAGGCGATCAGAACGGCGTCGAGCCGGCCGCGGACCTGGTCGGTGCGGTCGTCGAGGTCGAGGAAGTGGGAGGACTGCGGGCCGAGGCCGTCCTCGATCGTCACGAAGTCGAGCAGTCCGCGCTCGGCCTCGGCGACCAGGTCGGCCCAGTATCCGGCGGTGAACAGCTCACGGGGTCGGGCGACGGGCTCGCGCCAGGAGGCGGGGTGCCAGCCGGTGCCGTCCAGAGCGACGGCGAGATGCAGCGGGGAGGAGGAGGGGGTCGAGGACACGAGGGTGCCTTCCTGGAGGTCCGTACGAGAGCGCACGCCACCCATGACAGGGGTGCGGCTGTGGGGAACGTCAGGAGCAACAGAGCGCGCCGGCCACGCGCTGAAGGTCGATGTGGGGCCGGGAGTAGAGGTGCACGGCGTGGCGTATGCAGGTCACGGCCGCACCTCCCTCTTTCCGGGCGCCGGGCGGCGCCTCATACATCTCGACATGACTCAGAACGCCCCGACCTCGCGGGATGTTCCCGGCGTGCGGACCGAGACGATGGTCGAGCGACGGCGCAGGGTGAAGCCGAGGGACTCGTACAGGCGGATCGCGGGGGCGTTGCCGGCGGCGGCGTGCAGGAACGGGGTGTCGCCGCGCTCGCGGATGCCGGCGCCCACCGCCCGGATCAGCCGGGTGGCGAGGCCCTGGCCACGCTGGTCGGGGTCGGTGCAGACGGCGCTGATCTCGGTCCAGCCGGGCAGTCGCAGCCTCCCCCGGCCTCCGGCCGGGGGGACCCCCATCTCGCTTCGCTCGCCGGCCATGGCGATCAGACGCCCCTGGCGGCGGATGCCGAGGTACGCGCCGAGGGCGATGGTCCGCCGGAGGAACGGGCCGGGGCGGGTACGGGCGACGAGGTCGAGGATCTCCGGCACGTCGTCGGGACCGAGCGTGACGGCCTCGGGTGCGGGTTCGGTGCGGAACTCCTCGGTGGCGACGAGCTGGACGCCCTCTCCCCCGCCGATGACCTCCCAGCCGTCGGGAACCCGTCGAACGGGCTTGACGCGTACGGCCGTTCCGGGACCGACGAGGGTGAGCAGGTCGGCCCAGGCGGCGGGGTCCCCGGGGTCGGCGAGGGCGGCGAAGTCGTAGACGTCGGCCGGGTAGCGCGCGGCGCGGCCGACCCGGTCGGCGGTGGGGGTACCGCCCATGCCCTTAAGGCTATGGGGGAGGGCGTGCGGGCCGTCGAGCGCGGACCAGACGGCGTTGTCGAGGGGGTGCGGGTGGGTGAAGGTCGGAGCTCCGCCTCCGCGGAGGTCGATCGAGGTGGCCACGGAGGCGGAGTCCCTTCCTGTCGTCCCTGTCGTTGTTCCTAACTCAACTTGCATGTGTCAGCGCCGTGGTGACGCTTGGTCAGGAGTTGTCCAGCGGCAGTCCGGGCGGGTTGATCTCGGACTTGGCGACGGCCTCGTTGGAGAGGTTGTAGGCGGCCAGCCACTTGGCGTACTGACCGTGCTCGATCAGGTAGTTGATGGCGTCGGCGACCGGCTTGGCGAGTCCGCTGTCCTTCTTGGCGGTGGCGGCGATCAGGCCCTGGAGCGTCTCGCCGGCGCCGGAGAAGGTGCCCGCGTTGCGGGTGGCGTTGGCCTTGCCCGCGGTCTGGGAGACGTTGTAGGCGATGCCGGGGTTGGGGCCGAAGTACGCGTCGATCTTGCCGCTGGCGAGCGCCAGGTAGATGCCGTTGCGGTCCGGGTAGTACTTGACGGTGAGCTTCTTGCCCTCGGACTCCAGCTTCTTCTTCCACTCCAGGAGGATCTTCTCCTGGTTGGTGCCGGAGCCGACGGTGACGGTCAGTCCGGCGAGGTTCTCGTAGTTGCCGTCGAAGTTCCACGTGTTGGACTTCTTGACCTCCCAGCCCAGGTTGTCCTGGCGGTAGGAGGCGAACTCGTACTTCTTCTTGCGCTCCTCGGTGTCGGTGATGTTCGAGAAGCCGACGTCGACCTTGCCGCTGTCGATGCCGACGAAGAGGTTCTCCCAGGTGAAGTTCTTCGTCTCCGGTTCGAGGCCGAGGACCGCGGCCACCAGACGGCCGAGGTCGGGCTCGGCCCCGGTGAGGGTCTTCTGGTCGTCGCCGACGTACGCCAGCGGGGCGAAGCCGGAGGGCAGGGCGCCGATGCCGATGTTCAGCTTGCCGCTCTTCAGAATCGCGTCGGGCAGTTCGGCGCTGATGGACTTGACCTCGGAGACCTTCAGGGCGGTCTCCTTGGCGGCGCCGTTGGACACCCGGCCGACGGTGACGCTGCCGGCGGAGCTGTCGGTCGTGGTGGCGGCCTCGCTGTCACCACCGCAGGCGGCGAGCCCGGTGGCGAGGGTGGCGACCGCGGTCGCCGCGGTGATGCCGCGAATCAGGCTGCGTCGGGTGAAGTGGGCAGACATGGCCGTCCTTTGTGACTCAGAGGGTGGTGAGGGTGTGGCGTGAGGGTGTGGCGGGGGGGGTGTGGCGGGGGGGGTGTGGCGGGGGGGGTGTGGCGGGGGGGTGTGGCGTGGGGGTGTGGCGTGGGTGGAAGTCGTGGGTGCGTCGGGGTCAGAGCACCTTGCTGAGGAAGTCCCGCGTCCGCTCGTGTTGCGGCCTGTCGAGGACCTCGCCGGGCGGGCCCTGCTCGACGATCTTCCCTTCGTCGATGAAGACGACCCGGTCGGCGACCTCGCGGGCGAATCCGACCTCGTGGGTGACGATGACGAGCGTGGTGCCGCTGGTCGCCAGGTCCTTGATGACGGCGAGGACCTCGCCGACGAGCTCGGGGTCGAGCGCGGAGGTGGGTTCGTCGAAGAGGATGACGCCGGGGCGCAGCGCGAGGGCGCGGGCGATGGCGACGCGCTGCTGCTGGCCGCCGGACAGCTGCCGGGGGTAGGCGCCGGCCTTGTCGGCGAGGCCCACCCGGTCGAGGAGTTCGCGGGCCAGTTCCAGCGCGGCGGGCTTGGCGAGTCGCCCGGTGGCAACGGGCGCGGCGGCGACGTTGTCCAGCACGGTCAGGTGGGGGAAGAGGTTGAAGTTCTGGAAGACGAAGCCGATCCGGCCGCGCTGGGTCAGGATGGCCCGTTCGCTCAGCTCGCGCAGCCGGTCGCCGTGCCGGCGGACGCCGATCAGCTCGCCGTTGACGCTGACGTAGCCGATCTCGGGCTTCTCCAGGTGGTTGACGACCCGCAGCAGGGTGGACTTGCCGGAGCCGGACGGGCCGAGGATCACGGTGACCTCGCCGGGCCGCACGGTCAGGCTCACCCCGTCCAGGACGCGGTGGGCGCCGTACCACTTGTGCACGTCGTGCACCTCGACGGCGGCGGGCACGACCGCGGCGGTGTCGGCGCTCTGCACGGTCTCGGTGGTCATACGGCGGCCTCCCGGCGGATGCGGGCCCGCAGGTCGGTGAGACCGGTCCGCAGTTTCTGAAGCGGCGTCGGCGGCAGGGAACGCGTGGCGCCCCGGGCGTAGTACCGCTCGACGTAGAACTGGACGACGGAGACGAGGCTGGTCAGGATCAGGTACCAGACGGTGACGACCAGCAGCAGCGGCACGATGTCGCCGGGGTAGGTGGCCCCCATGGTCTGCGCGGTGCCGAACAGGTCGAGCAGCGACACGTAGAAGACCAGCGAGGTGGACTTGACCAGGCCGATCAGCTGGTTGACGTAGTTCGGCGTGATCGACCGCAGGGCCTGCGGGAAGACGATCTTCCAGAACTGGTAGCGCTTGGGCAGGCCGAGCGCGGCGGCCGCCTCGTGCTGACCCTGGTCGACGGAGAGGATGCCGCCGCGGACCACTTCGGCGGCGTAGGCCGCCTCGTTGAGGCTGAGGCCGACGACGGCGATCACCATGTCGGTGGCCAGCCGGGACTCGTCGAAGCGGAAGAACGCCGGGCCGAAGGGAACCCCCACGCTCAGGGTCTGGTACAGGGCGCTGAAGTTGTAGAGGAAGAGCAGCACCACGATCAGCGGGATGGAGCGCAACGCCCATACGTAGGTCCAGCTGACCGCGCGCAGCACCGGGCTCTTGGAGAGCCGGGCGAGGGCGAGCAGGATGCCGCCGAGGAGGCCCAACACCGCGCTGTAGGCGGCCACTTCCAGGGTGATCAGCAGTCCGTCGAGGATGACCGGCCGCAGGAACCAGTAGCCGAAGCGGTCCCACTGGTAGAAGGGGTTGGAGATCAGTCCGTGCGTGAACTGCGCCACCAGGACCAGGACCACGGCGGTGGCGATCCAGCGTCCGGGCTTGCGCAGCGGCTGGACGCGCTGGGCGGTGAGCTTCGCCGGCGGGACGTCGACGGCGGGTGCGGCCTCGGCGAGGGTCACGGCACCTGGGGGTTCACTCATGAGGGGCTCCGGCGGGAGTCGGACACCCCGGGTCACGGCGGCCGTGCGTGGCCGGACGCGCTTCGGCGGGGCGGCGGGGGCCGCTCCGGGGGCGCGAACAGGGCATGGCGCACGGATGCGTACAGGAGACCGGGGTGGGGCGGACAACGGCACACCGCTCGGGCGGTGTTCGTCAGGAACGCGGCGGCGGGGCTGCGGTGCGAGGGGTTCGTTCAGCCCCGACAGCGGGCACGGCCCGGTGCGGTACACAGTGCGCTGTTCACACGCAGGAGGTCGACGGCGCGGTTGGCGACGAGGATGTCGAGGTACGGCCGTACGCAGCCCCGGGGGCGGCGGGGCGCCGTCCGAAGAGCTGCGTACATGTCCGTCACCGTCACTGTTCCGGCCCCTGAGGGGCCCTCGCGCTTACCGATACGTCATTACCGAAACGTCGGTCCGGTCGTCACCTGGGGCACCCCACCGCGGAGCGAGGGTTGCCGGTCAGCTAGCCAGGGCTTGTCGCTGACGCTCATGACCGTTCTGGGCCGTAAGTAAGACAGTTGCCCGAACGAATGTCAACGGCGGTCCAGTGGATGGACCGGGTCAGGGCCGGTTGACCTGCGGTCGGACCGCCGAACCGTCCGCTGCATGGGTCTCCCAGTCCAGGATCTGGACAGCGGCGCCGGCGGCCTCCAGGCCCTGGCAACGGGCGTGGTGGCGGCGGGCGATGGCGTCCAGGTCGAGGTGGGCGCTGAAGGCCGGGTGCGCGGCCAACCGGCGGGCGTAGGCCCACAGGGCGGGGTGGTCGGCGATGCGGTGCACGGCGGCCGCGTCCAGGTGGTAGCGGTGCACGGTGTCGAGTTGGACCAGGGCGACCCACAACTCGACGTCGGCTGCGGTGATCTGATCGCTGATCAGATGGGTGTGCACACCGAGGCCCCGCTCCAGCACGCCGAGGGTGTCGAGCAGCGTGTCGAGGGCGGCGGCGCGCTCCGCCTCCCCGGCGTCGGCCGCTCCGGCGCGCTGGGCGGCCGCCTCGATGCCCTGCGCGCACATCCGCTCGACGGCCTCGATCTGCGACTCGGCGCCGCTCGGGTACAGCGTGGCCCGACCGCCGCCGAACCTCCGGGCGAGGTCGCGGGCGATGTCGGGGCCGTGGCTGCTGACGATGCGCCCGGACCAGTCGTCGCTGAGCACCGGCGCGAGGGCCGGTCCGCGGTACCGGTGCGCGCTGGCGTCGTACAGCGGGCGCAGCGCGCTGTGGCCGCCGTCGGGGCTGTCCGGGACGGCGGGCAGGAAGGTGACCGGACAGGCCTTCTCCAGGCCGAGGAGGCTGTGGGTGACGGCGATGCGCAGACAGTCGGGGTCGGCCGCGGCCAGGTGGAGGCGGTAGCGGCGCGGCACGGCGTAGTGGCCGCTGCGCGCGTCGCGGCCGATCCGGCCCCGGAAGACGGGTGCGGGCCGGGCGGACGGGTGGGCGGCGGCCAGTGGTGTGACGGACATGACTCTCCCCGGGGCGGGGCGCGCAGCGAAGGTGCGCGCGGCGGCGGATGCGACGTCGAACAGGGAGGTGTGGACCTCGTCCGTGCGCGCCGGGTGCGGCCGTGTCCGGGGGGACACCGCCGGTGCGGTTCGGCGCGGGGACGGGCCCGGCTCAGCCCTGGGAGCTGATCGCGCTGCAGACGCGCTGCAGGTCGATGTGACGGCGGGAGGTGAGAAGGGGCGAGGACCACGCCGTGCGGCTCGCTCGGCCGCTGATCGGCTTCCGTCGCCCCATTGGCTCTACCTTCCCTACCTGTTCACTAGGATTCCCGGTTCGAGTGTCGATCCGCCCCGACCGCCCGTCAAGGGGGCGTCCACCAGGTGAGTACCCGGGGGCTTCGGGCCTCAGTCGGAGGCGGGCAGCGCCTTGGGGGCCTTGATGGTCAACGGCTCGCCTCCGTAGGTCAGTCGGCCCGCGCCGGACGCGGTGCAGAGCAGTTCGAGGGTGTCGGCGGCGTCCACGTACCGCTTGCCGATGAGCGTGCCGGGGCTCTCCCCGACGGCCGGCCCGGCGGGGACCTGCGCGGCGGGGACCATGGGGACGCCGCCGCATTCGACGGCGCCCGCGGCGCCCTCGGGGGCCCGGATGACGATCACGCGGGTGGTGCCGCCGACGACGGCGAGCTGGTCACCGGGGCGCGGGGTCGGTGCGGGGGACGACGCCATTGCGCGGCTCTCCTTCTACTGATTCTGCCGTGGGTGCGGGTGCGGCCGAGGGCGCGGGCCCGGGCGAGGGCGCCGGGGTGACCGAGGGTGCAGGGGCTGCAAGGGGTGCGGATACGGCCTGGGGCGCGGGCGCGGCCGAGGGCGCGGGCGCGGGCGAGGGCGCGGGCGCGGGCGAGGGCGCGGGCGCGGGCGCGGGCGAGGGCGCCGGGGTGACCGAGGGCGCGGGGGCTGCAAGGGGTACGGAGGCGGCCTGGGGTGCGGGCGCGGCCTGGGATGCGGGTGCGGCCTGGGATGCGGGTGCGGCCTGGTGCGCGGGCGCGGGCGCCGAAGGGGCGGGCGCCGAAGGGGCGGTGGGCCGCGGGCCGGCGAGCCGCTCACCCAGTCGGTCGAGCTCGTAGGACTGGCGGGCGAGCCAGAAGCGCAGGAAACCGGTGAGCGAGTAGCGCAGGAACAGCGCGCCGCCCACCAGGGCGGCGGCGACGCCGCCGAGGCCGAGGGCGAGCGCGTCGCCCTGGCCGAGGGCGGAGTCGGTGGCGTGGGCGAGGGGGAAGGCGAGGCCGCCGAGGACCAGGCCGAGCAGCATCAGCAGCCCGCCCAGCCGGAGCCAGAGCGCGGCGCGGGCGGCGGCGGGGTCGGGGATCCTCAGCTCGGCGAGGGTGCGGACGAACCGTTCCGCCCGGTCGGCGCTGTCCGCCTGGTCGGTGGTGGTCATGGGGCGCTCCCCAGGTAGTAGGACGAGAGTTCGGCGTGCAGGGAGCTGTCGGGGTGCCCCTGCCACTGGACCCGGCCGCGGACGACGACGGCGGCGTGGTCGGCGATCTTCAGCACGGCGGCGGCGAACTGCTCGACGACGAGGACGGCCACTCCCCGGCGGGCGATCTCGGCGACGAGCTCGTACAGTTCTGCGACGACCAACGGGGCGAGTCCCATGGAGAGTTCGTCGAGCAGCAGGACCGCGGGGTCGGTGGCCAGGCCCCGGGCGAGGGCGAGCATCTGCTGCTCGCCGCCGGAGAGGGTGCCCGCGTGCTGGGCGCGGCGGCTGCCGAGGACGGGGAAGCGGGCGTACGCGCTCTCCTCGATCTCCTCCCGGCCGCGGCCGGTGAAGGTCATCATCAGGAGGTTCTCGCGGACCGTGAGGTTGGGGAAGACGCCGCGGCCCTCGGGGATCAGACAGACCCCGGCGCGGGCGAGGTCGCCGGGGCGGATGCCGGTGGCGTCGCGGCCGCCGAACAGCAGGCGTCCGCCGCTGGGCGGGTGGACGCCGGAGGCGACCTTGAGGACGGTGGTCTTGCCGGCGCCGTTGGGTCCGAGCAGGGCGACGACCTGGCCGGCGGCGACCGCGAGGTCCACGCCGTGCAGGACGGTGATGCCGTCGTAGGCGGCCCGGACACCGGCCAGCTCCAGCAGTGGCCGGGCGGTCGTCGCGGGGGTGGGCTGCGCCTCGGGGGCGGCCCCGGTCGTCGTCATGTCTCCCCCAGGTAGGCCGCGAGGACGGTCTCGTCGCGCTGGATGCGGTCGGGCGGTCCGGCGGCGACGACCGAGCCGAGGTCGAGGACGTAGACGTCGTCGCAGACGGTCATCACGAGGCTCATGTCGTGTTCGACGAGGAGGACCGCGACGCCGTCGGCGGCCAGCGCGCGCAGCAGGGCGGCGAACCGCTCGGTCTCCTCGGTGTCCTGGCCCGCGGCGGGTTCGTCGAGGAGCAGGACGCGGGGCCTGAGGACGAGGGCGCGGCCGACCTCTACGAGGCGGGCGACGCCGGTGGGCAGGGCGTCGGCGGGGGCGTCGGCCCGGTGGGTGAGGCCGAGCCGGGCCAGGACCGCGTCGGCCGTGCGGGCCGCGTGCCGGCGTTCGGGTCCGAGCTCGGCGGCGACGAGGAGGTTGTCGCGGACCGAGAGCCGGCCGAAGAGCTCCAGGTGCTGGAAGGTGCGGGACATACCGCGCCGGGCGCGCCGGGCGGGACCTTCGCGGGTGATGTCGCGGCCGTCGAGCCGGACCCGGCCGGTGCGGGGCCGGCGCAGACCCGAGACGACGTCGAACAGGGTGGACTTGCCTGCCCCGTTGGGGCCGATGAGCCCGGTGACCCGGCCGGCCTCGGCGGCCAGGGACACGGCGTCGAGGGCCCGGCGGCCGCCGAAGGAGACGGTCACCTCCTCAGCCTGCAGCAGTGGCACGGCTCAACACCTCCTCGTCCTCGGGCCGCCAGGGGCGACGCACGCCCCACCACTCGGGCGGCGTGTCAGGGGGCGGCCGTCGACCCGCCGCGGCGCGGATCCGCAGGGCGGTGGCCGCCGCGAGGGCGACGGCCAGCAGGAGCCATCCGTCGGCCGCCTCGAGCGCGGCGAGCAGCCAACAGGCGGCGAGCACCGCGCCCAACGCGCCCAGCAGCAACCGGTCCTGGGCCAGCGGCGCCCATTCGGCGCGCAGCCGGGAGATGACCCCGGCCGGGCTGCTCGCGAGGGCCATTCCGGCGAGAGCGATCAGCAGGGCGGACAAGTCCTGTGCCCAGGAGCCGAGTTCGCCGAGCGCCTGGGTCGGCACCACGAACGCGAGGCCGGCGAAGAGGCCCGCGCCGACCGAGCCGAGGCCGGCGATGACCGCGATCAGGAAGATCGGCAGCCCGGCGACGAGGTTGAACTGCTCGGCGGTGACCGTCTGCAGCTGCATGCCGTAGAGGGCGCCGCCGAGGCCCGCGAGGCCGGCCGACAGCGCGAAGACGGCGACCTTCGCGCCGAGCAGCCGGCCGCCGAGGGTGGCGTAGGCGGCCTCGCTGTCGCGCACCGCGATGAGCCGGCGTCCGAACCGGCCCCGGCGCAGCGCGGCCACGCCGAGCGAGGCGAGGGCGAGACAGCAGGCGGCCAGGACGAGCAGCTCGGCGGGGGTGGTGAGGTGCAGTCCGAACAGGTCGGGGCCGGTGACCGACACCGAGCCCTGGTCGAAGAGGGCGATACGGACGCCGAGGACGTCGAAGGCGGGCAGGGTGAAGATCCACCGGTCGAGGACGACGGCGAAGGCGGTGGTGCCGAGCGCGAGGTAGATGCCGGGGAGCCGCAGCGCCGGGAGCGCGATCGCCGCGCCGACGGCCGCGCACACGAGGATCGCGGCCGGCAGCGCCCACAGTTCGCCGTGCGCTCCGAGGTGTCCCCAGGTCACCGCGCCGATCCCGGCGATGGACAGCTGGCAGAGCGAGACCTGCCCGGCGTACCCGGCGAGCGGGACGTAGGACAGGGCGATGACGCCGAGCGCGAAGATCGCGCCGTAGGAGATGAGCGCGTCTTCCGGGAGAACGGTGACCAGGACCAGCGCGAGGAGGAGGACGGCGCCGGCGAGGAGCAGGGCGCCACGGCGGCCGGGGAGGGCGACGGGGACCGGACGGCGGTCCCGGCCGCGCAGCCTGCGGTGCGGGAAGGCGAGCAGGGCGAGGAGGAGGAGCAGGGCGGGGGCGGCCAGCCGCAGGCCGGGCAGGTAGTCGTTCTGCGGCAGGTAGCCGGCGAGATAGGCCTCCAGGAGGCCGACGACGATCGCGCCGAGGAAGGTCAGCGGCAGGCTGCGCAGCCTGCCGAAGACGGCGGCGGTGTAGGCGCTGACGATGAGCAGGGAGAGCTGCTGGGCGTCGAGCGCGACGGTGGGCGCGATGAGGATGCCGCCGACGGCCGCGAGCTGGATGCCGAGCACCCAGGCGAGCCGGCCGGCCCGCAGCGGGTCGGCGCCGGTGAGCCCGGCCAGCGCGCGGTCGTCGACCGAGGCGCGCATCTCGGTGCCGGCGCGGGTGCGGTGCAGCAGGAACCAGAGCGCGGCGGCGACGGCGACGGCGACCGCCATGGTGACGGCCTGGTGCCAGGTGACGGCGGCCGGCCCGAGACGCAGGGCCGGCCGGTCGGCGAAGAACGGGCTGAGGGGACGGGGGGTGTTGGGGTCCCACGCCCAGCGGGCGAGGGCGATGCAGCCGGTGAGCAGCGCGACCGTCATGACGAGGCGCTCGGCCTCGCCGAGTGCCTGCACCGGGCGCATCAGCACGCGCTCGACGAACAGGCCGAAGGCGGGCGCGAGGACGAGGAGGACGGCGGCCAGGGCGAGCGGGACCGGCAGGCCCCAGCCGACGGCGAGTTGCCAGTAGGCGAAGGCCGCGAGCATTCCGGCCGCGCCGTGCGCGAAGTTGAAGACACCGGCCGTGGTGTGGGTGAGCACCAGACCGCTGCCGATCACGGCGTAGATCGCGGCGGTGCTCAGGCCGACCACCGTGAAGGCCAGGAACTGATCCATGGACTGGAAACTAGCTTCTCACTATTGGAGAATCAACAATTCAGACAGGATCCGTCCGGGCCCCAGCCCCTTCAGGACGACGGCTCCAGGACAACAGGAGGTTCCATGACAGGCAGGCAGAGGCGGTCGGCGAGGTGCCGCGCGCCGGCGAGCCGTGCGCCGAACTCTCCGAGCCGGAGGGGATGTTCGGCGAGAAGTACGCGGGCGGGTTGCGGCGTTGACGGAGGGCCCGACCGCATGGAAGCGTGATACTCATAATTCGAGAATTATATTCTCATCGGAACGTTCTCCTGGGAGGTCCCTTGAGCGACACCGACGACCTGGTGGAGATCGAGCAGCTCCTCGCCCGCTACGCGGTCTCGATGACCCGCGGCGACGTGGACCGGGTGCTCGCCGTCTTCACCCCGGACGGCGCCTACAGCGCGTTCGGCGACACCTATCCGCTCGACGAGTTCCCGGCGCTGATCTCGGCCGCCCCCAAGGGGCTCTTCCTCGTCGGCACGCCCGTGATCGAACTGGCGGAGGACGGCGCCACGGCCGCCGGCACCCAGCCGCTGTGCTTCGTGGAGCATGCGCAGCACGGGATGCGCATCGGCTACTACAACGACACCTACGTCCGCACGCCCGACGGCTGGCGGCTGCGCACCCGGGCGATGACCTTCATCCGGCGCAGCGGCGACCACGACTCGGGCCGTCCGCACGCCTTCACGCGTTCATGAGGCTCTCCCCGTTCACGAGCCTCGACGCGTTCCGGGGCGAGCTGCGCGCCTGGCTGGACGACCATGACCTGACCCCGCCCGCCGGTCACGACCTGGACGCCCAGGTCGCCCAACTCGCCCGGGTGCGCGGGGCGTTGTGGCAGGCGGGCTGGATGCGGTACGGCTGGCCGCGCGAGGTCGGCGGGCTGGGCGGGACCGGTGCGCTGCGTGCCGTGCTCGGCGAGGAGGTCGCCGCCCGCGGCCTGGCCGAGCCCGGGATCTGGTCGATGGTCGAGGTGCTGGTCCCCACCCTGATCGACTACGCGCCGCCCCCGCTGGCCGCCGAGCTGGTGCCCCGGCTGCTGAGCGGCGAGGAGCAGTGGTGCCAGGGTTTCTCCGAGCCGGGTTCGGGCAGCGATCTGGCGTCCCTGTCGACCCGGGCCGCCCCCAGCGGCGACGGGGAGGACGGCTGGACGGTGTCCGGGCAGAAGGTGTGGACGAGCCTCGCCCAGTACGCCGCCCGCTGTGTCCTGCTGGCCCGCACCGGAGGTCCCGGGCACGCCGGGATCAGCGCGTTCCTCGTCGACATGGACTCCCCCGGCATCACGGTCCGCCCGCTGCGCACGATGCACGGCGTGGACGAGTTCGCCGAGGTCTTCTTCGACGACGTCCAGGTACCGGCGTCCCGGCTGCTGGGCGCGCCCGGCGACGGCTGGCGGCTGGCCATGGACCTGTTGCCGTACGAGCGTTCCACCTGCTTCTGGCATCGGATCGCCCACCTCTACAGCCGCCTCGACCGGCTCCTCGCCGACGGCTGCGAGCCCGATGCGGACGCGCTGGGCGGCGCCTGGCTCGATCTGCACACGGTCCGCTGCCGCTCCGCGGCCACCCAGGCCCGGCTGGCCGCGGGGAGCCGGCTCGGCCCGGAGACCTCCGTGGACAAGATCCTGCTGGCCGGCGCGGAGCAGCGGCTCTTCGACACGGCCCGCGACCTGCTGCCGGGCACGGTCGAACTGGCCGACGGCCCCTGGCGCACCGAGTACCTCTACTCGCGGGCCGCGACCATCTACGGCGGCACCGCCGAGATCCAGCGCAACATCGTCGCCCGCCGTCTGCTGGACCTCGGGAAGGAGTGAGCGCCGCATGGACACGGCCGAACGTGACCTGCTCGAAGAGACCCTGCGCAAGACGATGACGGGCGCCGCCGGCCCCCGGCTCGACGCCGCGCTGGCCGACCTCGGCTGGCCGGAGATGCTCGCCGAGGAACCCGGCGTCGCGATCCCGCTGGTCTTCCGGCTGCTCGGCGAGACCGGCGCGCACGCCTGCGTCCTCAACGACGTCCTGCTGCACTCGGCCGGCCTGCCGCCCGGCGGCACTCCGGCGCTGCCGTACGCGGGCGGGGGGTGGGTGGAGTGGAGCCGGGGGGAAGTGTCCTACGGCAGTGCCCTGGACCCCGAACTGCCCCTGCGGCAGGTGCCCGTGGGCACGTCGGCGCCGGTGGCCGCCGGGCGGGGTGCGCTGGGCTGGTGGCTGCTCGGCACGGGCCGCGCCATGCTCGCACTGGCCCGCCTGCACATCCTCGACCGGGAGCAGTTCGGACGCCCGCTCGCCTCGTTCCAGGCGCTGCGACACCGGCTCGCCGAGACGTACACCGCCCTGGAGGGCGCCGAGGCGGCCCTCGTCGCGGCCCGGGACGACACCGGGGCGCTGCTGGCCAAGGCCGCCGCCGGGCGGGCCACGCTCACCGCCGCCCGGCACTGCCAACAGGCGCTGGGCGGAGTCGGGTTCACCGCGGAGCACGAGCTGCACCGGCACGTCCGACGTGCCCTGGTGCTCGACGGGCTCCTCGGCTCGTCCCGCGAACTCACCCGCGAGGCAGGCGCGTTACTGCTGTGCGAGGGCCGGGCACCTCATCTCGTCGACCTGTGAAGGGAGTTCGCGCATGACCACCGACACGGACCTGTGGCCCGATCTGCTCGGCTGTCTCGACCTCACGCCCCGGGGCACGGGCGTCCACGAAGGCCGTTCCCAACAGCTCGCCTACCGGCGGTTGTTCGGCGGCCAGCTGCTCGCGCAGTTCGCCCGCGCGGCCCTCCTGGCCGCCCCCGGCAAGGGCCTGAAGTCGCTGCACACCCAGTTCCTGCGGGAGGGCCGTACCGGGGAGCCGGTGCGCTACGAGACCGAAGTCCCGCAGGAGGGGCGGACGTTCGCCGCCGCTCGGATCGTCGCGCGGCAGGAGCACGGGGTGGTGGCCGTCGCGAACGCGAGCCTGCACACCTGGGAGGAGGGACCGGACCGGCAGACCGTCGACCCCGCCCCCGCCCTCCCGGGACCGGAGCGCGGGGTCGAACTCCCGCTGCTGCCCTGGGAGTCACGTGCCGTCGCCGACCTGGACACCGAGAAGTCCGAGCCGCCCGTCTTCGAGCTGTGGACCCGGATCCCCGAGGCTCACCGGTCGCTCGGGCCGGCACTGCTCGCATACGCCACCGACCTCACGCCGATCGGCACCGCGCTGCGGCCGGTGGCGGGGGTGACGCAGCCGGACTCGGGGCGGGCGTTCGCCTCGGCGGTGACCTCGCACACGGTGTGGTTCCACCGGCCGGTCGAGCTCGGCGACTGGCTGCTGCTGCGCCAGCACAGCCCCGTCGCCGCGCACGGCCGGTGCTTCGGACGCGGGGACGTGCTGACCGAGCAGGGGCTGCTGCTCGCCTCGTACGCGCAGGAGGCGCTGCTGCGGTTCCTCTGAACGCCCCGAACGGCCCCGCGCCGACACGACGCAGGGTCTCAGGGCGCGGGGACCTCCACCACGACCGCCGATCCCATGCCCCCGCCCGCGCACATCGACGCCACCCCGACTCCCCCGCCCCGGCGGCGCAGTTCGTGGATCAGGGTGACGAGCATCCGGGCGCCGCTGGCGGCGACCGGGTGGCCGAGGGAGCAGCCGCTGCCGTTGACGTTCACCGTGTCGGCGTCGAGGCCGAGCCGGTGGACGGCGGCGATCGGGACCGACGTGAACGCCTCGTTGATCTCGAAGAGGTCGACGTCGGCGACCGTCATCCCGGCCCGGCCGAGCGCCTTGGGGATGGCCCGGACGGGCGTCAGCCCGGTCTCCGCCGGGTCCGCGGCGACCGAGGCCCAGGCGCGGACCGTGGCGAGCGCCGGCAGCCCGGACCGCTCGTCGGCCACCGCGAGCAGTGCTGCCGCGTCGTTCGCGCCGGAGGCGTTCCCGGCCGTGATCGAGAACCCGTCGATCTCCGGGTGGAGCGGCTTCAGCCCGGCCAGTTTCGCCGCGCTGGTGTCGCGGCGCGGATGCTCGTCCGCCTCGAAGGGACCGTGCGGGGTGTCGATGTGCACCGTCTCCGCCTTGAAGCGGCCCTCGTCCAGGGCGCGCACGGCGTTGCGGTGGGAGCGCAGCGCCCACTCGTCCAGCTCGGCACGGCCGATGCCGGCCCGGACGGCCGTGTTCCAGCCGACGGTGATCGCCGTGTCGAGGTTGGGGGCCTCGGGACGGTCCGGGTGGGTGGGCGGCACCCAGCGCTGTGCCCACTCGGCTCCCGAACCCCGGTACGCCAGCCGAGGGGCGGTGGACAGGGACTGGACCCCGCCCGCGAGCACCAGCCGGTCCATGCCGGCCCGCACGGAGGCAGCGGCGGTCTGGACGGCCGCCAGGCTCGCGGCGCAGTGCCGGTTCACGGCGAGGCCCGGCACCTGCGGCAGGCCGGCGGTGAGCGCCGCGTGCCGGGCGACGACTCCGCCGCCGTGGTGCGACTCGGCGAGGACGACGTCGTCGACCAGCTCGGGATCCAGGCCCTCCGCGACCGCGGCCACGACACGGTCGGCGAGTTCGTAGGCGGTGGTGTCGCGCAGGGCCCCCTTGAAGGCGGTGCCGATCGGGGTGCGCAGCGCGGCGACGATCACGGCTTCAGGCATCGGCGGCCTCTTCCAGTTCGGCGACGAGGGTCCGCCGCAGCAGCTTTCCGGTGGAGGTGCGGGGCAGTTCGGGGCGGAAGACGACGGTGTCCGGGGTCTTGGCGGAGCGCAGCCGCTCCTTGGCGAAGGACCGGATCTCCTCGGGGTCGCCCACTCCGACGAGCACGGCGACCAGCCGCTGGCCCCACTCCGGGTCGGGCAGTCCGAGGACGGCGGCCTCGCGCACCCCGGGGTGTTCCAGGAGGACGTCCTCGATCTCGGCCGGTGCGATGTTCTCGCCGCCCCGGATGATGGTGTCGTCGGCGCGGCCCTCGACGAAGAGGTAGCCCTCGGCGTCCAGACGTCCCCGGTCACGGGTGGCGAACCAGCCGTCGTCGGCCGTCCCCGCGACGCCGGTGTACTCGCCGGAGATCTGTTCCCCGCGTACGAAGACGAGTCCGGTGTCGCCGGCGGGCAGCGGGCGGCCGTCCTCGCCGCGGACCTCGATCTCGACGCCGGGCAGTGGGCGGCCGACCGAGCCGAGGCGCTCGCGGACCGCCGGGTCGGCGGCGGCGAGGGCCCGCCGGTGGTCGTCGGGGCCCAGGACGCAGATGGAGGAGGCGGTCTCGGTGAGGCCGTAGGCGTTGACGAAGCCGGTGCTCGGGAACTGCCGCAGGGCCCGCGCAACCACCGGGCGGGGCGCGCGGGCGCCGCCGTAGGCGAGGCTGCGCAGGCTCGGCACGTCCGCCGTCCCGGCGCCGAGCTCGGCGGTGACCCGGGCCAGCATCGTGGGCACGAGCATGGCGTGGGTGACGCCCTCCCGGCGCACGGTCCGCAGCCAGTCGACCGGATCGAAGGACGGCTGGTAGACGATCCGGCGTCCCGTGTAGAGGTTGGTGAGCAGGTTCATCAGGCCGGCGACGTGGTACGGCGGGAGCGCCACGAGGGCCGCGTCGGCCGGGTCGGCGGAGCCGAAGTCCTGCGTGTTGAAGACATAGGCGAGCAGATGGCGGTGGCGCAGCAGGGCCGCCTTGGGCGCGGCGGTGGTGCCGCTGGTGTAGAGGGTGACGGCGGTGGCGTCCCGGTCGTCGGGGGCGGGCCGTCGGCTGCTGTCACCGGGCGGGGCGAGGAGGGCGTCGAGGTCGCGCTGGTGCAGGACCTCGGCGCCCGGGTGGCGGTCGATCAGCTCATTCGACTGGGCGTCGCTCAGGCGGTAGTTGAGAGGGACGAAGGGGACCCCCGCCAGGGCGGCGCCGAACAGCGCCACGGGGTAGGCGAGGTGGTTCGTCCCCAGGTACAGGACCGCCGAGCGGTCACGGAAGCGGTCGGCCGCGTGGTGTGCGAGGCGCTGGAGTCCGGCTGCGGAGAGCGACCGGCCGCCCTCGGTGACGGCCGGCCGGTCTCCGGCGGAGGCGGCCATTTCCAGGATCACGGCTATATTCATGAGAACGTCATTCTCGTACAGTTAGAGGCCGACTTGCAAGAGAGGGGAGTTACCGTGCGGATCGAAGGTTCCTCGGCCCTGGTGGTGGGCGGCGCGGGCGGTCTCGGCGAGGCGACGGTACGGCGGCTGCACGCGGCGGGGGCCGCGGTCGTGATCGCCGACCTGGCCGACGAGAAGGGCAAGGCGCTGACCGCGGAACTGGGCGTGCGGTACGTCCGCGCCGACGCCACCGACGAGGACTCGGTGGCGGCGGCGGTCGCGGAGGCCGAGGACGCGGGCGTGTTCCGCATGGCGGTGGACTGCCACGGCGGTCCGGCGAGCGGCGGCCGCCTGGTCGGCAAGGACGGCGCCCCGTTGGCGCTGGAGGGGTTCCGCACGACGGTCGACGTCTATCTCACCGGTGTGTTCAACGTGCTGCGGCTGACCGCCGCGGCCATCGCCCGCACCGCACCCTTCGGCGAGGACGGCGGTCGCGGGGTCGTCGTCATGACGTCGTCCATCGCCGCGTACGAGGGCCAGATCGGCCAGTTGCCGTACGCCGCGGCCAAGGGCGGGGTGTCCGCGATGACGCTGGTCGCCGCCCGCGATCTGTCCCCGCTCGGCATCCGTGTCGTGTCGGTGGCGCCGGGCACGGTTCTCACACCCGCCTACGGCAAGGCGGGCGACCAGTTGGAGGCGTACTGGGGGCCGCAGGTGCCCCACCCGCGGCGGATGGGGCGGCCCGAGGAGTACGCGGCCCTGGTCCAGCACCTCTGCGAGAACGACTACCTCAACGGTGAAGTGGTGCGCCTGGACGGCGCGTTGAGGTTCCCGCCGAAGTGACGCGGCTTCAGTCGCGGTCCATCTCCTGGCGGGCCTTGGCCCACAGCCAGCCCGCGTAGGCGTGCAGGCCCTCGCCCATCCTGCGGTTCATCCGGCCGGCGAGGGCTCGGGCGTAGCTGCCCTCCAGGAGCGCGGCGAGGCGGAAGCAGGCCAGGACCTGGTACCAGCGGAAGCCGGAGACGTCCCGGCCGGTCGACTCGCCGTAGTGCGCGACGAGTTCGGCGCGGCCGGGGACGCCGTCCCAGGGCTGGAACTGCGGTTCGCTGCCGGGCGGGTCGCCCTTCTCGCGCCAGGCGGTGAGGATCCACGCCAGGTCGAGGAGGGGGTCGCCGAGCGAGGCCATCTCCCAGTCGACGATCGCGGCGAGCTTCGGGGCGTCGTGGGCGAACATGACGTTGGCGAACTGCAGGTCGCCGTGGACGATGCCGGTCGCGCCCCCCTTCGGTGTGTGGGCGGTCAGCCAGTCGGCGATCCGGTCCACCTCGGGGGACTCGCCCTCCCGGTAGGCGGGGTCGTCGCGGTAACCGTGCAGCAGCTTCAGGTACTTGGGGGTCTGCCGCTCCAGCCAGCCCTCCGGCCGGCCCAGGTCGGCGATGCCGTGGCGGGCCGGGTCGACGGCGGCCAGCTTCGCCGCGCCGTCGACGAGGGCGAAGGCGACCGCGCGTCGCCAGGCGGCGTCCTCGGCGTACGCGCCGGGGAGCTTGCCGCGCGGGGTGAAGCCGTCGATCTTCTCCAGCACGGAGAAGGGCGCCCCGAGCACCTCCTCGTCGAGCACGCTCGCGCGCAGTCGTGGGTGCGGTACGTCGGTGTCGGCGAGGGCTGCGAGAACCCGGCTCTCACGGCGGAAGGCATCCGAGGCCCCGGAGCGCAGATGGCGGCCGGGGCGACGCAGGACGAGTTCGACGCCGTCGGCCCGGCGGAGGGTGAACAGCAGGTTCTGGGCGCCGCCGGTGAGGGGGTCGAGGGCGGTGACGGGTCCGTCGCCGGGGAGATCGGAGAGACCGGGCCACGCGTTGAGCCGGTCCAGATCGGCCTTCCGGTCGCCGGTCTTCGGGTCCTCGGTCTGCTGGTCACCAGCCTGCTGGTCACCAGCCTGCTGGTCATCGGTCTTCGGGGCGTCGCTCACCAGGTCACCGCCGTCTCCTTGAGGCGGTCCGCGTACTGCGCGCGGGCCGCGGTCAGCCGGGTGGGCAGATGCGCGGAGCCGAAGAGGGTGTCCTCGGCCGGCTCGCCCTCCTTCAGCAACAGCCGGGCCACCACGTCCTGGTGGGCCTCGGTGGGCCCGTCGGCGACGCCGAGGGTCGGGCCGGAGTTCCACATCTTGGCCAGCGGGAGCTCGTTGGAGACGCCGAGGGCGCCGTGCAGATGGAGGGCCCGGTAGGCGACGTCGACGAGCACCTTCGGGGTGGCGACCTTCACGCCGGAGACGTGCAGCCGGGCACGGCGGGCGTCGGCGCGGTCGCCGGTGCGATGCGCCCGGTCCATGTGCCAGGCGGCGTGCAGGACCTGGAGCCGGAACTGCTCGATCTGGATCCAGGCGTCGGCGAGTTGGTGGCGGACCGCCTGCTGGTCGGCGAGGGCGCCGCCGCGGGTGCGGCGGGAGGCGATGCGCTCGGTCATCATCTCCAGCGCCTTCCTGCACTGGCCGACGGAGCGCATCGCGTGGTGCAGTCGGCCGCCACCGAGGCGGGTCTGCGCGATGAGGAAACCGGAGCCGGGCTCGCCGAGCAGGTTCTCGGCGGGGACCCGGCAGTCGGTGAAGCGGAGGTAGGCGTGGACGCCTTCGCCGAGCGGCTCGCCGGCCATGCCCGTGCCGCGCACCATCTCCATGCCGGGGGTCCCGGCCGGGACGAGGATCATGGAGGCGCCCTGGTGCACGGGCACGTCCGGGTCGGTGATCACCATCGCGATGACGAAGGCGGCCAGCGGATAGTTGGAGGCGAACCACTTCTCCCCGTTGATCACCCACGCCTCGCCCGCACGGACCGCCGTACAGGTGAAGCCGCCGGGGTCGGCGCCGCCGGTCGGCTCGGTCATCGCGAAGGTGGAGACGATCCGCCCGTCGAGCAGCGGTTCGAGGTAGTCCTTGCGCTGCTGCTCGGTGGCGTAGTGGGCGAGGATCTCCGCGTTGCCGGAGTCCGGGGCCTGGGTGCCGAACGCCATCGGCGCCCAACTCGACCTGCCCAGTATCTCGTTGAGCAGTCCGAGGTTCACCTGCCCCATGCCCATGCCGCCGAGCGAGGGCGGCAGATGCGCGGCCCACAGGCCCTGCTCGCGCACCCGCCCCTGGAGCGGCCGGACGACTTCCCGGAACACCTCGCTCTGCCGGTCGTAGGGGTCGGCGTTGCCCGGAAACAGCACGTCCAGCGGCTCTATCTCCTCGCGGACGAGCGTCGCGGCCCAGTCGAGCTTCTCCTGGAACGCCTCATCGGTACTGAAGTCCCACATGACGCACCCTCCATCAGAATGGCGTTCTGAAATTAGCAGAATGACATTCTCCGGTCCACTAATCGCGCTACCGCCTGTGACGGGAATCCGGAGCCCGCACCCCGGCGCGGCGCCGGTCGCGTTGGGGAGGACGGCCCGGGTCTGCCGAGCCAGCTCGGCGTCGGACGCCTGGCCGCCGCTCGCGACCATCAGCGCGAGCCCGGCGTCCATCAGCGCCCCGGCCTCGACGCCCCCTCGGCCGCCGACCTTCAGAATGCTATTCTGCATCAACGAGAACGATACTCTCACTCGGGAGAACGCTCCAGGAGGCGTGATGGGTTACGCGGACGAGCTGTTCGACCTCACCGGCCGGGTGGTGCTCGTCACCGGCGGCAGCCGGGGGCTGGGGCGGGCCGTCGCGTTCGGCGCCGCGCACTGCGGCGCCGACGTGGTGGTGGCCAGCCGCACGTACGACGCCTGCGCGGCCGTGAGCCGGGAGATCGAGAAGGAGACGGGCCGGGCGGTCCTCCCGTACGCCGTCCACGTGGGCCGCTGGGACGAGCTGCCCGGCCTGGTCGACACGGTGTACGACCGCTTCGGCCGGCTGGACGCGCTGGTCAACAACGCGGGGATGTCCCCGGTCTACGACGACCTCACCGCCGTCACGGAGAAGATGTTCGACTCGGTCCTGGACCTCAACCTCAAGGGCCCGTTCCGGCTGTCGGTCCTCGCGGGCGCCCGGATGGCCGAGGCCGGCGGCGGCACGATCGTCAACGTCAGCTCCACCGGCTCGATCCGCCCACGCCCGGCGATCGTCCCGTACGCGGCGGCGAAGGCGGGCCTCAACGCGATGACGGAGGGCCTGGCGCAGGCGCTCGGCCCGACCGTCCGCGTCAACACCCTGATGTGCGGCCCCTTCGCCACCTGGGCCACCCGGGGCTGGCAGGAGAACCCGGAAGCCCTCGCCGAGGGCGTCCGCCCCCACGCCCTCCAGCGCATCGGCGCCCCGAGGGAAGTCGTGGGCGCCGCGCTCTACCTCGTCTCGGACGCGTCGTCCTACACGACCGGGGCGACCCTGCGGGTGGACGGCGGGATGCCGTAGGGCGGCGTGACTGCCGCCGACACACCTCGGCGCTTCTCAGGTGTGGTCGCCGTGCCCGCCGAGTGCGGGCGGCGGGCCGTACGTCGGCTCGTGGCCGGGGATGCGGAACGGGCTGGCGACCAGACGGTGGCCGGCCGCGTCCACCACCGCCTCGGGGGCGGCCGCCAGGGCCTCCGGGAGGGTGCGTACGGCTGCGGCCGGGACCCGCAGGGGGCGTAGGCGGGCCTCCCAGCCGGTCGCGGTGTCCACGGCCAGGGCCTTGGTCACCGCCGCGACGACCTCCGCACGGTGGGCCGCGCGCTCGGCCATCGTGGCGTAGCCCTCGATGCCGGCCTCGGTGGCGAAGGCCTGCCAGAAGGCGTCGTGGGTGATGAAGAGGGCCAGGTGGCCTTCCGCGGTGGGGAAGAGCTGGGCGGGGACGTAGTGGGCGTGGGCGCCGCCCAGACGGCGGGGGGCCTTGCCCTCGTTCAGCCAGGCGGCGGCGTGGTAGTTGAGCTGGGAGAGCATGACGTCCCGCAGGGAGACCTCGATCTGGCCGCCGCGACCCGAGACCACCTGGGCGAGGAGGCCCAACGCGGCGGCGAGACCTGCCGAGTTGTCGGCCGAGGAGTAGCCGGGGAGGAGGGGCGGACCGTCGGGTTCGCCGGTGAGCGCGGCGATGCCGGTCGCCGCCTGGATCACGTAGTCGAAGGCCGGATCGTCCCCCGCCGTCATGCCCCAGCCGGTCAGGGCGACGCAGACCAGCCGTTCGTTGTGCGGGCGCAGGGCCTCGTAGGTGAGGCCGAAGCGGTGGACGGCGGAGGGTTTGAGGTTGACCAGCAGGGCGTCCGCGTCGCGGACCAGGGTGTGCAGCCGGTCCTGGCCCCGCGCCGTCGCCAGGTCCACGCGCACCGAGCGCTTGCCCCTGTTGAGGCTGGCGAAGTAGGCGTCCGAGACCTGGCGGGAGAGGTCGCCGCCGGGGGGTTCCACCTTGGTGACCGTCGCCCCGAGGTCGGCCAGCAGCATCGTGGCGTACGGGCCGGCGAGGATGTGGCCGACCTCCAGGATCCGCAGGCCCGCCAGGGGGCCGGTCATCGGAAGGTCGCCGCGATCGCCGCCACGGCCTCCCGGGTGCGCAGTTTCGACGCGATGAGTTCGTCGCGGCCGTCGCCGATGGGCAGGAGCCGGATCGACAGGTCGGTGACGCCCGCGTCGGCGAAACTCCGGAAACGGGCCGTGATCGCCGACTCGTCGCCCGCCGCGCACAGGTCGCCGACGTCTCTCGCGTCGCCGCGGTCCAGCAGCCGCTGGTAGTTGGGCGAGATCTCGGCCTCGCCGAGGATGCGGTTGGCGCGTTCGCGGGCCGCGTCCACCTCGTGCGGGGCGCAGAGGCAGACCGGGATGCCCGCGACGACGCGTGGAGCCGGGCGGCCCGCCTCGTCCGCCGCCTTGGCGATGGTCGGCACGACGTGCTCGGCGACCGTCCGCTCGTCCGCCATCCACAGGACGGTGCCGTCGGTGCGCTCCCCCGCGATCCGCAGCATGACCGGGCCAAGTGCCGCCATGAGTACGGGTAGTCGGGCGATCGGGGCGATGGTCAGTGGATTGTGCACCTGGAAGTGTTCGTTCTCCACGTCCACCGAACGCGCCCCGCTCACCGCCTCGCCCAGCACCTCCAGATAGGCGCGGGTGTACGCGGCCGGCTTGTCGTAGGGGATGCCGAGCATGTCGCGCACGATCCAGTGGTGCGAGGCGCCGACGCCGAGGGCGAGCCGGCCACCCGCCGCCGCCTGCGCCGACAGCGCCTGCCGGGCGAGCGCGACGGGGTGCTGGGCGTGCACGGGGACGACCGCCGTGCCGAGTTCGATGCGCGAAGTGGCCTGTCCCATCAGGGCGACGGCGGTCAGCGCGTCGAAGTCGGTGGGCACCTGCGGCACCCACACGGTGTCGAAGCCGGCCTCCTCGGCCCAGCGGGCGTCGTCGACCATCCGCGCCGCCTTGTGCACGGCGTCGCCCCGCTCGGGGCCGCTCATCACTCCGACTCGCATGTCAGTCCCGTCCTGCGGCGATGCCCGCGGTGAGGTCACGGATGTCCGCGACGATGTCGTCCAGCGAAGTCCCCGTCGGGTACACGGCCGCCGCTCCCGCCGCGCGCAGCTTCGGCACGTCACCGGCGGGGATGGTGCCGCCGACGACGACCGGGATGTCGTCGCCCCCGGCCGCGCGCAGCGCCTCGACCGTGCGGCGGGTGAGCGCGAGATGCGCGCCGGAGAGGATGGACAGGCCGACCAGGGCCACGTCCTCCTGGACGGCGGTGGCGGCGATGTCGTCCACGCGGTGGCGGATGCCCGTGAAGACCACCTCGAAGCCGGCGTCGCGCAGGCCGCGAGCGACGAGCTTCGCCCCGCGGTCATGCCCGTCCAGACCCGGCTTCGCCACGAGAACCCGTACCGGAGACGCTTTTTGATGGTCCATCAGAACACCACCGGCTGCCGGAACTCGCCCCAGACCGCGCGCAGGGCGTCCGCCATCTCGCCCACCGTGCAGTAGGCGTCGGCGCAGGCGATCAACGGGTGCATCAGGTTCGCGTCTCCTTCGGCGGCGCGTTTCAACTCCGCGAGCCGGGCCCGCACTTCGGACGCGTCGCGCTCCGCCTTCACGCGCGCGAGGCGTTTCAGCTGGCGTTCGCGGCCGTCCGCGTCGAGTTCGTAGGCGGCGAGGTCGGGCGGGGGCTCGTCGACCGTGAAGCGGTTGACGCCGACGACCGGGCGCTCGCCCGAGTCGACCTCCTGGTGCTGCCGCCACGCCTCGTCGGCGATCAGGCCCTGGAGATAGCCGTCCTCGATACAGCGGACCATGCCGCCGTGCGCCTCCAGGTCGGCCATGATGTGCTCGATGCGCTCCTCGGTGGCGTCGGTGAGGGCCTCGACGAAGTACGAGCCGCCGAGCGGGTCGGCGACCTTCGTGACGCCCGTCTCGTGGGCCAGGATCTGCTGGGTGCGCAGGGCGAGCGTCGCCGACTCCTCGCTGGGCAGCGCGAACGGCTCGTCCCAGGCCGCGGTGAACATCGACTGCACCCCGCCGAGCACGGAGGCGAGCGCCTCGTAGGCCACGCGGACGGTGTTGTTACGGGCCTGCGGCGCGTACAGCGAGGCGCCGCCCGCCACACAGCCGAAGCGGAACATGCACGCCTTGTCGGTCTTCGCGCCGAACCGCTCGCGCACGATGGTGGCCCAACGCCGCCGCCCGGCACGGTACTTGGCGACCTCCTCGAAGAACTCGCCGTGGGTGTAGAAGAAGAAGGAGATCTGCGGGGCGAACTCGTCGACGGTCATCCGGCCGCGCGCGAGGACGGTCTCGCAATACGTCACCCCGTCCGCGAGCGTGAACGCCATCTCCTGCACGGCGTTGGCGCCCGCGTCGCGGAAGTGCGCGCCGGCGACGGAGATCGCGTTGAAACGGGGCACTTCGGCGGCGCAGAACTCGATGGTGTCGGCGATGAGCCGCAGCGACGGCTCGGGCGGCCAGATCCAGGTGCCCCGGGAGGCGTACTCCTTGAGGATGTCGTTCTGGATGGTGCCGGTGAGTTTCGCGCGCGGGATGCCGCGCTTCTCGGCGGCGGCGACGTAGAGGGCGAGCAGGATGGCGGCCGTGCCGTTGATGGTGAAGCTGGTGCTGATGCGGTCCAGCGGGATCGCGTCGAAGAGGATCTCGGCGTCGGCGAGGGTGTCGACGGCGACTCCGACCCGGCCGACCTCGTCGCCGTACTCGGGGTCGTCGGAGTCGTAGCCGCACTGGGTGGGCAGGTCGAGCGCGACCGACAGGCCCGTGCCGCCCTGGTCGAGGAGGTAGCGGTAGCGGCGGTTGGACTCCTCCGGGGTGCCGAACCCGGAGTACTGGCGCAGGGTCCAGGTGCGACCCCGGTACCCGGTGGGGTAGTTGCCGCGGGTGAAGGGGTAGTCGCCGGGGGCCGGTGGTCCGCAGCGGAGGTCGGCGGGGCCGTAGACCGGCTTGAGGGGGATGCCGGATGCGGTGCGGGGGTCGTCGGTCGTCATGACAGCTGGTCCTTCATCACCTTGCCGGTGGCGTTCAGCGGCAGTTCGGTACGGAACTCGATCCGCCGGGGCGCCTTGAAGCCGGCCATCCGTTCGCGGGCCCAGGCGATCAGTTCGGCCTCGCTCACCTCTCCGCTCGGCACCACGAACGCCTTGCCGACCTGGCCGAGCCGTTCGTCGGGCACCCCGATGACGGCGACCTGGGCGACGGCCGGATGCTTCAGCAGGAAGCCCTCGATCTCGGCGGGGTAGGCGTTGAAGCCGCCGACGACGAACATGTCCTTCTTGCGGCCGACGATCCGCAGCCGGCCCTGCGCGTCCAGCTCGCCGAG
Organism: Streptomyces sp. NPDC006872; assembly: GCF_040635845.1. NCBI lineage: Bacteria > Bacillati > Actinomycetota > Actinomycetes > Kitasatosporales > Streptomycetaceae > Streptomyces > Streptomyces sp. NPDC006872. Next base: position 61,608 of record NZ_JBEYIL010000022.1, read on the forward strand.
GTCGCCGGTGTGCAGCCAGCCGTCGGGGTCGATCGCCTCGGCCGTGGCGGCGGGATCGTCGAGGTAGCCGCGCATGACGCCGTAGCCCCGGACGAGGACCTCCGCGTCGTCGGCGAGGCGGATCTCGAAGCCCTCGCAGGGGCGGCCGACGGTGCCGGCGACGGCCTCGTACGGGTCGCCGGGGCGGGAGGCCGTGACGGTGCCGGCCTCGGTGAGGCCGTAGCCGGTCATGAGGTGGCTGAACGGCAGCTCGGCGGTGATCCGCCGGACCAGCTCCACCGGGATGTCGGCGGAGCCGGTGACCGCGACCCGTAGCGAGGACAGGTCCCGGCCGCCGTCCGCCGCCAGCAGGGAGTGGTAGAGGGTCGGCGGGCCCGGCAGGACCGTCACCCGCTCCTTCTCCACCAGCTCCAGCACCCGTTCGACGTCGAACACCGCCAGCGGCAGGACCGTCGCGCCCCGGATCATCGACGCCACCAGGCCCGCCTTGTAGCCGAAGATGTGGAAGAACGGGTTGACGATCAAGTAGCGGTCACCGGCGCGCAGTCGGGCCAGCCGACACCATTCCTCGTAGCCTCGCAGGGTCTGGCCGTGGGTGGTCAGCACGCCCTTGGGCCGGCCGGTCGTGCCGGAGGTGAAGATGATGTCGGCCAGGTCGTCCTCGCCCACCTCGCGCTCCAGCGGCTCGCCCGAGCCGAGGAAGCCGTCGGTCTTCAGATCGATGACCGGGACGCCGGGCGGGCCGGTGAACTCCCGCTCCAGGAAGCCGTTCTGGACGAGGAGGACCTTCGCTCCGCTGCGTACGACGATGTCGTGCGCCTCCTCGTCGCGGAACCGGGTGTTCACCGGAACGAGCACCCCGCCGGCGGTGAGGAGACCGAACGCGGCGACGATCCACTCGGCGGAGTTGGGCGCCCACAGCGCGACCCGGTCGCCCAGTCCGACGCCCGCCGAGGCGAACGCCCCCGCGGTGCGCCGGACCTGTTCGGCCAGTTCGGCGAAGGTCAGGCGACGGTCGCCGTCGACGACGGCCTCGGCGTCGCCGAAGCGGCTCGCGGCGCTGCGCACCAGCTCCGGGATGCTGTGCCACCGCGCGGTCGTGTTCATCGCGATCCTCAACCGTCGATCAGCCGGGCCAGGTTGCCGCCCATGACCTTCGCCTGGTCCTCCTCGGACAGCTTCACCAGGTGGTCGACGTAGGTGAGCGGGTCGGCGAGGCCCTCGGGGTGGGGGTAGTCGGAGCCGAACAGGACCCGCTCGATGCCGATGAGATCGCCGAGGGCGGCCATGTCCTCCTCCCAGAACGGGCTGATGTGGATGTTCCGCCGGAGGACCTGGACGGGGTCCTCCCGGAACTCGTGCGGCATCTTCTTGTAGACGTCGGCCAGCCCGTTCAGCACCGGCCCCACCCAGGAGGCGCCGTTCTCGATGACGGCGACCTTCAGCTCCGGGAAGCGGGTGAGCGCGCCGTGGCAGATCAGCGAGGTCACCGCGTCCTCGATCGGCCGCCACTCGTGGACCTGCCGGAACGCATTGGGCTTGAAGGGCAGGAACTCCCGCTTGTTGCCCTCCCAGTCGTTGGCGTAGGTCGCGTAGCCGCTGTCGGAGGAGTGCAGCGCGACCAGGACGCCGGTCTCCACCACCCGCTTCCAGAACGGGTCGAACTCCGGCAGGGCGAAGGAGCGGGTGCCGCCGAAGCCGGGGACGGGGGCCGGGCGGATCAGGATCGCCCGGGCGCCGCGCTCCACGACCCAGTTCAGCTCGTCGATCGCCTTCTCGACGATCGGGAGCGTGATGACGGGGACCGTGTAGATGCGGTCCTTGTAGGCGAAGCCCCAGGTCTCGTGGAGCCACTGGTTGAGGGCGTGGACGACCGCGTGGATCAGCTCCGGGTCGTCCTTCATCCGCTCCTCGATGAGGCTGGCGAGGGTCGGGAACATCAGGCTGCGCCGGATGCCGAGTTCGTCCATCAGCTCCAGCCGCGGGGCCGGCTCGCGGAAGGCGGGGATCGCGCGCATCGGCTCGCCGAAGATCTCCCGGCGGGTCTTGCCGGTCGGGTTGCCGACCTTGAAGTACTCCTCCATGGCGCCCGGGCGGGCGACCACGTCGAAGGTGGGGTTCGGGATGTACTCGCTGATCTGTCCACGGATCGCGATCTTCGTGCGGCCACGGACGTTCACGTACTCGATCGCCCCGTCGTACTCCTTGGGGAGGTACCTGGTGAGCGCTTCCTGCGTCTCGTAGAGGTGGTTGTCCGCGTCGAACAGCGGATACGCGACGTCGCGAGAGGGCATGGGAGATCCTCCTTCACCGTTCGCGAGAATCATATTCTCACTTCTGGGTAGTGGCAATGCTGTCACGAAGAACAAACTTCTTTACCTTGCCGCTGGCGGTCCGCGGAAAGTCGTCGACGACGCACACCTGCTCCGGCCACTTCTGCCGGGCGAGACCGGCCCGTCGGAAGTGCAGCCGCACCTCCGGCAGGCCCGGGGCCGTCCAGCCCGGGAGCATCCGCAGCACGGCCGCGGCCCGCTCCCCGAGGCGCGGGTCGGGCACGCCGACGACGGCGGCCTCCGCGACGCCGGGCAGGCCCAGCAGGACCTCCTCGACCTCCAGGGCGCCGATGTTCTCGCCGCCGCGGATGATGACGTCGGCCTTGCGGTCGGTGATCGACAGCCAGCCTCCCCCACTCTCGGCTTCGCTCGAGCGGGAGGTGCCCCCATCGTCCACGACGCCGATGTCCCCGGTCCGGTACCAGCCGGCCTCGTCGAAGGCGGCCGCGGTCAGAGCCGGGTCGGTGTAGCCGAGGCAGAGGTCGGGGCCGCGGGTGAGGATCTCGCCGTCCTCGGCGAGCCTCAACTCCACGCCGGGCAGCGGGAGTCCGTCCGTGTGCAGGCGCTTGGCGGCCGGACCGTCGTAGGGCGTGCAGGTCACGGAAGGGTGCTCGGTGGAGCCGTACGCCCTGAACACCCGGATGCCCAGGGCCTCCAGACGGGTCGTCACGGCGGAGGGGACGGACGCGCCGCCGAGGCCGGCGTAGCGCAGGCGGGCGATGTGCTCGGGCGTGCAGTCGGGATGGTCGAGCAGGCTCGTCATGTAGTACGTCGCCCCGCCGCCGACGGCGAGGCCCTCGTCCTTCGTCAGCGCGAGCGCCTGCGCGGGGTTCCAGGTGTCGCCGAGGTTGACCGGCGAGGCGTCGAGGACCGGGATGAGGAAGGCGTTGACCATGCCGATGAAGTGGCCGACCGGGGCGACCGTGAACTGCCGGCCGCGGTCGGGCGGGTAGCTCGCGGCCAGCTGCCGGGTCTCGAAGCCGAGGGTGCGATGGCTGTGGATCACCCCCTTCGGGTCGCGGGTGGTGCCGGAGGTGAAGGCGATCAGGGCGGGGGCGGCCGGGTCGACCGGCAGCACGCCGGGCATCGGCTCGTCGGCGAGCAGTTCGTCGAAGTCCCGGCCCACCACGCCCACGACGGGCACGGAGGCGCACAGCTCCGGGCGGAACTCCAGGCGTCCGAAGCGCTCGGCGGCGAAGAACGCCTTGGGGCGGGTGGCCTCGACGATGTAGCCGACCTCCTTGGGCCCGTAGAAGTGGACCACCGGCACCACCACCGCGCCGAGGAAGGCGGCGGCCCAGAACACGGCCGCCGCCTCCATCCAGTTGGGCAGCTGCATGACGACCACGTCACCGGGTCCGACGCCGCGCTCGCGCAGTCCGCCGGCGAGCCGTCGCGCCACCCGCTCCACCTCGGCGAACGTGCCCGACCAGGGGCGCACTTCGGAGTGCACGCGGAACTCCGTGCCGCCGGCCGTCACCAGCCCCGCGCTCAGGAGGTCGCCGAGGGTCTCGTCGGTCCACCAGCCCTCCGCCTCGTAGCGCTTGGCGAGTTCGGGGGGAACGGTCCGCAGGGCGCCGGGGGGAATCGCGTGCATGCGACGGGTCTCCTCACTTGGGTCTCGTCTCCTCACTCGCACCGGTACGAGAATTGCACTCTCGCACAGCGAGAAGGTAAGTTCCATACATGGCACGCGACCATGGCTTCCATCCGATACGGATCACCCGGATCGTCGACGAGACGCCGGATGTGCGCACGTTCGCCCTCGACGCCGACTTCCCTTACCGAGCCGGGCAGTTCCTCACCTTCCGGGTGCGCGGGACCCTGCGCAGCTACTCGATGTCGTCCTCCCCCGACACGGACGGCGAGCTGTGTGTGACCGTCAAGCGGGTGCCGGGCGGGCTGGTGTCCGGCTGGATGCACGACGAGCTGCGGCCGGGGGACGTGCTGGAGGCCACCCGGCCGAGCGGCGCCTTCTGTCTGCGCCCCGACCCGGGCGGCAGGCCGCTGGTCGCGTTCGCCGGGGGCAGCGGGATCGCCCCCGTGTTCTCCCTGGTCAAGAGCGCTCTGGCGACGACCGGACGGCCCGTGCGCGTACTGGCCGCCCACCGGGACGCGCCGGGCGCGATCTTCCGCGCCGAACTGGACGCGCTGGCGGACCGCCATCCCGGGCGGCTCGCCCTGCACCACCATCTCGACGACCGCGACGGCCTGGTCACGGCGGAGCGGATCCGGGAGCTGGCGGACGGCTCGGCCGACGGTCGAGCCGACCGTCGGGCCGACTTCTACCTGTGCGGACCGGAGCCGTTCATGACGCTGGTCGAGGAGACGCTGTCCGCCCACGGGGTCGCCGAGGAGCGGATCTTCGTCGAGCGGTTCACCCCGGTGAACGGCACAGTGAACGGCACAGCGAACAGCGCCGTGAACGGCACGGTGAACGGCACGGAATCCGCCGCTCCGCAGCCGGTGACCGGCGGCGCCGTCACCGTCGTCCTGCGAGGTCGGCGGCGTTCGGTGCCGCAGCGCTCCGGCGAGACCCTGCTGCAGAGCGCCCGCCGGGCCGGCCTCACGCCGCCGTTCTCCTGCGAGTCGGGGGACTGCGCCACCTGCATGGCCCGGCTCACCGTGGGGGAGGCCAGGATGCGGGTGAACAACGCCCTCGACGCCGACGAGGTCGCCGAAGGGTATGTGCTCACCTGCCAGGCCGAGCCGACCTCACCCGACGTGACCGTGGAGTACGAGGACTGACATGGTGGAACTGGAGCTGGAGGACGGCCTCGCCGTCATCACGATCGACCGCCCGCACGCCCGCAACGCCGTCGACCTCGCCACCATGGCCGAGCTGGAGAAGGCCCTGGACGCGGCTGACGGCGCGCTCGCGCTGGCGGTGACCGGGGCGGGCGAGAAGGCCTTCGTCTCCGGCGGCGACCTCAAGGAGCTGGCCCGGCTGCGCACCGAGCCGGAGGCGTCCGCGATGGCGCTGCGGATGCGCGCGGTCTGCGACCGGATCGCCGCCTTCCCCGGTCCGGTCGTCGCGGCGCTCAACGGGCACGCGCTGGGCGGCGGCGCGGAGGTGGCGGTCGCCGCCGACATCCGGATCGCCGCCGACGACGTCCGTATCGGCTTCAACCAGTCCCGGCTGGCCATCGTGCCGGCCTGGGGCGGGGCCGAGCGGCTGGCCCGGCTGGTGGGTCCGGGGCGGGCGCTGCTGCTGGCAGGCACCGGGCGGGTGCTGGACGCGGCCGAGGCCGAGCGGCTGGGCCTGGTCGACGTCGTCCTGCCGCGCGCCGGATTCACCGACGCCTGGCGGGAGTTCGCACGCGGTCTGGCCACCGCGCAGGCCCGCGAGATCAAGAACCTGACCACCCGCACACGAAAGCCGGAGGAGGCCGCCGCGGCCTTCGCCCGGCTGTGGGTGGCCGAAGAGCACTGGGAAGCGGCCGAGAGGGTGATGTCCCGTGGCAGGTGAAGTCCGTGTCGAGGAAGGTCCGTTCGGGCCGGAGGTGCGTCCCGACCGCGCAGCCGTGGAGCAGACGGTGCTGTATCTGCACGGGGACCCGCGGCTCGCGGGCACGGTGCAGGACGCCCTGCCCACCGCGCGCGAACTGGCGCGCGCCACCGGGTTCGCCGTGGTCTGCGCCCGCTACCGGCCGCGGTTCCCGCAGGCGCTCGACGATGTGTACGCGGCCTGGGAGCACTGCCGGGCCCGGGGCGGCGCGGTGGCGGTGACCGGCAAGCGGCTCGGCGGGGCGCTGGCCGCCGGGCTGCTGCTGCGGCTGCGCGACGAGGGCGCGCCGCCGCCCACCTGCGCGGTGCTCGTCTCCCCGCTGCTGGACTTCACGCTGGAGGCGCCGAGCCTGCTGCTCAACGCGGCCGCCGACCGCACGGTGGACGCGGAGTCGCTGCCGCTGCGGGCGGCCGCGTACGCGGGGCCCGAGTCCCGCAGCAACCCGCTGCTCAGCCCGCTGCACGGCAACCTGCACGGGCTGCCGCCGATCCAGCTGCACGCGGCCGGCACCGAGGTCCTGCTGGACGACGCCCTGTCGTTCGCGACGCGCGCCGCCCACTCGGGGGTGGCGGTGGACCTGCGGGTCTACGAGGACGCGTCGGCCCAGGGGATGCGGCACGTGGGGGCGGCGGCGGACTTCCTGCGGGCGTGGTGCCCGAACGGGCTGGTCACGCACTCGGGCTGACGACGGGCAGACGGGCAGGGGGAGCCCTACAGGCACCCCCTGCCCGTCTTGTCCCGTCCCGGGTCAGGCGTCTTCGAGGACGAGTTCCGCCGCCCGCCAGGCCAGCGCCATCACCGGCCCGTTCAGGTTCCCGGCGACCATCGCGGGCAGCACGGACGCGTCGACGACCCGCAGCCCGTCGACCCCTCGCACCCGCAGCCGGGGGTCGGTCACGTCCTCCGGGGCGGAGCCCATCGCGCAGGTGCCGATCGCGTGGAATCCGCAGTATCCGCCGTCGAGCGAGGACCGCAGGATCTCCTCGTCGGAGGTGACCGCCGGGCCGGGAAACGTCTCCCGCCTGATCCGCGAGGCGATCGGATCGACGGCGAAGAACTCCCGCAGCCGCCGGAAGAGCGCCGCGCCCGTCTCCCGGTCGTGGGCCGAGTTCCAGTAGCCGGGGTCGATGTCGAGGCCGCCGTCCGGGTCCGCCGAGGTGATCGCCAGCACCCCTTCCGACGTGGGCCGCAGCACCAGGGCGCACGCGGAGATCCCGGGTTCCCGCTCCACGCCCGCCGGTTTCCCGGGCACGAGCGTGTCCAGGGACCAGGGTGCGAGCAGCACCTCGGCGTCGGGGCGGGCCAGTTCGGGGCGGGTCTTCAGGAAGCCGATCACGTCGTAGGCGGGCCGGGCCAGCGGGCCCCTGCGGGTGAGGAGGTAGCCGGCTCCGGCGCGGGCCTGGGCGGCCGGCGTGGCGAGGAGGCGGTTGGCGCCGAGCGGGGCGTTGAGCCGGAACCGCAGGGCCAGACAGCGGTGTTCGCGCAAGTGCGCGCCGACGTTCGGCCGGTCGAGGCGGACGTCGACGCCGGCCGCCCGGAGCACTTCGGCGGGGCCGATGCCGGACAGCTGGAGCAGCTTGGGCGTGGCGAGGCTGCCGAGGCTGAGGACGACCTCGCGGCGGGCCCGGACGTCCTCCTCGCGGCCGTCGGCCGTGCGGAGCCGGACGCCGACGGCCTTGTCGCCGTCGAACAGGACCCTGACCGCGGTCGTGTCGGGTGCGACGGTCAGGTTGGGCCGGGAGCGGGCCGGGCGCAGGAAGGCGCGGGCCGAGCTGAAGCGCTGCCCGGCCTTGATGGTGGCCATGGCGTGGCCGATGCGCTCGCCGTCCTCCTCGTTCACGTCGGTGACGGCCCGCAGCCCGAACGCCTCACCGGTGGCGACGAGTTCGTCGCACAGCGGATCCGGATCGCGCACCCCCGACACATGCAGGGGGCCGCCCGCGCCGCGGGTGGCGGTGGCGCCCAGGGCGTTGTCCTCCAGGGCCCGGAAGGCGGGCAGGACCGCGTCCCAGCCCCACCCGGGGTTGCCGAGCCCTTCCAGTGCGTCCCAGTCGGCGCGGCTCCCCCGGTTGTAGACCATGCCGTTGACGGCGCTGGACCCGCCCAGCACCTTGCCGCGCACCCACACCTCCGGGTTGCCGCCCTCCCGCAGCGGGCGGGTGCGGTAGTGCCAGGAGTAGGCGGGGTCGCCGAAGAGCTTCCCGACGCCCTTGGGGATCCGCAGATACGGGTGCCGGCCGGGGCCGCCCGCCTCGACGAGCAGCACCCGCGCGCCGGGATCGCGCGAGAGCCTGCTCGCCAGGACACAGCCCGCCGATCCCGCGCCCACAATCACGTAGTCGTACATCGCCGACACCTCTTTTTCGTTGTCAGCCTGCTGGGGCGCTCCCCGTGTCGTCCCGGACCACCCGGCCGCCCTTCATCACGAAGGACACCCGCTCGGTCACGGACAGATCGGAGAGCGGGTCGCCGGGGACGGCGACGATGTCCGCGAGGAGACCCTCCCGCAGCCGTCCCCGGTCCTCGGCGTCGATCAGATCGGCCGCCACGACCGTGGCGGCGCGCAGCGCGTCCAGCGGCCGCATGCCGCGGTCGACCAGGGCGAGGAGCTCCTTGGCGCCCCTGCCGTGCGGGATCGCGGGGGCGTCGGTGCCGAGGGCGACCTTGACGCCGCGCCGGATCGCGCGCGCCGTGGACTCCCGGGCGCGCGGGAAGACGTCGGCCGCCTTGGCCCGGAGCGCCGGGTCGGCGTGGGCGGTGTTCATGCCCTCGGTCAGGTAGGTGGTCGCGACGAGGAAGGTGCCGCGCTCCACCATCAGGTCGAGGGTGGCGTCGCTCGCCAGGAAGCCGTGCTCGATGCAGTCGACGCCGGCCTCGACGGCGGCCCGGATCGCCGAGTCCCCCATGCAGTGCGCGGCGACCTTCACGCCGGCCCGGTGGGCCTCGTCGACGATGGCCCGCAGCTCTTCGTCCGAGTACTGCTGGGCGCCGGCCGGCCCGGTGTGCGACATGACCCCGTTGGAGGCGCACACCTTGATGACCTGCGCCCCGTACTTGAGTTGGTACCGGACGGCCTTGCGCACCTCGGCGACCCCGTCGGCGATCCCCTCCTCCACCGTCAACGGCAGCACGCCCGGCGCGAACGCCTGGAACATGGTCGGGTCGAGGTGTCCGCCGGTCGGTGCGACGGCGTGCCCGGCGGGCACGATCCGCGGGCCCTCGACCCACCCCAGGTCGATCGCCTTCTTCAGCGCGACGTCCAGCAGCACCCCGCCGGTCTGCACGAACAGCCCGAGGTTCCGGACGGTCGTGTAGCCGCGGTGGAGCGTGCGGCGGGCGTTGGCGACGGCGCGCAGGGTCCGCAGCGCGGGGTCCTCCTGGACCGGGATGAGCGGGCTGCGGTGGTCGGGGCCGCCGAGGAAGAGGTTGACCTCCATGTCCATGAGGCCGGGCAGCAGCGTGACGTCTCCGAGGTCGCGGAGAGCCGTGCCCTCGGGGAGCCGGGCCGGCCGGCCCACCTCGGCGATGCGCTCGCCGACCACCAACACCTCGCCCGGCGCGACGAGTTCGCCCTTGTCGACGTCGAGGAGCCGCGCGGCCCGCAGCAGGACCGGTGTTTCTCGTGTCGGTGTTTCTCGTGTTTCCGGAAGCGGTTTCATCTCACACGGCCGGTTCGACGACGGCATCGATGCCGGCGGGCCCGCTGTCCGGGACGCGCGGCTGTCCCCAGGCCTCCACGGGGAAGGCAACGGTGACCAGGGAGCAGAACGCCCACAGCAGGTGCTTGTCCGCTTCGCCGATGCCGTCGAGGCTCACCGTCTCCAGATACCCGGCGCCCTTCTCCAGCAGCGGGAACGCCACGTCGTAGAAGGCCTGCAGTTCCTCCATGGTGCTGGCGACGCGCTTGGCATAGCGCGCCTTCTCGCCCTGGACCGCCCAGTCCGCGAACGGTTCGAGCGCGGCGAAGTCGGCGGGAAAGACGTTGGCCATGTCCGGGATCTCCCTCTGTGCTCGCTGGACTTCAGGACGCGGTGGACGGCTGCTTGGCGTACGCGTCCACGAACTGCCGTGCGGTGGTGTGCAGATGCCGCAGCAGAACCTCCTGGTCGCACAGCGGGAACTGCTCCAGGGTGCGTGACTCCAGCATGGTCTGGGTGGCTTCCAGGGTGTTGCCGTCCTGCAGTCCGTACTCCTTGAACGACACCACCGCGAGCTCCTGTTGGAGGCGCTGGAAGGCGTTCTGCGGCGGCACGAAGTAGGCGGTGCCCTCGAAGATGTGCGTGTTGTACGAGGTCGGCCAGTAGTGGTAGGTCAGCACCCAGTTGGGCCGCCAGACCAGCAGCATGAAGTTGGGGAAGAAGACGAAGGAGTCCATGCCCCAGACCTTGCTGCGGGTCGGGTTGATCGCGGGCGGCAGCTGCTCGGTGGTCAGCCCGATGTCGGGCTCCTCCCAGGCGCCGAACAGTCCGCTGCGCAGGGCCCGTTCGATCGGCTTGACCATGGCCCGGGCCTTCGGCGGGGCGATGCCGCCCCAGGAGGAGACCATGCTGTGCGGGCCGTCGATGTCGTAGTGCAGCGCCTCGTAACCGTACTTCTTGATCTTGGCGGCCTCTTCGGCGACGTACTGGCCGGAGTGCAGGATCGGCGCGTGGTAGAACTCGGCGAACGCGTCGATGAACAGCTTCCAGTTGCTGCCGATCTCGGCCCGGTACTTGTGCACCTGGGTGAGCTTGTCGAAGGGGTAGCCCTCGATGCCGGCGCCGAACCTTCCGAGGTAGTCCTTGAGGGACGTGGTGTTGTCCGGGTCGAGGTTGACGAAGATGAAGCCTTCCCAGACCTCCGTGTGCACCGGCAGCAGTCCGTACTGCGACTTGTCCAGGCCGAAGAACTCCGACTCCTGCTGGACGAAGCTGAGCTTGCCCTCCAGGTCGTAGCGCCAGGCGTGGTACTTGCAGGTGAACGCGCGGCAGTTGCCCTTGGTCTCCGCGCGGGGGAAGTCGTCCCAGACGAGCTTGTTGCCGCGGTGCCGGCACACGTTGTGGAAGGCGCGCACCTTGTCGTCGGTGCCGCGCACCACGATGACGGAGGCGCGGGCGGCGTCCAGCTCCTTGGTGAAGTAGCTGCCCCTGCGCGGGACTTGCTCCACCCGTCCGACATTCAGCCAGGTCCGCCGGAAGATCGCGTCCCGTTCGCGTTCGTAGTGCTCCGGTGAGATCGAATCCGCGTAGGAGACCGGCTCGGTGTCGATCTTGAAGTGCTCGGTCCAGCTGCCCTCGGAGGGCTTGGGGAAGTACGCCATGGAACGGAACCTCCGGTCGGTTGACACCGCCAAGATAACAGCGATCTCTCTTGAGGAGAATACCGTTTCCACCTATCGTCATGTCAGCTCTCGCCGATGGCTCAGGGAGGACCCAGGTGACCTCGACCGCTCGCCACCAGCACTGGATCGACGGCCGGGACGTGCCCCCGGCCGGCCGGACCTGGCTGCCCACCCTCGATCCCGCCACCCGGGAGAGCGGCGACGAGATCGCCGCCGGCGGCGCGGACGACGTGGACCGGGCGGTGGCGGCGGCGCAGCGGGCCCGACACGGCTGGGCCGACCACTCCCCCGCCGACCGCGCCGCCGTGCTGCACCGGATCGCCGACCTGCTCCACGAGGACGCCGAGACAAGGGGCTGGCGGCCCTGCACGAGTACGCACAGCTCAAAACCGTCAGCGCGCACTTGTAGCACGAACCTCCGGCAGGACAGTGACAAGACATCGGCAGGACAGCAGCAGGACAGCGGCGGACCAGCGGCGCGACTTCGGCGAGAAGGAGACAGCGGATGTACGACGACGACCGGCAGCGGGCCGCGCGGGCGGTCCGGGCCGAGATGATCGGCGACGACGGCTCCCGGACCGCACCGCCCGGGGACCCCGTGCCGCCCGACTACCAGGACTACCTGACCGCCATGGCCTGGGGGGTGTGGGCGCGGGGCGGCCCGCTGACCCACCGCGACCGCAGCCTGCTGGTGCTGGCGATGACGGCCGCGACAGGCCGCATGGACGAGTTCCGCATCCATCTGCGGGCGTCGGTCAACGCGGGGGTGAGCGACGACGAGGTGAACGAGCTGCTGTACCAGATCACCGCGTACTGCGGCGCCCCCGCCGGGAACGCGGCCCGCTCGGTCATCCGCGAGGTGCGCACCGCGCGGGAGGCGGTGTGAGCGGCCCGGTCGTCGGCTTCGTCGGGCTGGGCAACATGGGCGGCGCGCTGGCCGCGAACCTGGTCAAGGCGGGCTTCGAGGTGCTGGCGTACGACGCCGCGGGACCGGCCCGCACCCCGCTGGGCGCCCGCTGGGCCCCGGGCCCGGCCGACCTCGCCCGCGCCGTGGACGTCGTCGTGCTCAGCCTGCCCGACGGAGACGTCTGCGAGCAGGTCGTACGGGACCTCAAGGCCGTCCGCGACCGCCGGGTCACGCATGTCGTGGACACCTCCACGGTGGGCGTGTCGGCCGCCCGCCGACTGGCCGCGATGGGCCTGGGGTATGTGGACGCGCCGGTCTCCGGCGGAGCGGCGGGCGCCCGCAGGCGCACCCTGATGGTCATGTACGCGGGCTCGGAGGCGGACTGCGCGCGGGTGGAGCCGGTGCTGGCGGGGCTCAGCGACCGTCGGCGGCGGGTCGGGGAGCGGCCCGGGCAGGCGCAGGCGCTGAAGCTCGCCAACAACTTCCTGTCGGCCACCGCGCTCGCCGCGACCAGCGAGGCCGTCGCGTTCGGCACGTCCGCGGGACTGGATCCGGCGGTGCTGCTGGAGGTCCTCAACGCCTCCAGCGGGCGCAGCGCGGCGACGGCCGACAAGTTCCCCGACGAGGTGCTGACCGGCCGCTACGCCTCCGGTTTCAGCAACACGCTGATGGCGAAGGACGTACGGCTGTACCTGCGCGAGGTGGCCGAGCTGGGCGGTGCGACCGTGCTGGCCGAGGTGACGCAGGCGGTGTGGGGCGCGTTCGCGACGGCTCAGCCGGACGCGGACTTCACCCGCATCTACCCCTTCACCACCGGAACCTCGCAGCCGGCCTACGCTTCGGAGGCCGCCGACACTTCGGAGACCGCCGACGCTTCGGAGGCCACTGACACTTCGGAGACCGTCGGCACTCCGGGGACCGTGGGCACTCCGGGGACCGTCGGTGCCTCGGGGTCGCCCAGCAGCACCGACAGCGCCTCGCGGACGACCTCGGGGTAGTGGTCGTCGCCGTCCTGGTCGACCAGCCACAGCTGGTGGATGCCCTCGATCAGGGCGAAGACGGCGGTGGCGCCGGTCCGGGTGTCCAGGCCGCTGGGCAGCCGGTCCCCGTACCGGGCGACGAGGTGCTCGGTGAGGTGGTTCTGCAGGGTGCGCCGGCGGTCGCGGACGTAGCCGCGGGCGGGTTCCTGTCCGGTCACCGCCTCCGCCATCACCACGCTGTGCACCCGGGCGAGGGCGGGGTGGTCCTGTTCGAAGGCGACGGTCTCGGCGAAGTCGCCGGCCCAGTCCTCGCCCACCTTCGGCTCGCCTGCCCTGCGGTCGGCCAGGTGCTCCCGGTTGAGCTGGTTGCGGAGGTCCAGCACCTCCAGGAGCAGCCGCTTCTTGCTGGGGAAGTAGTGCAGGACGCCCTGCCGGGTGAGCCCGGCGCGCTCGGCGACCGCGTCGATCGAGGTGCTCTTGAACCCCCGCTCGGCCAGCAGTTCGAGCGCTGCCTCGAGGATCTCCTCGCGCCGTGCGGACGCCACGGGCCACCCCTTTCCGCCGTTGGACGGGTGCCCGCTCACAGTACAGATTCCGGGATGTTCCTCACAGACCCATCGCACGCAGGGCCGCACGGGCGGCCTCCCGCGTCGGCCCTTGACCGGCCCCCTCCGCGGCCCCCTCCGCGAGCCCCTCGAACAGCCGGACGTCCTTGGCGAGCAGCTTGCCCGCATGGGCGGAGATGCGGTCGAGGGTGCCGCCGGCGTCGACGACCCGCTCCATCGCGAAGCTCGCGGAGCTGCCCTGCGGGAGGAACCGGCCGAGGCCCTCGCGGTCCAGGCCCAGCCGTCCGCCGATCTCCAGCACATCGGCGGCCAGCCCCAACTGGGCTGTGAAGAGCAGGTTGTTGAGGAGTTTGGCGAGCTGCCCGGAGCCGGTGGGGCCGAGATGGACGACCGGGTCGCCGTAGGTCTCGAACACCGGTCGGCAGGTGTCGAGGACCGCGCCGTCCCCGCCGACCAGGACCAGCAGGGCGCCCCGGTCGGCGGCCCGGCCGCCGCCGCTGACGGGGGCGTCCAGCACCTGGACGCCCTGGGCGCGGGCCCGTCCCGCGAGGCGACGGCAGGTGTCGGGGTGCACGGTGGAGTGCACGGCGACGATCCCGCCCGGGCGGAGCCCGGACAGCACCTGCGCGCCCACCTGCTCCACGTCGGCGTCGTCGACCACGCACAGACACACCAGGTCGCTGGCGGCGGCCAGTTCGGCGACCGAGCCGGCGCTTGTGGCGGGGGTGTCGGCGAAGGGTTCGAGGGCGGCGGGCCGTCTGGCCCACAGGGTGGTCTCGAAGCCCGCGCCGACGATCCGGCGGGCCATCGGCGCGCCCTGGCTGCCCAGTCCGATGAACCCGACGCGCAACGGATCGGTCATGAGGATCGGTCCTCTCTCCCGGGACGCCAGAACACGGCCAGCAGACCGGCCGTCGCCACGACGCCCACCCCCAGCACCACTCCGGCGCCCGCCCAACCGGTCACCCCTATGTCCGCGGCCTCGTCCAGCGCGTACTCGCCCGGCCCCCACGCCCCCAGCGCCACCGCGAGGACGCCCAGGACGAGGACGTACTCGTAGCCCTCCTTGAACACGAAGAAGCCGTTGCGGCGGTGTGCGAGCAGACCCGCCACCAGCATCACGGACAGCACCGCCGCACAGGCCAGGGAGGTGAACAGGCCGGCCAACAGCAGGACGCCCGCGCCGAGTTCGGTGAGGACGCTCAGCCAGGCCTGCAGCCGCGGCCGGGTCAGCCCGAGGCCGCCGAACCAGCCGGCGGTGCCGGTGATGCCGCCGCCGCCCTTCCAGTGGTTCCAGCCGTGCGCCACCATCACCACCCCGAGTACGACCCGTACGAGCAGCAGGGCGGTGTCCGAAGCCTCGTTCATCCCCATGTCCCCTTCTCCGTCGGCAGCGCCTGGACACCCAGCGCACATTCCTCGACGAAGGCCAGGACGTGCAGGTGATAGGCGAGAGCTGTACGGCCGACGCTGGTGTTGTGGCCCGCGCCCGCCTGCTCGTGGCGTACCACCCGTGGGGCTCCCGTGAACATGGCGGCGAGGTCCGACAGTCCCTCGGGCCCGTTCAGCCACACCTGTTCGTGCTCGGCGAGGGTGAGGTGCACCGGCACCGGGACGCGCGCCGAGAGCCGGGCGAACTCCTCCCGCCAGCCCTCCCGGTGTGCTTCGTAGGCGGGCGAGGCGGAGCCGATGCTGCGGCCGCCGTGCACGTCGGGCGGGTAGGCGTGCGGCGGATGCCACAGCACGCGACGGAGGTCGGGGCGGGTGCGGGTCGGGTCGCGCCGCCACTCCTCCATGGCCCGGATCGAGCGCGGGTGGTGGGTGCGGCCCATGCCGGCGAGTTCCACGCCGAGCAGTTCGGCGCCGCGCGGGTCGCTCGCCATGCGGACGGTGAGTTCGCAGCCCGCCGAATGCGCCCACAGGAACACGCCGACGCCGCGTTCACCGCCCCGGAGAAAGGCCTCCACCGCCGCGAACGCGAAGTCGGTGCGCTGCTCGGGCGTCCGCATCCGGTCCTCGAATCCGGCCGAACTGCCGTAGCCGGGACGGTCGATGGCGAGCACCGTGAATCCGGCCGCGGCGGCCGTGCGCAGCAGGGAGAGCCTGGGGTGGCCCGGATGGTCGAAGTAGGCGGAGGTGGTCGCGCCGCCGTGCAGGGCCACGATGACCGCCTGCGGGCGGGGGGCCTCGGCGACGAGCGCGGAGGCGGGCACGCCGTGCACGTCGACGACATGTCGGTGCACGGCGGGGGCGGGGGCGAGTCCGGGCTCCGTCGAGGGGGTGGGCGTGGGTGAGGTCATCCGTCCGTCCTGAGCAGGAGTACGCCGCCGGGGGTGAGCCCGCCGCTGGAGACGACGGCGGTCCGCGCGCCCGCCACCTGCCGTGCGCCCGCCTCGCCGCGCAGTTGGAGCACGGCCTCGTGCAGCAGGCCCATGCCGTGGGTGCGGCCGTGCGAGAGCTGTCCGCCGTGCGGGTTGAGCGGGATCACCCCGTCGCGGGCGATGTTCTTGCCGCCGTCGAGGAAGTCCCGGGCCTCGCCGATACCGCAGAAGCCGAGCGCCTCCAGCCAGGACAGACAGTTGAAGGTGAAGCCGTCGTAGAGCAGCGCCACGTCCACGTCGGCGGGGCGCAGCTCGGTGCGGGTCCACAAGTGCGCTGCCTGGCCCAGTACTTGGGGCTCGTGGGTGAGGGTGGCCTGGTCCCACTCGGGTCGTTCGACGATCTGGGTGCCGACGGCCTCGATCCGTACGGGGGTCGTCGGCAGGTCGGTGACGGTGTCCGCCGCCGAGACGACGACGGCGGTCGCCCCGTCGCACGGGACGTCGCAGTCATAGAGGCCGAAGGGGGTGGTGATGGTGCGGGCGGACAGGTAGTCGTCCATGGTGAGCGGGTCGCGGTAGATCGCGTCCGGGTGCAGGGCCGCGCCCGCGCGCTGGTTGAGGGCGATCCAGCCGAGGGTCTCGCGCGTGCTGCCGTAGCGGTGCATGTGCCGCTGGGCGTTCATCGCGAGCATCATCGCGGGCGAGACCGCGCCGAAGGGCTTGAACCAGCCCTCGGGGCCCGCCGGTCGGGGCAGGCGGATGCGTCCCTGCCGGATCAGTTCGGCGTACGTCGCCTCCCACACCGTGCGGAAGCACAGCACGTGCCGGGCGAGGCCGCCCGCGACGGCCAGCATCGCCGCGACGACGGAGCCGCCGGGGCCGAAGGTCTCGCCGGCGCCGTTGTGCCAGACCGGGCGCAGGCCGAGCGCCGACTCCACGGCGGTGACGCCCCCTTCGGCGAAGCCGCCGTAGGCGCCGCCGCCGGGGTAGGTGGACAGTCCGTCGATGTCGTCGAGGGCGAGTCCGGCGTCGGCGACGGCCTTCTCGCAGGCCTCGACGGTGAGTTCGAGGGGCGGCGCCATCAGCCGACGGCCCAGGCGGGAGGCGCCGGCTCCGCTGATGACGGCCCGTTCCTCGAACTTGCGGCCCGTGGACCGCGGGGTGCGAATGTGGTCCCGGATGCGCTCCGGGGCCGGGTCGTCGGGCGGGAGGGGGGCCGGGGGCGGCTGCTCGGCCGTCGGGCGGAACAGGGGCAGCCAGGTCTCCCCGGCCTCCTCGAACACCACCTCCAGCCGCATGCCGATCCGCAGGTCCTCCGGCGGGCAGTCGACGATGTTGGTCGTCAGCCGGACGCGCGGGTCCTCCTCGATCGCCACCTGGGCGACGACGAAGGGCGTGGGCAGACCGGGGAACGGGAAGCGGTGGTTGAGCGTGAAGCCGATGAGGGTGGCGCGGCCGGAGACCTCGCGGACCTCGGTGGCGTGCGAGCGGCAGTGGCGGCAGATCGGCTGCGGCGGGTGGATCGGGGCCTGGCAGGCGGTGCAGTGCTGGAAGCGGAGCCGCCCGTCGCGGCCGGAGGCCCAGAAGAACTCGGTCTCCTGGGCGACCTGCGGCTGCGGACGGGCGGTCTCCTCGGGCGGAGCGCTCAACGGATCTTCGCCTCCGCCTTGCGCACGGTGACCGGCTGCGCCAACCCCTGTTCGTCACAGGCGCGTTGGAGAACGTCCAGGGTCTCCTCCAGGCCCGGCCCGAGGCGGGGCCCGGGAGTGAAGGTGGCCGGCAGATGGCGCATGCCCTGGATGACGCCGATGGTCTCGTAGTGGACGGCGCCCTCGGCCTCGCACACGAAGTCCGGTACCCGGTCGAGGACTTGGAGGAGCATCCGCTTGAACACCGTCCGGGCCACGTTGGAGCCGATGCAGCGGTGGATGCCGAGTCCGAAGGAGGTGTGGCGGTTGCCGGGGCGGGCGAGGTCGATATGGTCCGGGTCGGTGAAGACGGCCGGGTCGCGGTTGGCCATGGCCCACGACAGCCACAGCCGGTCCCCCTCCTTGAGCTGCTTGCCGGCGATCTCGCAGTCCTCCGCGACCGTGCGCCCGTCGCCGGGCGCCGGGGTGAAGTAGCGCAGGAACTCCTCGGTCGCCGAGTCGAGCAGGGTGTCGCGCTCGCCGCTCAACCGGGTGCGTTCTTCGGGGTGTTGGGAGAGCCACTCCAGGGCGTGGGCGGTCAGGGCGGTGGTGGTGTCGAAGCCGCCGCCGATGAGCAGGGCGAGGGCGCCGACGAGGTCGCCGTCGGACGGCGCCGCGCCGTCGATCTCCATCCGGGCCAGGGCGTCCGCGAGTCCGGGACGCGGGTGCGCGCGGACCTCCTGGAGGGTGGCGCCGATGTCCTTGATCATGGCCATGTGGGCCTCGATCACCCGGGCCATCCCCGGCGAGTTCGGCGGGGTGTAGACGCCGGCGTGGGCGGGTTCGTTGTACAGCTCCCACTTCTTCAGCGGGATGCCCATCATGGCGAGGGTGAAGACGGCCGGGACGATGTTGGCGAGGTCGTCGACGAAGTCGATCCGGCCGGACTCGATCCGCTCGTCGAGGCAGGCCCGGGCCACCTCGTCGACGAACGGGATCCAGCGGGCGATCGCCGCCGGGGAGAGATAGGGGTTGAGGGCGTTGCGGTAGGCGCGCTGCTCGGGCGGGTCCATCTCCAGGAAGCCGCCGCGGATGCCCCGGCCGCGGGCCGGGGCGGGGATGTTGATGCCCTGGTAGCCGCGGCGCTCGCCGTGGATGTCGTGGTCGTTGGAGAGCTTGTCCTGCTCACGGGCGAAGGCCAGCAGCTCGCGGTTGCCCGCGGCCACCCAGTGGCCGCCGTAGGTGTCGGACCAGGCCATCGGGCAGCCCGCGTGGAAGGCGCGGGTCTGCTCCTCGAACCCGTCGCGGTACTCGGGGGCATGCCGGTCGAAGTGGACGCGGGGTTGCTTACGGGCCTCGTCGTCGGTGGTTCCCATCTGTGCCTCCTCTCAGAACACGCCGATGGCGCGCTCGGGGCAGGAGCGGACGGCCTCGACCACCGCGCCCTCTTCGTCCGCGGGAACCTCTTCGACGACCGGCGTGGAGTGCCCGTCGATCTCGCTCAGTTCGAAGACCTCCGGGGCGCGCATGAAGCACAGGGTGTGGCCCTGGCAGCGCTCGGGGTCGACGCGTACCTTCACGGCTGCTCAACTCCCTTTCAGGACACGTGACATCGGATCCAGGTCAGGTCAGGTCAGGTCAGGTCGGACATGGACTTGCCGACGGAGGCCAGGGTCGCGGGGTCGCCGTACTTCCCCTTGTACTTGTAGACCGGGGCGTCGCAGCGGTAGGCGCCCTGGTCGGGCTTGAAGTCGGCCGGCTGCCAGCCCTTGGCGGTCGCCTCGACCACGGAGTAGCACTTGGTCGGTTCCTTCGAGGACAGGTCGAAGGGCGCCTGGAAGCCGCCTGCGGTCCAGGCGCTCTGCTTGGCCGCGTTGTCGTAGACGCAGGTGCGGGTCAGCTCGGCGCAGTCGCGGGCGGAGGTGGCGAACAGCAGCCAGGCGGAGAAGGCCCGGAGCACCGGGTAGGTGACCTGTTTGTCGGGCGCGTACTTCTTGAACAGGTCGATGACCTGCTGGGTGGCCGGGTTGCTGCTCGCGCTCTCCAGCGGTGCGGTGGCGAAGAGTTCGGCGTAGTTGTGCTGCTCGGCCAGGGCGGTGCCCGCCAGTTGCTGGAAGGCGGGGCCGTAGGCGTTGCTGTTGGCGTCGATCCAGTCGGGGGCGTAGTCGATGTTGGTGAGGGCCTGTTCCAGCTTGGCGAGGGACGCGAAGTCCCCCAGGAACACCAGGCCCTTGACGCCCTTGTTCTTGATCGACTGGGCGTAGGGGGTCCAGTCGGAGACGCCTGCCGTCGGGTAGAGGTCGCTGTAGCCGACCGTGCCGCCGAGGCCCGCGATCGCCTCCTTGAACTGGGCGGACATCACCTTGGTGACGGGCGCGTCGCCGGAGATGATGCCGACCTTCTGCGCGGAGTCGGGGTACTTCTCCTTCAGGAGCCAGGTGTAGTAGCCGGCGTACGAGAAGTATCCGGCGGTCGGCTGCGAGGCGATCAGCTGGAGGTCGGAGCCGATGGCGCCGATCTGGCTGGACTGGCCGGGGAAGTTGGGCAGCAGGCACTTCAGCCGGTCCTGCACCCCGAGGCTGTCCAGCGCGGCGCCGCCGCCGACCAGCGCGAAGTCGGACTTGCACGCCTCCAGCACGCGCTGGCGGACCTCCATGAGCCTGGTGTCGCGGGTGACGGGTTCGAGCTGCCGCCCGTTGATGCCGCCCGCGTCGTTGCACCACTTCGTGAACACCTCGGCGGCGTCCACGAATTCGGACTTCTTGGTGAAGCCGACGTCCGACATGACGCCGACCTGGATCTTCTTGTCGGTGACGCCCTGGACGGTCGAGGCCTTGGCGGTGCCGGGACCGCAGACGTCCTTGAGGGTGCCGAAGTCGGCCGAGGCCGTCGACGCTCCGGCGGCGGGGGACGCGTTCTGCGCGGCGTCGGTGTCGGTGTCGTCGTCGGATCTGGTGGAACAGCCGGCCAGCAGCACCGCGACCACGGTGACGGAGCCGATCAGCAGCCTGCGCAAGGTGCCTCCTCGGGGAGCTCGGACGTCGTCGTCCGGGCGAGGAACAGCGGGATTCAGGTGACCGCGCCGCTCGCCTTGAGGGCGAGGATGCGGTCCCAGTCGTAGCCGAGCTCGGAGAGGATCTCCTCCGTCTGCGCGGCGAACTCGGGAGCGGGGCCGAGGCGGGTGTCCTCGACGTCGAACTGGACGGGGCTGGCGACGAGTTCGAGCTCGCCGGCCTGTCCGATGTAGCCGTTGGCGCGCACCTGCGCGTCGGCGGCGGCCTGCAGGGTGTCCTGGACGGGCGCCCAGGGACCGTCGAGCGCGGCCAGGTCCTCGGACCACTCGGCCAGGGTGCGGCCGGCGATCACCTCACGCAGGATCTTCACCGCGTCGGCGGTGTGCGCGGCGATGGACTCGGCGGTGGCGAAGCGGGGGTCGTCGGCGAGGTCGGGGCGGCCGAGGCAGTGACAGACGTTCGCCCAGAACCTGGCGGGCTGGAGCATGACGAAGGACAGATAGCGCTCGTCGGCGGTGCGGTAGAGGCCGGAGAGCGGGTTGGCGGGCGAGCCGTGGGCGCTCGGGGTGACGCCCTCCCAGGCGCGGTCGAGGTGCAGGGAGAGGCCGATGGAGTGGCCGAGCGCCCACAGGCCGCTGCCGAGGAGGGAGACGTCGACGACCGAGGTCTCGCCGGTGCGTTCGCGTCGCAGCAGCGCGGCCGCGACGCCGCCCGCGAGGTTGGTGCCGGAGACGGTGTCGCCGTAGGCCGGGCCCGGCGGGCTGACCAGGCCCTCCGTGCCGGGCGGGGTGATGCTCACGGCCGTACCGGCGCGGGCCCAGAAGGCGGTCATGTCGTAGCCGCCCTTGTCGGACTCGGGGCCGCGCGGGCCGAGTGCGCTGCCCCGGGCGTAGACGATGCGCGGGTTCACGGCCCGGATGTCGTCGACGTCGATGCCGAGCCGGGCGCGGGAGGCGGGCAGGAAGCTGGTGAGGAACACGTCCGCACCCCTGACCAGCTCGTCCAGCACCGCGCGCCCCTCGGGGGCGGCCATGTCGAGGCCGAGGGAGCGCTTGCCGCGGTTGGCGTGGGCGACATTGGGGTTGGGGTCGCCCTCCACCTTGAAGGAGCCGGTCCGGCGCAGGCCGCGCTGGGGGTCGCCGGTGACGGCGTGCTCGACCTTGACGACGTCCGCGCCCCAGTCGGCGAGCACGGCGCCGGCGGAGGGCACGAACCCGTACATGGCGACTTCGAGGACGCGGATGCCCTCCAGCGGCCTCACGACCGCTCCTGCGACGTCTCGGCCGGTACGACCACGCGGGCGAACGACTTCTCCTGAAGGAACTCCTCGAAGCCCGCCCGTCCGCTCTCCCGGCCGATCCCGGACTGCTTGTAGCCGCCGAACGGCACGTCGGGGGCGAAGTAGTTGCCGCCGTTGATGGAGAAGGTGCCGGTGCGGATGCGGCGGGCGACGCGCAGGGCGCGCTCCTCGTCGGCGCTGTGCACGGCTCCGGACAGTCCGTACCTGGAGTTGTTGGCGATCCTGACGGCGTCCTCGTCGTCGTCGAAGGGGATCACCGCGAGGACCGGGCCGAAGACCTCCTCCTGGGCGATCTCGCTGTCCGGGTCGACGCCCGCGAGGAGGGTGGGCTCGTAGAACCAGCCGGGGTCGATGCGGCGGCCGCCGCGTACCAGGGTCGCCCCGTCGGCCACGGCCCGCTGGACCATGGCGTCCACCTTGTCGCGCTGCTGTTCGCTGATGAGCGGGCCCATGGTGGTCTTCGGGTCGGTGGGGTCGCCGACCTTGACGCGGTCCAGCCCGGCGGCGACCAGCCGCACGATCTCGTCGTGGTGGGCGCGCGGCACGAGGAGCCTGGAGGTGAGCGCGCAGCCCTGGCCGGAGTGGGAGCAGATGGTGAACGCGGCGAACATGGCCGCCTTCGGGAAGTCCGCGTCCTCGAAGACGATCATCGCGGACTTGCCGCCGAGTTCGAGGAAGACCTTCTTCACGGTGTCCGCGGCGGCGGCCATGATGCGACGGCCCACGGGGGTCGAGCCGGTGAAGGTCACCGCGTCCACGTCCGGGTGCGTGGTGAGGAGTTCGCCGACCTCGGCGCGCGAGGAGCTGAGGACGTTGACCACGCCGGGCGGTATGTCCGTGTGCTCCGCGACGAGTTCGCCGAGCGCGAGGGTGATCAGCGGGTTCTGCGGGGCGCCCTTGAGGACGACCGTGCAGCCGGCGGCGAGCGCGGGGGCGAGCTTGGCCAGGGCGAGCTGGTTGGGGTAGTTGTACGGCAGGATCGCCGAGACGACCCCGGCGGCCTCCTTCTCCACCCACCGGCGGTGGCACTGGCCGCGCGACTCGATCTCGCCCAGGTCCTCGCTGAACTCGTAGTTCTCCAGCAGGTCGGCGTAGAACCGCACGATGCCGATCGGCTCGTCGAGCTGGGGGCCGTGGGTGAGCCGGCGCGGGGCGCCGACCTCGGCGATGGTCAACTCCCGGAGTTCCTCGCGGTGTTCGTCGAGGGCCTGGTGCAACTGGCGCAGACAGCGCAGCCGCAGTTCCCGGTTCGTGGACCAGTCGGTGGTGTCGAAGGCGCGGCGGGCGGCGGCGATCGCGGTCTCGGCGTCGGCCGTGGTGGCGTCGGGGGCATGGCCGAGGAGGGCGCCGGTGGCGGGGTCGTGGGAGGGGAAGGAGGTCTCGGCGGCGGTCAACTTGCCGTCGATCAGCTGGGACTTGACAACCAGGGAACGCTTCTTGGCGTCGGCGGCGGAGGCGGCGGAGGTGCTCACAGCCGCACCACCTGTCCGCCGTCCACGGCGACGATCTGGCCGGTGAGCCAGCTCGCGTCGTCGGAGAGCAGGAAGAGCACCGCGCCCGCCTGGTCGGCCGGGGTGCCCATGCGCTTGAGGGCGAGCTGCTGGACCATCGCCGCGCGGTACTCCTCGGGGATGATGCTGCGGGACGCCTCGGTGTCCGTCGGTCCGGGCGCGATCGCGTTGACCCGGATGCCGCGCCCGCCGAGCTCGGCGGCGAGGGAGACCGTCAGATGGTTGACGCCGGCCTTGGCGAGCCCGTAGAAGCCGGTGGCCTGGTAGGCGGCGGTGGACGACTGGTTGACGATCGCCGCCCCCTCCTTCAGATGCGGCAGGACGGCGCGGGTCATGTGCAGCGCGCCCAGCAGGTTCACCTTGAGGAAGCGGTCGAGGTAGTCGTAGTCGACGGTGACGATGCCCTCGCGGCGCATGCCGTGGAAGATGGCGGCGTTGTTGACCAGGTAGTCGATGCGGCCGAGCTCGGCGACGACGGTGTCGGCGAGCTGCTGCGCGGAGGCCGGGTCCGCCACGTCGACCGGCACGAACAGCGCGTCGCCGATCTCCTTGGCGACACGCTGCCCCTGCTCCTCGTTCAGCTCGGCGACCACGACCTTCGCGCCCTCGGCGGCCAGTGCCTTGGCGTATCCCTCGCCTATGCCCTGGCCGGCCCCGGTGACGATGGCCACCTTGTCCTTGAACCGCATCCCAGCCTCCTTGCTCGTCGACCCCGGATGACCGGAAACTACATTCTCCATTTGTGCGAATCAAGGATTCGGACAAGAGAACCTGATGCTCTCCACTTCACGTACCGCCCTGTTGAGAATATGGTTCTCGCGTATGGAAGGGGTATTTCCATGATCGAATCGAAGGCCTTGAGCCCGTCGCTCGGGGTGGAGTTCACCGGCGTGACCGATCCACTCGACGACTCCTTCGTCGAACGCGCCGCAGAGGCCCTCAAGTGGCGGGGAGTGCTCCTCGTGCGCGGGCTGCACCTCGACGACGACCGGCAACTGGCGTTCAGCCGCCGCCTCGGCGAGGTCGTCAGCCTGCGCGGCCAGGAGATCTTCCCGATCTCCGTCAACCCGGCGATGAGCAGCAGCGCCAAGTACCTGAAGGGCGCCTTCTACTGGCACCTCGACGGCACCAGCGACGACATCCCCGTCAAGGCCACGACACTGACGGCCCGTCATGTCGCCGCGGTCGGCGGCGGCACCGAGTTCTGCAACACCTACGCCGCCTACGAGAACCTGTCGCACAAGGACCGCGAACGCTACGAGAACCTGCGCGTGGTGCACAGCTTCGAGGCCTCCCAGCGACTGGTGACCCCGGACCCCACCGAGGAGGAACTGGCCGCCTGGCGCACCCAGCCCACCCACGAGGTCGCCCTGGTCTGGCGCCGCCGGGACGGCCGCCGCTCCCTCGTCACCGGCACCACCGCCGACCACGTCGTCGGCCTGGACCCCGAGGAGAGCCGCGCCCTGCTCGACGAACTCCTCGACTTCACCACCCAGGAACGCTTCCGCTACGCCCACGACTGGGCGGTCGGCGACCTCGTGGTGTGGGACAACACCGGGATCCTGCACCGGGCGCTGCCCTACGCCGAGAGCTCCGAGCGGCTGCTGCACCGGACGACCGTCGTCGGCGAAGAGGCCTTCGCATGAGCGCCGCAGCGGACTCCGGTCCGGTGCGGACGGCCGTCGTCACCGGCGGCGCCTCCGGCATCGGCCGGGCCGTCGCCCGGCGGCTGGCCGCGGACGGCATGAAGGTCGCCGTCCTCGACATCGCGCCCACCGAGGAGGGCTACGGCCTGACGGTCGACGTCACCGACCGGGCGCAGGTCGACAAGGCGATGGACGCGGTGCGCGAGCGGCTCGGGCCGGTGTCGGTGCTGGTCAACGCGGCCGGCAAGGACGGCTTCACCCGCTTCGGTAAGTTGTCCTTCGCGGACTGGCAGCGGGTCGTCGACATCAACCTCAACGGCGTCTTCCACTGCGTGCAGTCCGCCCTGCCGGACATGTGGGACGCCCACTGGGGCCGGATCGTCAACATCTCCTCCTCCAGCACGCACTCCGGCCAGCCGTTCATGGCGCACTACGTCGCCGCCAAGTCCGCGGTGAACGGGCTGACCAAGTCCCTCGCCCTTGAACTCGGGCCGCGCGGCATCACGGTCAACGCGGTCCCCCCGGGCTTCGTCGACACCCCGATGCTGCGCACCGCCGAGCAGTCGCAGCAACTCGGCGGCTCCATCGAGGACCACATCGCCCGCACTCCGGTCCGCCGGGTCGGGCGGCCCGAGGACATCGCGGCCGCCTGCTCCTTCCTGGTGTCGGAGGAGGCCGGTTACATCACCGGCCAGATCCTCGGCGTGAACGGGGGCCGCAACACATGACGAGGCTGCCGCCGGTCCCGTACGAGGAGTGGGACGCCGACGTCCTGCGGCCGCTGACGGGCGGGCGCACGATCCCGCCGTCCAACGCCCTGGGCCTGCTCCTCAACCACCCGCGCCTGGCGACGGCGTTCCTCACCTTCAGCACCCAGCTCGTGTATCGCGGCACGCTGCCCGCCCGGATGCGGGAGCTGGCGGTCCTCAGGGTCGCCTGGCGGCGCCGCTGCCGCTACGAGTGGGCGCACCATGTACTGATGGCACGTCAGGCCGGGGTCTCCGAGGAGGAGCTGGCGGAGGTTCGACAGGGCGCCGACACGCTGGTCAACCGGGCGGTGGACGAACTGGAGACCGCCTCCACGCTCTCCGACGAGACCTACGCGCGGCTCGCGAAGGAACTGGACGAGCGGCAGCTCATGGAGTTCGTCTTCACCGTCGGCGCGTACGCGATGCAGGCCATGGCGTACAACGCCTTCGGCGTGGAGCCCGACGCCGGGACGGACGACGGCGGGATGGACCACGCCGGGACGGACGACGAGATGGCTTAGGGCGCGGACGACGGACCGGGGCGGCGACCGCTGTG
This sequence comes from Streptomyces sp. NPDC006872, assembly GCF_040635845.1. Classification (NCBI taxonomy): domain Bacteria; kingdom Bacillati; phylum Actinomycetota; class Actinomycetes; order Kitasatosporales; family Streptomycetaceae; genus Streptomyces; species Streptomyces sp. NPDC006872. Next base: position 87,947 of record NZ_JBEYIL010000022.1, read on the forward strand.
GCGCCGCCCCTTCGCGACCGTGGACCTGCCCCTGTTCACCGCGGCGCTCGGCTGGGCTCAGTCGTGTCGGACGTGCTGCTTCATGTCCTCCAGCCGGGTCAGGATCGGGTGGCCGGAGACGCTGAGCGCGTTGCCGTGACCTGTCTGGTGGACGTCGAACACGGACTGGAGGGCCGCGTAGAAGCCCTGGACGTCGAGGGTCTGGTTGACGGCGCGCTTGGCCTGGCGCAGGCCGAAGGGCGGCATCCGGGCGATACGCCGCGCCAACTCACCGGTGGCGGCGTCGAGTTCGTCGAGCGGGACGACCTTGTTGACCATGCCGACCTGTTCGGCCTCGCGGGCGGTGAGCGGCCGGCCGGTGAACAGGATCTCCTTGGCCTTGCGCGCCCCCAACTCCCAGGTGTGGCCGTGGTATTCGACGCCCCCGATGCCCATGTGCACCACCGGGTCGGAGAACTCGGCGTTCTCCGCGGCGACGATCAGATCGCAGGGCCAGCACAGCATCAGCCCGGCCGCGATGCACTTGCCCTGGACGGCGGCGACGGTCGGCTTGGGGAGGTTGCGCCACTTCAGGGCGTACTCCAGATAGCGGCGCGTCTCGGCGTCGTAGATCCACTCCAGGGTGATGTCACCGGGTCCCGGCCAGCGGTCCTTGAGGTCGTGCCCGGCGGAGAAGTGCCTGCCGTTGGCCCGCAGCACCACCACCCGCACGTCCTCGTCGCGCGCGGCGCGGGTGAAGGCCGCGTCGAGGTCGTTGAGGAGGGCCATCGTCTGGGCGTTGGCGGCCTCGGGGCGGTTCAGGCTGATCGTCGCGATGCCGTCCTCGGCCGCGTACAGGATCTGGTCCATGTGGCTCCTCACGGGGTGGCTCCTCACGGGTGGGGTCAGCGCGGCAGACCGAGGATGCGCTCGGCGATGATGTTGCGCTGGATCTCGCTGGTGCCGCCGGCGATGGTGCCGGCGAAACTGCGCGCGTACCGCTCGAACCAGCTGGAGACGAATGCCTCGTTGTTCATGTGGCAGTGCGGGCCGGTCAGCGCCGGATGCGGCAGCGCTTCGGGGCCGTGCGCCTCCAGGGCGTGCAGCGCGGCGGACTGGACGGCCTCGGAGCCCAGCAGCTTCAGCACGGAGACCTCGGCGGGGTCGCGGTCCGGGCCGAGCTGTCGGTAGCCCAGCAGCCGCAGCGCCTGGAGGTCCATCCGGAGCGTGGCGTACCACTCCTGGTCGGCGCCCACGTCCGACGCGTCGCGGATCAGGTCCTCCAGCCGTTCGGCGTACGCCAGCCAGAGCAGGGTGCGTTCATGACCGAGGGAGCCGTTCGCCACCCGCCAGCCCTCGCCCAGCGGGCCGACCAGGTTCTCGCGGGGCACGCGCACGTCGGTGAGGAACACCTCGTTGAAGTCGAGATCGTCCTCGGCGGCGATCGAGCCGAAGGGACGGCGGACGACGCCCTCGCTGTCCGTGGGGACGAGCAGGGCGCTGATGCCGTGGTGCCGGGGGGCGTCGGGGTCGGTGCGCACGAACGCGAGCAGGACGTCGGCGTCGTGGGCCCCGGAGGTCCAGATCTTCTGCCCGTTCACGACGAAGACATCGCCCTTCAGGACCGCCCGGGTGCGCAGGGAGGCCAGGTCCGAGCCCGCCTCCGGTTCGCTCATCCCGAGGGCGGCCGTGATCTCCGCGCGCAGGATCGGCACGGCCCAGCGCGACTTCTGCTCCTGGCTGCCGAAGGTCAGGAGGGAGGCGGCGATGATGCCCAGGCCCTGCGGATTGAAGCTGTGGTAGATGCGGCGGTGCGCCAACTCCTCCAGATGCGCGAGCTGTTGGGGCAGGGTGGCATTGCGGCCGCCGTACTCGGGCGGCCGGCCGGGAAGCAGCCAGCCGTGGTCGAAGAGGGTGCGCTGCCAGTCGCGCGCCCAGTCGGGGACGTCGGCGCTGGAGCGGGAGCGGGTCCGGGCCTGGGCCTCGGTGGGGAGACGGTCGTCGAGGAAGGCGGCGAACTCGGCGCGGAACGCGGCTACTTGGGGGTCGTCGGCCAGCTTCATCATGCGAGCAGCGCCTTCCGGTGGTGGGCCGCGGCGCCGAGGAGGAGGTCGCAGGCCTGGGCCCGCTTCAGGACGAACTGGAGCTCGTTCTCCCAGGTGAAGCCCATGGCGCCGAAGAGTTGCAGGCCGTGCCGGAAGACCAGCCGCTGGCACTCCCCCGCCGCCGCCTTGGCCATGTGTGCGGCGTCCTGGCGGCGCGGGTCGTCCTCCGCGATCGCCAGGGCCGCGAAGTGGGTGAGCGCGCGGGCGCGTTCGATGGCCACGTGCATGTCGGCGGCCTTGTGTTTGACGGCCTGGAAGGAGCCCAGCGGCCTGCCGAACTGCGTCCGCTGCTTCACATGGGCGAGGGCCAGGTCGAGGATCCGACGGCAGGCGCCGACCGCGGTGGCGGCGAGTCCGACGAGGGCCAGGTCCGGTACGCCCGCGACCAGTTCGGCGGGGCCGACGACCTGGGCCACGTGCAGGTGCGGGTCGAGGACCGGGACCCGTTCGACGGCCAGGTCGGCGCCGCGGACGACCGTGACGCCGCCCGGGGTGAGCAGGGCGATCTCGTCGGCGCGGTCGGCGTCCAGGACATGGCGTCCGGCGCCGTCGAACACCGCGGTGCCGCTGCCCTCGGGGAGGCGGCCGGTCAGCGGGGCGAACCAGGTGGCGGTGGCCAGGAACGGCGTCGGGTCGGCGACGTAGCCGAGTTCCTCCAGGACCAGGGCGAGTTCGAGCGGGGGCGCCTCCAGCCAGCCCAGCTTCAGATAGGTGGCCCACTGCTGGTCGGCGGGCCGGCCGCGCACCTTGGCGACGGTCTCGCGCACCGTGCGCCGTAGCAGCCGCTGGTCCTCGTCGAGTTCGAACTCCACGCCCGGCCTCCGCCCTCTCGCCGTACCGGTGGGAACCGGGCGAGAATAGCATTCTCATTATGCGGAAGTAAGAGTCTTGTTTATGGGGGAGGGTGATTCGGTAGGGGAGTGCCCTCCCCTTTCACATATGTGGAGTACCGTTCTACTCATGAGTGCCGTCCCCGCAGAACCGGTCGAGACACCCGAGCCCGCCTGGCGGCAGCGCGCCGTCGAGCGATCCACCCGCGCCGCGAAGCTCCGTGCCGAGCAACGCGTGCAGCGCTTCCTGGACGCGGCCCAGGAACTGATCGCGGACAAGGGCACCACCGACTTCACGGTGCAGGAGATCGTGGAGCGTTCCCGGCAGTCGCTGCGCAGCTTCTACCAGCACTTCGACGGCAAGCACGAGCTGCTGCTCGCGCTCTTCGAGGACGCCCTGTCCCGCTCGGCCGTCGAGATCCGCGCCAAGGCCGCGACCGGTCGCGACCCGCTGGAAAAGCTCAGGATCGCGGTCGACCTGCTCTTCCACTCCTCCGAGCCCAAGTCCGGCGCTCAGTCCCCGCTGTTCACCGACTTCGCCATCCAACTGCTCGTCAGCCACCCCGACCAGGTGGCCAGCGCCCATCTGCCGCTGCTCGGCTTCTTCACGGAGCTGGTCGAGGAGGCCGTCGAGGCGGGCCAGGCCGTCTCCCCCAAGCCGCGCCGCACCGCCTCCCTGATCATGCAGACGGCGATGTTCACGGCGCGGGCCCCGTCGGCGCCGGTCGGCGCGCATCCGTCGCCGATCTCCGCGGAGGAGGTGTGGGCGTTCTGCCTGGGCGGGATCACGGGCGGGGCGGCGCGCACCGACGCGACCGCCGACACGGCCGAGGAGACGGCCGGGGCAGCCGCGCCGGTCACCGCGAAGAAGGCTCCCGCCAAGCGGACGTCCACCGCCCGGAAGACCGCCGCGCGAAAGACCACGGCGAAGAGCACCACCGTCGAGCCGGCCACCGCCGGGACACCGCGCAGCAAGGCCTGACCACCCGAAACCCGTCACCAAGGTCCCCGTAGGTCTCCCTACGGGGACCTTTCGGCGTACCCGTGACCCGCGCCCGTGCCCCGCTACGCCCCCAGTGAGTCCAGCGTGCGCCGCGACCCCTGTACGGCCGTCCGCTGCATGAGGTCCACCACTCCCCGGATCCCGCCCAGCTCCGATCCCCCGCCGGCCCGTCCGGGCCCTCCGTGGCGCAGGGCGGGCAGCGGTGAACCGTGGCCCGTGGTCAGGGACATGTTCACGGAGTCCAGCAGATGCAGCCGCCCGTGCCAGGCCGCCGTCTGCGCGACGAAGGCGGTCGTCCAGGCGACGTCGTCGCCGACCACGGACGCGGCGAGGCTGCCGCGGCCGCGCGCGAGGAGCTCCGCCGCGTGCCCGGTGTCCCGGTAGGCCAGCACCGTCGCCGCCGGGCCGAACGGCTCGACCTCGTGGGGTGCGGCGGCGTCCGGGTCGGCGGAGAGGAGAAGGGCGTCGAGGAAGGCCCCGCGCTCGGGGTCGGCGTCGACGACGCGCACCTTCTCCGGGTCGCCGTGCACGAAGCGGCCGGACTCGGCGATCGTGCGCACGGCCCGGCGGACGTCGTCGCGCTGTGCGAGGCTGACGACCGCGCCCATCGTGACGCCCTCCGCGGCGGGGTTGCCGACGGTGACCCCGGCCAGCGCGGCGGAGAGCGCGTCGAGGGCGGCGGACTCCTGTGCGCCGGGGACGAGGACGCGGCGGATCGCGGTGCACTTCTGACCGGCCTTGACCGTCATCTCGGTCACCACCTCGCGCACGAACGCGTCGAAGAGCGGTGAGCCGGGGAGGACGTCCGGGGCCAGCACGATCGCGTTGACCGAGTCCGCCTCCGCGTTGAACCGGACCGAACGGGCCACCACGTTCGGGTGGGTGCGCAGGGTCGCGGCGGTGGCCGCGGAGCCGGTGAAGGACAGGACGTCCTGTTCGCCGAGCAGACCGAGCGCGGGCCGTGCCGAGCCGACGACGAGTTGCAGGGCCCCGGGCGGCAGGACGCCCGCCTCCGTCACGATCCGGACCAGGTGCTCGGTGAGGTACGAGGTGGGCGTGGCCGCCTTCACCACGCTCGGCATGCCCGCGAGCACGGCCTGCGCGAGCTTCTCCAGGGGCGCCCAGACGGGGAAGTTGAAGGCGTTCACCTGGAGCATCAGACCCGGGGAGGGCGTGACCAGGTGGACGCCGAGGAAGTCCTCGCCGCGGGTGAGGCGTTCGGCGGGGCCCTCGACCAGGTGCGGCGCGTCGGGGAGTTCGGCCCGTGCCCGGGCGGCGTAGTCGCGCAGGACGCGGATGCCGCCGTCGACGTCGTACCGGGCGTCGTTCAGGGTGGCTCCGGCGCGGGCGGAGAGCGCGTACAGCTCCTCGCGGCGGGCGCGGACGGCCGCGGCGACGGCGTCCAGCAGGTCGGCGCGCCCGTGGAAGGTCAGGGCTCGCAGCGCGGGGCCGCCGGTGCGGCGCGCGTGGTCGAACGCCCCGGCGAGGTCGAGGCCTGCGGAGGAGACCCGGCAGACCAGGTCCCCGGTGACCGCGTCGTGCACGTCGGCCGCCGCGTCGTCCGTGGGCGTGACCCAGGTGTCCTTCAGGTAGCTCTGGAGCATGGATGCGGCCCGCTTTCTGCGAGAGACGTCGGGGGGAGGGGGAACGGCAGGCGAGTCAGTCGACCGGGTGGTGGCCCCAGATGTCGGCGGTGTAGACCCGGCTGACCCAGGTGCTCTCGTCGACCTGCACACCGCCCGCGCCGATCTCGATGCCGAAGCCGGCCGGCGAGGTCATGTAGAAGGAGAACATCCCGTCGTTGGCGTGCTTGCCGAGCGTGGCCATGAGTTTCACGTCGTGCTCACGCGTGCGGTCGAGGGCGCGGCCGACCTCTTCCGGGCTGGTCACCTCGCACAGGATGTGGTGGGTGCCCTCGTTCTTGTACGAGCGGATGAAGGCGATGCTGTGGTGGCGCGGGTTGCAGCCGAGGAAGTGGAAGGTCCCCCAGGGGTAGTCGGCGGTGTCGCTGAGCCGGAACCCCAGGACGTCGCAGTAGAAGTCGACCGCCTCCTGCACGCGCGGGGTCTTCATCACCACGTGCCCGAGCCCCTGCTCCCCGGTCACGAAGTCGACGCCCAGCGGTGAGACGAACTGGCTCGGGGCGAGCCGGCGGCCGCAGAACAGTTCGGTGCGGATGCCGAGCGGGCCGGTGAAGTGCACCATCCGGGCCACCTGCCGGTCCCGGCACTCCTCGTCCGTGCCGACGGAGACGTCGACGCCGGCCTCCTTCAGCCGCACCGTCATCTCGTCGATGGCCGTGGGGTCGCGGACCTCCCAGCCGATGACCGTCACACCGCCGGTCGGCGCCTCGGTCAGCCACATCCGGAAGGGGTGCTGGTCCATGCGCAGGCGGTAGCGCACGGAGTCGACCGACTCCCCGGGCTCGACGGCGAGGCCTATCACTGTGCGGGCGTACTCCGCCCATGCTGTCGGGTCGGGCGTACCGATGCCCACGTACCCAAGGCTCTGGATCGTCATGTCCAAGACCGTATTTGTTAGACCCTTGACGGTCAAGGGTCATACGAATACGTTGACGTCATCGAGCCGAGGAGGTTCCCGATGCCGGGAGTAGTGCCCGAGAAGGCCCGCCTGCGGCCCGTCGACGAGAGCGGGCTGCACGAGAAGACACTGGCGTCGCTGGCGCCGTACCGCGACGGGGACGGCCGGATCTACACGATCTGGGCGACCCTCGCCCACCACGAGGACGCGCTGCGCCGCTTCATCGTCTTCGGCAACCACGTGCTGGGGAAGAACACCCTGCCGCTGCCGTCCCGCGAGCTGATGATCCTGCGGATCGCGGCCCGTGCGCAGGCCGCCTACGAGTGGGACCAGCATGTGCGGATCGCCCGCCGCGCCGGGCTCTCCGACGACACGATCCTGGCCGCCGCGACCGGTCGCCTCGACGGTCTCGACGAGGTCGACCGGGTCCTGCTCACCGCCACCGACTCGATCCTGGACCACCAGGGCGTGGACGACGAGCTGTGGAGCCGACTGACCGACCGGCTGAGCACCGAGCAGGTCATCGACGTCCTCTACACCGTCGGCCAGTACCTGACGATCGCCACCGTCATCAACACGCTCGGCGTCCAGGTGGAGGGCGACCTCGCCCTGCCCCTGCCCCTGCCCAGTGACCAGAAGGAAGAAGCCGCATGAAGCTCGCCAACCTCGCCGGCCGCCCCGTCGTCGTCCGCGACGACCGAGCCCTGGACATCGCGGAGGCAAGCAAGGGAGCGATCGAGCCGCGTCTCGAGGTGCTCTGCGACCTCGCCCTCCACGACGAGCTGCGCGCCCTCGCCGAGCGTGCCGCCGACGCGGACTGGAAGCCGTTCCGGCCGGCCGACCTGGGCCGGGTCGCCAAGCCCTACAAGGCCATCGGGGTCGCCCTGAACTACCGCGCGCACGCCGAGGAGTCCGGCCTTCCGGTCCCGGACGAGCCGTCGGTGTTCGCCAAGTTCGCCTCGTCGGTGGTCGGCCCGTACGACGCGATCGTGGTCGAGGCGAGTTACGACAAGGTGGACTTCGAGGCCGAGCTCGTGGTCGTCCTCGGCAAGGCGGGCAAGAACATCCCCGAGGCCGCCGCCTGGTCCCATGTGGCCGGTGTCACCGCAGGTCAGGACATCAGCGACCGCAAGGAGCAGTGGCGCAAGCCGATCAACCAGTTCACCCTGCCGAAGTCGTACGACACCTTCAGCCCGATCGGCCCGTACCTGGTGACGCTCGACGAGTTCGCCGACCCCGACGACATCGAGGTGGCCGGCTGGGTCGACGACCTGGAGGTGCAGCGCGGCCGTACCTCGGACCTGATCTTCAGCGTGCCCGAGCTGATCGCCTGGCTGTCGAAGCGGGTCACGTTCGAGCCCGGCGACCTGATCTTCACCGGCACCCCGGCCGGCTGCGGCGTCCGCCGCACCCCGCGGCTGTACCTCACCGAGGGTAAGGTCCTGCGGACCGAGGTCACCGGGGTCGGCACCATGGTCAACCCGGTCGTCGCCGGTTGAACCGAACGGAAGGGCGGGAGATCGTGACGGACACCGTAGGCGAGCCGGGCACGGCGGGAGCCAGGCGCACCCGGGAGTTCTCGGAGCTCCTGCGCCACCACCACCGCGAGCTCGGCACGACCGAGCCGAGGGACCTCGACGCCATCGAGATGGTCACCGACCTCACCCGCCTCGAAGCCCGGCTGACCAAGGACTTCGAGAAGCACGTCCACCGGCCGCTGGGCCTGACCTGGGCGGGCTTCCGGATCCTGAACGCCCTGTGGGTCTACGGCCCGCTCGGCCAGCAGGACATCGGCCGGGTCTCCGGCTCCACCCGGGCCTCCATCTCCAGCGCGCTGGCGACCCTGGAGAGCCGCGGGCTGGTCACCCGGGAACGGGTCGAGACCGACCGCCGTCAGCTGGCGGTCGAGCTCACCCCGGAGGGCCAGGAGACGCTGCGGCTGGCCATCGAGGCCCAGACGAAGCGCGAGCGGGCCTGGACGAGCGTCCTGCGCGACGACCAGCTCAGTGAACTGGTGCATCTGCTGCGTACGCTGGTGAACCAGGAGACCCCGCCCGCGGAGTGACCGGGCCTGGGGAACCGGCTCACCGACTCGTGCCCGGAGCCGCCGAGGCACACCCCTGGAAAACAGTCAGAACCTTTACCGTCAAGCATCTAACAGTAGGTTGGTTTCTCAAGGGAGAGAATCATGGTCCGTCGTGTCGTCACCGGTGTCGATTCCAGTGGCAAGCCCGTGATCGTCAGCGACGGCGAGCCGCCCGTCACCCGTCAGTACACCCACACCCCCGGCTTCGCCCGTTCCCTGGTGTGGAACACGACGGCTCCCGCCGCCCCGTCGGACGACCCGACGGAGTCCCTGAAGTCCTACGTCCCCGCCCCCGGCGAGACGATCGCCCTGACCGTCACCTTCCCGCCGGCCAGTGTCTACGCCGACCCGGGCTGGGACCCCGCGGCCGCCGGCGCCGAGCAGTTGGAGGCGACCCCGGGCCTGGCCGAGCTGTTCGAGCCGGACAACCCGGGCATGCACACCACGCCGACCGTGGACTACGGCGTCGTCCTCAGCGGCGAGATCGTCCTCGACCTCGACGGCGGCGAGGCCGCGGTGCTCGGCCCCGGCGACCTCGTCGTGCAGAACGGCACCCGGCACGCCTGGCGCAACAACGGCACGGAGCCCGCCACGGTGTTCTTCGTCCTGATGGGCGCGGGCGGCACCGCATGAGCCCCCTGACGACGGCGGCGCCCGGCGCTCCGGTCGTCGACCTGGACCTCGCCGACCTGCGCCGCGACCCCTACCCCGCCTACGCCGAGCTGCGCCGCCGCGCCCCGCTCGCCTGGGTCCCCTCGGTCGGCCGCCACCTGCTCACCCGGTACGAGGACATCGTCCACGCGGAGAAGCTGCCCGAGGTGTTCAGCTCGCGGGAGGAGGGCTCGCTGCTGCTGCGCACGGTCGGCCCGAACATGCTGCGCGAGGACGACCCGCACCACCGGCGGCTGCGGTCCGCCGCCGAGCCGCCGACCCGCCCGCGCCAGGTCCGCGACCTGTGGGCGGCCTCCTTCGAGCGCACCGCGCACGACCTCCTCGACCGGATCGCCGGCCGCGGCGAGGCCGACCTGATCGCCGACTTCGCCGAGCCGCTCGTGGCCGCCAACCTGGCGCTGGTGCTGGGCCTCGGCACAGCGAGCGCCGAGGACGTCGCCGACTGGTCGCGGGCGATGATGGCCGGCAACAGCAACTACGCCGACGACCCCGACGTCTGGCTGCGCGCCGAACAGGCGACCGCGGCCATCGAGGCGGCGGTGGCGGAGGCAGCCGAGGCCGCCCGGCGCGAGCCCGACGGCTCGGTGATCTCCGCCATGGTCCACGCGGACGGGCCGGTGGAACTCGCCGAGATCCAGAACAACGTCAAGGTGATCATCGGCGGTGGCGTCAACGAGCCGCGGGACGTCTTCGGCGTCGGCGCCTGGGCGCTGCTGAACCGTCCCGCGGTGCTGGACCGGGTCCTCGCGGATCCGGCGAGCTGGAAGCGGGTCTTCGAGGAGACGGCCCGCTGGATCTCGCCGATCGGCATGTACCCGCGCCAGCTCACCCGGGAGTACGAGATCGCCGGGGTGACCCTCCCCGCCGGGAGCCGCGTGGCCCTGGTCATCGCCTCGGGCAACCGGGACGAGTCGGTGTTCGAGCGGGCCGACGAGTTCGACCTGGACCGGCCGCAGCGCCCGCATCTCGCCTTCGGCGGGGGTCCGCACTTCTGTATGGGCGCGTGGGTCGCGCGCCACGAGGTCAGCGCGATCGCCTGGCCCCTCCTCTTCAGCCGTCTCAAGGGACTCCGGCTCGCCGAAGGAGCCGAGAGCCCTCTGGACGGCTGGGTGTTCCGCGGGCCGACCGCGCTGAACGTCACCTGGCAAGCAGCCTGAGCCGTCCCCTCGGGAGGACTTCATGCCCACCGTCATCTTCCGGTCGCCCGACGGGACCGAACGCAAGGTCACCGCCGCCTCGGGGACCGTGCTCATGCAGGCGGCCGTCTCGAACGGCGTGCAGGGCATCGTCGCCGAGTGCGGAGGCAACGCCTCCTGCGCCACCTGCCACGTCTACCTCGACCCCGGCCGGTCCGAACTGGCCGGAGCGCCGGGCGACGTCGAGGACGAGATGCTGGACTTCACCGCCGCCGAACGCCGGCCCACCAGTCGGCTGAGCTGCCAGATCCAGCTCTCCGACACCCTCGACGGCCTGGTGGTCCACGTGCCCGAGGAGCAGGTATGACGAGCGACTCCGAAGGCGTGGTCGTGGTGGGCGGCGGACAGGCCGGTTTCAGCGTCGTCTCCACGCTGCGCGCCGCCGGCTACGTCGGCCCGGTGACCCTGTTCGCCGACGAGCCCCATCTGCCGTACCAGCGGCCGCCGTTGTCCAAGAAGGCCCACACCGAGGCCGCCGACCTGAGCGTCTCGCTGGTCCCGGAGTCCTTCTACGCCGAGCGGGACATCGAGCTGCGGCTCGGTGACGACGTCGTCGCCGTGGACCCCGCCGCCCGCACGGTCCGCACCCGCGGCGGCCGGAGCGTGACCTACGCCCACCTCGTGCTGGCGACGGGCGCCCGCAACCGTCCGCTCCCGGTCCCCGGCGCCGACCTGGCCGGCGTCCACGCCCTGCGCTCGCTCGACGACGCGCTGGCCGTCGGCCGGGCCCTGACGACGGCCCGTGACGTGGTCGTGGTCGGCGGCGGCTTCATCGGCCTCGAACTGGCCCAGGTGGCCCGGGCCCACGGCGCACGGGTGACCGTCGTCGAACTCGCCGACCGGCTGCTGAGCCGGGCGCTCTCGGCCGAGGTGGAGCCACATGTGCGGGAGCGCCACGAGCAGGCCGGCGTCCGCATCCGCACCGGGACCTCCGTACTGGCTCTGGAGGGCTCCGGCCGGGTGGAACGGGTCGTCACGTCGGACGCCGTCCTCCCCGCCGACCTCGTCGTCTACGGCATCGGCGCCGCCCCTCGCGACGAGCTGGCGCGGGCGGCCGGACTGGCGGTGGACGACGGTGTCCTGGTCGACGAGCAGCTCCGGTCGGTCTCCGACCCACGAGTCTTCGCCGTCGGCGACTGCGCCCGGCATCCCCATCCGCACGCGGACGGGCCGGTCCGGCTGGAGTCCGTGCAGAACGCCACCGACCAGGGCGCGCTGGTCGGCCGGCGCCTCGCCGGACAGCCGCCCGCCCGGTACGAGAGCCTGCCGTGGTTCTGGAGCGACCAGGGCGCCGTCAAGCTGCAGATCGCCGGACTTCGGGCGCCCTCCGACGACGTACGGCTGTGCGTCGGCGACGTTCCCGAGCGGCTGGCCGCGTACGCCTTCCGCGGTGGTCTGCTGGCGGCGGTGGAGACGCTGAACTGGCCCGCCGAGCACCTGGCCGCGCGCCGCCTGCTGGAGCGGCGGACCCCGGTGTCCGCCGACGACCTGGCGGGAACGACCCTCGGCGCGCTCGCCCGTGCCAGACGCGCGGCGGAGGTGCGGGCATGACGCACACGTTCGGGGCTCATCTGGCCGTCAGCGCGGTCGAGGCCGGGGCGCGGACCGCCCTCGTCTTCGAGGACCGCACCTGGACCTACGCCGAACTGGAGTCGGCGGTCCGGCGGACCGTCGCCCGCCTCGACAAGCACGGGGTGCGCCGGGGCGACTGTGTGGTGATGCAGGGCTCGGCCCGGCCCGAGGCGCTGATCACGCTGTTCGCGGTGACGCGCATGGGCGCCGTGCTCGTTCCCCTGCACCCGCAGGCGGCCGGGGGCGAGCTGGCGGTCGTCTGCGAGGAGACGTCTCCGGTGGCCGTGGTCGCCGACGAGGGGTTCCCGGCGGCGGGGGCGGGACTGCGGCTCGTCTGGGAAGACCTGCACCCCGTGGGGGACGACGGGCCCGAGGCTCCCCTGCCGGCCGCCCCGGACGGGTCCGACGTCGCCGTCGTCGCGTTCACGTCGGGCACCTCCGGGCGTCCCAAGGGCGTCGCGCTGACCCATGACAACCTGTGCCGGAGCCTGGCGGGCGGCCTGGCCGGGATGCCCTTCGGCGAGGACGACACCGCGCTGATCGCCACCCCGCTGGCGCATGTCGCCGTCCTCGGCGGGCTTCCGCAGATCACCTGGGCGCGGCGCGGGACGGTCGTCCTGGCCCCGCGCTTCGACCCGGACCTGTTCGTCGACCTGGTCCGCGACCACCGCGTGACCTGCGCCTTCGCGGTGCCCGCCATGTCCGCCCTGCTGGCCCGCCACCCGCGCTTCGGCAGCGGCGACCTGGACACCCTGCGCTGGATCCTGTCCGGTGGATCGCCGGCCCGGACCGCCGTCCGCGAGCAGTTCCGGGCCCGCGGGATCGGCGTGGTCAACTCCTACGGTCTGACGGAGACCGGCGCGGGCGTCACCTACTCCGCGCCCGACGAGCCGGCCGCCTCCACCGGCTCCCCCGTCCCCGAGGTCGAGCTGATGATCGTGGACGCCGCCGGGTCTCCCGTCCCGGTCGACGTGCCCGGCGAGATCTGGGTGCGCGGACCGTCGGTGGCGTCCGGGTACCGGACCGCCGCCGGGCCGGTGCCGGTGACCGACGCGGAGGGCTGGTTCCACAGCGGCGACCGGGGACGGTTCGACGCAGAGGGCCGGCTCACGGTCGTCGGCCGGCTCAAGGAGACCATCATCACCGGCGGCGAGAACGTCGACCCGGCCGAGGTGGAGAACGCCCTCGCGGACTTCCCCGGCGTGGTCGAGGTCGCGGTGTCCGGAGCGCCGGATCCGGTCTGGGGCGAGATCGTGACCGCCTTCCTGGTCACCGACGCAGCCGCGGACGCCGACGTCCCGACCCTGGACGACGTCCGGGGTCACCTCGACGGCCGGCTCGCCCGGCACAAGTGGCCCCGGCGCCTGTGCGTCGTGCCCGCACTGCCCCGCGGGGCGACCGGAAAGCTCCAGCGGGCGCGCCTCGCGACTCTGCTGGACGACTGACCACAACCGCACAAAACCATCGGAGGCCGCACCGTCACAGGTGCCGTCTCGCCCACCCCTACCCTCACCCTCCCTACCCTCACCCCGAGGAGACGCCATGAGTGCGACCATGCGAGCCGCGCGGATGCACCACGTCGGCGAGCCGATGAAGCTCGAGGAACTCCCGGTTCCCGAGCCCGGCCGCGGCGACGTCCGCGTGGCCGTCCACGCCGTCAACATCGTTCCGAACCTCGCCAACATCCTGAACATGTGGACCACCTGGTTCCCGCACAGCCCGCTGCCCACCCTGCCGGCGATCTTCGGCCTCGACCCGGCCGGTGTGATCGAGGAGGTCGGCGAGGGCGTCGAGGGCTTCGAGGTCGGCGACCGGGTGTACGTCAACCCGGGCCGCTCCTGCGGCTCCTGTCGCTCCTGCCGCGGCGGCGACTCGATCAACTGCGCCAGCTACGCCTTCGCCGGCTACTTCGGCTTCTCCCCGACGGCCCTGGACCTGCTCGACCGCTACCAGGGCGGTCTCGCCGAGTACATGGTGGCCCCGGCGTACAGCCTGGTGAAGCTGCCGGACTCGCTGTCCTTCGAGGCCGCCGCCCGCTTCGGCTACATCGGCACCATGTACTCGGCGCTGCGCAAGGCCGAGGCCGGTCCGGGCAAGACGATCCTCATCAACGGCATCAGCGGCACCCTGGGCATCGCCGCCGCGCTCCTCGCACCCGCCATGGGCCTGACCCATGTGTACGGCACCGGCCGGGACAGGAACCTGCTCGACCAGGTGGGCAAGCTGGCGGGCGGCCGACTGCACCTGCACTCCCTGGACGACGGCCCGCTCGACGAGTGGGTGCGCGAGGAGACCGGCGGCTACGGCGCGGACATCTACATCGACGCGCTCGGCCCCGGCGCCCCGCACGAGACGTTCCGGGCGGGCATGCGGGCGATGGCACGCGGTGGCATCGCCGTCAACATCGGCGCCGTCGCCGGTGATCTGCCGATCGACATCCACCGGATGATGGACCAGCAGCTGCGGCTGATCGGCTCCGCGTGGTTCACCTCCGCCGAGGGCCAGACGATGGCCGACATGGCCGGGGCCGGGCTGCTGGACCTGAGCCCGCTGGAGCACCAGGTGTTCCCGCTGGAGCAGGTCAACCACGCCATCAGCGGCATCGCCGAGCGCAACGGCGGCTTCAGCAACTTCATCATCAGCCCGACGGCCTGACCCCGACCCGTCTTCGACCCCTCTCTGGAGACCGACCATGCACGCACCGCACGCCGGGCGCCCGGCCGACCCCCTCGACCTCCTCGAACTCGACAGCCTGCTCACCCCGGACGAGCGCGCCGTGCGCGACGCGGTGCGCACCTTCTGCGACCGGCGCGTCGACCCGTTCATCGCCGAGTGGTTCGAGCAGGGGGCGATCGAGGACATCCGCGGACTCACCAAGGAGCTCGGCGAACTCGGCCTGCTGGGCATGCACCTGGAAGGGTACGGCTGCGCGGGGATGAGCGCGGTCGACTACGGGCTCGCCTGTCTGGAGCTGGAGGCCAGCGACTCCGGGCTGCGTTCCCTGGTGTCCGTGCAGGGCTCGCTGGCCATGTACGCGATCCACGCCTTCGGCTCCGAGGAGCAGAAGGAGGAGTGGCTGCCGCGGCTGGCCGCCGGCACCGCCATCGGCTGCTTCGGCCTCACCGAGCCCGACTCCGGCTCCGACCCCGGCAGCATGCGCACGGTCGCCCGTCGGGACGGCGGGGGCGACTGGGTCCTGGACGGCCGCAAGATGTGGATCACCAACGGTTCGGTCGCCGACGTGGCCGTGGTCTGGGCCCGCACGGACGACGGCGTCCGCGGCTTCGTCGTCCCCACGGACACCCCCGGTTTCTCGGCGTCGGCCATCAAGCACAAGATGTCGCTGCGGGCGTCGGTGACGAGCGAGCTGGTCCTGGACTCCGTACGGCTGCCGTCGACAGCCGTCCTGCCGGAGGTCCGGGGGCTGCGCGGCCCGCTGTCCTGCCTCAACGAGGCCCGGTACGGCATCGCCTGGGGCGCGATGGGCGCCGCCCGGTCGTCGTTCCGGGCGGCCCTGGCCTACGCCGGCGACCGGGTCCAGTTCGGCCGTCCGATCAGCGGATTCCAGCTGACGCAGGCCAAGTTGACCGACATGTCCCTCGAACTGTCCAAGGGCACGCTGCTGGCGCTGCACCTCGGCCGGATCAAGGACGACCGCGGGCTGCGGCCCGAGCAGGTCAGCTACGGCAAGCTCAACAACACCCGTGCCGCACTGGACATCTGCCGGACCGCGCGCACGATCCTGGGCGCGAACGGCATCTCGCTGGAGTACCCGGTCATCCGGCACGCCAACAACCTGGAGTCGATCCTCACCTACGAGGGCACCGTGGAGATGCACACCCTCGTGATCGGCCAGTCCCTGACGGGGCAGGCGGCCTTCCGGTGACCGACGCGCCACGGCCGACGGCCGACATCCGGCGGGTCGGGGTCGTCGGGTGCGGTCTGATGGGTGCGGGCATCGCCGAGGTCTGCGCCCGCGCCGGGCTGGACGTCGTCGTCCACGAGGTGAGCGCCGGCGCGGCACAGGCCGGCCGAGCCCGGCTCGCCGCCTCGCTCGACCGCGGTGTCCGGCGCGGCAAGCTCTCGGCCGCGGAGCGGGACGAGGCGCTGGCCCACGTCCGGGTCAGCACCGCCCTCACCGATCTGGCGGACCGGGACCTGGTGGTGGAGGCGGCGACGGAGGACGAGAAGGTGAAGGTCGAGCTGTTCGCCGAGCTCGACCGGATCGTCGCCCGGGAGGACGCCCTCCTCGCGTCGAACACCTCCTCCCTCCCCATCATGAGACTGGGCATGGCCACCGCCCGCCCGCACCAGGTGATCGGCGTGCACTTCTTCAACCCGGTGCCGGTGCTGGAGCTCGTGGAGATCGTGCCGTCACTGCTGACGGCACCTCAGACCCAGTCCAGGGCCGAGGACTTCGTCACCCGAGTCCTGGGCAAGCGGGTGATCCGCGCCCAGGACCGGGCCGGTTTCGTGGTCAACGCCCTGCTGGTGCCCTACCTGCTGTCCGCGATCCGGATGCTGGAGTCCGGGCACGCCTCGGCGGAGGACATCGACACCGGCATGGTCCTCGGCTGCGCCCACCCCCTGGGGCCGTTGGGCCTGGCCGACCTGATCGGCCTGGACACCCTGACCGCCATCGCCGAGTCCATGTACGCCGACTTCAAGGATCCGCTGCACGCCCCGCCGCCACTGCTGCTGCGCATGGTGGAGGCGGGGCTGCTCGGCCGGAAGTCCGGCCGCGGCTTCCATGACCACTCCGAGAAACAGGTGATCTCCTGATCTCGACTCAGGTGCGGGACTTCTGCGTTGCGGCGAACTCGTCGGCCGCGGCGAGGTCGAAGTCGCCGTGGTCGCTGCCGAGCCCCTGCGCGACGAGGGCCGCGGCGGCGCTGCCGAGGACGGCGGCGTCGCTCGGCGTCCGGCCCAGGCTCACGCCTCGCAGATAGCCCGCCGAGAACGCGTCGCCGCAGCCGGTGGTGTCGACGACGTCGATGACGAAGGCGGGAACCGGTTCCGCGCCGTCCGCGGTCACCACGAGCGCGCCGTCGCCGCCGCGGGTGACGGCGACGACGCCCGCACCGGCGCCGAGGAGCTTGCGCGCGCCCGTCAGCAGGTCGCTCTCGCCGGTGAAGCCGAGGACCTGGTCCTCGTTGGGCAGCAGATGGTCGATGTGGGGCAGGGCCGCCTCGAGCTGCTCGAAGCTGCCGAGGACACCGGGGGCGAGCAGGTCCACGGAGGTGACGACACCGTGTTCCTTGGCGTACGACAGGATGCGCGTCGCGACGTCGACGCCGATCAGCTCCGGGCCGCCGAGGTGGAGATGGGTGGCCTCGGCGAGGGCGTCCCAGGGGACGTCGTCCAGGCCGTAGGTGATGTTCGCGCCGAGGAGGTGCAGCGAGGGACGGTCGCCGTTGGGCCGGATCGGCAGGACGCTCGCGGAGGTGGCGGTGTCGGTGCGGCGGACGAGGAACTCGGTGTCGATGCCCGCCCGTTGGAGCAGTTGCACGAGCATGTCGCCGGTCGGGTCGGTGCCGATCGCGCCGGCGCTGCGCACCTGGGCGCCCAGTTTGGCGAGGGTGAGGGCGGTGCCGCCGGCGGTTCCGGCGGCGGTCATCCGGATGTCGTCGACGAGCGTCGCGCCCTGGCCCTCGGGTATCTCCTCCACGGGCCGCACCAGTACGTCGAGCACGTGCACGCCCATCGTGAAGACCTTCATCTGCTCCCCCTTCATCGGCTCCCCCTTCATCGGCTTTCCTCCTGCGCGGGTGGTACGGGGTGGGTGGTTCCGTAGTCGCGGGCGATCGCGGCCTCGACGACCGCGAGTTGCTGCCGTTCGTCGAGGGCGCGGGGCCTCCCCATGGCGGCCGCGCGCTGGTAGACGCCGCAGGCCCACTCGAGGAGCAATGCGTGCTCGACGGCCTTGTCGAGGGTCGTCGCGTGGGTGACAGCACCGTGGTTGGCCATCAGGGCGGCGCTGCGGCCGTCGAGCGCGGCGATCACCGACTCGGCGAGTTCGGGGGTGCCGAACGTGGCGTACGGCGCGACGCGCACGGTGCCGCCGAGTGCGAGCAACTGGTAGTGGATGCAGGGCAGTTCGTCGAGCACACAGGAGACGGCGGTGGACATCGGGGCGTGGGTGTGGACGACCGCGCCGGTGCCGTAGCGGCGGTAGACGCCGAGGTGCAGATCCAGTTCCGAGGTCGGCCGCAGCTCCCCGGCCACGATCTTCCCGTCGAGGTCTACCACGGTCACCTGGTCCGGGGTCAGCCGTTCGAGGACCGCTCCGGTCGCGGTGATGGCGACCCGGTCCTCGACCCGGACGCTCACGTTTCCGGCCGTGCCGATGAGGAGGCCCTCGGCCCCCAGGCGCCGACAGGCGTCCGCGACGGCGGTCCGCTCCTGACTCGGCGCCGAGCTTGAGGCGGTCATGGGCGCGAAGGTAGCGTAAACGTGAAACAAAGTCACGTTCAGGTTTGGAGACGTTTCCTTGGCCCAGCCGACCGCAGGCTCCGACGACGGAACCCCCCTGCGCCGCACCCCCCGGCAGGCACGCAGCAAGGCCCGGCTGGCCCTGTTGCTGGAGGCCGCCGAGCGCATCCTGGTCGCCGAGGGCGTCGAGGCGCTCACCACCACGCGGGTCGCGGCCGAGGCGAAGGTGTCGGTCGGCTCGCTGTACCAGTACCTCCCCGACCGGGGCGCGATCATCGACGCCCTGGCGACGGGTTACTTCGCCCGCCTGGAAGCCGTCATGGACGATCTGGTCCGGGCGGCGTCCGAGGAGCGGTGGGACGATCCCGTGGGCGTGCTCGTCGACACGTACGCCCACGTCTACCGCACCGAACACGGCTTTCGCGCCCTGTGGTTCGGCAGCGGGCTGACCGAGCGGACCCGGGCCGCGGACCGCGAGCACAAGCACCGGATGGCCGACGGGATCCGCCGCGTCCTGCTCGCACTGGGCGTCGCCCGCGACGACGAGGCCCTCACGAGGGCCGCCACCGCCGCGATCCTCACCGCCGACGCACTGGCCCAGGAGGCGTTCCGCCGAGCCCCGGAGGGCGACACCGCCCTCCTCGACGAGGCGAAGACGATGCTGCGCGGCTACCTCACCGAGGTCGTCGCCCGCTACGAAGAGCGGTAGGAGCCGTCAGCCGTCCCAGGGGGCGGAAAGTCGCTGGCAGCGGCATCGAACCGGTCGATACGGTCGAAGCCCGACCACCCGAGAAGGCGATGTCCGTGACCGCACCCCGAGCGACGACGACCCTGTGGCGCCCCACCGGCCCCAAGGAGCTGGAGCTGGTGCGCGACCTCGCCTGGCGCGCCTGGCCGCCCCGTCTCCCCGAGCAGCCGATCTTCTACCCGGTCCTCGACGAGGACTACGCCGTCAAGATCGCCCGCGACTGGAACGTCAAACACGACGGCGCCGGCTATGTCACCCGCTTCGAGGTCGACTCGGAGTTCCTGCGCCGCTACCCGGTCCAACAGGCGGGCGGCCGGACGATCCTGGAATTGTGGGTGCCGGCCGAGGAGTTGGACGAGTTCAACTCCCATATCGTGGGCGAGATAACGGTGACCCACGAGTTCCGGTGAATCGAATGGCGAATCTGAGCGCGCGAATCCGAGGAGCGAATCCGAGGGCGCCTTCCCTCGTTCCTGCTTGATCAGCACACTGAATTTGCGATTCCGGATCAGCACCCGCTCGACCTCCTCGCGGATCTCGAACCTGCCTTCCACCTCCGTCGGCGTGATGACATCGAGGACAGGCCCGGTGGGTTTGACTTCGACCAGGGGCGATGACTCTTTCCTGTCGGGACGACAGGATTTGAACCTGCGACCCCTTGCCCCCCATGTCACAGCTCTGCCGCCGCCACCCACGGCGCGCTCACCGGCGGCACCCTCTACGCCTTCGCCACCGGTACCGCCCAGGCCCTCGCCGCCATCCACGTGTCCTGGACCCACCGGCGCTGCGGCGCCATCAAAGCGGCCTACGGGGCCATGAACGCCGGCAAGAAGCTGCCGGGCAACCTGCGGTCGATCGCCGACGCGCTACGGCCCGCCTATCGCGCGACCCTCACGGCCAGACCTTCTTCACGAGCGGGGCGAGGTCCCTGTTGGAGCGCAGTTCGGCGGCGGTCTGCTTGGCATGGGGCCACGAGCAAGGCTGCCCGGGGAGAGGGGTGAGCGCCGTCGCAGCGCGTTCTCGCTCGGCGTTGCTCGCTCCAGTTGGAAATCCAGCGCAAACTGCCTGGCTGTGCCGTCGCACAGCCAGGCAGTGCCGTTCCCGTCGAGCCATGGCCGGGGAGGCTCAAGCCACCACCGCGGCGGGGCGGCAGCGGGTGCTCCTTCCCCCTAGGCCGCCGTGACGCGGTCCGGCGTGTGTGTCCCGTTCCGGGTGGCCCGGCGCTGGCGGACCACAGCGAAGGCCACCACGGCCAAGGCCACCAAGGTGGACAGGACGACCTGGTCGCGGCCCCCGCCGTCGGCCGTGTCGGTGAGCATGTAGCCCAGGACGAAGGTGATGAGGGCGATGGTGGCCCAGGTCAGGTAGGGGTAGAGCCACATCCGGACGACCAGCTTCTCCGGCGATTCCCGCTCGATGATCTTGCGCATCCGCAGCTGGGAGAAGCAGATCACCAGCCAGACGAACAGGGCGATCGCGCCGGAGGAGTTGAGCAGGAACTGGAAGACGGTGTCCGGCCACAGGTAGTTGAAGGCGACCGCGACGAAGCCGAAGACCACCGAGGCGAGGATGGCCGAACGCGGGACGCCACGGTCCGTCGTCCGACCGAACGCGGCCGGGGCGTCGCTGCGGCGGCCGAGGGAGAAGGCCATGCGCGAGGCCGTGTACAGGCCGGAGTTGAGGCAGGAGAGCACCGAGGTCAGCACGATGGCGTTCATGATCTGGCCGGCGTGCGGGATGCCGACGGAGCTGAGGGCGGAGACGTACGAGCCGTCCTTGAGGATCGCCGGGTCGTCCCAGCGCACCAGCGACACCACGATCAGGATCGAGCCCAGGTAGAACACCGCGATCCGCCAGATCACGCTGTTGGTGGCCTTGGTGACGGCGGCCCGCGGGTTCGCGGTCTCGCCCGCCGCCAGCGTGACGATCTCGCTGCCCATGAAGGAGAAGACGACCATCAGGACGCCGGTGAGGATCGCTCCGGGACCGTTGGGCAGGAATCCGCCGTGCGCGGTGAGGTTGGAGAAGCCGGACGCCGGGTGGTCCGAGCCGGGCAGCAGGCCGAAGATGGCGAGACCGCCGACCACGATGAACGCGGCGATCGCGACGACCTTGATGCCGGCGAACCAGAACTCGAACTCGCCGTAGGAGCTGACCGAGGCCAGGTTGGTGGCGGTGAGGACGATCATGACGATCAGGGCCCAGCCCCACTGCGGGACCGCCGGTATCCAGCCGGCCAGGATCTTGGCCCCGGCGGTCGCCTCGACGGCGAGCACCACGACCCAGAAGAACCAGTACAGCCAGCCGATGGTGAAGCCAGCCCACCGGCCCAGCGCGCGGTCGGCGTAGGCGGAGAACGAGCCGGAGGTGGGGTTGGCCGCGGCCATCTCACCGAGCATGCGCATCACGAGAACGACCAGGACGCCGACGAGGGCGTACGAGATCAGGATGCCGGGGCCGGCGGCGGCGATGCCGGAGCCGGAGCCGACGAACAGGCCGGCGCCGATGACACCGCCGATCGCGATCATCGACAGATGGCGGCTCTTCAGTCCGGCCTGCAGGCCGGACTGGGGCTCCGTGGGAGGGCTTTTGGGGACGGTTGTGGTCATCTCGACATCCATGGAGGGAGTGCGGACCAGGGCCCCTGGAAATTAGTTCAGTACGATCTAAAAGAACAAGACTTGTTTAACTGTTCACCCTGCTCTATTTTTCGTGCAGCGCGCACGGCGCCTTCCGTCCCCCGTGGATGCCGCCGTGTCACCCCGTGTCGTCCCCGTATTCCGGTCCCCTGGGGAGCCCCCATGCACCACACCGCGGCATGGTCGCGAGAACCCTCCGTGCTGAGGCCGTCGCCGTGGGCCCTGCCCGCGCTCGACAGGCCGTTAGGGTGGCGTCGTGGTGAATGCAGCGGGCAAGTTCGGTCCCTACAACCAGCCGGTGCCCGCGCGGTCCGCGCCGGTCGGCGGGGCATGGGACACCCGCGTCCTGGCCGGCCGGGGCCCCACGGGAGCGGAGCTCGTCCGGTCCAGGATCGCCCTGCGGGTGCGTCTGAGGTCCGTGGCGCCGGGAGACCGGTTGCCGGACGCGGGCGTCCTCGCCGAGGAGCTGGGGATCAGTGAGATCACCGTGCGCCGCGCGCTGGAGGCCATGTGCCAGGACGGCCTGCTCGACCGCCGTCGGGGCCGGGCGGGCGGGACCTTCGTCGCCGCCGACTGGGACGCGATCGTCGCCGTACTGCACGACGCCGACGAGGCGGCCTCGCTGGACTCCTTCCATCTGCTGCTCGAATGCGGTCTCGTGGCGCACAGCACCGGCGAGATACCGGACGGACGGCTCGACGGACTGCGGGCACTGGTCGAGGAGATGGACCAGGCCGACGATCCGGCCCGGCTGCTCGAACTGGAGACCCGCTTCCACCTTGACCTCGCCGAGGCCCTCGGCGGCGCCGGAATCCGTGAGTTCGCGGCCGACCTGCTCGGCCGGCAGTGCCTGCTGGGACCCGCGCCGGACCCCGCGGTCGTCCAAGCCCGCAACCGCTGCCACGCCGACCTGCTCGACGAACTCACCCGCGGCGCGATGGACCCGGCGGTACACGCGGTGAAGGCACACCGGCACGCCGGCCTGCACTGATCTCTCCCCTCCCTTCCCTGTGTCGCCACCCCGCAGAAGGAGCTGTCGCCATGCCGGACCCCGGAGCTGTCGGCCCGTCGTCGACGTCGGGCCCCGTCGCCGACGCGCCCCAGCGGCTGCGCGGCGGCGTCCTCGGCATGGCGGACATCGCCGCCGCCACGATGGCCAACGTCGGCCCGGCGATGAGCTTCTTCTTCGGCTTCGCCTTCCTCACCACCACCGCGGGGGTCGCGTCCCCGCTGACCATCGTGGCGGCGGGGGTGGCGGTCGCGCTGCTCGGCAACACGCTGGCCGAGTTCTCCCGGGCGCACCCCTCGGCGGGCAGCTTCACCACCTTCGTCGGCCGGACGTTCGGGCCGGTCAGCGCGGTGACCACGGCCCTGCTGGCCGGACTCGGCTACATCATCGCGATGGCCTCGGTGATCGCGATCTCGGGCGGCTTCGTACAGATCACCCTGCACCACTACACGGGCGTCGACCTGCCGTGGATCATCTGGACACTGCTGCTGACCGGGGTGTCGGTGGTGCTGATGCTGCGCGGGATCGTGGTCTCCACCAAGTGGGCCGGCTACTTCTTCGGCGTGGAGATGCTGGTGCTCGTCGTGGTCTCGGTCGCGGCCATCGTCGAGCACCGCGGCGACCTCTCCGCCGCCCCGTTCCAGCCCGACCACCTCACCCACGGCCTCAAAGGGCTGGCGGCCGGCTTCCCCCTCGCGGTGTACCTGTTCATCGGCTGGGAGAACTCGGCGGCACTCGCAGAGGAGACGGAGAACCCACGGCGCAACGTCGGCCGCGCCGTGTTCTCCTCAGTCGCGATCATGACGGTGAGCTACATACTCTTCTCCTACGCCACGGTGACCGGCTTCGGCTACGACGTGGAGCGGCTCGGCGCCTCCCGGATCCCCTTCATCGACGTCGCCCACCACACGCTCGGCGCGCTGGCGCTCCTCGCCTACATCGGCGGCCTGACCTCCACCCTGGGCGTACTGATCGCGGGCATCAACTCCCAGGCCCGCCTGGTGTTCAACGCCGGACGCGAGGGACTGCTGCCGTCCTTCTTCGGCTACGTCCACCCCACCCGTCGTACGCCGAACAATGCGATCGTCACCTTCGCCGCCACCGCGCTGCTGATCATCGGAGGCTGGGGCCTGGGCCATCTGCTCGGGTCCGACGGCGGTTCGATGAACCCCGTGGTCTTCTTCACCGAGTCCTCCAGCCTGGGCGCCATCCTGATCCTGCTGGTCTACCTCGCGTCCAACATCGCCCTGCCGCTGTACTACCGCAGATACCGCCCACAGGAGTTCCGGACCGTCCGGCACCTCGTGCTGCCCGCGATCGGCACCCTCGCCATCCTGGTTCCGCTCTACTACCTCGCCAAGCCCGGCCAGCCCGCCCCGTACAGCTGGTTCCCGTATGCGGCGCTGGCCACCCTGGTCGCGGCCGTCGGCTACGCGACCCTCCTGGTGCGCCGTGACCCCGGCCTGGCCGGACGGGTGGGCTCGGTCGTCGCCGACGCGGAGTGAACCGAATTCGTACTCGTTCACGCTGACGAGATTGTGCGCGACACCGGCAGACCGCGCGCAGGAAACGCCCGCGTGGGATCACAGCCGCCGGTGCGGCATTCCCAAAAATGATCAAAGGGCGGTCTCGGATTCCTCCGAAACCGCCCCTGACCTGCGACTCGTTCGAGTCGGGACGACAGGATTTGAACCTGCGACCCCTTGACCCCCAGTCAAGTGCGCTACCAAGCTGCGCCACGTCCCGCGATGTCTCCGCGGCGGGGAGCTGCGGGAACACGCAGGTGAACCTTACCGTACGGGGGTGGGCGCCGCGGTCGGCGTCCCGTGTGCGGCCGGCTGCGAGGGGCGGCCCGCGCGGCGGACCGGAACCAGCAGGGCGGCGAGCGCGGCGCCCAGGCAGAGCACGGCCAGCAGCGTGAAGCCGTGGGTGTAGCCGGAGTCGTACGGCAGGCCCGACGGCTGGAGGCGGCCGGTGACCAGGACGCTGGTGACGGCCGCGCCGATGGAGCCGCCGATGGTGCGGATGTTGGCGTTCATCCCGGTGGCGGCGCCGGTCTGTCCGGCGGGGACGCTGCCGACGATCAGGTTGGCCATCGAGGCGAAGGCAAGACCTATGCCGAGGCCGAACACGCCCGCCACGAAGGCGACCTGCCACTGCTCGTCGTGCCAGAGCGCGAGGAAGCCCAGGGCGAGCGCGCCGAGTGCGGCGCCGGTCGTCAGCAGCGCCTTCGCGCCGACGCGGGGTTCGAGCCGTCCGCTGAGCACGCCCGAGACGAACATCGCGACCAGCATCGGCAGCATGAGGAGCCCGGAGGCGGTGACGCTCGCGCCGAAGCCGTAGCCGGCCGTGCTCGGGGTCTGGACGAAGCCCGGCAGGAAGGACCAGATCGCGTACATGCCCGCGCCGAAGAGCAGCGCGGCGAGGTTCGTGGTCCACACGGCCGGCAGTCTCATGATGCTCAGGTCGATCAGCGGGTTGCGCGAGCGGGCCTCGAAGGTCAGCCACAGCGCGAAGAGGGCCACCGCCACGGCGAACAGTCCGATCACGCGGGCCGAGCCCCAACCCCAGCTGCCCGCCTGGCTGAGCGGCAGCAGCAGGGCGACCAGCCAGCCCGACAGAAGCACCGCGCCGAGCCAACTGACCTTGCCCTCGGCCCGGTTGGGCGACTCGGGCACATAGCGCAGGGCGATCAGGGCGGCGGCGGCCACGATGCCGACGGGGATCCAGAACAGCCAGCGGTAGTCGAGCGCGGAGACGATCGGTCCGGCCGCGACCATGCCGACCCCGCCGCCGGCCGCGATCACGGCGGACAGGTTGCTGATGCTGCCGGGCACCTGGGACGGGGCGAACTCGTCCCGGATGATGCCGAAGGAGAGCGGGAACAGGGCGCCGCCGATGCCCTGGATCACCCGGGCCACGATCAGGACGCCGATGTTCGGCGCGAGCGCGGCGAGCAGACAGCCCGCCAGGACGGCCAGGAGGACCGCGACGAGGGTGCGTTTCTTGCCGATCAGGTCGCCGACCCGGCCCAGGATCGGCGTGAAGACGGACGCGGACAGCAGGTAGGCGGTCATCACCCAGGTCGCGGTGGACTGCGAGGTGTGCAGGGCGTGCTGGACGGTGGGCAGAGCCGGTGCTATCAGCGACTGGAGCATGGAGAACACGCCCGCACCGGTCGCGAGGACCGCGAACGTGAGGCGCGTGGACTTGCGGGGCATGAGAAGCCTCTCGGAAACCCGGAAACCCGGAAACCGGAAAAAAGGATGAAAGGGCGAAAGGAGGCATGGGGGGAGGGCGCACGGGGCCTTCGACTGTTAAAGTGGAGGCACCCCTCCACTGTAGCGGAGGCACCCCTCCGGTTCAACCGAGTCCGCCCAGGAGGCAGCAGTGACGGCCCAGCCGTTCCCCGTCGGCGAGATCGTCGCCGCCCAGCGCCCGCACCGTAAGGACGCCGCCCGCAACTACGACGCCCTGCTGGACGCCGCGCGCGAGGCGTTCGCCGAGAACGGCTCGGAGGCCTCGCTGGAGGACATCGCCCGCCGGGCCGGCGTCGGCATCGGCACGCTCTACCGGAACTTCCCGACCCGTCGGGCCCTGTTCGAGAGCGTCTACGCGGACGAGGTCAACGCGCTGTGCCAGGCGGCTCTCGAACTCGGCGACCTGCCCCCGTGGGAGGCGCTGACGGCCTGGTTGGGGCGGTTCACGGGCTACATGGTGACCAAGCGGGCCGTGCGCGAGGCGCTGGAGGACGAGTCGGAGATCTTCGGGGCCTGCCGCGAGTCGATGTACGCGGCGGGCGGACCGCTGTTCGAGCGGGCCCAGGACGCCGGCGCGGCCCGCAAGGACATGGACTTCGGCGATCTGCTGCGGCTGGTCGCCGGCATCACCGCGACGACGTTCACCGACGACGCCCAGCGCGACCGCGTCCTGGCCATCGCCCTGGACGGGGTGCGCGCCGGGCGCTGAGACGGTCGCTCAGTCCGCCAGCGGGTACTCGGGGGCCAGCAGATCCGCGATCCGCTCGGTGATCGTCTGGGCGTTGTTGCCGCTGGGAGCGTCCGGGCCGACGGTCGTCGACACGGCGATGGACAGCCGCTCGTGCGGCTCGTACGCCATCACGGCCGCGTAGCCGAAGAAGGACGGGTTCTGCACCACCCAGCCGTTCTTGACGACGACGCCGACGCCGAAGTGGAAGTCCTCGGTCATCGGCAGACAGACGGTGGCCGGACAGGTGTCCGTCGGCTGCCCGAGACCGACCGTGCCCGGGTCGAGCTGGGTGCGGTGGGCGCGCCTGGAGAGCAGTTCGCCCGCGCCGACGCCCTGCCCGGAGCGGGCGAGGTCGCAGATGTCCTGGGTGAGGATCGCGCCGGGGGCGGTGGTCCAGGACGGGTTGAAGTAGGTCGACTCCTCGTAGGTGCCGCGCTCCTCGTCATAGGCGTGCAGGACGGGACGCGGGATGACCGCGGTGTCGTTGTTGCGGGTGTTGCGCAGGTCGAGCGGCTTCAGGATCCGCTCCTCGAGCAGCCGCTCCAGCGGGGTGTCGGTGATCTTCTCCAGGGCCTGGCCGAGGAGGACGAAGTTGGCGTGCGAGTAGCTCCAGTTGGTGCCGGGCTCGTACCACAGGGGGTGGCTCAACGAGATCCCGACGACCTCCTCGGGCGTCCAGTGCTGCCACGGGTCGGCGTAGAGCCGCTCCAGGAAGACCGGGTCGGTGACGTAGTCGTGCAGGCCCGAGGTGGAGTCGCCGAGCATGCGCAGGGTGATCTCGTCGCCGTGCGGCAGGTCGGGCAGCCAGCGCGAGACCGGGTCGTCGAGGCGGACCTTGTGCTCGTCGACGAGCTGGAGCAGCACGGTGCCCATGAAGGCGATGCCGACCGAGCCGGTGCGGAAGTGCATCGCGGGGGTGGCCGGCACGTCCGTCATGGACTCACCGACCGCGCCGGTGACGAGTTCACGTCCGTCGACCGTGACCTTGACCAGGGCGGCCTTGAGATCGAGGTCCTGCTGCGCCTGGCGGACGATGTCCATGACCTGCCGCGCCCGGCCCTCGGGGTTGCGGGTGGCGGTGCACGCCTGGTCGTGGCGTTCGGGGGCGGCCGCGGCGACCGCCGTCTGAAGAGTCGAGGCGAGGAGAGCGGCGGCGCACAGGACCGCCGTACGGGTACGCGTCATATGCGCACTATGGGCTGATCTTCACACCGGCTCCGACGCCAACACTCCGGACAGCGCGGCCCCGGACCCGTACGGAGGAGTTGACAGCCACTTTGGTCTGACCTTTGATATGTTTCACAATTCGCGCTGTGTTCGGCCGCATCCGGCCGTCCGCCAGAGGGGTGTCCCCGCCGTGGACTTCGAGCTGACCGAGGACCAGAACACGATCCGCAAGGCCGTCGCCGGGCTGCTCAAGGACTTCGACGACCGGTACTGGATGGAGAAGGACCAGGCCCACGCGTTTCCCGAGGAGTTCTACGCCGCCGTCGCGGACGGCGGGTGGCTGGGCGTCACGATCCCGGAGGCGTACGGCGGCCATGGCCTGGGCATCACCGAGGCCTCCCTGCTGCTGGAGGAGGTCGCGCGCTCCGGCGGCGGGATGAACGCCGCCAGCGCGATCCATATGTCGATCTTCGGCATGCATCCGGTGGTGGTGCACGGCTCCGAGGAGCTGAAGCGGCGCACCCTGCCGCGCATCGCCTCCGGCGACCTGCATGTGTGCTTCGGGGTGACCGAGCCCGGCGCGGGACTCGACACCACGAGCATCACGACGTACGCGCGCCGCGACGGCGACCACTACGTGGTCGGCGGGCGCAAGGTGTGGATCTCCAAGGCGATGGAGTCGGAGAAGATCCTGCTGCTGACCCGGACGTCGAGGCTCGACGAGGTGGAAAAGCGCACCGACGGCATGACGCTGTTCCTCACCGACCTGGACCGCGACCGCGTCGACGTCCGGCCCATCCCGAAGATGGGCCGCAACGCCGTCACCTCCAACGAGCTGTTCATCGACGACCTGCGGATCCCCGTCGAGGACCGGGTCGGCGAGGAGGGGCAGGGGTTCCGGTATCTGCTCGACGGGCTCAACCCGGAGCGCATGCTGATCGCCGCGGAGGCGCTCGGCATCGGGCGCGTCGCACTGGAGCGGGCCGTGCGGTACGGCCGCGAACGGGTCGTCTTCGGGCGGCCGATCGGGATGAACCAGGGCGTGCAGTTCCCGCTCGCCGACGCCCTCGCCCGGCTGGACGCGGCCGAGCTGGTGCTGCGCAAGGCGACCTGGCTGTACGACAACGGGCGGCCCTGCGGGCGGGAGGCGAACACCGCCAAGTACCTGTGCGCGGACGCCGGGTTCGAGGCCGCCGACCGGGCGCTGCAGACCCACGGCGGCATGGGCTACTCCGAGGAGTACCCGGTGGCCCGCTTCTTCCGCGAGGCGCGACTCCTGCGGATCGCGCCGATCAGTCAGGAAATGATCCTGAACTACCTGGGATCGCACACACTGGGACTTCCGAGGAGCTACTGATGACCGGTCGATCGCATCTGTTCGATCTCACGGGGCGCTCCGCGCTGGTCACCGGCGCCGCCGGCGGCATCGGCGCGGCCGTCGCCGAGGCCCTCGCCCAGGCGGGCGCTGCGGTGCTGGTGACCGACGTGGACGAGGCGGCCGCGGCGGCCGTCGCCGGGAAGCTGTCCGGGGCCGGGCACACGGCGGACAGCGCCGCGCTCGACGTGACGGACCGGGCGGCGGCCGACGCGGCGGCGGCCCGGGCGGCCGCGCTCACGGGCGGGACGCTGCACATCCTCGTCAACAACGCCGGAGTCACCGCCCCGGCCATGTTCGAGAAGCTGACGGAGGACGCCTTCCGCCGGATCCTCGACGTCCATGTCCTCGGCGCCTACCACTGCGCACAGGCGGCGCTGCCGCACCTGCCCGAGGACGGGCGGGGACGGATCATCAACGTGACGTCCTCCGCCGGCCTGGTCGGCACGCTGGGCCAGGTGAACTACTCCGCCGCCAAGGCCGGGATCATCGGTCTGACCAAGTCCCTGGCCCGCGAACTCGCGCGCAGAAACATCCTGGTAAACGCTCTCGCGCCGCTTGCCGCGACCCCGATGACCGAGACCATCCGCACGAACGAGAAGTTCGCGCCCCAGATGCTGGCCCGTATTCCGCTCGGGCGGTGGGCCGAGCCGGAAGAGGTCGCGGGCGCGTTCGTGTTCCTCGCGTCCGACGCGGCGTCCTTCGTCACCGGGCAGGTGCTGCCGGTGGACGGGGGAACCGTCATGTGACATCCGCCGTCGCCTCTGTGTTGAATGGTCCGACCGAAAACGAACCGAAACGGACCCCGACGAGAGGCCTGACCCCGTGCCCCGCTCCCAGCAGCCCACCCCCCGCTTCGACCCGCTGACCGTCCCGAAGGCCTCGGACGTGCTGGCCGCCGAGGTGCGCGAGCGGATCCTGTCCGGGGAGTTCGGCGAGGGCCTGGCGCTGCCCCCGGAGCGGCAGCTCGTGGAGCAGACGGGACTGAGCCGGGCGACCGTGCGGGAGGCGCTGCGGGTCCTGGAGGTCGAGGGGCTGCTGGAGATCCGGCCCGGGCGCGGGGGCGGCGCGTTCGTGCACCGGCCGGGGCGTGAGTCCCTGGCGAACACCGTGCGGCTGGTGATCCGGGGGCAGCGGATCCGGCCGGCCGCCCTGCACGAGACGCGGGAGGCGATCGAACCGACCTGCGCGGCGCTCGCCGCCCGCCGCCGCACCGACCTCGACCTCGCCGAACTCGACGCCGCGCACGCCGAGTTGGTGAGCGCGGGCGACGACGTCCAGCGGTTCCTGCGGGCCAATGTGCGCTGGCACACGGCGGTGGCGAAGGCGAGCGCCAACGAACTGCTCATCGGGTTCATGAGCGCGCTGGCGCAGTCCATCCACGCGGCGACAGACCTGGAACAGTTCATGGACGCGGACATCCGCGAGGTGACCGCCCGAGCCCATGCCCGGATCACCGAGGCGATCCGGGCCGGCGACGAGGCGGCGGCGGCCCGGCGGATGACGCGGCATGTGTGCGGGTTCGCGCGGGCGTCGGCCGAGGTGGACAGCCGTACGTCACTCCCCTCGAAACTCCTCTAGAAGCTCCTCTCGAAGCCACCCTCGAAGCCCCGCTCGAAGCCCCTCTCGAAGCCCCTCTCGAAGTGAGAATGTGATTCTCCAATGAGTGCAACACCATTGACAGTTTCGGTCTGACCTTTAATACCATCCCGGTATGAGCAAGGTGAGTCCCGTACTGACCGTGGTCGCGGACGGCGACGTCCGTATCGTCACGCTGAACCGCCCCGACCGGCTGAACGGCGTGAACGAAGAGCTGCATCGCAGGCTGTCCGAGGTGTGGCGCGAGCTCGCGGACGACACCGGGGCGCGGGCCGTCGTCCTCACGGGCGCGGGCCGGGCGTTCAGCGCGGGCGGCGACTTCGAGCATCTGCGCCGCCATCACACCGATCCGGAGCTCCGGGAGCGGTCGATCCGCCTGGACCGGACGATCCAGACCGAGCTGATCCGCTTCCCGCTGCCCGTCGTCGCGGCCGTCAACGGCCCTGCGGTGGGCCTGGGTTGCTCCCTGGCGCTGGGCTGTGACCTCGTGCTGATGGCCGAGGGCGCCTGTCTGGCCGACCCGCATGTCTCGGTCGGCCTGGTCGCGGGCGACGGCGGGGTGACCCTGTGGCCGCTGCTGACCAGCCTGCTCCGGGTGAAGGAGTACCTCTTCACCGGGGACCGCATCCCGGCCGCGACGGCGGTCGAACTGGGCCTGGCCAACCGGGTGGTGGCGAACGATCGCCTGTCGGCCGAGGCGCTCGCCCTCGCCCGGCGGCTCGCCGCCCAGCCCGCCGAGGCGCTGCGCGCGACGAAGGCGGCGCTGGCCGCGGTCGTCGAGCAGGTCTCGCGCGGCGGCATGGAGGCCGCGCTACTGGCGGAGCGGGCCACGATGACGAGCCCGGACCACATCCGCATCGTCGAGGAACTCGCCTCCCGGGCCGACCGCCGGGCGTCGGCGGGCGAGGGGGCCTGACCGTGGAGTCCGAGGAGTTCCTGCTGGTCCGCGACCTGTTGCGGTCCTTCGCGACCCGGTACCGGATGGGCTCGGCCGACGAGGTGAAGCCCGCCGCCCGGACGGCTGCGCAGCAGGCGCTCGACGAGTTGGGCCTCGCCGAACTGCGCGCCACGGCGCTGCCGGTCGCCACCGTCCAGGAGTGCGCGCTGCTCGCCGAGGAGCACGGCCGACAGCCGCTGACCACGTCCCTGCTCGGGACGGTGCTGCTGGCGCCGGAGGCGGCCCGCCTCCTGGGCGACGGCTCCGCCGCCACGGGCGCAGTCCGCACGATCGCCCTCGCCCCCGACCTCCGCTTTCCCGGGCCCGCGCCCTCCCGACTCGTCGCCTGGGACTGCGAGGGCGCGGACGGCGCCCTGTGCGTGGACGCCGAAGGCACGGTGACCCAGGCCGAGTTGGGGCCGCCCGCCCCGACCGCCGACCTGCTGCGCAGCGTGCGGACCGCATACCCCGGCCCCGTCGTCGGCCGGCTGAACCCGCAGGCTCACCGGCAGTGGCAGGCGTACGCCCTGGTGATCGTGGCGAGTGAACTCGTCGGCGCGGCGGAGGCGTTCGTCGAGCTGAGCGTCGACTACGCCCGCGAGCGCCGCCAGTACGGGCGGCCGATCGGCTCCTTCCAGGCGGTACAGCACCTGCTCGCCGACGCGACGACCCTCGTGGAGGCCTCTGCAAGCGCCACCCGGTACGCCGCCTGGTGCCTGGACCACGAGCCGCCCGGCCGGGCGCTCACCGCGGCCCGGGTCGCCAAGGCCGAGGTCGACGTCTCGGCGGTGGAGGCGGTGTACGCGGGCATGCAGGTGTTCGGCGGGATCGCGCAGACCTGGGAGCACGTGGCCCATCTGTACCTCCGCAAGGTCCTGCTGGGCGCGACCGTGCTGGCGACCACCTCCGACCTGCTGCCGGTCCTGGCGGAGCCGGAGGCCGCCCCGGCGGAGGCGAAGGCCGCCCTCGTGGAGCCGGAGGCCGCACGATGACCGTCGACACCCCGCTCGACTTCGGGGACCCGGCCGACCTGGAGCGGCTGCGCCGGGACTTCCGCGCCTGGCTGGCCGAGCACCCGCTGCCCGAACGCCTCCCGGACGAGCCGGTCCCCGTCTTCCTGCACCGCTGGCACCGCCTGCTGCACTCCGGCGGCTGGGTGGGCCTCGACGTGCCCGAGGAGTACGGCGGACGCGGACTGACGCCACTCCACCAGGTGGCGGTGAGCGACGAGTTGGGGGCGCGCGGTGCTCCCGGCGTCCCCCGGATCGGCTACCTCGCCCACGCGCTGCTGGAGTTCGCCTCGCCGGACCAGCGCCGACGACTGCTCCCACGGATGCTGGCCGGCGACGACGTCTGGTGCCAGGGCTTCAGCGAGCCCGGCACCGGCTCCGACCTCGCCGGCATGACCACGTACGCCGAGTACGCCGAGCGCGGCGACGACGGCAGCGGCAGCGGTGGGCACTACACCGTGCGCGGCCAGAAGCTCTGGACCAGCTACGCCCAGTACTCCACCTACTGCCTGCTCCTGGCCCGCACCGACCGCACGGCCCCCCGGCACAAGTCGATCAGCGCGTTCGTCCTCCCCCTCGACCGACCCGGCGTGACCGTGCGCCCGCTGCGGGCGGCCGGGGGCGACGACGAGTTCTGCGAGCTGTTCCTGGACGACGTACGGCTGACGGAGTCGGAGCGGATCGGGGCCGAGGGGGACGGCTGGGCGCTGGCGATGACGACGGTGTCGTACGAGCGCAACGCGCTGGACACCGGGCACCTGTCGAAGTACGGGCTGCTGGTGGAGCGGTTGCGGCGGACCGCGAGCGAGCGCCGCGGGGAGCTGCCGGACGGGCTGCTGTCGGAGATCGGGCGGTGTTTCGTCGACTACGAGGTTCTCGTGGCGCACGCCCGCCGCCGCACCGCCGAGCGGCTCGCCGGGCAGGCCGCGGGACCGGAGTCGTCCGTCGACAAGCTGCTGATGACACGGGCCGAACAGCGGCTGTACGAGACGGCGTTGAAGGTCCACCCCGAGGAGCTGCACGGGCCGGGCGGGGACGTCTTCGCCGAGTACCTCTACGCACGGGCCGCCTCCGTCTACGGCGGCACCTCGCAGATCCAGCGGAACATCATCGCGGCGCGCCTGCTGCGCCTGCCGAACGGAGCCGACTGATGCCCCACGACCAGGAGTTCCAGAGCATCCCGAACGTCATCAGGCTCGCCGCCCGCCGGTTCGGGGACGCGCCGGCTCTCGTCCACCGTGACGAGGACGGTGTCGAACTCCGGTTGACTTTCTTGGAGTTGGAGGAGCTGATGCTCCGGTCCGTGCGGTCGGCCGTCGTCCTCGGGATCGGGCCGGGCGACCGGGTCGGGCTGTGTGCGCCGAACTCGGCGGAGTGGATCGCCGCCGCGCTCGGCATCCAGGGCGCGGGAGGAGTCGTCGTCCCGCTCAACACCCGCTTCAAAGCAGGGGAGATCTCCTACATCCTGCGCAAGTCCGGGGCGAAGGCCCTGTTCGCGGCCGCGTCCTTCCTGGGAACCGACCACATCGCCGAGTCGAGGGCCTCCGATCCCGACCTGACCGCGCTGAACAGCACGGTCTCGGTGCTCGGCCCGCGCGGGTCGGCCGACCTCGCGTGGAGTGAATTCCTCAGCCTGGGCGATGAGTTGGACGCGTCGGCAGCGCATACGGCCATCGACCGGCTCACCCCGGACGACGTCTGCGACGTGATGTTCACCTCCGGCACCACCGGTCACCCCAAGGGCGTGATCCTCACCCATGGCCAGTCGCTGCGCGCCTACGGCTGGATGTCCGAGGAGTACGCCTTCCGCGCCTCGGACACGTTCCTGGTCGTCCCGCCGTTCTTCCACTGCTTCGGCTACAAGGCGGGCTGGCTCGCGTCCTTCATGCACGGCGTGACGGTCGTCCCCATGCCGGTGTTCGACGCGGGGCGCGCGCTGGAGATCATCGAGCGGGAGCGGGTCAGCATCCTCCTCGGCCCGCCCACCGTCTTCCACGACCTGCTCCACCACCCGGAGCGCCCCACCCGCGACCTGAGCTCCCTGCGCGTCTCCATGACCGGCGGCACGACGATCCCGGAGTCCCTGATCCGCGCGATGAAGAAGGAGCTGTCCTTCGACATCGTCCTGAGCGCGTACGGGCTCACCGAGTCGACGGCCCTCGTCACCAGTACGCGCCTCGACGACACGGAGGAGACGGTCGCCCGCACCACCGGCCGGCCCATCCCCGACGTGGAGATCCGCATCGCCGAAGACGGAGCGGAAGGCGGGGAGGAGGGCGGGGAGGAGGGCGCAGCGGAGGGCGGAGCGCAGCGCGTCGGCGAGATCCTGGTCCGCGGCTACAACGTCACAAGCGGTTACTGGGACGATCCCGAGGCCACGGCCGAGGCGATCGACGCCGAGGGCTGGCTGCACACCGGGGACGTCGGGCACATCGACGAGGCCGGCAACCTGGCGATCGTCGACCGAAAGAAGGAGCTGTACATCGTCGGAGGGTTCAACGCCTATCCGGCCGAGATCGAGAAGCTGCTGCTCGGCTGTGCGCCGATAGCGCAGGTCGCGGTCATCGGCGTGCCCGACGAGCGGCTCGGGGAGGTGGGCTGCGCCTTCGTCGTCCCGCATCCGGGCGTCGAGGTCACCGAGGCGGCGGTGATCGCCTGGGCCCGGGAGCACATGGCCAACTTCAAGGTCCCGCGCCATGTGCGGTTCACCGACCGACTGCCGCGCAACGCGAGCCAGAAGGTGCTCAAGCACGAGCTGCGCGCCCGGTTCGGGAGCCGTTGACATGGGGGCGGACGGGCCGGACGGGCCCCTCGCGGGAATCACGGTCGTGGCGCTCGAACAGGCCGTGTCGGCTCCCATGTGCACCCGCACGCTGGGGGACTTCGGGGCCCGGGTCGTCAAGGTGGAGAACCCGCGCGGCGGTGACTTCGCCCGGCACTACGACGACGTCGTGGGCGGTCTCGGCGCGCACTTCGTGTGGCTGAACCGGGGCAAGGAGTCGGTCGCCCTGGACCTCAAGTCGCAGGCGGGGATGGACATCCTGCTGCGGCTCCTGGACCGCGCCGACGTGCTCGTCTCCAATCTCTCCCCCGGCACGACCGCCAAACTCGGCGTCTGTCCGGCCGACTTGGCGGTGAGCCACCCGGGCCTGCTCGTCGTCGAGATCGACGGATACGGTCCCGGCGGCCCGCTCTCCCACAAGCGGGCCTACGACCTGCTGGCCCAGGCCGAGTCGGGGGCGTGCGCGGTGACGGGCCGGCCCGGCCGGCCGGCCAAACCGGGGCCGCCGGTGGCCGATGTGTGCAGCGGGCTGTACGGGGCGCTGTCGGTCATGGCGCTGCTGCACGGCAAGGGGCGCGGGCATAACGTCCCCACGTCGGTGGCGGTGAGCCTGTTCGACACCATGACCGAGCTGATGGGCTACCCGCTGACCTACACCCGGCACTCGGGCGTCGAGCAGCAGCCGCTGGGCATGAGTTCGCCGGCGGTGTCGCCGTACGGGGCGTATGCGACGGCCGACGGGCAGACCGTCGTGCTCGGCACCACGAACGACCGGGAGTGGGACCGGCTCGCCCGTGACCTGCTCGGGCGGCCCGACCTCGCGGACGACGAACGGTTCCGGTCGAACGCCGGGCGGGTCGAGCACCGGGACGTGCTGGACGCCGAGATCGGCGCGTGGTGCGCACGGCACGGTCTGGCGGAGGTCCAGGACCGCGCGGACCTGGCCGGCATCGGCAACGCCCGCTACAACACGCCGCGCGAGGTCCTCGTCCATCCGCAGCTGACCGCCCGCGACCGCTGGCGGGAGATCGACACGCCGTCCGGGCCGGTTCCGGCGCTGCTGCCGCCTCCGGTGATCGACGGCTACGACCCGCCGATGGGCGCGGTGCCCGCGCTGGGGCAGCACACCGACGCCGTACTCGCCGAACTCGGCCTGTCCCCAGCGGAGATCGACGCGCTGCGCAGACAGGGGGCGGTGCGATGACGGTGCTGCTGACACGCGACGACGACGGGGTGCGCACGCTCACCCTCAACCGCCCGCACCGCAGGAACGCCCTCGACGCCGAGCTGTGGGAGTCGCTGCGGGTGGCCCTGGTCGACGCGGGGGACGACCGGAGCGTCCGGGCCGTGGTCCTCACGGGCGCGGGCGGCGCGTTCTGCTCCGGGGCGGACATCCGCAGCGGGGCCGGCACGGCGGCCCATCCCCTGTACCGGATACGGCCGTTGACCGAGGTGGCGCTGCTGCTGCACGAACTGCCCGTGCCGACGGTGGCCAAGGTGACCGGGGTGGCGGTGGGGGCCGGCTGGAATCTGGCGCTCGGCTGCGATCTGGTCGTCGCGACGCCCGAGTCGGCGTTCTCGCAGATCTTCGTGCGCCGCGGTCTGTCCCCGGACCTCGGGGGCTCCTGGCTGCTGCCGAAGCTCGTCGGCCTCCAGCAGGCCAAGCGGCTGGCGCTGCTCGCGGAGACGGTCGACGCCGCGGAGGCCCACCGGCTCGGCCTGGTCACCTGGGTGGTGGACGGGGACAAGGTGGACGCCTTCGTCGACGATCTCACCGCGCGGCTGGCCGCCGGGCCGCCGGTCGCGCTCGCCCAGACCAAGGCGCTGCTCAACGAGGGGGCCGACCGCACCCTGCGGGAGGCGCTCGCGAGCGAGGCCCGGGCGCAGGCGGTCAACTTCGCCTCCACCGACGCCTCGGAAGCGTTCAGCGCGTTCGCGGAGAAACGCCCGCCCGGCTTCACGGGCCGCTGGGCGGTACCCCGCTCCACCACCGGAGCCGGACGATCGGAGGGCACGTGACGCGGGAAGCGGTGATCGTGGCGGCGGTGCGCACGCCCGTCGGCAGGCGCGGCGGCGGGCTCGCGGAGGTGCACCCGGCCGACCTGTCCGCCGCCGTGCTCATCGCGCTGGCCGAGCGGACGGGGCTCGACCCCGCCGCCGTCGACGACGTGATCTGGGGGTGCGTCTCCCAGGTGGGCGACCAGTCGAGCAACATCGGCCGGTACGCGGTGCTCGCGGCGGGCTGGCCGGAGAGCGTGCCGGGGACGACCGTCAACCGGGCCTGCGGGTCGAGTCAGCAGGCGCTGGAGTTCGCCGTGCAGTCGGTGCTGTCCGGGCAGCACGACCTCGTCGTGGCGGGCGGGGTGGAGGTCATGAGCCGGGTGCCGCTGGGCGCCGCCAGGGCGGGCGGGACGCCGTACGGGCCTCAGGCCCTCGCCCGGTACCAGGACTTCGCCTTCGACCAGGGGATCTCCGCGGAGTCGATCGCGCGGAAGTGGGGGTTCACGCGGACCCGGCTCGACGCGTTCGCGGCGCTTTCCCACGAGCGGGCGGCGGCCGCGCAGGACGCGGGGGCCTTCGAGGCGGAGATCGTGCCGGTGGCGGGGGTCGTGGCGGACGAGGGGATCCGGCGGAGCACCGGTGTCGAGACGCTGGCCCGCCTCAGGCCCTCCTTCGAGGAGGACGGGGTGATCCATGCCGGCAACGCCTCCCAGATCTCCGACGGGGCGGCCGCCCTGCTCGTCACCACCCCGGAGCGAGCACGGCGGTGGGGGCTTTCGGCGCTCGTGCGGTACCGGGCGGGGGCGGTGGTCGGCTCGGATCCGGTGCTGATGCTCACGGGCCCGATCCCGGCGACCGAGAAGGTGCTGCGGAAGGCCGGCGTGGGGCTGTCGGAGGTCGGGGTGTTCGAGGTGAACGAGGCCTTCGCGCCGGTGCCGCTGGCCTGGCTGGCGGAGACCGGCGCCGCCCCGGAGCGGCTCAACCCGCTCGGCGGGGCCATCGCCCTCGGCCATCCGCTGGGCGCCTCCGGGGCCGTCCTGATGACTCGCATGATCCATCACAT
This sequence comes from Streptomyces sp. NPDC006872, assembly GCF_040635845.1. Lineage (NCBI taxonomy): Bacteria > Bacillati > Actinomycetota > Actinomycetes > Kitasatosporales > Streptomycetaceae > Streptomyces > Streptomyces sp. NPDC006872. The sequence continues at coordinate 126,683 of NZ_JBEYIL010000022.1, forward strand.
GCGTGCGCACGGGATCCGCTACGGCCTGCAGACCATGTGCGAGGGCGGCGGCACCGCGAACGCCACGCTCGTCGAACTGGCCGACCGATAGGAGGGGTTGTGCGCCGGGATCTGTTCACGGCCGACCACGAGGCGTTCCGGGCCCTGGTCCGGGACGTCGTGGCGAAGGAGGTGGTGCCGCACCACTCCGACTGGGAGAGGGCCGGCCGAGTACCCCGCTCGTTCTTCGAACAGCTCGGCTCCCTTGGCGTGTTGGGGACGGCCGTCCCCGCGGAGTACGGCGGCGCGGGCCTGCCCGACTACCGGTACAACGTGGTGCTCCAGGAGGAGGCGTACCGGGCGCTGGTCACCCTGGGCACGGTACGCACCCAACTCGACGTGGTGCTCCCCTACTTCCTCGCCTACGCCGACGCCGGGCAGCGGGAGCGGTGGTTCCCCGGGCTGGCCGCCGGGAAGCTGCTCACCGCCGTCGCGATGACCGAGCCGGGCACCGGCTCCGATCTCGCCGGGATCCGTACGACCGCGGTGCGGAACGGCGACGCGTATGTGCTGAACGGGGCGAAGACGTTCATCACCGGCGGGCTGCTGGCCGATCTGGTGATCGTGGTGGCGCGTACCTCGTCCGACCCCGAGGACCGGCGGGCGGGCCTGACGCTGCTCGTGGTCGAGGACGGCATGCCGGGGTTCACCCGCGGGCGCGTGCTGGACAAGCTGGGCATCAAGGTGCAGGACACGGTCGAGCTGGCCTTCGACGGGGTGCGGGTGCCGGTGGCCAACCGGCTCGGTGAGGAGGGCGCCGCGTTCTCCTACCTCGGCCACAACCTTCCGCAGGAGCGGATGACGGTCGCGGTCGGGTCGGTGGCCCAGACCCGGGCGGCGCTCGACACCACGATCGCCTATGTCAAGGAGCGCAAGGCGTTCGGCCGGACGGTCGCCTCCTTCCAGAACACCAAGTTCGAACTGGCCGCTGTGTCCGCCGAGTTGGAGGCGGCGCAGACGATGCTCGACCGGGCGGTCCTGGAGCTGGTGGAGGGACGGCTCTCGGGTTCCGACGCGGCGAGGGTGAAGCTGTTCTGCACCGAGGTCCAGGCACGGGCCGTCGACCGGTGTCTTCAACTCTTCGGCGGTTACGGCTACATGCTGGAGTACCCGATCGCCCGGCTGTACGCGGACGCCCGCATCACCCGTATCTACGCCGGGACGAGCGAGGTCATGAAGGTCATCATCGCCAAGTCGCTTGGATTGTGAGGGACATGGAGGGCATGGAGGACTTCTCCGGTCGATCGGGGGTCGCGTTCGTCGCGGGCGGCACCGGCGGGATCGGCGCGGCGGTCGTACGGACGCTGGCCGCGCACGGCAGCGCGGTGGCGTTCTCCTACCGGGCCGACCGGCAGGCCGCGCAGGCTCTGCTTGAGGAGGTGAAGGCCGTCGCGGCGCTGCAGCTCGACCTCACCGACGAGACGGCGACGGCCCGGGCGGTCACCGGGACCGCCGAGGCGTACGGCGGCATCCACACGCTCGTGTACGCGGCCGGTCCCCATGTGCCGATGCGGCATCTGAGCCGGGTGTCGCCGGGCGAGTACCGGGCCCAACTCGAGGCGGACGCAGTGGGGTTCTACAACCTCGTGCACCCCACGCTGCCGGTCCTGCGCGAGAGCCGGGGCAGCGTCGTCGCGGTGACCACCGTCGCCACCCGCCGTTTCCCGGTGCGCGACGGACTGTCCTCGGGGGCGAAGGGAGCGGTCGAGGCGGTCGCCCGCGCGCTGGCCGCCGAGGAGGGGCGCTACGGGGTCCGCGTCAACTGCGTCGCGCCCGGCATGCTCACCGACGGCATCGCGGGCCGGTTGATCGAGTCGGGCGAACTGGACGACGACGCCCTCGCCGTCACCCGGCGCAACATCCCGCTGCGCCGGTTCGGGGCGGCGCAGGACATCGCGGAGGCGGTGTCCTTCCTCGCCTCGGACCGGGCCGGGTTCATCACGGGGCAGGCGCTGGGGGTGGACGGCGGCTACAGCGTGTGACGGCGGTCACTGCCGGTGAAGCACCCGGCCCCCGACATAGGCGGCCCGTACGACGTCGGCGGACAGCGCGTCGAGCGCCTCGCGCAGGGGCGTGTGGAGCAGGCACAGGTCGGCGGCAGCGCCGGGCTCCAACGTCCTTATGACCGACGGCTGTTCGGGACGGCCGAGGAACATCCGCAGCGCGGTCCCGGGCGGGACGGCCTCCCCGTCGGCGCGCTGCACCGCGGCCCGCATCACCGCCCACGGGTCGTGGGCGCCGTACGGCGCGTCGGTGCCCGCGGCGACCGGGACGCCGGCCTCGGCCAGGCTGCGGCAGCGATAGAGGTGCGGTCGGTCGTCCGGGTCCACGTCGGTGGCGTAGGCGTGGGCGCGCTCCACGGGGAAGTGCGGCTGGGTCACCACGGTCACGCCGAGCCGCCGGATCCAGTCGACCGTCTCCGCCGGAACGACGGCCGCGTGCTCGATCCGGTCGCCGGCGACCGGGCCGGCCTCGTCCAGCGCGAGCAGCGTCACGAGCAGCTGCACCCGGGTCACGCAGTGCACGGCGACCGGCCGGGGGCGCAACTGCGCGACGGTGGCGGCGAGTTCGGTCGGTGTGGGGAGGGTGGGGTCGTCGAGCATGATCTTCGTCGGCGGGTCGACGCCCATCACGAGCAGCCGCTGGGGCAGCACCGACAGGGTCTGTGCCAGGCCGGGCCCGGGGTGCGGGTCGGCGTTGGTGAATCCGGTGACGCCGAGGCGGGCTGCGCGCCGCCCGACCCCTTCCAGGTCGAGGCGCACGGGCGGGACGAGGTGCCGCAGCCGCTCGTCCTCCCGCCAGATGCGCCCGTCGCGGTGGCCGTCCTCGCCCTCGTCGGGGTCGAGGCCCGTCGCGTGCAGGGCGGCGCTGTTCAGGAACCACATCGCGCCGCTGCGGTGCTGGACGCGCACCGGCCGGTCGGGGGCCACGGCGTCCAGCGCCCACCGGTCGAGCTCCCCGGCGACGCTCTCGTGGTAGCCGACGGCCCGGACCCACTCCCCCGGGTCCCCGCCGCGCAGAGCGGCCGCGAACCCGGCGCGGCCGAGCACATCGGCGGGGCCGACCCGCACCGAGGCCGCCTCCGCCGCGAGGGCGGCCAGGTGGACGTGGTGGTCGTGCAGGCCCGGCAGCAGTGCGCCGCCGCGCCCGTCCACGTCGACCGGCCCGGCCAGTCCCCGCCCGATCTCCACGACCCGGCCGCCCTCGACACGGACGTCGACGCGGCCGCGCCCCGCCACTTCCGCGTCCCGGATCAGCACGACCGCACCCGGGCCGGCACCGGCCTCACCCCGGGCCCGTCCCGGCGAGCGCCGCCGCGCATGCGGTCATGGACACGCACAGGAGTTCTCCGCCTCCGGCGGCCAGCGAGCGGGCGGCCGCGTGGGCGGCGAACAGGCCGGTGACGGGGTCGGCGAGGGCGTCGCCGAGGAACACCGGGTCGCCGTGCCGGTCGCGGCCGGTCAGTCCGGCGGCCACGGCCGCGTCGTCGCCGAAGGCGATCCGGTCGTCGTCACGGCCGTACCCGGTGATGCTCACCCAGACGCGTCCGGGACGGGCGGCGAGGAAGTCCTCGGCGCGGATGCCGAGGCGGCGCAGCGCCCTCGGCCGGGAGGCCTCGATGACGATGTCCGCCTCGTCGACGAGGGCGGCGAGCGATCCGGTGGCGAAGTCGAGAACGCGGCTCTCGTGCCCGTCGTGCAGCCACCGGTAGAAGTCGGGGTGTCCGCGGCGGGCCCCGTCGGGCCGGGCGGCGCTCTCCGCCTTGACCACGCGGGCCCCGGCCAGGCCCAGCAGACGGGCGCACAGCGGTCCCGCCCACAGTGCGGAGAGGTCGACGACGCGTTGGCCGGGCAGCGGGCGCACGAGTCGCTCGCCGTGGCGCTCCGCGCGCACCGGAGCCCGGTCCGCCCCGGCCGAGCCGAGCGCGGCGGCGGGGATGCCCAACAGCTGGGCCTGTTCGGCGAGTTGCCGTGCCTGGACACCACGAGCCGCCGTGGTCAGATCGGTGCCCTCGGCTCCGAGGAGGGCCAGCAGGGCGGGCAGGGCGGCCGTGTCGTCGGGGCGGGCCAGGTTGACGGCGGCCCAGCCGTCGGCGGTGGCGAGCAGCCGGCAGGAGCCGCCCGCGGAGGTGCGTCCCGGCAGTCCGAGACCGGCCAGCCGGGCCCGCAGGAACAGGGCGGTGGGCAGGTCGACGGGAACCCCGGTGAGGGCGGTGAAGTCGCGCACGGCGGCCGTGAGCGGGCCGAGACGCGGGGCCACGGTCTCCGTCCAACGGTCTTCGAACGCCCGACGGCCTTCACGCGTCCGACCGTCTCCGCGCTTCTGACGATCTTCGCGCGTCCGACGATCTTCGAGAGCGGCGTTCTTCATGACGTGAACACCCTTCTCCTCGCAGGTCGGGCAAGACTACACTCCGGTGGTCATGGAGCCGCCGTTCGTGCTGGTCGACCTCGACCGCACCGCAGAGCCGGAGCCGCCTCCGTCTGCGGACCGCGTCCTGGTGGGGGTGGCGGCCGAACCGCGTCCCGTCTCCGGGCAGTTCGACGTTCTCCTCACCGGCGTCCCGGATCCGCCGCGGCCATGGGTGGGCTGCGCCGATCCGCACGCCGCCGCCCGCGACCTGCACGAGACCGTCGCCCGACAGCCGGCCGCCGCCGTCGCGCTGGTGCAGGTCCTGCGCATGGGGGCGGCCCTCGGCCCGGCGGAGCGGCTGGTCGTCGAGTCCCTCGCCTACTCGACGCTCCAGGGCGGCGGCGGCTTTCGCGCCTGGCTGGCCGAGGCCCGGCCGCGCACCCCTCGCCCGGCCGCCGAGCCGGTGCTGCTGCGCCGGGACGGCGCGTTGCTGACCGTCACCCTGAACCGGCCCCGGGTGCGCAACGCGTTCGACGCCGCCACCCGCGACGCGCTCTGCGAGGCGCTGGAGGTCGCCGTGGCCGATCCCTCCATCGCCCGCGTCGAACTGCGCGGCGCGGGCCCGGTGTTCTGCAGCGGGGGCGATCTGGCCGAGTTCGGCACCTCTCGGGACCCCGCCGAGGCGCACCGGGTGCGCGTGGCGCGCAGTCCGGCCGCGTTGCTCCAGCGGTGCGCGGCGAAGGTGACCGCCCGTCTGCACGGGTCCTGTGTGGGTGCGGGCATCGAGCTGGCGGCGTTCGCGGGGCGGGTTTCGGCCACACCGGACACGACGGTCCGGCTGCCCGAGATCGGGATGGGACTGATCCCGGGCGCGGGCGGCACGGCGAGCCTTCCGCCGCGCATCGGCCGTGAACGCACCGCCTGGCTGGCTCTGTCCGGGGTCCCGCTCACCGCGCGGGAGGCGGCCGGCTGGGGGCTGGTGGACGAGGTCGAAGCCACGGAATGACCACGTGGCCGAACCGGTCGACATGACCACGTAGCCAAACCGGTCGACGACCTCCCGAGGACCGGCTTGACTACGTAGTCATTCCAGTCTTGGCGGCAGCCCGGCCCGCGTCAAGACCCGTCTCACGAGACGGCCGGAAGCCACGAGGGTTGCCATGTCGACAAGCCTTTCCCGGTCACTCCGCGGTGGACACACAGAATTTTCCTCGCGGCCCGCGCGATGCCGGGAATGTGGGTTCCGAGTCGGACATGGGGTCTAAAGGAACGCATTTCCTGCGGTCGTTCACGTTTCCACAATGTGAGTGGAGAGTGAACGAGACCGCCCGCGAAAGGAATTCATCCGATTTCCTACGCCCTGGCCCTCCGCCCGCGACTGACCGAATCATTGCGGCTGGATACCGGCCGATCGTTCGAACGTTGACCAGTGAGTAACAAGCGCACTACCTTTCAACGCGTTTCGAGCACGCGCTTTAGAACGGCCGTTCCGCGGTGGACCCTCCTCGGCCCTCCCCGCCGGAATCCGGTGAGCCGCCATTGCTGTCCCGAACCCCCCACCGTGCTGTCTGACCCTTGATTCGGAGAATCATGACGTCCGCTGTGCGTTCCGAGGACATGATCATCGGCATCACACCTTTCGGCGAACCCGACGCCGGGCTCGCCCTGGCGGTCGGCCGGGCCGGCGGGCTAGGCGTGCTCGACCTCGGTTCCGGCGACCGAAGAACCCGAGAGGCCCTCTCCCGCCTGCGCCGCGCGTCGCCCGGCGCCTTCGGCGTCCGGGTCGGCGCACACTGCCGACTCACCCCCGCCGACCTGGAGCCGTACGGCCCCCACACCATGGTCCTCACGGCGGCCGCAACGCGGGCGACCCAGGCGACGGAGGCAACGGAAGCGACGGATGCGACGGGAACCGGAGATGCCGCCGGGGCAGACTGGCCGATCGCCGAGCTCGCGGCGCGCTACCGGGTGCTGGTGGAGGTCACCGACCTGGCGGGCGCGCGGGACGCGGTGCGCGCCGGGGCGCACGGCCTGATCGCCCGGGGCGCCGAGTCCGGCGGCCGGATCGGCGAGCTGAGCACCTTCGTGCTGCTCCAGCAGCTCCTCGCCGCGCCCGAGGTGAGCGTGCCGGTGTGGGCGTGCGGCGGCATCGGCCCGCACACGACCGCCGCCGCGGTGGCCGGCGGGGCGGCCGGGGTCGTCCTGGACAGCCAGCTCGCGCTGCTCGCCGAGTCGGCGCCGCCCGAGTCGGCCGCGGCGGCGCTGCGCACCCTGGACGGCTCGGAGACCGTCGTCCTGGCCGGTCACCGCGTTCTGCTGCGGCGGGGCCCGGACGCCCCACGGATCCCGGAGGGCGCCGGACCGGAGGCGGTGGCGGCGCTGCTGGGCGCGCAGGACCCCCGTACCCAGCTGCTCCCGGTGGGCCAGGACGGCTTCCTCGCGGCCCGGTTCGCCGAGCGCTGGGGCGACGTACGACGGACGGTGCGCGGGCTGCGGGACGCGGCTCTGCACGCCCTGCGCGACGACACGGCCGGCCGGGCGCTACGGGCCGGGTCGCCGATGAGCCGGGCGCTCGGGACCCGACTCCCGGTCGCGCAGGGGCCGATGACCCGGGTGAGCGACGGGCCCGCGTTCGCCGCGGCGGTGGCGGCGGACGGCGCGCTGCCCTTCCTGGCGCTGGCCCTGGCGGACGGCGCGCGGACGCGGACGATGCTGGCCGAGACCCGGGACGCGGCGGCCGGCCGTCCCTGGGGCGTGGGCGTCCTGGGCTTCGCACCGGAGGACGTGCGCACGGCCCAGCTGGAGGCCGTACGGGAGCTGCGGCCGACGCACGCGATCATCGCGGGCGGACGGCCGTCCCAGGCGCAGGCGTTGGAGCGGGACGGCATCCGCACCTTCCTGCACGTGCCGTCGCCGGGCCTGCTGCGGCAGTTCCTGGAGGCCGGGGTGCGCCGGTTCGTGTTCGAGGGCTCGGAGTGCGGCGGACACATCGGACCACGGGCCTCCTTTCCGCTCTGGGAAGCCCAACTCGCCGTCCTGGACGACTTCTCGGCGGGCCGCGACGCCGACGATGTGGAGGTGTTCTTCGCGGGCGGCGTCCACGACGAGCGGTCGGCCGCGATGGTCGCCGCGCTCGCCGCGCCGCTCACCGCGCGCGGAGCGGCCGTCGGCCTGCTGATGGGCACCGCGTACCTGTTCACCGAGGAGGCGGTGGCGCACGGCGCGATCCAGCCGCTGTTCCAGCGGCAGGTCATGGACGCCGAGCGCACCACGCTCCTGGAGTCGGCGCCGGGGCACGCCACGCGTTGTGTGCCGAGCCCGTTCGCCGCCGACTACCGTGACCAGGAAGCCCGGTTACGCGCCGAGGGCGTCCCGGACCGGCGGATCTGGGAGGAGCTGGAGCGGCTCAACGTCGGCCGGCTGCGCCTCGCCAGCAAGGGGACTACCCGGGACGCCGACGGCGCCCTCACCGCCGTCGACGAGCAACGCCAGCTCGCCGAGGGGATGTTCATGGCCGGCGAGGTGGCCGTGCTGCGCTCGGCGACCACCACGGTCGCGGCGCTCCACCACTGCGTGACGACGGGCGCGGACGAGCATCTCGCCCTGCGCGCGTCCGAGTTGGGCCTGCCGGAGGAGGTGCTGGAGCCGGCCGCGCCCGCGCCGCTCGACATCGCTGTCGTCGGCATGGCGTGCATGTTCCCGCAGGCGCCCGACCTGCCCACGTTCTGGGCGAACGTCGTCGGGGGCGTGGACGCGGTCGGCGAGGTCCCGGCCGACCGGTGGGACCCGGCCGTCCACCACGGCGAGTCCACCCCGTCCAAGTGGGGCGGCTTCCTGCCCCGCATCCCCTTCGACCCCCTGCGCTACGGCATCCCGCCCGCGTCCCTCGGCAGCGTCGAGCCGGTGCAGCTGCTGTCCCTGGAGGCCGCACGGCGCGCACTGGAGGACGCCGGATACGGCGACGGAGGCCGGGAGTTCGACCGCTCCCGCACCTCCGTGGTGTTCGGCGCGGAGGCCGGCAGCGACCTGTCGAACGCGGCGACGCTGCGCGCGGTGCTGCCCTCGTACTACGGGAAGGTCCCGGCGGGTCTGGACGGCCAGCTCCCGCGGCTCACCGAGGACTCCTTCCCCGGCATGCTCGCCAACGTCATCTCCGGGCGGATCGCCAACCGGCTCGACCTCGGCGGCGCCAACTACACCGTCGACGCCGCCTGCGCCTCCTCGCTGGCCGCGGTGGACGTCGCCTGCAAGGAACTGATCGGCGGCACCTCCGACGCGGTGCTGTGCGGCGGCGCCGACCTCCACAACGGCATCAACGACTACGTCCTCTTCTCGTCCGTGCACGCCCTGTCGCCGACCGGCCGCTCCCGCGCCTTCGACGGCTCGGCGGACGGCATCGCGCTGGGCGAGGGCGTGGCCTGCGTCGTCCTCAAGCGGCTCGCGGACGCCGAACGCGACGGCGACCGGATCTACGGCGTCATCAAGGGCCTGGGCTCCTCCAGCGACGGCCGCTCCCTCGGGCTGACCGCCCCCAGGCCCGAGGGCCAACGCTCGGCCCTGGAGCGCGCCTACCGCAACGCGGGCGTCTCCCCGGCCGACGTCGGACTCGTCGAGGCGCACGGCACCGGGACGGTCGTCGGCGACCGCACCGAACTGCGCATCCTCAGCGAGGTGTTCGGCGAGGCCGGGGCCCGGCCGGGCGGCTGTGTGATCGGTTCCGTGAAGTCGCAGATCGGCCACACGAAGTGCGCCGCCGGACTGGCCGGCCTGATCAAGGCGCTGCTGGCCCTGCACACCGGCGTCCGGCCGCCCACACTGCACGTCCAGGCCCCCAACCCGGCCTGGGACGCGGACGGCAGCCCCTTCGCCTTCCATGCGCAGGCCCGCCCCTGGGCCACGCCTGCGGAGGAACGGGTCGCGGGAGTCAGCGCGTTCGGCTTCGGCGGGACCAACTTCCATGTGGTGCTGAGCGCCTACGCCGACGGCGTGCCGCCGGTGCGGGGACTGGACGCCTGGCCGGCCGAGCTGTTCGTCTTCCGCGGCCGGGACGAAACCACGGCCCGCCGCTCGATGGAGGAGCTCCTGCGGGCGGCGGAGGCGGAGGGCAGCCCCTGGCGGCTGCGGGACCTGGCGCTCGCCGCGGCGCGGCGGTCGGACGCCGGCGGGGATCCGGCGCGGCTCGCGCTCGTGGCGACGGACGTGGCCGACCTGATCGAGAAGCTGCGCCGGGCGCTGACCGACCCCGCCCAGGACGGTGCGGCACGGGGCGTCCATCGCGCCGCACAGGAAGACGCACCCGGCGAGGCCAAGGTCGCCTTCCTCTTCCCCGGCCAGGGCAGCCAGCGCACCGGCATGCTCGCCGAGCTGTTCGTCGCCCTCCCCGAGCTGCGCCCCTACCTGGAGCTCGGACGCGCCCACGCCGACGCCCTGTACCCGCCGGCCGCCTTCGACGACGCCGTTCGCGGCCGTCAGCAGGCCGCGCTGACCGACACCCGGGTGGCACAGCCGGCCCTCGGCATCGCGGGCCTCGCCGCCCACGCCGTGCTCACCGCGGCCGGGATCCGCCCCGACATGGCCGCCGGACACAGCTACGGCGAGCTGGTCGCCCTCTGCGCGGCCGGCGCCCTGACGCCCGAGACATTGCTGGAGCTGAGCTCGGAGCGGGCGACGGCGATCCTCGAAGCCGCTTCGGACCGGGGAGGCGATCCGGGGACCATGGCCGCCGTCTCGGCGGGCGCGGCAGAGGTGGCGCAGGCGCTCAAGGCGGCGTCCGCACCGGACTCCGTCGTCGTCGCCAACCGCAACTCGCCCGAGCAGACGGTGATTTCGGGACCGTCGGAGGCCGTCGCCGAGGCCGTACGGCTGCTGCGCGAGGCCGGTCTCGGGGCCAAGCGCATCCCCGTCGCCTGCGCCTTCCACAGCCCGCTGGTCGCGGGGGCCGGCGACCGGTTCGCCGGGGCGCTCGCCGATCGCCCGGTGCACGCGCCCGAGTTCCCGGTGTGGTCCAACCGCACGACCGCCCCCTACCCCGCCGACGCCGACGCGGTACGGGTCGAACTCGCCGCCCAGATCGGCGCCCCGGTCGCCTTCGCCGAACAGATCGAGGCGATGTACGAGGCGGGGGCCCGCGTCTTCGTCGAGGCCGGTCCCGGGTCGGTGCTGACCCGGCTGGTCGGCCAGATCCTCGGCGACCGTCCGCACCGCACGGTGGCCTGCGAGCCCCGGCCCGGCGGCGGTCTGCGCGGCTGGCTCGACGCCCTGGCCGCGCTCGCCGTCGCGGGGCTGCCGGTGCGCACCGGGTGGCTGCTGCGCGGCCGGGACGCGGTGGACGCGGTGCGGACCCCCGTACCGAAGCGGCCCGGCTGGACGGTGGACGGGCAGTTGGTCCGCACCGCCGCCGGCGCCCTCCTGCCCGGTGCGCTCGCACCGGCCCGCCGAGTCGTGGAGACCCCGCACACCCCGCACACCCTGGAGACGACTGTGACGACGAACCCCCCGCACGGCGTCCCCTCCGACCACCGGGACGCGATCGTCGCCGAATTCCTGCGCACCAGCCGGGAGATGATCGCCGCCCAACGGGACGTGCTGCTCACCTACTTCGGGTCCGCCCCGGGCGCACAGATCGCCTCGCCCACCGCGGTCTCGCCACTGGTGATCCAGGCAGTCCCCCAACTCCCCACGCCACAACCGGAGCCGACGCCCACGACGTCCGCCGCAGAGGTGGAACCCGCCGGTTCGGTCGACGTCCAGCAGGTCGTCCTGGAGATCATCAGCGAACGCACCGGCTACCCCATCGACATGATCGAGCCCGACCTCGACCTCGAGGCGGACCTCAGCATCGACTCCATCAAGCGGGCCGAGATCGCGGGCGAGCTGGCCAAGCGCCTCGGCGCCGGGGCGGACGCCGACCTGACCTCGATGGGCGACGACGAGTTGGAGGAGCTGGCGAAGGCGCGTACGGCCGCCGCGGTGACCGACTGGCTGACCGCCCGGATCGGCGGACCGGCGCCCGTACCGGCGGCCGGGGATCGCGCGCCCACAACCACGGAGGCCGCACGGCAGGCCCCGCCGGAGGTGACGGGCGAACCGCCCCGGCGGCACGTGCTGCGGCCGGTCCCGCTCGACGAACCCGACGAGCGGCCCGCCCCCGCCGCCGTTCTTTCGGGCGCCCGCTGGATCCTCCTCGGGGACGCCCCCGAGGCCGCCGCCCGTCTGGCGTCCCACGGCGCCGACGTCGTCGTGCGCGCCCCTGATCACGTCCTGACGGAGGCGGACGGGCCGGTCGACGGCGTGCTGTGTCTCGGGGCCCTCGCCGGTGACGACGACACGCCCGTCCTGCCCGACGCGTTCCCGGTCCTGAAGGCGGCCCTGGCGCGCGGCCCGCGTCGGCTCCTCGCCCTCCGGGCCGCCGACGGCGAGACGCCCGACGCCCGCACCGCGGGACTGCGCGGGCTGTTCAGGACCGTGGCCCGCGAGTACCCGGAGACGCTCGCCCGGGTCGTCGAACTCGCCGACGCCTCGCCGTCCGCCGTCGCGGACGCCGTCGTCGCCGAGGCCGTCGCACCGGACCGCACCCCGGTCGTGCTGCGCACGGCGGCCGGCCGGCACGGCTTCGAGCTGGTCGAGGCGCCGCTGGGCGCACTCGGCTCCACGGGCGCCGGACCGGCCGGGGACGGAGCCGCGGAGGCGGCCGCGCTCGGCCTCGACCAGGACTCGGTGGTGCTGCTGGCCGGCGGGGCGCGGGGCATCACCGCACAGTTCGCCGTCGCGCTCGCCGCCGCCTCCCGCTGCCGTCTGGAGCTGCTCGGCCGCACGCCGGCGCCGGAGGGTCCCGAGGACGCGGACACCGCGGCCGCGCGCACCCCGGCCGACCTGCGCGCGGCGCTCGCCGCCCGCGGCGGCACGAAGCCCGCCGAGATCAACCGGGCGGCCGAACTCCTGCTGGCCCAGCGGGAGATCACGGCGACCCTGACCGAACTCACCGCGCTCGGCAGCCGGGCCCGTTACCGCTCGGTCGACTTCCGGGAGCCGGCGGCGGTGCTCCAGGCGGTCAAGGAGATCCACGCCGAGCACGGCCGGCTCGACGGCGTGGTGCACGCGGCCGGGGTGATCGAGGACCGGCTCGTCGCCGAGAAGAGCGCCGAGTCCTTCCAGCGGGTCTACGGCACGAAGGCGACCGGCGCCGACGCCCTGCTCACCGCGCTGGAGGAACTGCCCGCGGCGCCCGCGTTCACCGTGCTGTTCGGCTCGATCTCGGCCGTCCTGGGCAACCGGGGCCAGGTGGACTACGCGGCCGCCAACGACGCGCTGGAGACCCTCGGCGCGGCCTTCGCCGCCCGCACCGGGCGCCGTGCGGTGACCGTGCACTGGGGCCCGTGGGCGCCCGCGGCCGCGCACGCCGGCATGGTCGGGGTGGAGCTGGCCCGCGAGTACGCCCGCCGCGGCATCCGGCTGATCGACCCCGAGGAGGGCACCGCGGCGCTGCTGCGGGAGCTGGCCTGGGGCGAGGAGTCCGCCACCGCCGTCGTCTACACCGCCTCGGGCTGGTGAAAGCACCGGTGACGGCACGTCAGACCCCGGTCGCCATCGTCGGGATGGCGGTGCTGCTGCCGGGGGCCGCCGATCTGGACGCCTACTGGCGCAACCTGCGCGACGGCGTGGACGCGATCGGCGAGGTGCCGGACGGCCGCTGGGACGCCGAGTTCTACCGCCCCGGCACCGCGTCCGAACCGGCCGTCGCCGACCGGGTGTACGCGCGGCGGGGCGGTTTCGTGGACGGGCTGGCGGAGGTGGAGGTCACCCGGTTCGGGATCATGCCGAACTCGGTGGCCGGGACCGAGCCCGACCAGCTCATCGCCCTGCACGTGGCCGCGGCCGCCGTCGAGGACGCCGGGGGCCCGGACCGCCTCCCCGACCGAGGGCGGGTCGGCGTCGTCCTCGGCCGGGGCGGCTACCTCACCCCCGGTCTGGTCCGACTCGACCAGCGGGTCCGCACCGCCGGCCAACTCGTGCGCACCCTGGGCGAGTTGCTGCCCGACCTGACCGGTGACCAACTCGACCGGGTGCGCACGGCGTTCACCGAGCGGCTCGGTCCGGACAGCCCCGAGTCGGCGATCGGTCTGGTGCCCAACCTCGCCGCGTCCCGGGTCGCCAACCGGCTCGACCTGCGGGGCCCCGCGTACACCGTGGACGCGGCCTGCGCCTCCTCGCTGGTCGCGGTGGACCAGGCGGTGGGCGAACTCGCCTCCGGGCGCTGCGACCTGATGCTCGCCGGGGGCGTCCACCACTGCCACGACATCACGCTGTGGAGCGTCTTCTCCCAGCTGCGCGCGCTCTCCCCCAGCCAGCGCATCCGCCCCTTCCACCGGGACGCCGACGGCATCCTGATCGGCGAGGGGACGGGCGTCGTCGTCCTCAAGCGGCTGGCCGACGCCGAGCGCGACGGCGACCGGATCTACGCCGTGATCCGGGGCACCGGCGTGGCGAGCGACGGCCGGGCGGCCGGGCTGGTCAACCCCGATCCAGGCGGTCAGGCGCAGGCGGTGCGGCAGGCGTGGCGGGCGGCCGGGCTCGATCCCGCCGAACCCGGCTCGGTCGGTCTGCTGGAGGCGCACGGCACCGCGACCCCGGCCGGCGACGGGGCCGAACTGTCCACGCTGGCCGAGGTGTTCGGCGGGCCCGGGGACGGCGACGCGGTCCTGGGATCGGTCAAGTCGATGATCGGGCACACCATGCCCGCCGCCGGGGTCGCCGGACTGGTCAAGGCCGCCCTCGCGGTCCACCACCGCACGCTGCTCCCGACGCTGCACTGCGACGACCCGCACCCCGCCCTGGCCCGCACCCGGTTCCGCACCCTGGAGAAGGCGACCGACTGGGAGACCGGCGCGGGCCGGCCCGTGCGCCGGGCCGCCGTGAACGCGTTCGGGTTCGGCGGGATCAACGCCCACGTGGTGCTGGAGGAGGCGCCGGGCGCACGCGGCGCCCGCGCGACCGTGCCGACGCCGAGGTCCCCCGCTCTGCAAGTCGCCGAACCCGAGCGGGTGTTGCTGCTCGCCGCCGACTCCCCCGCGCGCCTCGCCGCCCTCCTGGACGCCGACGACAGCGCCGTACGGGCCGCCGGACTCGACGCCGCCCACCCGCACCCGGACGCGGGCCCGGCCCGCCTCGGCATCGTCGACCCGACCGCCAAGCGGCTCGCCCTGGCCCGCCGCGCGGTCGCCAAGCAGCGCGCCTGGCACGGCCGCAGCGACGTCTGGTTCCGGCCGAGCCCCCTCCTGGGCGCCGGCCGGGGCGGCCTCGCGTTCCTGTTCCCCGGCCTGGAGGGCGACTTCACTCCTCAGGTCGACGACGTGGCCGCCCACTTCGGCCTGCCCGCCCTCCCGGTCGACGCGGGCCGGGCGGGCGATGTCGGCCGGCACGGCTTCGGCGTCGTCGCCGTGGGCCGCCTCCTCGACACGGCGCTGCGCCGCAGCGGGATCGTGCCGGACGCGGTCGCGGGGCACAGCGTGGGCGAGTGGACGGCGATGGCGGCGGCCGGGATGTACGCCGGGGACGAGGTCGACGCGTTCATGGCCGGCTTCGACCCGGACTCGGTGACGGTCCCCGGGCTGGCCTTCGGCGCGATCGGCGCGTCCGCCGAGCGCGTCCTGGCCGCCCTGCGCGACGAGGGCGGCACCACGGCCGGTCTCGTGCTCTCCCACGACAACGCGCCCGGCCAGTCGATGGTGTGCGGCCCCGAGGCGGCCGTGGATGCCTTCGTGCGGGCCTTTCGCGCGCAGGGCGTGCTCAGCCAGGTACTGCCGTTCCGGTCCGGCTTCCACACGCCGATGCTGCGCCCCCATCTCGGCCCGATCGAGGAGGCCGCCCACCGGTTCCGGCTGCACAAGCCGCACACCCCGGTCTGGTCGGGGACGACCGCCGCGCCGTTCCCCGCGGACGAGGCGGGGATACGGGCGCTGTTCGTGCGGCACCTGCTGGAACCCGTCCGCTTCCGGCAGTTGGCCGAGGCCCTGTACGCGGCCGGTCACCGGGTGTACGTCCAGGTCGGGCCCGGGCAGCTCGGCTCCCTGGTCGGCGACACCCTGGGCGACCAGGACCACCTGGTGGTCGCCGCCAACTCGCCCCACCGCACGGGCCTCGCCCAACTCCGCCGGGCGGCGACCGCACTGTGGACGGCGGGAGCGGCGGTGGCGCCGGCCCTTGCCACCGCGGCCACGGCCACGGCGCAACGGCCGCCCGTTCGGCTGGACCTGGGCGGCGCGCTGGTGTCGCTCCCGCCGGAGAAGCTGGCCGAACTGCGCAGTGGACTGCGCCCTCGCACCGCCGCCGGCGGCCCTTCGCCACTCGACGCGCTCGTCGAACGCTCGCCGATGGCCGCCGAGTTGAGCGCGCTGCTGCGGGAGACGGCGGACACGGCCGCGGCCCTGATGAACGCCCCGGCCCGGCCGGCCCCGCTCGCCCCGCGCCGCACCACCGTCCATGTCTCCCCCGACACCATGCCGTACCTCATGGACCACTGCTTCTACCCCCAACGCCCCGGCTGGCCGGACGTCGCCGACCGGTGGCCGGTGGTCCCGGCTACGACGATCGTGCAGCACATCGTGGACACGGCCTGCGCGGCGGCCCCCGGCACCGTGCCGGTCGCCGTGCACGGGGCCCGGTTCGAGGAGTGGCTCACCGCCACCCCGGCCGTCGACGTGCCGGTGACGGCGACCCCCGAGGGCCCGGACCGCGTGGCCGTCTCCTTCGGCCCCCGGGCCCGCGCCACGGTGGAGCTCGCCGCCGCCCACCCCGCCCCGCCCCCCGCCCCCTGGACCACCGATCCGGCGACCGAACGCACCCCCGACCACACCGCCGCCCAGCTCTACGACGAGCGCTGGATGTTCCACGGCCCGGCGTTCCAGGGCGTCACGGAACTCACCGCGATCGGCGACCGGCACGTACGCGGGGTCATCACCACCCCGTCCGCGCCCGGCGCGCTGCTGGACAACGTCGGCCAGATCCTCGGCTACTGGATCATGGCGACCCGTACGGAGCGGACCGTGGTGTTCCCGGTCGGGATGCGGGAGATGCGCTTCCACGGGCCGCATCCGGCACCGGGGACCGAGGTGGGCTGCCTGGTGCGGATCACCTCGCTCACCGACACGTTCCTGGAGGCCGACGTCCAGCTCACGGTCGGGGGCGCGGTCTGGGCGGAGCTGTACGGCTGGCAGGACCGTCGCTTCGACAACGATCCGAAGACCCGGCCCGTCGAGCGCTTCCCCGATCGCCACACGCTGTCCGAGTCCCGGCCGGGCGGCTGGCAGCTGCTGCACGAGCGCTGGCCGGACCTGGCCTCCCGCGAGCTGATCATGCGCAACTCCCTCGGCGGAGTGGAGCGTTCGGAGTACGCGCAGCATGCGCCGCGCGGACGTCGGCAGTGGCTGCTGGGCCGGATCGCGGTCAAGGACGCGGTGCGACAGTGGCTGTGGGACCAGGGCGAGGGCCCGGTCTTCCCGGCGGAGCTACGGGTGCGCAACGACGAGACGGGCCGCCCGTACGTCACCGGCGTCCACGGCCGTGAACTGCCCGCGCTGGACGTGTCGTTGGCGCACTGCGCGGAGGCGGGCGCGGCGATCGTCCGGCCGCACACGCCGGGCCCCGGTCCGGGGATCGACATCGAGGAGGTCGCCGACCGCACCCCGGAGACCTTGTCCGCCGCCCTCGGCCCGGACGAACTGCGGCTGCTGCACCGGCTGTCGGCGGAGACCGGCGATTCCGAGGCCCTGTGGTTCACCCGCTTCTGGACGGCGAAGGAGGCCGTCGCCAAGGCGGAGGGCACCGGATTCGGCGGCAGGCCGAGGGACTTCACCGTGCTGGACGCGGCGCCGTCCGGCGACCGGCTGACCGTCTCGGGCCGCCTGGAACGCGCCTACGCCGTGCACTGCGCACCGGCCGCCAACCCGCCCCGGCTGCCGGACCGCGCCTACGTAGTGGCATGGACGACGGGACACCCGACCACGAAGGAGCACGACGCCCGATGACCTCTCCCACCCCCCACACCCCGGTCGCCGCCGACGAGACTCCGATCGCCGCCGATCAGGAGTCCGTCCTCGCCGATCTCACCGGCATGCTCGCGCGGCTCCTGGAGGACGAGTACGGCCTCGACGACGTCGAGATCGGCATGCGGACGACCTTCAACCGCGATCTGGAGCTGGAGAGCATCGACCTGGTCACCCTGGCCGGTCTGCTCCAGGAACGGTACGGCGACCGGGTCAACTTCGCCGAGTTCCTGGCCGGCATGGAGTTCGACGAGATCATCGAGCTGACCGTCGGACGGCTCGTCGAGTACGTCGTGACGAGCCTGAAGGCCGCGGAGGCGAGCTGAGTCATGGCGATGGTCGACACCGGCACGGTCCGGTTGCACGTACAGCGGCTCGGCCCCCGGGAGGGCCGGCCGGCCACCGCCACCGTGGTGCTGGTGCACGGTCTGCTCACCGACAGCCTGGCCAGCTACTACTTCACCGTCGCGCCCGCGTTCGCGGCGGCCGGCCTCGACGTCGTCATGTACGACCTGCGCGGCCACGGCCGCAGTGAACGACCCGCCGAGGGCTACACCCTGGACCACAACATCGACGACCTGGAGGCGCTCCTGGACCGGCTGGGGGTGCGCGGCCCGGTGCACCTGGTCGGCAACTCCTACGGCGGCACGATCGCGTTCGGCTACGCGGCCCGGCATCCGGGGCGGGCGGCGAGCGTCAGTCTCATCGAGTCCGAACCGGCCACCCCCGCCTGGGCGGTGAAGCTGGACGACATCCTGAGCCGGGTGGTGACGCAGCTCGCCCACAGCGAGTCCGAGACCATCGACTGGATCGCCACCCACCGCGGCCACCACACCGCCCGCCTCGCCAAGGGAGCCGCCCGTCTGGTGCGCGAGACCTCGCTCGGCCGGGACATCCCGGCGAGCCGGGTACTGACGGATGATCAGATCGGTGCTGTACGCTGCCCGGTGCTCGGCCTGTACGGCGGCGACTCCGACCTGGCCGGTCAGGCGCCCTGGCTGGAGGCGGTGCTGCCGGACTGCCGGACCGTGGTGATCCCGGGGCACGAGCACTCGGTCCTGGTGGAGGCCTCGGGGACGGTCGGCGGGCACATCCTGTCCCTCGTCGACGGGGCCGGGCGGGTCGCGGCGGAGGCGGCCGGGTGAGCCGATTCCTGTTCGTCGTGCCGCCGTTGGTGGGGCACATCAACCCGACGGTCGGCGTCGCCGCCGAACTCACCGCGCGGGGACACCTGGTGGCGTGGGCGTGCCCCGACCCGGAGCTGGTCCTGCGGCTGGCGGGTTCCGGGGCCGGGGCGGTCTTCGCGTGCGCCGGGGCTCCGCCGGGCGAGCGGCCCGCCGAACTGCGCGGCCCGGAAGCGCTGAAGTTCCTGTGGGAGTGGTACCTGTTGCCGCTGGCCGAGGCGATGGCGCCGGGGGTGCGGACGGCCGTCGAGGCGTTCCGGCCGGACGTCGTCGTCGCCGACCAGCAGGCCTTCGCCGGTGCGCTGGTCGCGGAGCGTCTGGGGCTGCCGTGGGCGACCTCGGCGACCACCTCGGCCGAGTTCACCGACCCCCTCTCCGGGCTGCCCAAGATCGGACGGTGGCTGGACGAGCGACTGGCCGGGCTGCGGGCCGCCGTCGGGGATCCGGCGGGCGCCGCCGACCCCCGCTTCTCGCCGCATCTCGTCCTCGCCTTCAGCACACCGGAGTTGGCGGGCGACTCCCGCGCAGGGGTCCGCTGGGTCGGACCGTCGATCACCGCCCGCCCGACCGCGTCCGACTTCCCCTGGGAGTGGCTCGACGCCCGCGGCGACGCGCCCGGCGACACCGGTCGAGCGACCGTGCTGGTCACGCTCGGAACGGCCAACACCGACGTCGGCGGCCGGTTCCTCGACGTGTGCAGAAGCGCGCTGCGGGAGCGGGCCGACCGGGTGCAGGCAGTGATCGTCGACCCCGGCGGCACGCTGCAGCCGGCCCAGGACGAGGACAAGGGCGACACGGACGACAAGGACGTGCTCGTCGTGCCGTCCGTGCCCCAACTCGCCTTGCTGGAAAGGGGAGTCGGGGCGGTCGTCTGCCATGCCGGGCACAACAGCGTGTGCGAGGCGCTGTGGCACGGGACGCCGCTCGTGGTGGCCCCCATCCGCGACGACCAGCCGGTGGTCGCCGGGCAGGTCGCGCAGGCGGGGGCCGGGGTGCGGGTGCGGTTCGGCCGGGCCGGCGCACGGCAGGTGGGCGCGGCGATCGACGCCGTCCTGGACGACCCCGGATACCGGGTCGCGGCCGACCGGATCCGCAAGGCGTTCCGCGCCGCGGGCGGCGCCCCCGCCGCTGCGGACCGACTCGACGAACTGGCCAGGGAGTTCAGATGAGCGACGAGACCAAGCCCGCCGAGCGGATCGCCGGGCTGCGGCCCGCCTACCAGGCGGACATCGCCGCCGGCCCGGACCGCCTCTTCGAGCCCCGGCGCACCGCCTGCCCCTGGTGCGGATCGACGGAGCTGACCACCCGGCTGCGCACCACCGACCTGCTCCAGCACAAGCCGGGCCGCTTCGTCCTCGACCGGTGCGGGGGCTGCGGGCACACCTTCCAGAACCCTCGACTGAGCGCGGCGGGACTGGAGTTCTACTACCGGGACTTCTACGACGGGCTGGGCGAGAAGAAGCTCGGCGACACCTTCGGGGGCCGTACGAAGATGTACCGGGGGCGGGTCGAGTCGATGCTGCCGCACGACCCCGCGCCGAAGACCTGGCTGGACGTCGGCACCGGGCACGGTCACTTCTGCGCGACCGCCCAGGAGGTGCTGCCCGACACGACGTTCGACGGCCTCGACTTCACCGACGGCGTCGAACTCGCCGAGCGGGAGGGCCGGGTGGCGCACGGCTACCGGGGCGCCTTCCCCGACCTCGCGCCCGAACTGGCCGCCCGTTACGACGTGGTGAGCATGTTCCACTACCTGGAGCACAGCACCGACCCCGACCGGGAACTGCGCGCCGCACGCGAGACGGTACGACCCGGCGGCCATCTCCTCATCGAGGTGCCGGACCCCGAGAGCCGATACGCCCGGCTCCTGGGCCGCTGGTGGCTGCCCTGGCTGCAGCCGCAGCACCTGCACTTCGTGCCGGTGGCCAACCTGCGCGAACGGCTCTCGCACCTGGGCTTCACCGTGGTGGCGGAGCAGCACGCCGAACCGCACGACCCGGTCGATCTGCTGGCCGCCGTCTGGCTGGCGCTGGACCACGCGGCGCCGCGCGAGGACGCGCCGTGGCTGCCCGAGCCGCCGAACGCGCTGCGCCGCACGGTGCGCGGGGTGCTGCTGCTCGCCGGGATTCCGGCGCTGATCGTGAGCGCCCTGCTCGACCGGTTCGCGGTGCGGCCGCTGTCGCACCGGCTGGGCGTGTCCAACGCCTATCGGATCGTGGCCCGGCGCGAGTGACGCGTGGGTGCGCATCCGGGTCGCGCCGTGCTAGCTTCGCCCCGTTCCCATCATCAGGAATCCTGGCGATCGCCGGTACGGCTCGACGAACGGAACGCGTATGTCCATCCTGGCCCGACCGGGGGTGGCCGCCCTCGCCGCCAAGACGATGCAGGGCCTCACCGGGCTGGCGAGCCGACGCTCCGGCGGCCCGGGCTCGTCGGCCGCCTGGCAGGCCCGCTTCCCCGAATACCCGCGCGATGTCAGCGAGTTGACGGTCCCCACCTCCGTCGCCCCGGCCCCGGTCACGGTGTACGCGCCGCCGACCGGGACGGCGACACGCCCGCCCGTGCACATCAACTTCCACGGCGGCGGCTATGTCATGTCGATGCCGGAGGTGGACGACGCGCTGTGCCGGTTCCTCGCCGTCGAGGCGGGCGTGGTCGTCGTCAACGTCAAGTACGTCGTCGCCCCGCAGCACCCGTTCCCGGCGCCGACCACGCAGGCGTACGACGTCGTCCGCTGGGTGGCCGGGCACGGCGCGGAGCACGGCTGGGACGGCGGGCGGCTCACCGTGGGCGGGCAGAGCGCCGGCGGCGGACTCACCGCGGCCGCGGCCCGGCAGTCGCTGGAGCAGGGCGGCCCCGCGATGGCGCTCCAGGTGCTGCACTACCCGCCGCTGGACCTGGCGACCGCCGCGAAGGCCAAGAAGGCGGCCGTCGCCAAGCCCATGCTGCGGCCCTGGATGGGGGAGATCTTCGACACCGCCTATGTGCCCGACCCTCGCGAGCGCGCCCACCGGCTCGTCTCGCCCGCGGGGGCCGCGGACACCGCCGACCTCAAGGGCATCGCCCCGGCGCTGGTGATCACCGCCGAGTACGACCTGCTCAGGAACGAGGCGGCGCGGTACGCCGAGCGCCTCGGCACGGTCGGCGCCCTCGTCGAGCACCACGAGGTCGGCGGAGCCGACCACGGCTACGACACCAAGGACGACGAACGGGCCCGCGCCACCTACGCCCTGATCGCCCGTCACATCAGACAGGCGACCGCGGCGGCCTCCTGAGGGACCGGGGGAGGCGGAAGCTCCCCCTCCCACGGCCCGCCGCTGCCCCCTCGGCGTCCCCGGGGCCCCCGCGCCAGTCCCTATCCGGCGACTTCCGGGAGGGCGACGCCCAGCTTCTCGGCGCGCTCGGCGAGGTCGCGCCACACCTTCGGCGCCACCGGGATGCCCTTCTCGCCCCGTCCGACGGCCACGGCGGCACTGCGCTCGCCGGGGTAGAACACGCCCTCGGCGTCGTCCGCGACCGGCAGGCCCTTGAGCGTGTCCAGGGTGGCGTCGACGGCCTCGGCGAACGCGTCCGCGCCCCCGAAGGCCGCCGGGTCGACGGCGATGAGCAGCGCGTTCTGCCGGTGCGCACGGCCGGCCGGGTCGTCCGAGTGGAACGAGGCGAAGATGGGCGCGCCGACGAGCACGCTGGTCAGCAGCTCGAAGGCCAACGACATGCCCGAGCCCTTCGCCCCGCCCAGCGGCAGCGGCATGACCGCCTTCTCCGGGTCGGTGGTCGGGGTGCCGTCCTCGGTGGCGGCGGCCCCCTCCGGCAGCGGTGTGCCGCTCGCCTTCGCCTGGCGGATCTTGCCCAGGGCGATGGTCGCGGTGGCCATGTCGAGCAGCAGCGGGGCGTGCGCCGACGATTCGGCGGTCGGTACGGCGATGGCGAGCGGGCTGGTGGCGACCGCCGCGCCCTTGACGCCCGTGTACCCCATGTTCGGCATCCCGGCGACGAACCCGAGGCCGACCATGCCCTGTTCGGCGATCTTCGACACGTAGTAGCCGATGGCGCCGGTGTGCACCGTACGCCGGACCCCGACGGAGGCGATGCCGGTCGCCCTGGCCCGCCGTACCGCCTCCTCGGCGGCCGCGCTCAGCGCCACCGGACCGGGGGCGCGGTCGGCGTCGAGGACGGCGGCGGCCGGGGTCGTCGACTCGACCTTGATCTCGGCCTGCGCGTTGGCGACGCCCTTGGCGAGCAGATCCAGGTAGGCGGGAACCCGAGCGATCCCGTGTGAGTCGACACCCCGCAGCGCCGCCCACACGAACACGTCGGCGGTGACGCGGGCGTGCTCGGCGCTCAGGCCGCCCTTCTCGAGGAGGGCGGCGGAGAAGGAACGCAGGTCCTCTGCAGACACCAGGACTTTGGGGGGTGTGGCGGACATGATGACGAAACCTCCTGGGTTGCAGCGCCCCGAAAGGGGCGCGGGGAACTGCGCGACCAGCCACAGGCGGCCCGCAGTGGGTGGACGACAAGTCCCGCAAGGCGCTCAGCGGTCGACGAGCACATCGACGACGGCGGTGGTGCCCTCGGCGACAGCCTTGAGCGCCCTCTCCAGCGCGGGCGCCAACGCATCCGGCGCGTCGACGGTCTCCGCATGCATCCCGAACGCCTCGGCGAACGAGGCGAGTCGGGGCAGCCGGTGCAGATCGGTGCCGAGCCACTCCCCCGTCTCGGCGGCCGCGCCCTCGGGGTAGAACCTGCGGTGGTTGAGGTTCATGGACTTGTAGACGCGGTTGTTGAACACCACGATCAGCAGCGGGAGTTGATAGGAGGCGCTCGCGTCGTACGACGGGATGACCGGGTTGTACGTGAACGCGCCGTCGCCGATCGTGAGCACCACCGGCCGTTCCCGCGCGGCGAGTTTGACGCCGAGGGCGACCGCGATGCCCTGGCCGAGGCCGCCCTGCACATAGAAGTACGAGTCGGGGGCGTCGGTGCGGACATGGCGTCTGACGGTCCGGCTGTGGGTGATGGTCTCGTCGACGACGATGCCGTCATGTCCGTCGAGCAGCCTGCGCAGGGTGGCGGCGACCAGGACCGGGTCGATGCCGTCCGGTCGGGCGGCGGCCTTCGCCTCGGCGGCGGCGATCGCGGCCTGTTCGGCTGCGTGCCGCTCCTGCTGAGCCGCCCGGCGGACCGCCACGGCGCTCTCGTCGAGATCCTTCGCCCGCTTGGCCAGCTGGCGCAGGGTGTTGGCGACGTCGCCTTCCAAGTACCGGTCCGCGAACAGGACTTGGTAGACGACGTGCGGGCGCTGCGGCACCTGGTCGATGACGACGATCTGCGCCTTGGAGGGGCGACGCGACGGCGGGTAGAAGGGAGCGCGGCAGTTGACCAGGAGGATGAGGTCGGCCTCGTCCATCCACGGCCCGATGTCGCTGCCGGCGTGCAGCGGGTGGGTGCGCGGGAAGTTGCCGCACACCGCCGAGTCGGGCTCGACGACCGGGATGCTCCACGCCTCGGCGAAGGCGACGAGGGCCTCGAAGCCGCCCGCCTCACGGCCGGCCGTCTCGGTCACGACGACCGGGTTGCGGGCCTCCCGGATCAGCTGTGCGACCGGGTCGACCTCCTCGGGCGAGCTGTGGGTGGAGCCCGGCGGCACGACGGGCTTGGCCTCACGGCCGTCCCAGTCCTCCAGGAGGATCTCCAGCGGGATGTTGAGGTACGCCGGTCCCGAGGGCGCCCGCCGGGCCAGCTCCGCCGCCCGCGTGATCATCGTGGGCAGGGTGTGCACGCTCGCGGCCTCGTTGGCCCACTTGGTGAACGGACCCGCGACGCCGTGCGGGCCGCCCACGATGGACAGGTTGCGGTACCACTGGCCGCCCGGGTCCTGCCCCGGGCCGTCGCCGTAGGTGGTCGACTCCGAGGAGGAGACCACCATGGGGACGCCCGCGAGCAGTGCCCCGTGGACGGCCATCGAGCCCTGGAGCAGACCGGGGGCCGCATGCAGCAGTACGCCCTGCGGGCGGCGCTCGACCAGGCCGTAGCCGGTGGCCATGCCGACGGCGACGGTCTCGTGGGTCAGGTCGAGGTAGCGCGGCGCCGGCTCGCCGTCGCGGTGGCGCCGGGCCAGGGACTCCCACACCGGGGCCCACTCGGACCCCGACGAGCAGAAGAGGTAGTCCGCGCCGACGGCGTTGAAGGCGGCTACGAAGGCATCACCGCCGTCACGGCCGGGCGCGTGGGTGCTGTCCGTCATCTCTGGTGTGTCCTCAGCCCTCGATCGGCCAGTTCAGGACCTCGGAGATACCGCGGCCCATGATCCACTCCAGCTCCTCGGGCGTGAAGTCCCAGTGCTTGGTGAACTGCTCGATGGTGTCGGTGTAGGTGATGCCGTGGCCCAGCAGGCGGGTGATGTCGGTGCCGTAGAAGCAGCGCTGCGGGCCCATCCTGTCGACCATCTCGCGCACGTACTTCTGGATGTTGTTGTTCGGGAACGGCTGCGTCGAGTAGCCCGGCAGCGCCGAGACCTTGACGTAGATGTTCGGGTGGGCGGCCAGGTCGGCGGTCTCCGAGACCCAGTAGCCGATCGAGTCGTCGACGCAGCGCGCCATGATGCCCATGTGGTCGATGATGATCTTCAGCTCGGGGTGCTTCTCGGCGATCTGTCCCAGCTCCCGCTTCCAGATGGGGGCGTGGACCATGGTCGGGATGCCGAGCTGCTCGGCGATCGGCCAGTACCAGTCGTTGGTGCCGTCGATCATCCAGTTGCGGTCCTGCGGCCGGTGGAAGGTGAGGCGGGTGCCCTTGACGTGCGGATTCTGCGCGAAGTCGGCGAGCATCGCCTTGCCCTCCGCGGGCTTGTTCTGCGGGATGCGGGCCATGATGCCGAAGCGGTCCGGATGCGCCTCGCAGGCTTCGAGGGCGTAGTCGATGCGGTCGCCCTCCCAGGACGGCGGCAGGATCAGAGCGCGGTTCACGCCGGCCTCGTCCATCAGCTCCAGGGCCTCTTCGTAGGAGAAGGGGTCCTCGCGGTGGCCGTTGAGGCGGATCCGCTCCCGGGCTCCGGGGACCCAGGGGCGGTCCGGGGTCTCTTCCAGCCAGATGTGGATCTGCGTGTCGACGACGAACATGTCCCGTACTTCCTTCTCTCGGTCAGGCAGGCGGTCAGGCAGGCGGTGGGGCGTTGCGGAGGGAACGCTAGGCGGGCGGAAAGGCCTTGCGGAGCCCCTGGGAGCGCAAGCTGTTGTTGCGTGAATCCGCCCTGTTCGCAGGGCGTTTCCCGGCTCACGGGCGCCCTGTTGTGGAACCGGTTGCGAAAACCGCGGCGGCGATGTGCTCGGCGATCGCCATGGAGGCCGTGGCGGCCGGCGAGGGCGCGTTGCGCACGGCGGTGACCCGGCCCAGCCGATGGATGCGGAAGTCGTCCAGGAGGGTGCCGTCCCGGTCCAGGGCCTGGGCGCGCACGCCCGCTCCGCCGCGTACGACGTCCTGGACGCCGATGCCGGGGACGTACAGCCCGGCGTCCTTCATGAAGGCCGCCGCCGAGAACGATCCGCGGTACTCCCTGAAGCCCGTGCGCCAGTGCTGGGCCGCCATCCGCCAGGCGCCCGGGTACGCGGCCAGGCCGAGCAGGTCCTTGGGGGAGATCCGGGTGCGTGTGTAGCCCTCTCTGGCGAGGGCCAGGACCGCGTTGGGGCCGACCTCCACGGAGCCGTCCACGCGTGGCGTGAAGTGGACGCCGAGGAACGGGTAGCGCGGATCCGGCACCGGGTAGATCAGCCCGCGCACCAGGTCCGTCCGCTCCCGTTTGAGCAGCATGTACTCGCCCCGGAACGGGACGATCCGCGGTTCCGGCCGGTCCTGCGCGAGCCTGGCCACGGCGTCGGAGTGCAGTCCCGCGCAGAGGACCAGCCGGTCCACGCGCACGCGTTCCTGCCCGGAGGCCACCTCGATGCCGCCGGGCACCTCGGTGACGCCCGTGACCGGGAAGCCGAGCTTCACCTCGCCTCCGGAGTCGACGACGTCCTCGGCGAAGGCGCGGGCGACGGCCGGATAGTCGGTGATCGCGGTGCGCGGGGAGTGCAGGGCGGCGACACCGCCGGCGTTCGGTTCGATCTCCCGGATCTCCTCGCGGGAGATCCTGCGCAGATCGGGCACGTGGTTGTTGCGGGCGCGGTCGTAGAGGTCGTTCATCCGGCCCAGCTCGTCCTCGCGGACGGCCACGACCAGTTTGCCGAGCTCGCGGTAGGGCAGCTCGCGGTCCTGGCAGTACTCGCGCAGCAGGGACACGCCCCGGACGGTCAGGTCGGCCTTGAGACTGCCGGGCGTGTAGTAGATGCCGGCGTGGACGACGCCCGAGTTGTGGCCGGTCTGGTGGAGCGCGACCTCCCGCTCCTTCTCGAGGACCACGACCCGGGTGCCGGGCCGGCTCAGGGCGATCTCGCGGGCCGTGGCCAGCCCCACGATGCCGGCGCCGACGACGCCGATCGTCTCGTCAGCCATCGACAGCTCCTCTCTCTTTCTCGCTGCTGCCGATCGTCAGCCGCCGAAGTGGACGGCGACGGTCTTGACGCGCGTGGAGAAGCGCAGGACTTCCTCGCCCTGCTCCTTGTAGGCCGTGCCGGAGTCGTGAAACCCGCCGAACGGCAGATGGACGTCCCAGCCGGTGGTGGTGGTGTTGACGGCGACCTGCCCGCACTCGGCTTCGTCGGCGAAGCGGTAGGCGTTCGACAGGTCGCGGGTGAAGACGGCGGCGGCGAGGCCGAAATCGGAGTCGTTGACGGCGTCGACGGCCGTGTCGAAACCGTTTACCGCGTGTAGGGCGAGCACCGGCCCGAAGACCTCCTCCCGCCAGATCGCCATCCCCGGCGTGACCTCGCCGAGCACGGTCGGCCGCACATAGCAGCCGTGCGCCCGTTCGCCCTCGGTGTCGGGGCCGCCGCCGGTGAGGACGGTCGCGCCCTCCGCCACGGCCCTGGCCAGGTCGGCGAGGACGCTGTCGCGCTGCCTGGGGCTCGACAGCGGGCACAGCGTGGTCGCCGGGTCGTTCCCCGGCCCGACCTCGAGCGCCTCGACCGCGGCGACCAGCAGCCGGGTGAACTCCTCGTACACCGGCCGCTCGACGACGACGCGGCTGGTGGCGGTGCAGCGCTGGCCCGCCTGACCGAAGGAGGCGGCCACGACGGCCCTGGCGGCGGCCGGCAGATCGGCGTCCCTGAGGACCACGGAGGCGTTCTTGCCGCCGAGTTCGCCCTGGAAGCGGACGTTGCGGTCGAGGAGACGGCGTCGAATACGGTTACCGACGGCGTTGGAGCCGGTGAAGGTGATGCCGACGATCCGCGGGTCGTCGAGCAGCGCCTCCTCGATCTCGGCGGTCCGGCCGGTCACGACGTTCAGCACGCCCGGGGGCAGTCCGGCGTCGTGCAGGGCCCTGGCGAAGTGCAGACCCGAGATCGGGGTCTCGGTGGCCGGCTTGAAGACGGCCGCGTTGCCGGCCGCGAGCAGCGGGGCCAGCTTGCGGGCCGGGGTGATCAGCGGGTCGTTCCACGGGCTGATCACCAGGATCACACCGATCGGCTCACGCTGGGTGTGGGTGCGGTGGTTCGGCCGTACGTCGTGCAGAAGGGTGCCGTAGCCCTGGCGGGCGAGACCGGCGTAGTACTCCAGGAAGTCGGCGGCCTTGAGCGTCTCGCCGGTCGCCTCCGCGAGGGTCTTGCCGTTCTCCGCCGTCACGTCGGCGGCGATCTCCTCGACCCGCTCGCGGATCAGCCGGGCCGCGTCGGTGAAGACCCGCGCCCGCTCGAAGGGGCTGGTGCGCTTCCAGAGGGCGAACCCGCGCTCCGCGTGGTCGAAGGCCCGGGTCACGTCCTTGGCGGCCAGGGCCGGGACACGGGCGATCGGGGTGCGGACGTCGGCGGGATCGAGGACGTCGATCCATTCGGCGCTCGCCGTCCACTCCCCGCCCAAGAGGGTCTCCACGGTACGCATGTCGGGTCACTTCCTTCGTCGGCCACGGGTGCGGAATGCGACAACACACCATGTCGGGGGCGTGCCACCAGCTCCGCGGCAGCAGGCATTGGTTGCACCGTGCGCGGGTCGGACACGGGCGGGTCCGTGCTGGAATCACCGGGTCGAACCCGATCCGAGGAGACACGTTCATGTCCTACGCAGTCGTCGCCCACTACCGCTGCGACCCCGCCGACGAGGCGACCGTGCGCGCCGCGCTGCTGAAGGCGCGCGAGCAGACCCGCGCCGAGCCCGCCAACGAGGGGTACGAGGTGCACGCGGTCGAAGGACAGCCCGGCGGCTTTCTGCTCTACGAGCGGTACACGGACCGGGCCGGGTTCGAGGCGCACAAGGCCTCCGGCCACTTCCGGGAGCTGGTCGTGGGGGCGGTGTGGCCGTTGCTCACGGAGCGCTCCGTTACGTTCGCCGAGGTGCTTTAGCGTCTGCCTGGCTTGTGTTCCGTGTCGGGGCGCGGGTGGACTGTGGCTTGTCGCGCTCACGCGGCGGAGCCGCAAATCGATACAGCCCCGCGCCCCTGACGGCGTTCTAGAACTCGTTTCCCCAGACGTACCGGGCGAGTGTCTCCACCAAGACCAGCTTCTTGCGCTGCTGCTCGGTGGTCAGCAACGGGCGGCTTGCCGCGTCGGCGAAGCCCCTCGACGGGGACAGGGCCGCGTCCTCCACGTCCTTGAACTCGCCGGCCGCGTCGATGCGGGACATCACGGTGTCGATGTCCTCCAGCGCGGGCACGGTCGGGTCGACGATGCCCAGGCAGACGTCCCGGTCCTCCGGGAGCGCCCTGACGAGGTCGAGTTCGGCGGCGGTGCCCTGGTCGAAGGGGAGGATCCAGCGGTCGGCGCCGATCTCGCCGTACAGCTTCTCGGCGCGGGCCCGGTCCACCTCCCCCGGTGCGCTCCAGCCGGGGCAGACGCCGATCCGGACGCCCTCGGGGCGCTCGTCCAGCCGGACGGCCAGGGCGTCGACGGCGAGCGCGTCCTCGAAGGACAGCGCGTCCGGGCCGGCCGGATCGGTGCCCAACTGACCCAGCAGAAGCGGGTTGTTGAGCTGGATCAGCCGTGCGCCCTTGGACACCAGCAGCGCGATCTCGGCCTGAATGATCTCCGCGAGGGCCTCGCCCAGCTCACGGGCGGAGGAGACGCCGAGGCCGGGTTGGAAGGTGGTCGCGGCGAGGTACGCCGGGGACGGCAGCGACACCTTGGGCGCGATCACCGTCAGCTCGGCCAGCCGCTCGACCCACTCCGCCACCAGCGGGCCGTTGGCCTTCGGCAGGGACTCGGCGACCCACCGGACCAGGCCGTCGGAGCCCCTCTCGTCCGTACGACGGAATCCTGATACTCCGTCAAGAACCGCGCTGCGGAAGTCCTCCCGGGGAAAGTCGCCGTCGGTGACGACCGTGGAGCGCAGCTTGCGCTGGAAGGCCACCACGTCCTCGACCGCCTGCTGTGCGCCGATCCTGGCGAGGCCGGCCGGGCGGACCAGGCTGCCGTGGTGGTCGATGCGGTAGTTGAAGGTGTCCGCCATGGGTCACGCGTCCTTTCCGGGACCGGCCGGCCCGCCGGTGACGCCCCAGGCGGCGAACTCCAGCTCGTAGCCGAGGGATGCGAGGACCTCGTCGGCGATGCGCTGGTCCTCGTCCGCGGTGCCGCCCGCGATGCCGAGGCCGCCGATGATCTCGCCGTCCTTCTTGATGGTCATGCTGCCCTCGGTCGCCATGATCGGCAGGGCGGCGCCGGGCAGTTGGGAGAGCTGGGCGAAGAAGACGGGCTGGCTCTCCTGCCACTTCTTCAGCATCTTGCCGGGCCGCTGCATCACCGCCGCGGTGTACGCCTTGGCCCGGGCGATGTCCGGGGTGAGGGGGCGGGCTCCGTCCGGGCGGCGGATGGCGATGGGGAAGCCGCCGGCGTCCACCACGGCGACGCTCACCGCCTTGCCGATCGCCTGGGCGCGTTGGTGGGCGGCGTCGATGATCTCCTCGGCGGCGGCCAGGGTCAGGCTGCTCATGCTGCTTCCTTCGGTGCGGTGAGGGTACGGCGCAGGCGGGCGACGGCCGTGTTGTACGCGTCGGGCGTCTCCCAGTACATGGAGTGCGGCGCGCCCGGGACGATCTCCAGGTGCGAGCCGGGCAGCAGTTCATGGGCGCGGGTGACGGTCCTGACGCCGAGCACCGCGTCCTTCTCGCCGGCGAGGAAGGCGACCTTGATGCCGGAGGCCTCGATCTCGGCCAGGGAGGGGCCGTCGGTGTCGAGGTTGCGCAGATCCTGCATCTTGGCGACGTTGAACGTGCCCATCTGCTGGAACAGGAAGGTGAGGTCGGCGCGCTCGCGCTGGAACGGCCCGGTGAGCAGCCGGTCGATGACGGGCAGCTTGACGGCCTCGGCGCGGTCCGCGGCGGCCAGCTCCTTCAGCTCGGGGTGGCTGATGCCGCCGAGGGAGTGACCGAGGACGACGGAGGAGACCCGCTCGGGGCGCAGCAGACCGGCGCGCAGGGCGGCGACGGAGCCGATGGACTGGCCGACCAGCATGGCGTCGGTGAGATCCTCCTGATCGAGGACGGCGACGACGTCACCGGGGAAGTCCTGGCCGTCGAACTCGGGCATCGACGAGTCGGACCTGCCGAAGCCCCGCAGGTCGACGGTGACGACGGTGAACTCGCCCCGCAGCGCGGCGACCTGCTGCCACCAGGCGGCATGGTGGCCGCCGCTGCCGTGCACGAACAGGATCGCCGGGCCGCTGCCGTGGCGCTCGTAGTAGATGGAGGTGCCGTCGGAGTCGGCGATGGGCATGGGAACAACTCCCGTATGTGCAGGGTCAGTTGGGGCGCTTGCCGTGCCAGACCAGCTCGATCATGGTGTGGTCGGGGTCGTGGATGTAGCAGAACTTCGACTGGTTCTCGGGGCGTTGGATCGGCCGGGTGTGCCGGATGCCCAACTCCCCCAGGTGCTCCAGGAAGTCGTCCCAGTCGTCGACCTCGACGGCGAAGTGGTAGGGCGCCATGCGCTCCATCTCCTCGACCGGGGTGAAGTGCAGATCGAAGTTGCCCCGGGTCATCAGCACCACCTTGGTGTTGGACTTGGGCTGGATGCGCTTCATCCCGAAGACCTTCGTGTACCACTCGGCGGTCCGGTCGGGGTCGGTGGTGGGGAAGTTGACGTGGTGGATGTAGCGGGGTTCCTTGCTCATGCTCGATTCCCTTCGAGTCGTACGGGGTTGGACAGCACACCGATGCCGCTGATCTCGACCTCCACGGTGTCTCCCGGCTCGAGTCGGCAGGTCGACTCGGCGCCCATCCACAGCACGTCGCCGGGGTGCAGGGTGATGTGCCGGGTGATCTCGACGATGTAGTCGAAGGGGTCGAAGACCATGTCGCCGGTGGGGAACTCCGCACGGACCTCGCCGTTGACGCGCAGGGTGGTGGTCTGGGCCATGGCGTCGACGTCCGTGTCTATCCAGGGGCCCATCGGCTTGAAGGTGTCGCTGTTCTTGCTGCGCCAGAACGTGCGGTCCTGGTGCTGCCAGGCGCGGGCGCTGACGTCGTTGCCGATGGTCCAGCCGAAGACGGACCTCCGCGCCTCCTCGGGGGTGGCGTGCCGGATCGTCCGGCCGATGACGGCGACGAGTTCGGGCTCGGCCTCGAACCGGCCCTCGACCTCGGCCGGCCTGACGATGGGCGAACCGTGCCCGGTCAACGCGTTGTTGGCGCGGTAGCCGACCTCGGGCCGCTCGGGGGTCGCGGCTCCCGCGTGCGCGATGTGCCGCGGGTAGTTGTGGCCGACGGCGTAGAACACGGGCGGCACGACGGGCGGCAGCCAACGGGCCGTGGCCCGCGGCACCCGCCCGGTCACCGTCGGCTCGCCCTCGATCGGGGAGTCGGACAGCAGCTCGACGTCCTCCTCCCCCACCCGGCCCCACACCGCCCGGCCGTCGACCGAGACGCGCGTGTACCTCATGGCGCCAGCAGGTGGGAGACGCGCTTGGTGACCAGGTAGGCGTCCAGGGCCTCGGGGCCGCCCTCCCGGCCGTAGCCGCTGTCCTTCACCCCGCCCGAGGGGGCCTCGTGGACCGAGCCGCCGCAGTGGTTGAGCGACAGGATCCCGGCCTCCAGCTCGGCGGAGAGCCGTTCGGCGGTGGCGGCGGACCGGGTGAAGCCGTACGCGGCGAGGCCGTACGGCAGCGCGTTCGCGGTGGCGAGCGCCTCGTCGAGGTCGGTGAAGGGCACGATCGGCGCGAGCGGTCCGAACGGTTCCTCGTGCAGCAGCTCCGCGTCCGCGGGTACGTCGGTCAGGACGGTCGGGGCGAAGAAGTACCCCGCGCGGTCGAGCCGTTCGCCGCCGGTGCGGACCTTGGCGCCGCGGGCGACGGCGTCGGCGGTGAGACGTTCCATGGCCTTGAGCCGGCGCTCATTGGCGAGGGGGCCCATCCTCGTGCCCTCCGTCAGCCCGTCGCCGACCACGATCTCCTCGGCGGCCCGCACGAACTCGGCGGTGAACTCCTCGACGAGACTCTCGTGGACCAGGAAGCGGCTGGGCGAGGTGCACACCTGGCCGGCGTTGGCGAACTTGGCCTGCGCGGCCTTGCGGGCGGCCGGTACGGGGTCGGCGTCGGCGCACACGATCACCGGGGCGTGGCCGCCCAGCTCCATCAGGGCGGGCTTCATGACCTTGCCTGCCTCGGCGGCCAGCAGTTTGCCGACGGGGACCGAGCCGGTGAAGGCGATCAGCCGGGTGACCGGCGAGGCGATGAGGTGGGCGGAGACCTCGGCGGGCTCGCCGAAGACGAGGTTGAGGACACCGGCGGGCAGGCCCGCGTCGGCGTAGCAGCGGACCAGTTCCATGGCCGTGGCGGGAGTCTCCTCCGACGCCTTGATCACCAGGGAGCAGCCCGCGGACAGGGCGGAGGAGATCTTCCGGTTCGGGCCGCCCACGGGGAAGTTCCACGGGACGAAGGCGGCTACGGGGCCGATGGGCTCACGTCGTACCGTCAGCACGGTGCCGGGTTCGGACGGGATGATGCGGCCGTACGCGCGGCGGGCGTCGTCGGCGTGCCAGCGCAGGGTCTCCGCGGTGCGGCGGGCCTCGCCGGTCGACTCCGCGAGCGGCTTGCCCTGCTCCAGGGTGCTGATGCGGCCGATCTCGACGGCGCGCTCGGCGATCAGGTCGGCGGCCGCGTGCAGGACGGCGGTGCGGCGGGCGATCGGGGTCGAGCGCCAGACGCGGAAGCCGTCTTCCGCGGCGCCGAGTGCGCGGTCCAGGTCGGCTGCGGTGGCCAGCGGTACCTCTCCGATCACCTCCTCCGTGGCCGGGTTCACGATCGGGGCGGTGGCGCCGGATCCGCCCTGGCGCCACTCGCCCGCGAGGTACATGCGGACGGCGGGGTAGCCGTGGTCGGTGGTCATGGGTGGGTGCCCTCTCAGGGTCAGGACCGGGCGGAGGCTTCCTGGTCGCGGTTGGTGCGCAGGGCCCAGATGTGGTGGGGCGGGGTGGTCTCGTGGACGCGCGTCTCGTAGCTGTCGTCGACCCGGTCCATGTCGGCGGCGTACTCGACGCGGCCGCCGCAGGGGGCGTGCAGGAAGCGGAAGACATTGGAGCCGACGGTGTGGCGGCCGAGCCTGCGGGCCTCCCGCCAGCCGTGCTCGATCATGTAGTTGCCGCCCTCGATGACGTCGTCGAAGCCGGGCACCTCGTAGGCGATGTGGTTGACGCCCGCCTTGTCGGGGCGGTGGCACAGCAGCATGGTGTGCTGGTCGTCGTCGCCGGGGGCCTGCAGGAAGACGCCCATGGGCTCGACGACGTCGGTGGGCCGGAAGCCGAGCCGTTCGGTGTAGAAGGCGACGGCCTCGTCCTTGCCCGGCTTGGGGATGTTGAGGGCCACATGGCACATCCGCAGCGGACGGACCCGCTCGATCGGCTCCAGCGGGGTGTTCCAGCGGTTCACGGCGCCGAGTGCGTTGGCGGCCCGCGGGGTGACGGGCGCCGGCTTCGGGCGGGCCAGGGTGAGGCCGACGCCGAAGCCGGTCTCGTCCACGGTGTGGTGGACGCCGTCGGCGCTCTCGCGGATCTCGCGGTCCTTGCCCGCGGCGGCCACCAGCCGCACCAGCTCCTCCCGGGTGTCGACGCCCCACACGACCTCGCGCAGGGTGGGCCCGGACTCCACCGGGGGCGGCAGCAGCGGGCCCGGACGGGCGTCGAGGCAGAGGGTCTGGCCGGTGCGCGTCTCGAACACGGCGTGGTCGTCGGTCCGCTCCACGAGGAACAGCCCGAAGTCGTCGAAGAACCGGACGCATTCGTCGACGGCGTCGATGCTTTCGTCGATGCCGTAGGTGACCGATTCGATTCTCTGGATTCCCATGGACTCCTCGTTTCCGGGTCGCCT
Organism: Streptomyces sp. NPDC006872; assembly: GCF_040635845.1. NCBI lineage: Bacteria > Bacillati > Actinomycetota > Actinomycetes > Kitasatosporales > Streptomycetaceae > Streptomyces > Streptomyces sp. NPDC006872. The sequence goes on from NZ_JBEYIL010000022.1 coordinate 161,682, forward strand.
CGTGAGCGTAGGTTTTCGGTGTGCGGGCCTCAATGTCCCGAGCTCTACGAGGTGCGCAATCGTTTCTTGCGGTTATGGCCGGATCGCGGGGATGGGATTCTGCGCGAACCACTCGGAGAGGAAGTCCAGGAACACGCTGACCTTGCGCGGGGTGTCCTGCCCGGGGCCGTAGATCGCGTACAGCGGGCGGTCGGGGACGGCCAGGTCGGGCAGCAGGACCTGCAGGGCGCCGGAGACGAGGTCGTCGTAGGCCGGGCGCTGCGGGAGCAGGGCGATGCCACGGCCGTGCACGGCCGCCTTCTGCAGGGCCAGGTAGGAGTTGGACGAGAAGGCGATGTTGCGGATCTTGTGCAGGGTGCTCGCGTGTCCGTGGCCGATGCGCCACACCGGGTCGTTGACGTGCACCAGACAGTCGTGGCCGGCGATGTCGTTGGGATGCGCGAGGGCACCCTGCCGCTCGACGTAGTCCGCGGAGGCGCACAGCACGAACGGCAGCGAGGAGATCTTCTTCAGCCGGACGCTGGAGTCGCGCAGATCCCGGGTGTGGAAAGCGACGTCGAATCCGCTGTCCAGGAAATCGTAGGTGCGGTCGGACATACCGCCGAGTTCGAAACGGACCTGGATTTTCGGATGGGCCGCGGAAAAGGCGGCGATCGCGTCACCGAGGTCCAGGCTGCCTATCCATTTCGGGCAGATGATGCTGAGGGCGCCCTCGGCCCGGTCGTGCGAGTCGGCGAGCGCCGCGTCCTGGGCCTCGATCTCGTCGAGGATGCGGGCGGCGAACTCCGCGTACCTCACGCCCGGCTCGGTGAGGCTGACCGAGCGGGCGGTGCGGTTGACCAGGCGTACCCCGACCTGCCGTTCCAACTCGGCCACGTGCCGTGACACCAGCGATCCGGAGGAGCCCAGCTTCTTCGCGGCTCCGTTGAAGCTTCCGGCCTGGGCGACGGTGACGAAGCTGTGCATCAGCAGCAAGCGGTCCATGGGTCCTTCTTCTCACTTCGGGCAGTACTGGGGGGCCTCGCTCAGGTTGTCCTCGGTCACCAACAGAAGAGGAATGTTGGCAATCTTGTCAACCTTCTGCTTGTCCAGCAGACCCACGGCGTTCTTCACGGCCGTCTCCCCGATCGTCTTCGCCGAATTCGCGACGGTCGCCGAGAAGTCCCCGCTCTTGACGGCGGCCAGGCCTTCCTCGGTGCCGTTCACGGTGACGATCTTGACGTCCTCGGCGCCGGCCGCGTCGAACGCCTTGCGGACGGCGAACGCCATCTCCTCATTGGCGACGAATGCGTAGTCGAGGTCCGGATGGGCCTGGATCATGTTCTCCGCGACGTCCTGGGCCTTCGCCGGATTGAACATGCCGGGCTGGTTGGCGACGACCTTCGCGGTGGCCGGGAGGCCGGCCTCGAATCCGCCCACCAGCAGGTCCGAGGCCGCGCCGGGGGCGCCGGCGACGATGCCGACCTGCACCTCCTTCGGGCCGGCGTCCTGCGCGATCCAGCCGGCGTCGAGACCGCCGACCTTCTTGAGGTCGACGACGGCCGCGCCGAGGATGTCGTTCGCATCGCCGGTGGACACCGAGGTCAGGTAGATCGGGATGCCCGAGGCCTTCGCCTTGGCGATGTCGCCCTTGAGCGCGTCGACGTTGACGGTCTGCACGATCAGCGCGCTCACGTCGCGCGAGATCATGTCCTCGATGTTGGACAGCTCGGTCCCGGCGTTCTGGTGGGAGTTGGCCGTGTAGACCTTGGCGCCCTCCGTCTTCGCCTGGCCCTCGACGGCCTTCAGCAGACAGCTGTGGAAGTTGGTGTCGCCTCCGTTGACGAAGCCGAGGGAGACGCTGTCGGAGCTGCCGGCCTCGCTGTCACCGCAGCCGCCGAGCACCAGCGTGGAGCCGGCGACGGTGGCGAGCAGCGCGTGGCGCGAACGGGCGGAGAGTCTCATGGTGAACCGCCTTTCAGGGCGAAACATGAACGGGCAGGCAGGAGAGGGAAGGCAGGAACGGGCAGGCAGGAACAGGCAGGCAGGCAGGCAGACAGGAACGGGCGGGACGGTCAGTGGCGGGCGGAGCCCGAGCGGGCCTTGTGCATCTCGTTGGCGACGGCCGCGACGAGCAGCACGGCGCCGACGGAGACCGGCTGGTAGTTGCTGGAGAAGTCCAGGAGGTTCAGGGCGTTGGCCACCACGCCGAGCAGCACCAGGCCGAGGGCGGTGCCGATGACGGTGCCGTGTCCGCCGGCCAGCGAGGTGCCGCCGATGACGACCGCCGCGACCACCGCCAGCTGGAGCGAGAGCCCGGCGGTCCCGCCCGGGCTGGAGGAGCCGAGCCGGGACAGCAGCATCAGACCGGCGAGGCCGGAGAGGGTGCCGGTGAGGCCGTACAGGGTGAGCTTGCGGGCGGTGACGTCGATGCCGCTGAGGCGGGCCACGTGCTCGTTGCCGCCGATCGCGAAGGCGTCCCGGCCGAACACCGTGAACCGCATGACCAGCGCCGTCACGACCAGCACCAGCACGGCGACGACGAGCAGATACGGCACCCCGAGCACCTTGTCGTTGCCGAGCGCGAACATCCGGGTGCCGATGGAGACGGTGTTGCCGTCGTGCACCAGGAGCGCGACCCCGTCGAGCAGGGTGGCCGAGGCCAGCGTCACGACGAACGGCGCCACGCTGGTGAACGTCACCACCAGCCCGTTGACGAGTCCGATGGCGGTGCCGAGCACCAGCGCGACGACGACGGCGTACACGGTCGGCCGGCCGTCGGCGAGCAGTTTCGCCGAGACGGCGGCCGTGACGGCGACGTTGCTGCCCATGGAGAAGTCCATGCCGCCCGCGGTCATCAACAGCGTGAGTCCCGCGGCGAGTACGGCGTTGACGCTGACCTGGCTGAGGATGTTGACGATGTTGCGGTCGGTGGCGAACGTCTCGCTCTGCACGGCGGTGAACACCACGACGAGGACGAGGACGGCGATCAGACCGGCATGCGGCAGATCGCGCAACCTGCCCAGGGAGAAACGGGAGTCGGCCGTCTCGCTCCGTTCGGAGACGCCGGGCGCACGGCGAAGTGTCTTGACGCTCACTGCGGTTGTCCTCCGAGAGCCGTGGCGACGAGTTCGTCGCGGGTGATGGCGGTGATGTCGTGCTCCGCGACCGTGCGGCCGGCGCTCACGACGAGGACCCGGTCGGCCAGCCGCATGACCTCCTCGGCGGAGGAGGAGGCCAGCAGTACGGCCACGCCCCGCGAGGCGAGGTCGTCGACGAGGGTGTGGATGTCGGACATGGCCGCGATGTCCACGCCGTTGGTGGGGTCCTCCAGGAAGCACGCGGCGGGCGAGGTCTCCAGCCACTTGCCGAGCAGCACCTTCTGCTGGTTGCCGCCCGACAGCACGCTCACCGGCGGGTTCCCGGCCAGCGCCTTGACCCCGTAGCGGAGCCGGGGCGGCGCGGCGCGGCGGGCGAGTTCGCCCCGGCGGTGCAGGCGGCGGCGGGCGAGCCGGTCGTCGGCGAGCATCAGGTTCTCGTCCAGGGACAGGCCCGGGACCAGGCCCAGGGCGCGGCGGTCGCCGGTGACGCAGCGCAGGCCGCTGCCGAGCGAGGCCGCCACCTTGCCGAACGGCACGGAGCGACCGTCGACGTGCAGGTCGCCGCAGTCCGGCCGCCGCCGCCCGGACAACAGGTCGAACAGCCAAGACTGGGCGTCCCCGGCAGGCCCGAGGACGGCGACGATCTCGCCCCTGCGCACCTCCACGGTGAAGTCGCGGACGGCCCGGCCGTCGCTCAACCCCCTTACGGCGAGGCCGACTTCCGGCTTCGGCGCGGGGCGCTCGGGCCGCGTGGAGACGACGTCCCGGCCGACCATGGCGCGCACGAGTCCCGCGTGGTCCAGCTCGGCGGCGGGCGCACTCGTCACCACGGCCCCGTCCCGCAGGACGGTGAGCCGGTCGGCGACGGCCATCACCTCGTCGATGTAGTGCGAGATGTAGACGACGGCGACGCCCTCGTCCCGCAGGGTGCGCACCAGGGCCCGGATCTGGTCGGCGTCCTTGGCGCTCAGGCATGCGGTCGGCTCGTCCAGGATCAGGATCCGGCCGCCGCGGCGGACCTCGCGGGCCACCTCGACCATGGTCTGCTCGGCGACGGTGAGCGAACCGGCGGCGCGCTCCACGTCGATGACGATGCCGAGGGCGGCGAGGGCCCGCCCGGCCTCCTCCTCGACGGCCTTCCAGCGCACGGCGCGAGCCCGCGTGGGCAGATCGCCGAGCAGGACGTTCTCGGCCACGCTGAGGCCCATGGCCAGCTCACGGCGCTGCGGCACGGACGAGATGCCCAGCCTGCGCGCCCGGCGCACGCTCAGCCCGTGCTGCTCCTGCCCGTCGACCTCGATCGTGCCGCCGTCGGCCCGGTGGACGCCGGACAGCACCTGCACGAGGGTCGACTTGCCGGCGCCGTTCATGCCCATCAGGGCGTGGATCTCACCGGGGTACAGGTCGAGGTCGACGCCTTTCAGTGCGGCCGCCCCGCCGAAGCTCTTGGTGACGCCCCGGACGCGCAGAACGGCCGTCATGCCCGGTCGCCGTCGGGGGCGAGACGTCCGTAGCCGCGGATGTCGGGGAAGGGGGGCTCCTTGTCGGCCTGGAGGTCCACCTGGAAGGTGTTCAGGCACATGCCGAGCATGGTGAAGTTGCCGAGCGCGCCGATGGCGTCCACCAGGCCCTTGGAGCCGAAGTGCGCGTGGGCCGCGGCGAAGGTCTCGTCGGTGACGAAGTGCTCCTCGAGGACCTCCCGGCAGAACCGGTAGAAGGCCTGGTCCGCCTCGTCGTCGAAGACCGCCTCGCGCTTCTCGGCGATGGCCTGCACCGCGGCCTCCGGGATGCCGGCCTCGATCGCCTGGTGCACATGCGCGTTCCAGGAGTACTGCGCGTCCCAGTTGCGGGCGGCCATCAGCAGGGTCAGCTCGCGCAGGTGCTTCGGGAGGCTGCAGTCGAAACGGGCGAACGCGCCGAGCGACTCGGCCCGTTCGCACATCTGAGGGCTGTGCAGCCAGACCCGGAAGGGACCGCGCACCGCGCCACGGCGGCCGGCGATCCGTGCGGCCAGCTCCTGCTGCCGCGCGTCCATGTCGTCTTCGCTGAGAACGGGGAGCCTCATCGGGCCGATACCTGCCTTTTCTTTCCGGCGCATTACGGGCACGGGTCGTGAAGCCGTGCGGTGCCAGGTGAAGGTACAGCCGTGCCCGAGAAGCTCACCCACCTCGGAGCGCAACGTAAAACTGCACGCCGGAGGCCCCCCATTCGGCGAGCGGCGACCTAACGTCGTCCGGCATGACCACCATCATCAAAGCCGCGTCGGTCCCGCTGCTGAACCGTGGCGGAGCGGTGTCGTCGACCCCGCTCGTCACCACGTCCTCGGCGAACGGCGAGAACCGGATCACCAGTGGGATGAGCGTCTATCCCGTCGGCTCCGGCGCCCCTCTGCACTCGCACAACTGCGACGAGCACGTGACGATCCTCGAGGGCGAGGCGGAGGTGTGGGTCGACGGCGAGGTGACGAAGCTGGAGCGCTTCGACACCACGTACGTCCCCTCCCCGATCCCCCACCTGTTCCGCAACATCGGCGACGTCCCGCTGCGGATCCTGTGGGTGTACTCGTCCGGTCATGTGACGCGCACGTTCACCGAGACCGGCCGGACGGTGGAACACCTGTCGGCGGAGGACCAGATGGGCTCGGACGACTGACGCGGCTGAGGCGGCTGGGGACGGCTTTCAGCGCACCGACGCCGTGGCCGCCTCCGCGATGACCTCGGCGATCGCGGCCGGCTGGTCGACGAGGAGGAGATGCCCCGCGTCGGACACGGTCACCATGCGGACGCCCGGGCAGGCTTCGAGGCCGTGCCGCTCGGCGTCGGTCAGCCCGATGGCGTCGCGGTCGCCGCGCACCACCCAGGCGGGGACGCCGGCCTCGCACAGCCTCGGGACCAGGGACGGATACCGGTCCAGATACGCGTAGTAACCGCGCACGATCTGGCGGCAGACCGCCGGGTCGTGGCCGCCCATGTCCGCCGCCAGCGCCTCGGCGCGATGCGGCGGCAGTTCGCGTTTCACGGCCCGGGGCAGCAGCGTGAGCAGGGCCTTCCAAGCCACAGCGCCGAGCACCGGCACTCTGCCCAGGCTGTTCAGGACCGTCAGGAACCGCTCCTCGTCACCGCGTGAGAAGGTCGGCGACAGCAGCACCAGCGGCCCCTTGAACAGGCCCAGCGCGGCCATCTCGAGCGCCACGTTCGCGCCCAGGCTGTGCCCGACGACCGCGTCGCAGCGGGCCTCGGCGGCGAAGTCCGCCATGAGCCGGGCGTAGCTCTCCATGGAGACGTTCGCGGGCGCCTCGGTCCGCCCGAACCCCGGCTGGGTCGCCGCGACCATCCCGAGGCCCGCCACCGCCGGCTCCGCCATGACGTCCGCGTAGAACTCGGTCGTGCACAGCGCCCCCGGAATCATCAGCACCCGGTGCGAGGCGTCCGTCGCCCCCGCCCGCCGCACATCCCAACGCTCACCCATACGACGAGCGTCCCGCGAGACGAGCCCGACCGCACCCCGAGCAGCACCGGGCACCGGACAACACCGGCGACCGCAACCCCCAGGGGCGCGGGGCTGTATCGATGTGCGGCTCCGCCGCGTGGGCGCGACCAGCCCCCACCCACCCGCACCCGACGAACACGCCGGACGCCGGCCTCGCACCCCGTGCGGCGACCGGCGTCCGTCCTCGCCCCCGGTGGGCCGGTTCAGTGAACGCCGACCAGCTCCTCGTCAGCACTGCGCGGAGCCGCCTTCGCGCTGCGCAGCGCGGCGATGCCGATGAAGACCATGGACGACAGGCCGGCGATCGCGAACGCGGTGAACCCCCGGTCGCCGTGGTTCGCGGCGAGCAGCTGGCCGCCTAGCCACGGGCCGAAGACCGCGCCGAAGCGGCCCATGCCGGAGGTCCAGCCGACGGCGGTGGCCCGGTTGTCGGCGTCGGAGCGGATGGAGACCGTCGCGTAGATCATCGTCTGGGCGCTGTTCAGGAACACGCCGGTGAGGAAGACGACGACCATCGTCACGCTCATCGGCATGTGGACGCTGAGCAGGAAGACGCCGGCGGCGGTCAGCGCGAACCAGATCGCCGAGATGCGCGGGGCGCCGAACCGGTCGGCGGCGCGCCCGGCGACCAGCATGCCCACGATGCCGCCGAGGTTGAAGACGACCACGAAGGACAGGGCGGAGCCGAGCTCATAGCCTTCGGCGCGCATCAGGGTGGGCAGCCAGGTGGCGACACCGTAGACGAGGAGGAGACCGCCGAAGGAGGCCAGCCAGTAGAGCAGGGTCTGGGTCCACTCACCGCCGCGGAACAGGTTCTTGAGCGCGTTCCAGCGGTCGGCCGCGCCCTGCTTGGCGGACTTCGCGGCGGGCAGTTCGACGTCGTAGCGGGCGGCCAGCTCGTGGGCCTCGTCGGTGCGGCCCTTGGCGACGAGGAAGCTCAGCGACTCGGGCAGCAGCTTGGCGAGCACCGGGGCGAAGAGCAGCGGCAGCACGCACACCCAGAACGCGGCGCGCCAGCCGGCCGGTTCGATGAGCCACTTGGCGACGTAGGCGGAGAGGATGCCGCCGGCGTGGTGGGCGGTCATCAGCAGGCCGATGACGATGGCGCCGCGGCCGCGCGGTGCGTAGTCGGAGACCATGCTGATCGCGGTGGGGAGCAGCCCGCCGAGGCCGACGCCGGCCAGGGTCCGGCCGAGGCCGAAGACCTCGACGCTGCCCGCCATGGCGCACACGCCGGAGGCCAGCGAGAAGAGGATCACGCAGCCGACCATCAGCTTCTTGCGCCCGATGCGGTCGGCCACGGTGCCCGCGGTCAGGGCGCCGACCAGCATCCCGAAGGTGGCGTAGCTGCCGAGGTCGCCGGCCGTGTCGGGGGTGAGGCCGAAGGTCTTCGTCTCCAGCAGGTGGGGGAGCACCGAGCCGTAGATGAACATGTCGAGGCCGTCGAAGAGGACGGCCAGCCAGCACAGGCCGACGACCAGAAGGGCCAGTCTGCTGCCGCGGGCGGTCAGAGCGGGGGAGGAGGACATCGTTGTTTTCCTCTCGTCCAGGAGGCGTTCCCTGGAGGGGACGTGGTGCGCACACGCTAGGGAGCGGGAACCAAAAGTGTCAACGTTTTTGTCAACAATCTCATCGACCATCGGTTCCCGGGTCCGACACGCGCCGGGAACGGGCTAGCCGACCGGCGGGGTGCCGTGCGTGTGGAAGGACTCGATCGTCTTCAGGCCCCAGGCCTGCCCCTTCTTGCGCTCCTCCTCGGTCCAGGTGACCAGCGGCCAGTCGGGGGCCAGGACGAGGCGCGTGAGCGGGTTGCACAGCTCGATGCGGTTGCCGCCGGGCTCGTAGACGTAGAGGAAGAACGTCTGCTGGATGGCGTGCTTGTGCGGGCCCGTCTCGATGAACACCCCGCTGTCGATGGCGAGGTCGGCCGCCCGCAGGATGTCCTCGCGGGTGTCGGTCGCGAACGCGATGTGGTGCAGCCGCCCGGCGCTGCCGGTCCAGTCCGAGGTGTAGACGACGTCGTACGACTTGTTCGTGTACGTCAGCCAGCGTGCCGCGATCTTCCCGGTGTCGAGCCGGATCTGCTCGGTGGGCCGGGCGCCGAGCACCTGCTGCTGGAACTCGGCGTTGGCGAGCACGTCGGCGGCGAGGAAGTTGACGTGGTCCAGGCGCCGGACCCCCACGCCCCGGTTGGGCTTGGCCTGCGGCTGGTTCTTCAGGGCCGGCTTCAGCTCCTGCGGCGCCCGGTAGTGCTCGCTCTCCCAGTACAGGGCGTGCTCGTGCCCGTCCGGGTCGGCGGTGACGTAGAGCTTGCCGAGGCCGGGTTCGTCCTCGACCCAGTGGCCGGCGCCACCCGCCTCCTCCACCGCCTTGATCCGGCGCTGGAGGGCCTCCTCGCTGGAGGTGCGCAGGGCGAGCCGGCCGAGGCCGGGCTGTGCGCGGGCGGTGAGGACCAGGCTGTGGTGCTCGTAGTCGTCGAAGGTCCGCAGATAGACGGCGTCGCCGTCCTGCCCGTTGACGGTGAGCCCCAGGTAGTCCGTGCAGAAGGCGACGCTGGCCTCCAGGTCCGGGGTGAAGAGCTGGGCGTGGCCGATGTGGGCGATGTCGCCGAGCGGCGGAGTCATCGCTGACCTCCAGAGGAGCGTGGGGACAGAGGGGGCAGGGGAGACAGGGGGGCCGTCTCGGCGGACCTGGGGAAGACCACGCCGTCGAAGATCTTGCGAGCGGTGCGGACCACGGCGGTGCGGCGAGCGCGGGGCAGGCCGTCGGGGGCGGTTCCGAGGCTACTTTCGATGTCCAGGAAGCCGGTGGGATGTTCTATGCGAATTCGGTCACTATCAGTGGATAGTTCCGCGAGCTTCGCGCCCACGCCGCCTTCGATCCGCAGACCGGCGGCGACACCGGCCGCGCCGAGCACCCCGATCGAGGGGTGGCAGCGCACCGGAATGAAGGTGCGGGTGGTGATCGCGCCGCCGTGGCGGGGCGCCGCGAGCAGCGTGAGCTTGGGCACGGTGGCGTCCGAGACGTCGCCGAGGCCCATCAGCCGGCCCGCCGCCAGCCGGATCGCGCGCAGCCGGTCGGCGAGCGCGGCGTCCGCCTCCAGGTCCGCGGGCGACTCGTAGCCCGTGACCTCGAGGTCGGCGGCCCGGGCGAGCACCGTCGGCATGCCGTTGTCCACACAGGTCACTGCCACGCCCTCGATCTCGTCCCGGACGCTGCCGGTGGGCAGCAGCGGGCCCGCGCCCGGCGGGAACTCGATCACCACGGGCGCGGCCGACCCCGGCACGCCCGAGATCTCGGCGCCGCCGGTGTAGTCGACGCGACCGCCCGGGGTCGGGAAGGTCGCCGTCGCGTAGTCGCCGGAGTTGACCATGCGGATACGGACGGCGGTCTCCTGCCGTCCCGGGGCGACGAGTCCGCGCTCGACGGCGAACGGGCCGACGCCGGCGAGGATGTTCCCGCAGTTCTGACGGTCGCTCACCTCGGGCCGGTCGACGGCGACTTGGAGGAAGAGGTAGTCGACGTCGGCGCGCGGGTCGGCCGAGGGCGAGATCACCGCCACCTTGCTGGTGAGCGGGTGCGCGCCGCCCAGGCCATCGATCTGGCGCGGGTCCGGGCTGCCCATCACGCGCAGCAACAGCGCGTCGCGCAGGGCGGGTTCGGCGGGGAGGTCGGCGGCGTGGAAGTAGGCGCCCTTGGAGGTGCCGCCCCGCATCAGCAGACAGGGCACCTCCTCGGGCCCGTGGGTCACGAGGACTCCCCCGCGTACTCGTCGTACGTCCGGTACTCGACGCCCAGCCGCTCGAGGGTCTCCCTCAACCCGTAGCGGTCCAGGCCGAGTTCGCCGTCGAGGAAGGCGGCTCGGGTGCGGGCCTCCTTGGCCTCGCGGGCCTCGGAGGCTTCGACCGTGGCGCGGGCGCGCTCGCGCGGGACGACCACGACGCCGTCGTCGTCGGCGAGGATCACGTCACCGGGGCGGATGACCTGGCCGTCGATGGCGATCGGCACATTGACCGAACCGCCGGTGGCCTTCACCGTGCCCTGCGAGGAGACGGCCCGGGCCCAGGCCGCGAAGCCCATGTCGCGCAGCTCCTGCGTGTCCCGGATGCCCGCGTTGGTGACGACGCCGCGCACCCCGCGCCGCTGGAGCGCGGTCGCGAACAGCTCGCCGAACATGCCGTCGGTGGACGGCGAGGTGGTGGTGACGACCAGGATGTCGCCCTCGCCGCACTGCTCCACGGCCGCGTGGATCATGAGGTTGTCGCCGGGCCAGCTGAGCACGGTCACGGCGGTGCCGGCGACCCGTACGCCCTGCTGGACGGGGCGGACTCCCGGTCCCAGCAGCCCGGTTCGGCCCATCGCCTCGCTCACGGTGGCCACCCCGAAGCCGGCCAGCGCATCGACGTCCTCGGCCGCCGCCCTGGGCGGGTCGGTGACGATGACCCCGCTCATGCCAGCTCCTGCGCGATCTGCGGGAAGGGCCGCATGTACGCCTCGGCCATGGTGGTGTGCGCAAGTCCCAGGTTCGGACCGGCGTTGCGCTTGAGCTGGACGCCCCGGCGGACGGCGAGGTCGGTGTAGTAGGCCCACAGGTGCTGCTGGGCGCCCAGGCACTCCATGGCCTTGCGCTTGGCGTCCCACACCTCGGTGATGTCGAGCAGCACCTCGGGCCGGAAGCCGCTCATCTCCGGCTGGTGCGGCTCGAAGTAGAAGACCGGCGGCGCGCCGATGATCTCGCCCTCGCCCGGATAGCCGATGGCCTGGGCGAGGATGCGGGCCTCCAGCGCCATCCGGTTGGCGGCCGGGTGGTCGCCGTTGTACGGGTCCTCGGTGGGGTGGGTCAGGACGACGTCCGGCTGGGTCTCCCGGTATACGGCGACGAGCCGGTCGGTCAGCTCGGCGCCGGCCACGAGCGGGTAGTCGCCGGCGTCGAAGAAACGGACCTCGGCGCCCAGGGCGGCGGCGGCGCGCTCGGCCTCGTCCCGGCGTATCGCCTTGATCTCGTCGAGCTTCTTGCCCTCGCGCCACGCCTTGGCGGACTCGCCGCGCTCACCGAAGGTCAGACAGGCGATGGTGACCTTCTCACCGCGGGAGGCGGCCAGGGCGATGGCGCCGCCCGCCCGCCACACGAAGTCCCCGGCATGCGCGGTGACGACGAGGGTCGATCGTGATGTCGATCGGGGTGGGGAGGCGGGCGCGTTGGCCTGGGTCATTCTCGGATCTCCTTGGTGACAGGTGGGCGCCCGCCCCGCGCAGCCGTGATCAGTCGCGCAACGCCTCGATCACGCTGGTGAGGTGGGCTCGGACGGCCGTCTCGGCCGCCTGTGGGTCTCTGGCCCGGATCGCTTCGATCATGGTCAGGTGCTCGTTCAGGGATTGCTGCGGCCGACCCGGCCTCAGCGCCAACTGGAAGCGGTGGCGCACCAGTTGGGCGTTCAGCCGCTCCAGCAGCTCCTGCGCGGTCTGCTGTCCGGAGAACTCCCGGATGCGGACGTGCAGTTCATGGTTGAGGTCGGAGTAGGTGACCGGCTCTCCGTCGGCGACGGCCTTGGTCATGGCCGTGCCGAGATCGGTCAGCTCGATCAACTGGTCGTCGCTGGCCAGTGCGGCGGCCTTCGCCGCGCACAGCCCTTCGAGGACCATCCGGCACTCGGTGATGGCGACCGCTTCGTCCACGGTCACCACCCGCACCCGCGAGCCGCGGTTGCGGATCCGTTCGACGAGCCCCTGGGACTCCAGATCGATCAGCGCCGCGCGGATACTGGCCCGCGTCACACCGAACTGCTCGGCGAGCTCCTGCTCCACCAGCCGCTGCGCCGGTGCCATCTCGCCGTGCAGGATCGCCTGCCGCAGCTGCGCGAGCGCGTGCTGCTTGGCCTGCTCCCCGGTGCTCGGACGGGCTTCTTTCGGCATGGGTGCCCTCCCTGAGTGAGTGCGTGTCGAACCTAAATCTAGCCAAACAAGATTGTCAACAATTTTGTCTGAGGTATTAGGGACACAGATGACTGCCGTGCACGAACTCGCTGCTCGACGATCGCGTCACCCGATGACCGCGTCACCCGACACCGGAGTCACTTGATGACGGCGTCGCTCGACGCCGGCGTCACTTGATGACGGCGTTCGCGACGACCACGATCACGCCGAGCAGCGCGTCCACCGCACCGATCAGTATCGCGACCGCCCACGGGCGGTGCGCCCAGCGGGCCGTGACCAGGCCCAGGGTGAACAGCAGGCCGATGTTCAGCGCGAACGCCGGGTACTCCACCCCGTTCGCCGGCCACCAGCCCCAGCCCGCGCCCGCGAGCACCGCGACGGTCGGCAGCACGGCCGCGACCAGCGGCCACTCCAGCGCGAGGGTGCGCCACGCGTCCCCGCGGCGGTGCGGGGCGCGCTCGGCGATGTAGTGGGCGTAGCCGTGCGCGAGCGCGGAGGCCAGGGCGGTCACCAGCAGCCAGACGGCGTCGTAGCGACGGCTGCCGCGCGAGGCGTGCCCGTACGTGCTGAGGGCGGCCACCATCGAGCTCGCCAGGACCGCGCCGTAGACACCGCCGAAGAGGAGAGCCTCACGGGTGTCGTGCGGGTGCGGCTCGGGCGAGTGCGGCTCATATGGGTGCGGCTCGTGCGGGTGCGCTCCGTCCGCCGCCGCGGTCTCATCCGCCATGCGCTCCACGATCGCCCGGTCCCGGGCGGCTCGCCAGGCGGACGAGCACGAGCGGACGAGGTGCGCGCTCAGTCCGTGCGAGGCGGTCCCGTCGTCCCCCGCACCTCGAGGGTCGGCGCCGCCAGGTGCACCCGTCCCGTTCCCCCGGGCCGTTCGAGACGGTCGAGGAGGCAGCGGGCGGCCCGGCGGCCGACCTCACGGCCGGCGCCGTCGACGGTCGTGAGCCACAGATGGCGCAGCCGGGAGATGCTGGTGTTGTCGTAGCCGACCACGGACAGGTCGCGCGGCACCCGCAGGCCCAGTTCCTCGGCCGCCGACAGCACCCCCACCGCCGTCATGTCGTTGACGGCGAACACGGCCGTGGGCCGGTCGGCGCGGGCCAGCAGCCGCACCGTCGCCCGGTAGCCGCCCTCCTCGGTCATGTCCCCCGCCTCGACCAGCGCCCCCTCGGCCGGCCCCGACGCCCGCATCGTGGCCTCGAAGCCGCGTCGGCGCAGGTCGGCCACGGCGCCGTACCCCGCGAGGTGGGCGATCCGGCGGTGCCCGAGTCCGACGAGGTGCTCGGTGACCAGACGGGCGCCGTGCTCGTCGTCGTTCGCGACCAGGTCGACCCCGGCCGGCACCGGCTCCCGGGCCCCGGCGACCACCACCGGCATCCGGGCGGCGACCGCCTCCAGGGCCGCCGGGTCGGGCAGGGTGCCGACCACGACCAGCCCGTCCGCCCCCAGCTCCAGGAAGGGCCCGGCCGGGTCCTGGCCGACGTGCCGGTTCAGCCGGGCGTCGGCGAGCAGCATGTGCAGGCCGCCGGCGTGCAGCAGGGAGTTGAGGCCGTCCAGGAGATCGACGTACCAGGGGTTGCGCAGGTCGTGCAGCAGGACGCCGATCGTGCGGGTGCGCTGCTCGCTGAGGCTGCGCGCCGCCGCGTTGGGCCGATAGCCCAGTTCGCGCACAGCGTGCAGGACGGCCTCCCGCTTCTCGGCGCGCACCTGGTCGGAGCCGCGGAGCACGAGGGAGACCAGCGACTTGGACACTCCGGCCCGCTCGGCGACGTCACGGATGGTCGGCGGTCTCATGCAGTGGACCGTTCCATGCGAGCCTGGGCTTGTCAAAGGGCGCCGGGAAGCCTTGACATCCTCGGGAAACCGCCCGCAGGGTGGCCTGGACAGAAAATGGACCGGTCCAAAGAGGGGCTGTCAGTCATGGGCGAGTCGATGGATGCGGTGGATTCGGTGAATGCGGTGGATTCGGTGAATGCGGTGGATTCGGTGGATTCGCTCGGGGTCGCCGTCGTGGGGTTCGGCTGGATGGGGCGGGTGCACTCCCAGGCGTACGCCCGCGTCCGGCACCACTATCCGCAGCTCGCCCTGCGCCCCCGGCTCGTGACCGTCGCCGAGGAGGTGCCCGGCCGGGCGGAGGAGGCTGCGGACCAGTTCGGCTTCACGGCCACCACCCGGGACTGGCGCGAGGTCGTCGCCGATCCGCGCGTGCGGGCCGTCAGCATCACCGCGCCGAACTTCCTGCACCGTGAGATCGGCGTCGCGATGGCCGAGGCCGGCAAGCACATCTGGATCGAGAAGCCGGTGGGCCTGACTCCCGAGGACGCCCGGGCGGTCGCGGACGCGGTGGCCAAGGCCGGCGTCCAGGGCACGGTCGGCTTCAACTACCGCAACGCGCCCGCCGTCGAGACGGCCCGCGATCTGATCGCCTCCGGCGAGCTCGGCACGGTCACCCATGTCCGTGTCCGCCTCTTCAGCGACTACGCGGCCCACCCGGACGGCGCCCTGACCTGGCGCTACGAGCGCGAGCGGGGCGGCAGCGGAGTGCTCGGCGACCTGGCCTCGCACGGCGCCGACCTGGCCCGCTTCCTCCTCGGCGACATCGCCTCGCTGACGGCCGACACGGCGGTCTTCGTCCCCGAGCGGGCCCGCCCGACAGGAGCGACGGCGGGCCACAGCCGCGCGGCCGGCGGCGAGCTCGGCCCGGTCGAGAACGAGGACTACGTCAACTGTCTGCTGCGCTTCGCCTCCGGCGCGCGGGGCGTGCTGGAGGCCTGCCGGGTCTCGGTCGGCGAGCAGAACAACTACGGCTTCGAGGTGCACGGCACCAAGGGCGCGGTGTTCTGGGACTTCCGGCGGATGAACGAGCTCGGCGTCAGCCGCGGCACGACGTACCAGGACCAGCCGGTCAGCACGGTGTACGTGGGCCCGGGCGACGGTGAGTTCGGCGCCTTCCAGCCGGGCGCGGCGAACGCCATGGGCTACGACGACCTCAAGGTCGTCGAGGCGTACCGGTTCCTGCGGTCGATCGCCGAGGGCGCCCCGCACGGGGCGACGCTCGCGGACGCGGTGCACAGCGCGACCGTGCTGGAGGCGATGACCCGGTCCGCCCAGAGCCGTTCCTGGGTGGACGTGCACCCGTAGGGGTGACGGTAGGACCACCCCCGTTCCGGTTCTCAGGCCCAGGGACCGCGCGCCCCGAAGACGGCAGGCTTCAGGGGTCGGCAAGCACGAACAAGACATGCCGACACCGAATCCGCCGTACCGAGAACTCGGGGGACACCCATGTCCGAAGTCGTGGCCCGGCGCCTGACCGGTCTCGCCGCCGTCGTCGCCGCACTCGCCCTCATCGTCCAGGTACCGCTGTACTTCGTGTACTCGGGCCCGCCGCCGGACGCCAACGCGCTGTCCCGGCTGCTCATCGGGATCGTCGCGCTGGCGTCGGTGGTCGTGTTCGTGACGGCGTTCCGGGACCTGGTCGAGCGGGTCGGCCCCGCCCATCGGTGGGTCGGCTCGCTCGCCTTCTCCACCGGCCTCGTCTACGCGGTCGTCACCCTGGTCTCGATGGGCCTGGAGGCGGGTGCGGTCATCGACGCCGACCACCCGATCGACCCGACGATCGACGTCAGCGGCACCTACATCCTGTACGGGTCGATCTCGCGCCTGATGCTGGCGCTGTTCCTGACCGCCTTCGGGTACGCCGTCTCGCGCACCCGGCTGCTGCCGCCCTGGACCGCGCGCTCGGCGTACGTCCTGGCCGCGATCAACCTGGCCTTCGTGCCGTCGCTGTTCTTCGGCAACGACCCCGCGTTCTTCTACGCGGCGAACGGCTGGGGCACGACGGCGCTGATGGGGGCCGTCCTCAGCTACTGGCTGCTGGCCGTGGGCGTCTCGACGTACCGCAGCGCGACGCGCACCACCCGGGCAAGCGCCTCACCGGCACTCCGGCCCTGAGAACCGCCGAGCGGCAGCTGCGCCCCAGGAGACGGCCCGCGTCAGCCGGCCGTCGCCCGGGGCGGCATGTTGTACGGAGTGACCACCTGGATCGCCGACGGCAGCCTGGGCCCCGCCGGGGGCAGCGCGCCGTGGGCCCGCATCACGGTGTGGCAGGCCTCGCGCACGTCATGGCGCAGATCGTGATGGAGAACGGCCGACAGCCGGTGCTCGTGCAGCAGCCGGGTGTTGTCGTGGTCGAGGTCGTGCGCGACGAACACGGCGCACTCGCGGCCGAGGTCGGCGAAGGCGCGCAGGGTGGCGATGTTGCCGCCGCCGATGGAGTAGACGGCGCGGATCTGCGGATCCCGTTCCAGCGCGGACCGGACGAGGTCGTACTGGGTGGCGTCCAGGCCCTGCCCCTCGGCGATCTCGACGAGCGCACGCTCGGGATGGCGGGCCCGCATCGCGCTGCGGAAGCCCATCTCGCGCTCCTCCTCGTTGCGGAAGAACCCGCTGCTCAGGCTGGTGAGCACATTCCCGGGGCGGTCGCCGAGCCACTGGCCCATCAGGTAGGCGGCGGTGGCCCCGGCGGCCCGGTCGTCGATGCCGACATAGGCGAGACGGGCGCTGGCGGGCAGGTCCGTGACCAGGGTGACCACGGGGATGCCGGCGGCCACCAGCCGGCCGACGGCGGCGGTGACCTCGGGGACGTCCGGCGCCTTCAGGATCACCCCCTGGGAGCCGCGCCGGGCGATCCGGTCCAGGATCGCGATCAGCTCCGGAACCGGTCCGGTCTCCCGGAAGTGGAACCGGGAGCGCAGCACGGCCGGGTGCAGAGACGGCAGCTCGGCCTCCAGAGCGGACCGGACGGCGGTGGTGAACCGTTCCGGCGCCTGCATCACTATGTCGATCATGAAGGTGCGGCCGACGAGTCTGACCTGGGTGCGCTGGCGGTCCAGATCGGCGATGGCCCGCCGCACCTCCTGCGCGGTGGACTCGCGCACCCCTCCCCTGCCGTTGAGCACCCGGTCGACGGTGGCCTCGCTCAGACCGGCCTGACGTGCGATCTCACGGAGGGGGAAGGGATGGCCCACGGCAGGCTCCTCGGAGGTCTTTGAGGGGTTTTTGACGGCCCTCTGCCGGTTGTTCGACGGGTTTGTAATGACAAGAATGGCAGGGCTGAGCCGCCATTGTCATCGAAGGGACGCCGATGTCCTTCACCTCCGTGCACGGTCACGCCTGGCTGACCGAGCAGGACTGCGATCTCGACGTGTTCCGCTCGCTCGTCGAGCGCACGACCGACCTCGCCGACTTCCCACACGCCACGACGGTGGAGGGAAACGTCCTCGTCTACGACAGCGGGCGCCTGCGCACCGCTGCCGCCGGGACGAGCCGTGAGCTGCGCGCCGAGCTGGTGCGGGCCCTGGCCGACGGTCCCGGGATCGTCGTCTTCCGGGGCGCCTTCCCCGACCCTGCGGTCGTCGACCGGCTCACCGCCGCCTTCGACGCGCTGATCGCCGAGCAGCACGCCTCGGGTGCGACCGCTGGCGACCACTTCGCGAAGCCCGGCGCGAACGACCGTGTCTGGAACGCCCCGGAGAAGGCCGCCCTGTACGACCCGGAGGCGTTCGCCGACTACTACGCCAACGACATCCTCGCGCTGATCTCGCGGGCCTGGCTGGGACCCGGCTACCAGGTGACCTCGCAGGTCAACGTGGTCAACCCGGGTGGCGCGGCGCAGAGCGCACACCGCGACTACCACCTCGGCTTCCTCTCGAACGAGGCGGCCGCCGCCTATCCGGCGCATGTGCACCGCCTCTCCCCCGTGCTCACGCTCCAGGGCGCGGTCGCGCACTGCGACATGCCGGTGGAGTCGGGCCCCACGCTGTACCTGCCGTACTCGCAGACCTACGAGCCGGGCTATCTGGCGTGGCGACTGCCCGAGTTCCAGGCGTACTTCGACGAGCACCACGTCCAGCTGCCGCTCGCCAAGGGCGACGCGGCCTTCTTCAACCCGGCCGTCTTCCACGCCGCGGGCGCCAACCGCACGACCGACGTACGCCGGGCGGCCAACCTGCTCCAGGTGTCCTCGGCCTTCGGGCGCGCGATGGAGACCGTGGACCGGGAGGCGGTGGCGAACGCGGTCTTCCCCGTGCTGCTGAAGCGCCGGGCGGAGGGCGTGGGCGAGGAGTGGCTGGAGCGGGTCGTCGCCGCGAGCGCCGAGGGCTACCCCTTCCCCACCAACCTCGACAGCGACCCGCCGGTGGACGGCCTGGCCCCGCCCTCGCAGGCGGACGTCGTACGGCGGGCGCTGCACGAGCAGTGGACCCCGCAGGCGCTC
The DNA here is from genome assembly GCF_040635845.1 of Streptomyces sp. NPDC006872. Lineage (NCBI taxonomy): Bacteria > Bacillati > Actinomycetota > Actinomycetes > Kitasatosporales > Streptomycetaceae > Streptomyces > Streptomyces sp. NPDC006872. Next base: position 180,465 of record NZ_JBEYIL010000022.1, read on the forward strand.
CGGGACGAACTGCGGGCCGGCGCCGAGCGGCGCATCAGCTGAAAGGATCTTCCACATGGGACTTCTCGACGACAAGGTCGTCCTCGTCAACGGCGGCAGCCAGGGGGTCGGCGCGGCCATCGCGCGGGCCGCGGTGCGCGAGGGCGCCCGCGTAGCCGTCACCGGGCGGCGGCCGGAGCCGGGCGAGGCTCTGGTGAAGGAGCTGACCGCCGACGGCGGCACGGCGCTGTTCGTCCGGGCCGACCTGACGGACGCCGCGCAGACGAAGGCGGCGGTGACCGAGACCGTGGCCGCGTACGGCCGGGTCGACTGCCTGGTCAACTCGGCGGGGCTGACCTCCCGGGGCACGCTCCTGGACACCACCCCGGAGCTGTTCGACCAGCACATCGCGATCAACCTCAAGGCGCCGTTCTTCGCCATGCAGGCGGCGGTCGCCGACATGCTGGCCCGTGAGACGCCCGGCACGATCGTCAACATCATCACCTCCTCGGCGCACGGCGGCCAGCCGTTCCTGGCGCCGTACGTCGCCGCCAAGGCGGGCCTGATCGGCCTGACCCGCAACGCGGCGCACGCCCACCGCTTCGACCGGGTCCGGATCAACGGTCTCAACATCGGCTGGACGGCCACCGAGGGCGAGGACGCGACGCAGAAGGCGTTCCACGGCGCCGGCGACGACTGGCGCGAGCAGGCCGCCGCGAAACTGCCCATGGGCAAGCTCGGCCAGCCGGACGAGATCGCCGACTTCGTGGTCTTCCTCCTGTCCGACCGGTCGGGCGTGGTCACAGGATCAGTGATCGACTGGGACCAGAACGTCCTGGGCGGCCTGGACTGAACGGTCTTCCTTCGAGCCCGTCCGACAATTTGAGCCCGTCCGGCGATTGAGAGCGAAGTCTTCTTTCGAGCCCGTCCGGCGAGTGAGAGCGAAGTCTTCTCTTGAGCCCGTCCGGCGATTGAGGACGAGGTCTTCTTTCAAGCCCGTCCGGCGATTGAGGACGAGCCCGAAGGGCGACGGGGTCCGGGGCGAAGCCCCGGCAACAGACAGCAACCACAACACACAGGAAAGCAGCGGAGCGCATGCGCATCGGAATCCTCGGCCTCGGCCGCATCGGCGCCTTCCACGCCGAGACCCTCTCCGGACTCGACGTCGTCGAGTCGCTCGTCGTGACCGACCCGTTCGCGGAGGCGGCCAAGGCCGCCGCCGAGCGGTTCGGGGCCGAGGTCGTCGACTCGCCCGAGGCCCTGCTGGCCGCCGGCGTGGACGGCATCGTCGTCGCCGCCGCGACCGACGCCCACCCCGCGCTGATCCTGGCCGGTGTCGAGGCCGGCATCCCCGTCTTCTGCGAGAAGCCCGTCGCCAAGACGATGGCCGAGGGCGTCGAGGTCCTCAAGGCCGTCCAGGGCAGCGGAGTGCCCATCCAGATCGGCTACAACCGCCGCTTCGACGCGGGCTTCGTCGCCGCGCGGGCAGCCGTGCAGGCGGGCGAGCTGGGCAAGCTGCACACCGTCCGCTCGACCACGCTGGACCCGGCCCCGCCGCCGGCCGCGTACATCGCCGCCTCCGGGGGCATCTTCCGGGACTGTTCCGTGCACGACTTCGACATCATCCGCTGGGTGACGGGCCGCGAGGTGACCGAGGTGTACGCGGTCGGCGGCAACCGGGGCGCCGAGTACATCAAGGAGGCGGGCGACGCCGACACCACCGGCGCGATCCTGACCCTCGACGACGGCACGATCGCGGTGGTCTCCAACTCCCGCCACAACGCGCGCGGTTACGACGTCCGGATGGAGATCCACGGCTTCACGGACTCGATCGCCGTGGGCCTGGAGGACAAGCTGCCGCTGCGCTCGGTGGAGCCCGGCGTCACCTTCCCCGCGGGTACCCCGCACGACTTCTTCATGGACCGCTTCACGGCCGCCTACCGCGCCGAACTCACCGCGTTCACCGAGGTCGTGGCCGGCACCCGCACCTCGCCCTGCACGGTCGAGGACGCCCTGGAGGCGGGCTGGATCGCGGACGCGTGCACGCTGTCCCTGCACGAGCACCGGCCGGTGACGATCGCGGAGGTGCGGGCCTCCTGAGCCCACGGGAGGGCGACCGGGGCCTCACCGGAGGATCCCCGGCCGCCCGCTCTCGACTTCACAGCCCGTAGCGCACCACGAACTCGTTCGGGTCGTAGGCGTCGCGCGCCGGGTCTCTCGGGGCGGCGGGCCGCTCCTCCACCGTGTCCTCGATGCGCACCCGCTCGGGCAACGCCCCGAACCGGGCCCTGCGCTCGGCCGCCGCGGCGCCGGCCTGCTCCTGCTCTTCTTCCTGCATCTCACGCTCCCCGTCCACTGCTCCGCACACCTTCTCTTCTCTTGAACGTCCTCACCTCGCCGCCGGTTCCGCCGGCAGGTTGAAGATGTGGTCCGGGGAGACGATCGTCGTGATCGCGTCGCCGAACAGGGTGCTGGGCTCCTCGTTCTTGTAGTCGATGTCGGTGTTCAGCACGACGACGAGGGTCGTCCGCGCGGACGGCAGATAGATCGTCAGCGACTCGTAGCCGGGCAGCGAGCCGTTGTGGCCGATCCAGCCCTGCACGTTGAAGATGCCGAGACCGTATCCGGCGCCCGGGATCGTGGTGGGCGGTGTGATCAGCCGCTGCTGCTGGGTGGCGGGGCTGATCATCCGGTCGCCGTCGGGCAGCACGCCCGTGGCCACGGTGCGCGCCCAGATCCGCAGGTCCTCCAGTGTGGAGATCATCGCGCCGGCCGCCCAGCCCCAGGAGGGGTTCCAGTCGGCCGAGTCCTCGACCTTCCCGGTCGCGGTCTGGTTCGTGTAGCCCTGGGAGTGCGGGGTCGGGAACTCGTTGCCGGTCGGGAAGACGGTGTCCTTCAGCCCCACGGGGTCCAGGATGTGCTCCTGGACGTAAGTGTGGAGCTGCTGGCCGCTCATCTTCTCGATGACCAGGCCGAGCAGGATCAGGTTGGTGTTGCAGTAGTAGAACTGCGCACCCGGCTGGAACAGCACGGGGTGCTTGAAGGAGTAGTCGAGCAGCTGCTGCGGGGTGAACGGCCGCTGCGGGTCGGACGTCAGCGCCTTGAAGAAGTCCTCGTCCGCCGAGTAGTTGAACAGCCCGCTGCGCATGCCGGCCGGCTGCCGCAGGGTGATCTTGTCCCCGTTCGGCACGTCGTCGACGTACTCGTCGATGGTGTCGTCGAGGCCGACCTTGCCCTCGTCGACCAGCTGGAGGAGGCCCGTGACGGTGAAGGTCTTGGTCTCGCTGCCGATCCGCATGAACAGATCCGGGTTCATCGCGCGACCGGTGCTCTTGTCGGCGACGCCGAAGGACTTCAGGTACCGGCCCTTGTCGGGCGTCCAGATGCCCACGCTGACGCCGGGGACCTTCGCCTGCTTCATGACCCGCTGGACGGCGTCGTCGACCTGCTGCTGCACGGCGGGGGTGAGTTCCACGACGCCGTCCCCGGAGGAGGACGGCGAGGGCGGTTCGGTGACGGTGGCGACGCCGGCGGCCGAGGACGGCAGTGCCGTCGCGGTCCCGCCCGCGGCCGGGACGGCCAGCGCTACTACCGCGATGGCGACGACTACCCCTCTGCGCAGTCGGAGGTACGGGTGTCTCATGGGCTTGCTCCCCGCTCGAGGAGGTTTGCGCCGCAGGCCACAGCCGCACCAGGGGGCACGCGCCGCATGCGGCCCATCAACCCCCCCCATACGAGCGAGGGCGCGCCGTCGCCTCTCGACGACGGCGCGACGCGCCCGGTGACGAACGCCCGATGACACGCTCCGCGCGTCAGGCCCCGCAGGACCGCAGGAACTTCCGGGTCCGCACCGCGATGGGCAGCGGCCGGTCCGGCTCGCACGGGTACATGTCCTGCTCGACGATCGCGAACAACTCGACGCCCAGGCGCTGCGCCGCGACCAGCACCGGCTCCAACTCCGGCACTCCGGACGGCGGTTCGCACATCACTCCGCGCTGCACGGCGGGGCCGAACGGCACCCCGTCACGCACGACCTCGGCGAGGATCCCCGGGTCGACCTGCTTGAGGTGGAGATAGCCGATGCGTTCGCCGTAGGTCTCGATCAGCTGGACGCTGTCGCCGCCGCAGTAGGCGTAATGACCGGTGTCCAGGCAGAGGTTGACCAGTTCGGTGTCGGTGGAGTCCAGGAAGCGCTCGACGTGGTCCTCGGTGTCGATGTGGGTGTCGGCGTGCGGATGGACGACGAGGTCCAGGCCGTACGTCTCCTTCACCTCGTGACCGAGGCGCTCCATGCCCTTGGTGAGGTGCGCCCACTGCTCGCCCGTCAGCTCCGGCGGCTCGAGGATCTCGGCCGTCTTGTCGTCCCGCCAGAAGGACGGGATGACGACGAGGTGCTTCGCGCCCATCGCCTGGGTGAGCGCGGCCACTTGGCTCACATGCGCCCAGGTGGGCTCCCAGACCGACGGGCCGTGGTGCAGCCCCGTGAAGACCGTGCCCGCGGACACCTTCAGGCTGCGCTTGGCCGCCTCGTCGGTGAGCCGGGCCGGGTCGGTCGGCAGATAGCCGTAGGGGCCGAGCTCGATCCAGGAGTAGCCGGCCTCGGCGACCTCGTCCAGGAAGCGTTCCCAGGGCACCTGTCCGGGATCGTCGGGGAACCACACGCCCCAGGAGTCGGGGGCCGAGCCGACGCGGATGCGGTCGAGCGCGTTCGTCATGTCAGGACTTCCCCTCTGCGGGGGTCGCCACGGGAGCGGTGAGGTCCTTCTCCTCCGGGAGCTCTTCGACGTCGACGCCTCGGACCTGGGCCAACTCGTGCTTGAGGGCGGCGAGTTCGGTGCCGCCGGCCATGTGGTTGGTGAGCTCTTCGAGGCTGAC